>NZ_JBALGC010000078.1:0-42956 GCF_036916575.1 Nostoc sp.
CTGGGTTTCAAGCATTTTTAAGCTTTTGGTGTATTTTCCTTGTCCTATAAGGGTTTGAGGCTTGTTTCTGCTTCAAAAATGTTTAAGTCCCACTATCTTTTTGTCCTTGGCTCAAGGTCGGAGATAGTGTCCAGACTCCACCTGGATAGTCTTTAGTATCCTTTGGATTAGCGTTAATCTCTAGATTTGCCCACCAACTTGAAGCCAGCTTTCTCCACAGCAGCAATTACCCCATCAACTTTACCAATGCTCCAAAGAGCGAATAATGCAGATTTTTCTCCAGCAATGTTGTGGAAATTATGCAAAAATTAGCTAAATAATAAGGTTTGACAATTCTTTTAGTGACACATTATAACCAGATTCTTGATATTGCCGATCGCATCGTCTATATAGAAGATGGTATTGATGTCAGGGCAAAAGTGAACGCCGCTTAATCTAACCAATTTATAACCGTCATTCTGATATTCTTCCCCACTCCAATATGACTCAGTTCATCTCGCCACCCCAAGAACCGATTGATGGTGCTGTACCGGATAAAAAAAAGGGTAAACTGTCTCCTGGCGTGCTTATCCCCGTAGTCCTGTTACTCATAGGTGCAGGTGTAACAACTTGGTTTTTTCTCTTACCGCACTCGAAAACTAACGCGCTGCGGTTGAGCGGTCGCATTGAAGGCTATGAAACTGATATTGGTGCAAAAGTAGCGGGTCGAATCGAGTCAGTAGCGGTGCGAGAAGGAGATGCAGTCCATAAAGATCAAGTGATTGTGAAGTTGGATGATGCAGAAATTCAAGCACAACTTCAGGGCGCAGATGCCCGCCTAGATTCCATCCGCAAACAACAAGAACAGGCGCGGTTGCAAATCAATATCCTAGAAAGTCAGATTATGGAAAATCAGCTTTCTTTACAACAGGCGCGGGGAGATGCCAAAGGTCAGATTTTTCAAGCTGAGTCGTCGGTTGCTTCCAGTCAGGCGCAACTAAATCAAGCGATCGCTCAAGTAGGACAAGCCAAATCAGAATTGAAACTCACGCGAATAAATCGCGATCGCTACACTAAATTGGTTACTGAAGGAGCTGTTACCCAGCAGCAATTTGACCAAGCCCAAACAAGCTTTGAAACTGCCCTTGCTACTCTGAAATCACGTCAAGCAGCAGTAGATTCTTATCGAAAATTAGTCAATTCTGCCCAAGGACAATTGACCCAAGCCCAAAGCACAGCGTTAAATCCTTCTATTCGTAACGCCCAATTAGGTGGATTACGCGCCCAATTGGCACAGACGCGCTTAAAATTAGCCGCTGCTCAAGCTGATGTCGCTAACGCCAAAGCTTCTCAGCAAGAAACTAAAGCTCAGATTGCTTACCTAAATGTGAAAAGCCCAATTGAAGGCGTAGTCGTCAGCCGGAGTGTAGAACCAGGAGCAGTTGTTACCACTGGCAAAACCCTGCTTACAGTGATTGATCCCAAAACAGTTTATTTACGTGGTTTTATCCCCCAAGGCGAAATTGGAAAACTGCGAGTTGGTCAGTTAGCGAAGGTATTTCTAGATTCAGCACCCAAAGAACCCTTGAGTGCTAAAATCGCTGCCGTTGACACCGAAGCATCTTTTACCCCTGAGAATATTTATTTCCAGCAAGACCGGGTTAAACAAGTTTTTGGTGTCAAAATCACCATCGACAAGCCCGATGGTTTAGCCAAGCCAGGAATGCCAGCGGATGCTGAGATTATCATCGCACCACAGGCAAAAAAATGACCTTTGCTATACTCCAATTCCCCAATATAAAATTCTATGACTACCATCACGCCATCTACTGATTTGGGTGATTCACTAAGTCATCCTAAAATTGGTGCAGAAGTAATTCAGGTAGAAGGTTTATCCAAACGTTATGGAAAATTAGTCGCGGTTAAGGGAATAGATTTTGCCGTCCAGCGAGGAGAAATCTTTGGCTTAATTGGCCCTGATGGTGCGGGAAAAACGACGACCTTTCATATTTTGGGTGGGGTCATGGAAGCATCTGCTGGTAATATCCAGATTTTAGGCAAACCACCCCGCGATGCCCGTTTATCTATTGGTTATCTGACACAGCAATTCTCACTGTATCTCGACTTGAGTATTGATGAAAATCTGCGTTACACTGCGGGATTGCGAGAAGTTCCCGAAAAGCAATTCTTTGGGCGTCGTCAGAAATATCTGCGACTAATGAGTTTGGATAAATTTGGCGATCGCTTGGCTGGTCGCCTCTCCGGTGGGATGAAGCAAAAATTAGCTTTGTGCTGTGCATTGATTTCTCAACCTGAAATTCTCCTGTTAGATGAGCCAACTACAGGAGTTGACCCGGTATCTCGGCGAGAATTTTGGGATGTTCTCGCCGCCATTGCCGCAGAGGGAGTGACAGTAGTTGTGGCGACACCTTATTTAGATGAAGCCGAAAGGTGCGATCGCATTGCTTTAATGTATGAAGGAGAGATTCAACAAATTGGCACCCTTTCTCAGTTGCGAGAAAGTCTAGGTTTGCAGCGTTTAGAAGTTCGGACTCAGCACCTGGAAGCAGCTGAACGAGTATTACATGAGGCGACAAATAGCAAACAGACATCAATTGTCGATGTGCAAACCTTTGGCGATCGCCTGGATGTGCTAGTTAAAGATGTCGCAGTCGGTACAGCAGCAGTTCAGACAATTTTCACTCAGCAGCGACTACAACTTGACAGCATTCAAACTGCTGACCCTACCTTAGAAAACGTTTTTGTTTCTCGTCTGCGTGCAGCTGGCAATGACCCAGAATTTATCGCTTTTCCTAGTACAAAAAAAGGGACTGGGGACAGAAGAATTTCCAATTTATCATCGATTGCTATTGGTGCAAATAAAATAAGAAAGGTATTTGGCGACTTCCAGGCGGTTAAGAGTGTAGATTTGGAAGTTCGCTATGGTGAAATTTACGGGTTGCTAGGAGCAAATGGTGCAGGAAAGACAACTACTATTAAGATTCTCTGCGGTCTGCTAGAACCAACATCTGGGAAAATTTCTTTAGCTGGACAAACTCAGAATCTGCGTAGTAGTGACGTGCGCCAACGCATCGGTTATATGAGCCAAAAATTCACCCTCTACGATGATTTAACTATTATCCAAAATCTGGAATTTTACTGTGGAGTTTATGGTGTGCCAAGTCGGTTACGCCGCACCAAAATTGATTGGGTACTTGCCACCTGTGGTTTAGTTGGCAGAGAAAATATGCTCACGGGACAATTACCAGGAGGATGGAAGCAACGGGTAGCTTTTGGCGCTTCGGTGATGCATGAGCCAGAAATTTTGTTTTTAGATGAACCGACATCAGGAGTAGACCCCTTAGCACGTCGTCAGTTCTGGCGGTTGATTAATGAGTTTGCCAGAGCAGGTACAGCAGTACTGGTGACTACCCATTATTTAGAAGAAGCAGAACAATGTAACAGGATGGGGTTTATGGTGGCGGGTGAAGTGGTAACACAGGGTTCGCCGAGTCAGATTAAAGCTGCTCAACCCGGTCAACTGGTGGAGGTAGTGACCGATAAAACCCAAAATGCCTCTAATTTACTCAAAACTGAGTTGGCACCGTGGCGGGTGTCGATTTTTGGCGATCGCTTACACCTTGTTCTCGATCATCCAGACTCAGATATTCCCCATATTCGCTCAATTTTACAAACACAGCAGCTCAATATTCGCTCTTTGCGACCTATTCCTTTTTCTCTTGAGGATGCATTTATTGGTATTGTGCAACGTGCCTAAAAAGAGCAGACGGGCAGGGGAGGGAATTAATAACTAAGGAAAAATGACCAATAAAAAATGAAACGAATTTTAGCTCAATGTCGCAAGGAATTAGCCCAATTTAAGCGCGATCGCTTGACATTAGCACTAGCATTCCTCTTACCATTTATCAGTTTAATTATCTTCGGTTTTGCAATTCGATTAGAGTCTAAAAATATTCCCTTATTTGTCCAAGATTTTGATGTCAGTCCCCTCAGCCGTGCTTATACTGAGCGGTTATTTGCGACCAATCAATTTGAACCAGTTAATAATCATAGCTTTTTGCTTCTCAATTCAAATACAAAACCTAAAATTCAAAATCCTCAATTGGCAATTGATCAGGGACTTGCAAAAGCTGCTGTGGTCATTCCGCCAGATTTCAGTCGTCGCATTAAATCAGGTTTAACTAGCACAGTACAAATTTTAGTTGATGCAACTGATGTTAATAACGCACGAGTTATTAAAAACAGTATTCAAGCAACAACAAGATTTTTTCTTCAAAATTCTGGCTTACAACCATCATCTGATAAAATTATTGCTCATATTCGCCTCTGGTTTAATCCAGGAAGAAAAGAATCTCTTTCAATAGTGCCAGGTGTTTTCGCAGTGATTTTATGGATTTTTCCCTCGTTATTAACAGCAATTACTATGGTGCGGGAAAAAGAAAAAGGGACAATATTACAAGTATATACTTCTAGCCTCAGCGCTGAAGAATTCCTGTTAGGAAAAGCTTTAGCTTACCTACTAATTGGAATTAGCGAAGCTTCACTTATTATGATCATGAGTGTCATAATTTGGCAATTGACATTAGCTGGAGATCCAACGCCATTATTAATGGGCACACTAATGTTTTTGATAGATAGTACTATGTTTGGTTTATTAATCGGTATTCGCTCTGCCAATCAAAATGCTGCCGTCCAGGCTATTGCACTATTAGGTTTTTTAACATCATTATTACTAAGTGGATTCATTTATCCGCTTAGTAATATACCCTTTCCACTCTCACTAATTACCTATATTGTTCCAGCACGTTATTATATTGAAATTACTCGTGATGCCTATGTACGCGGCACTGGGTGGGCAGGGGTCTGGTTATCATTTTTAATGCTAGTTATCTTAGGGTTATTGCTATTTAATGCAGCCCGTCGGATATTAAAACGAATGCAATTATCAGATTAATTATTAGCTAAATATTGATATTTATTCTTTTATACAGCAGTTTGCAACTAAATGAAGTACAACATCTCACCGTGAAAGCCAGATATAAAACTTTTTTAACTCCTGTACAGACGCGATTAATCGCGTCTCTATCTATACCCTTTTGCTCATTTAGAACTAAATTAACCATGAAATTAATCCAAAGATTATTAAATAGCCGATTCTGGAGTTTAGCTCTTAAAGAATTTCGCCAAATCTTGAGAAGTAAAGAAACACTAGTATTATTGATAATTCCTCCCACAATTCAAATGTTAATTTATGGATTTTGTTTGAATCCAGATGTGCATTATCTTAAATTAGGAATTGTTGATTATGCTAATACTTATGAAAGCCGAGAGCTAGTTGCTAAATTAACTGAAAATAAAGTCTTTGTCGTTGAAAAATATATGTTCAACGATCAGGATTTGGGTGAGCAAGTCCAGCAGGGAAAAATCACAGCAGGCTTGGTAATTCCCTACGATTTTAACCGTCATTTATCCGAAGATAAACCAGCCGATATCCAGATTTTAGTTGATGCAGTAGATGCTAATACTGCTGGGATTGCTCAAGGTTATTTAAGTCAGATTATTTATCAATTTAATCAACGGTTTTCATCTAATCAAGCACCAAGATTAATTAACCCGGAAACAACTTTTCTTTATAATCCTGGACTCGTGAGTAGTTGGTTTTTCATTCCAGGAGTTTTGGGAGTAGTTTTAACACTAATTAGTTCTCTAGTTTCTTCAGTCACAGTTGTCCGAGAAAAAGATACAGGAACTCTGGAACAACTGTTAATGACTCCAGCAGAAGCTTGGGAAATTTTGTTAGCTAAAATTGTGCCGTTGTTTATTTTGTTGATGGGCGATGTCATCTTAGCTTTGAATTTGGGAAGATTAGTTTTTGGAGTGCCTTTTCGAGGCAATGCTTTTCTATTTTTAGGACTATCAGGACTTTATTTATCTGTGGGAATTGGCATTGGGATTATGCTGGCAACAATATGTCGTACTCAGCAACAAGTTGTACTGACATCATTTTTTATTAATTTACCATTAATTCAACTTTCGGGTGCACTCTCTCCTGTCGAAAATATGCCTATAATATTTAAGTATATATCGCTACTAAATCCCCTACGCCATTATGTAGCGATTGTCCGGGGGATACTGCTTAAAGGCTCAGGTTTGGACGTACTTTGGTTGAATGCGATCGCACTTTTATTTTTTGCCATAGTGCTTTTATCTATCAGTATTAACCAATTTCGTCGTCAACTGAGCTAATACCATTTTGGATTTTGGACTTTCCTGAGGAACGCTACGGGAACGGCTACGCTCAGTCGAACGATTTTAGATTAGGACTTACGCAAAAAACCTCTCAAACTCTTATTCCTCCGTGTCGCGCCAGTTGCTAAAGAGCGGGAACGCTAAGAGCGAACAAGTCTCTTAACCCTTTCGGCAGTTCCTCATGGGGAGCCAGTTGGGCGGCTCTGCCGACTTGTTCGCGCAGCGGCGACCACAGGAGAAGCAACTGGCGTGGAAACCCCCTCTGAGCGACTGCCTCACCAACGCACTGGCTTCTCTGCGTCCTTTGTGGTTCGATTTTCCGTAAGTACTAGAGAAAATAAATCAATTTACTAATTCAATATTTGATTTGTTAGAAAAACAAACCTAAATATTGAAATACTTACCAGCCACAAAAGGATATAAAGAATCTCCTGTGATTTTTGATATTGCCCGACAATACAGCACACTATATACTGCTGCTGCTTGTCTTCATATGTGGCTATACAACCATATCAGCAGGTAAGCAGGAATATTTAACATACGTTGAAATTTTATCGCTGACTTACTTAAGCCAGAGTGGATGCGTAGCAAGTTAAGGATTTTGGCAATCTATCTCTGTATTTATTGAAACTTCAAGCTATTAAGCTGTTGCACATTTAACTTGCAATAATAGCATTACCTTTGTTTTTGATTTTTCCCACATCTAAATTATACTTGACAAAAAAGCTTTTTTATGCATATGTAAAAAATCAGGATTTATTGTTTGATTGATTTTCCAACGGTGAAAGCGATGTCTACAATTGATCATTTTAGTTAGCGCGATCGCTTAGTTACTTTCGATATAAAAAATTGAGTATTTCTAACAGGCAAAATCTATTTAAATTAATTTTTACAAAATCTTAATGTTTCTCAACTAAGTTTAAAAAATCTTGGGATTGGATTAAGAATAAATTAAGAGCGATCGCTTTGTAAAGGTTAGTTGATATTTCTTGTCAAACAGCGGAAGAAGTTAGAAACTAAGAATACAACACACGCAATTATTTTATGACTGCTATTTCTAACCTTGAATTCAAACGGCCAATTTGGCAAACCGCGATCATATTGACTTTGGGCTTTTGGCTTAGTGCTAGTTTAGTTTTAGACTGGGTAATTATGCCTAGCCTTTATCTTTCTGGGATGATGAGTCAAGCTGGTTTTACGACAGCAGGCTATACGATTTTTTGGAACTTCAATCGGATGGAATTATTATCTGCTGCTGTAGTATTAACTGGGGCACTAGCTTTGAGCAAAATCCGATATCACTGGCGTATTGGCAGTATTGTTTTATCTGTGCTGCTGCTAACTATAGCTATGCTTGACACCTATTTCTTAACTCCGCAAATGTGCGCTATAGGAGTTCAACTTAACCTATTTGAAGCTGCTGCTGCTATTCCATCAACAATGAATTTACTACACGGCAGTTATTGGGTACTGGAAATACTTAAGCTGGTAGTAGGCGGCACACTTTTAACCTGGTGCTGGCGGGAGCAATTTTAAATTGATGGAGAAGTCTAACGGTGAGAATGTCCACTTCTAAATCTCACGCCGAAGACGCAAAGAATTTCTTTGCGTCTTTTTGCTACATATACCTTATGGGTTAATAAATGCGATGTCTACGAGGGGCTACGCCTACGCGTACAATTTTGTATTTATATTTGTTATTTTTAATACTTGAGATATTTCGGGCAAATTGCTACTATAAAATAATTCATTCATTTATAGGTGTAATTTAATAAGCATACAAAATTATCTTTTACTGTACATTTTTAGCCTTTCAGGACATCTGAACAAATAAATACTGGAAGATTATATTAATTAGTTTTCATGTTGACTTTACTGATTAATCATGAAGTTTATATATTTCTACTAACTTTTTTTGAAAATTATAGTAACCTGAATTTTAGTGAGTACGTTATTTGTTATCTACCATCTAGCTGAAAATAGCTATTTTGCAGGTATGTACTACCAATCAAGAATATTGCTGTAAGTTCTTGAATTTGTGACTCCAAATTGTGCAAAGTGACTATTTAGCTCTACACGACATTAGAACCCGTTTCCAGTACTTATGAAGAGATTCCCTTCTGCTGAACTGGTCGCCTGTGCATCTCACCACACACCATCATGGCGGCAATTATCAGCTAACTCATACTTGGTCGGAGGTTACCATTCTTGTTGTGCAAGTGATAATTTTGCTCAATCCCAACACTAAGAGTTGCTCTACAATCACAAACCTAAGTAAGACATTAAACTTTTTGAATGCTTAGTTTTTAATAATACTTTTTCTCTTGATGAAGTTCCCCTGAAGAATAAACTTCTAACAAAACTACCCGACGACTTTTGTCACGGCGACAAAAACATAGTTCGTCAGCGCGGACTAAAAGCCTTGAGGGAGAGCCATTTACCTCTACATTACAGTAGATTTTGGTCGCTCCAGACTTTAGCAGTAAGGGCAAAAAACTTTTGCAAGAGAACTAAAGTATCTGCAATTTTAAGCTGGAAAATACGGATAACAATGATACTTTTTTGACTGATGGGCGAGAGCCAATGGTCTGTGCTTGGCACTTGAGTTATTGTTAGATTGGCCAGATTAGCAAAAGATACAGAAAACCAATCTAATTTTTGAAATACTATATCCTGGCAACCAGTCGGGCAATTTTGCTATTGGGCAATAATATGGATTGGTTTAGTTGTAATTCGTGCTTTATAGCTTAACAGAGATTGGTGAATTAAGAGTTGGGGGGTGTGGAATCTCTGTACTAACTCAAATGTGACAGCTATATTTATCTGACAGTGCTCCCAACAAAGTCGCGGTGAATTCCGAAGAGGTAATTCACTAATTTTGCCTGCAAATAGTTAATTTTATTCCAGAGCCATCCCAATGAAGACACTTCCAATTATTAGATACAGATTCTTCCAAAAGCTCCAGCCCCTATCTCTGTTAAAAAAAATCACTGGTAAGTCGGTTACTGGTTGTTTGCAGGTGTTTAGCACCTCAGGCTCTTGGTCAATATATATGGACGAGGGTAAACTAATTTATGCCTGCTACTCAGAGAAAATGTTTGAGCCGCTTTACAGGAATTTGCAACGCTTGAGTCAGCAAATTTCTACTCTCCCTGGTGGAATTAAAGAACAGTTGCGGACAATATTTGAAACTGGTATTGAAAATCAGGCAATACCGAACCCAGATTATCTGGCTATTTGCTGGTTAGTCAATCAGAAATATATCAGTTCCTCTCAAGCGGCGATACTGATAGAGCAATTGGCGCTAGAAGTTCTGGAGTCATTTTTGAAGTTAGAAGAGGGGAGTTATGAATTTATTCCTGAGAGCTTTCTGGATGACATGCCAAAGTTTTGTTATCTAAATCTCCGCTTACTAGTTGAACGATGTCAAACCCCCAGAAGCGTTGGCGTTCGCGTTAGCGTCTCTGAAAGAGAAGCCTCTCGTAGAGAAGCTGCTTATTATGAAACATCGCCAACTTCTCAATCGCATCCCCCACAATTGTTGCAAATAAATCAGCTACAACCTCAAGCCAAAACTACACCAAAGTTACCTAGAACAAACGGCTATAAACCAGCAGCCTACTCTATTAATACTAATGATCATAGGGGTGAGCAAATCATCCAACCGCCTACTGACAAAAAAATCTACACAATCTTCTGTATTGATGACAGTCCTATGGTATTGAATGCTATTAAAAATTATTTAGATGAGCAAACATTTTCTGTTGTGGGAGTTACCGATTCTTTGAAAGCTTTAATGCAGATTGTTCGCACAAAACCCGACATAATTTTGTTAGATATTTCGATGCCTAATTTGGACGGATATGAACTCTGCACTTTGCTGCGCAAACACTCACATTTTAAAAATACACCTGTGATTATGGTGTCAGCAAAATCAGGATTTATAGATAGAGCTAAAGCTAAGATAGTCGGAGCATCAGGCTATTTAGCCAAGCCTTTTACACAAGGGGATGTACTAAAAGTAATCTTTCAACATATTGTTTAATTTCCTCATCTAAAAAATAACTCCACCTGAGCAACATATTTTTTTGGAGATTTAAGGTTGAGTATTACCTGAATCGCTACCATTATGGTTATAGAAAATTGTCTGAGTAAATTTAAATTAATTAGTCATTATCTCAGTGATAGGGGTTACAATATCATTAAGGTGACTAGTGGCAAAGAAGCTCTACAAATAATCTTAGAATCAAAGCCAGTTGCAATTGTTACTGAATATAGTAATGCCGGGAATAAGTGGATTTGAATTGTGTCGCTTCATCAAAACAAATCTGACCAAGACTTACGCAAACAATATGAAATATAACTAAGTCATATACGCCTGAGCAGCTACTGAGTGTCATTCAATCGCTTGAGGCATAAACCTACAAATTAGTTTGTGGGATATAACGCAATATTGTTCAGTTAAGTTAGTAGTTCATGTCATAAATGAGGAAGTGGTGTCTTACCCAGTATTTCCAAAAGCGATCGCTCCATAACTTCACTGACAAATTTATTACCTTGCAAGTTAAGATGAATGTGATCATGATACAAAGCTTGCGGGTTGGTAGTTGAATTGAATATCGGTAAAAAGTCTATATAGTTAATTTGCTGTGCTTTAGTAAAATCGTTCAAGCGCTGACGTGCCTTAATTTCGTAATCGCGGGGGCCTGGTTCACCAATTTCTCGCAGTAAGGGAGTCATGAATAGCAGAAATTGGCTGTTTGTTTGACAAGTTAGGGCTTGAATTTTGCCGATTGCCTCCAGATTAATCCCAACGCGATCGCCTGCTTCATTTTGTACTGCTTTCATTTCGGGAATTGGCTTTTGCTTAACGATATAACGTTGCCACACTTCCACTAATGCTAAAGGAGGTTTACTATCGGGATAATTACGATCACGCCCTACTGGTAAAGAAGTGGGAGGAGTAGCAAACAAATCATCGGTATTAATTAATAATACTACCGCTTGCGCGTTGAAATTGCTAAACTTTTGTAAATAAGCTAACTCGTTCCTTGGCCCCCAAGAGTTAGCTGAAGCATTCAACACTTCTGCTTCTTGATAATTACTATTACTAGATGATGCCAGAGAACGCATCATCAGGCTGGATATTGTATTAGTCTGATCTGTCCACCACCCACCATTGGCAATAGAATCCCCTAACACTAGGACTCGCAGCCCAGAAGGTGCAGGCGTCTTTTTGATCGGACTACCTCGCATAGAATACTCATTAATTTCAATGCGATTACCAAAACGACGGGTACACTGGTTAGGAGCCAATAAATAACCAATCTGCTCATCGCCAATGTAAATCAGGGGATTACCAAAGCCAAAGAGCGATCGCAGTCCGATCTCGACTACCACAAACAATCCTACAACCACCGCCAAAATTACGATCAGCGCCACTTTCACCTACCCACACCCTCTTATACCGAATTGCTTTTCAACGATAGTAACTGACGCATTGGGCATTGGAAAGAGGCAGAGGGGCGGGGTGCAGAAGGCAAAACTTTTCTCCCCAACTAAGAGATCAAGAGCTTCTTCCCCACTCCCCAGGCATCTGATTAAGCGGATTAATATGTGTTGGAATGTGTTTAATAAGCTTTCAAAACAGCAATTATATAGCTATTAACTGTTTATCTAATTGTTTACCAAACTTTTGATATATTTTGGCTACTTTTGTGTAAAAGTATAGCAGTGTTTTCTAGTGATATAATTATGTATTATAGGTATTACTATAGCTACAATTGTCATCATTTTTTTAATTAATTTCGCAAAATTTTTTTTGGGGTAGGGTAGGATGATAAAAATAGCCACACGTAAATATTTAGGACAACAAAATGTCTATGACATTGGAGTTGAGCTTGACCATAATTTTGCGCTCAAAAATGGCTTAATCGCTTCCAATTGTTTCAATAAATCCCATTCGACTGCCTATGGTTATGTAACTTATCAAACAGCATATTTAAAAGCTAATTACCCATTGGAATATATGGCGGCACTGTTAACGGCTAACAGTGGCGATACTGATAAGGTACAGAGATATATTACTAACTGTGCAAGTATGGGTATTTCCATAGATCCGCCAGATATCAATCGTTCTGGTGTTGATTTTACACCAACGGCAGGAAAGATTCTGTTTGGATTTTCGGCGGTGCGTAACGTGGGACAGAATGCGATCGCCTGTATTTTGGAGGCGAGAAATGAGACAGGAGAGTTTAAATCCCTCGCTGATTTTTGCGATCGTGTCGATTTACGTGCTGTTAACCGCCGGACTTTAGAATCACTGATTTATTGTGGAGCCTTTGATAAAATTGAACCCAACCGCCAACAATTAATTAACGACTCAGAATTAGTGTATGATTGGGCACAATCTCGCGCTAAAGACAGAGCTAGTGGTCAAGGGAATCTGTTTGATTTATTAGGTGATGGATTTTCTTACATTCAGAGTAAAATAGTAAATAATGCCTTTGAAACTGCTCCCAAATCTAAACCTGTAATGGATTTTACCCCACAGGAAAAGTTGCAGAAAGAGAAAGAATTATTAGGCTTTTATGTATCAGATCATCCACTTAAATCCTTACGGCAAATAGCACCACTTTTGACTCCGATTAACCTTTCGCAACTGGGAGAACAAAGAGAAGAAATAAGGCTTTGTGCAGTTGTCATGTTGAATAACGTGAAAAAAGTGGTTACTAAAAAAGGCGATCAGATGGCAATTTTACAAATAGAAGACCTAACTACACAATCAGAAGCTATCGTTTTTCCTAAAACCTATGAACGTATTAATTCCTTACTCGTAGTTGATACTAGATTGATTATTTGGGGCAAAGTAGATCGACGCGATGAGCAAACTCAATTTATTCTTGAAGATGCAGAACCGGTGGAAACAGTACAAATGGTGATGGTGGAGTTAAATCCCCAGCAAGCAGGTAATATCGAAGAACTACATCGCTTGAAAACAATTTTGCAAGAACAGTCAGGAGACAAAGAAAAGGCAAAAATGCCAGTGATCGGAATTATCCAAACTGAAACTTCTCGTAAACTTGTTCGCTTGGGTTGGCAATATTGCGTACAAGATTCTAGAATAACTGTTCAAGCTTTGCAAAACGCCAGTTTTCCTGCTCATCTAAAATCGCTGACTGGTAGCTGACGCCAAGAGTGAAAAGTCCACTAATACTGAAAAGCATCTCTTATATTAGTATGGCTGAACTGTCAACAGTAAATAGCCTTAAAGATTTAGGACTAAAATCGTTTTTTTAGTTACTTATGCGGATGAGAATTACCTCAAGTAGTGGTATCTTTTTATGCTATTACCCTTGAGGCTGCGACCGGGGGAAGGAGTTAGGAACTTGATGATCGTAAACGAGCTACATAAATTTGTTTCATACTGTAAAAAAATTCAACCCCAAACTCACGAGGACATTCAAAAATTTTTTGAAGGAGTTATCTTGTTTCCTTATGATAAGGAACTTCTATTGCAAGCTTATTTATTTCTGAATATTAAAGACTTGTTTCCCTCATGCGCTGAATTGCTGTTATTTGAAAAATCTCCAATTTCAGATTATACAGATTTGGGGAAGTGTGATTTTGTCTACCTAACCTTTAAAGGTAGTCTATTTTTAGTTGAAACTAAGTTTATTGATACAGAAGCAACAGGAGCTACAGAACGAAAAAGAAGAAATAAACATAGAAACAAGGTATTTGAGCAAGTTATAACTTTAAAAGGCCGATTTAGTGAATATTGGAATATGAGACTAGATCAATTAGAGTGCGGGGTTTTCACAACAGATCCAGAAGTTGCTTGGCGAGGAAATGGTGTGAACGTCACATCTAAATCAATATCTATAGAACATCTGGAAAAATGGCGAAGAAGTTATCACAGCATTGAAAAAGTTTCATCTCATCAAGATGCGTCAAAGTTTGAAGGAAGGTTAATTTGAAAGGTTAAGCCTTGACCGAATAATTACTAATTCATGATTCATAATTCATAATTAAAGACACTGTATAGCAGCGCACATGCTTATCAAAAATTTAATGGTCAACAAGACAGTGAAGAGTACAATCGGACATTGATTGTAATTATGAATTATTAATTATCAATTATGAATTATTTTGACTAAGTATACTTTTGACGGTGATTTGCCCTCCCATAACCTTATACAATTTGCCCTGTGATGGCTGCGGTAGGCTACGCCTACGCAAGTCTAAGTGCCAAAGCCTCCTATTTGGCGAGATCGAACAGTATCTACACGATAAAAACGATCAAAAATATGTGGCAAATCAGTGGCGGGAATGTAAATGTCGTTGTCTTTAACCTGAATTACTGATCATCGCCGATGGAGAAACGGCGCAATGGTTTACCTTACATTGGATAGGCTATCGGTTAAATCAACCAAATTCCTATAAGCAACTTCGTCTTTGTCCAACCATAGGTAACCTTGACCCGGAAAACATGTCAGATTACTTGAATAAGTACCAATCTGACAGGAAAACTATACTAATGAGAATTTGGGCTACTACTGCTGTGCTAGCTTCTTTTTGGCTAATATCTGGAGTCATAGGTTTTGAGCCAATCAACGCTACTTCTGTTTTGGTAGAAAATGCTATATCATCTCCTGCACCAATCAATACAAAACAGATTACTGTTAGTAACAGCGAGTTCGGGCTGAAGAGAGTTGACTCTAAAGGTAACGTTACCATTTTCCAGACAACAAGAGTGCCACTTCAGCAAGGAAACGCTTACGGATGGCGGATTAAACTCAAAGACTACCAAGGTGAAGTAAAATGGCGCGAAGTCTTGCGTTTACCAAAACCTCCACAAACTTGGGGTACAGATAATGGTGAAGACTTCTCAATATCAGCAGACGGCACTACATCTGTGACACGGCGCACACAGTCGGCTCCAGAGGGTGTGATTGAGAATTTTTGGACGATCGCTCCTGGCGATCCGGTTGGTAAGCATAAAATAGAGGTCTATATTGATGATCGTTTGATCAGTACTTTCGACTTTGAACTTATTCCAGTTAAGTAGATGTGAAAGGGATTGAGGATTGAGCATTGGGCATTGGGCATTTCTCCCCTGCTTCCCCTGCTTCCCCTGCCCCGTGCTCTTCTGCTCCCCTTAACCTTAAGCTGGGGAGTATCTTAGAAATAGAAGTTTGATTGTTATTGGGTGGCGATCGTGAATACAAAGGAATTCTTACGATTAATTGAAAAACAACGCCCATGTCCTGAGACACTGCCAAAAGGGCTGCAAGCAATGTGGTATGACAAGAAAGGTGATTGGAGCAAAGCTCATGAAATAGTTCAAAATGCCAGCGATGTCGATAGTGCCTGGGTTCATGCTTACCTGCACCGCAAAGAAGGCGATTTGAACAATGCCCATTTCTGGTATCGACGTAGTGGTCAGCCAGAGTTTCTAGGAGAACTAAGCCAGGAATGGGAACAAATAACTTCTGTATTGCTAAGGAAGGTCAACGCGACGCATGAATACTGAGGAATTAAAACGGCGTTTTGCCGCAGGAGAAAGATATTTTCCAGCCGTCAACTTGAGTAGAGACAAGCTGATTGGAGCCTATTTGCCTGGAATTAATTTATGGGGATCTGACTTGAGTGGAGCTAACCTAGCTAAAGCTAAACTCTGGGGAGCAGATTTGAGTAGAGCTAACTTAGCCAAAGCGAACTTGACCAGAGCTAATTTGAGCGGTGTCAAACTGAATGAAGCAAATCTCCGGGGAGCCAAACTCAACTATGCCAAGTTGTATGGAGCAAATCTGACTGGTGCTTACTATGATGAAAGCACGCGGTTTTCTAAAGGTTTTGACCCGATCAGTCAAAATATGCGAAAGGTGTGAAACGGATTAAGGGGTGGCGTGCAATGACTGTGGGAATTATAACTAATTATCCGCACATAATATGACTGAATAATTACTAATTCATAATTAAAGACACTGTAGAGCAGCCCACATGCTCATCAAAAATTTAGTAGTTTCAATCAGTGGAAAGTAGTGAGCTACCACTGATAGCGCAGCGTAAAACCTTTGGCATAGCTTCTCTACGAGACGCTCTTGCTAGCTTGCTTAAGAGCAGGGGTACGCTTAGAGCGAGTCCTCGAGCGTCTTGTAATTATGAATTATTAATTCTCAATGATCAATTACTTTGACGCCTTGATTGTTTCTGATTAAATGGGCGTTCGCGTAGCTTGTCCTTTAGGACAAGGTATTGCTTTAAATAACTGATTTTGATACATGTTAATGTGAGCTATCTAACATAGACGATATCAACATTTGTTCAAAGACTTTAGAAAGAGCAGTTTGAAAACGCTGACGATGCTTAAGTTTGAAAAAAGGTCGAACTATTTCTGCGTAGGCGTAGCCCGCCGTAGGCATCGCACTCTTGCCCTCTCTATTATCAATAACTCGAATTGCCCGCAGAGTTCCCAACTGTATTTCTTTTTTTACCATCAACTCAGAAATTCCAATTGCACCGACACCATCTTCGATCGCTGCTTTTGTCATCTCCCCACTGTTGAATACTAGAATTACATCCAGTTCACTGAGATTGATTCCCCAATTTTGGAGGGCTTCTTCAAACCTTTGCTGGGTTCCAGAACCTGGTTCTCGCATCACCCAAAGGGTTTTAGTCAATTGGGTTAAATCAATTTCTCCCCACTCAAACCAAGGGTGTTTTTGACCTACCACAATTTGCAAGCGATCACTCCCCACTATTTCATACTCCAGAGTATTCTGGAGCGCTGGCTTCACATCTCCTTCCACCAAACCTAAATCAAACTGTCCTGTCGCCGTTCCGACACAAATCTCTTCTGTATTGGCAAGGCTACAGTCAATCTGGATACCAGGATATCGGCTCTTAAACTCACTAATTTTACTTGGTAGCCAGTAGTTACCAATTGTCAGACTCGACCCTAATTTTAATTCACCCCGTTGCAGATTGTTCAATTCTCGCAATCCCCTTTCAGTCAGGGAAACTTGATCAAGAATTTTCTGCGCTTCCACTTGCAGTAATTTACCCGCCTCAGCAATCTCAATATGGCGACCAATCCGATGGAACAGTTTCACTCCGTATTCTTGCTCTAAGTTGTGGATTGCTGCGCTGACGGCAGGTTGTGTAATATAAAGTTCTTCTGCTGCGCGAGTAAAGTGTAAGTGCTGCGCCACAGCCAGAAAGATTTTTAGCTGCTCAAGCGTCATTCCTGCCATTTATACTATCCCTAAGACTTGGTGTCAAAATTTTAATCACTTCCATTTATCATTTTGACAAACAAAAGCATTTGATTCTATCGATTAGTTTGACTAAAGTATAAATCAAGGCTTTCTACCTAGTTATTGTCATTAGTCATTAGTCATTAGTCATAGGTCATTTGTCCTTTGTAAATGACCCATGTCAATGCCCTGTTTGGCCAAGCATGAAAATAAGGACTTCCATAAATGAGCGGTTTAGTGACTGCAATTACCACAGGGATCACGGCATTCAGTGCCACCAACATCGATGATATTGTCATTCTGACGTTGCTTTTTTCACAAATAAATAAGACATTCCGCAGTCGTCACATCCTTGCTGGTCAGTATCTCGGTTTTGCTGCATTGATCATTGCTAGCCTTCCCGGTTTCTTAGGTGGACTAATCATACCGCAGGACTGGATTAGACTACTTGGTTTAATGCCAATAATCATTGGTGTGAGTAGCTTATTAAAGCGCGAAGAGGATTCACCAGAGGAAGCCGAAGAAAAAACTGAGCCGTCTTGTCCTTCTGTAATTGCCAATTTTTTCTCTCCGCAAACATGCAATGTAGCTGCGATCGCCTTTGCGAATGGTAGTGATAATATCAGCGTCTATGTGCCTTTGTTTGCCAATTCTGAATTAGATAGTCTGCTGACAATACTAAGTGTATTCTTTACGCTAGTGGGTGTGTGGTGTTATACCGCTTATAAGTTAACCTACTTGCCTGCAATCGCACAATTTTTAACTGAGAATGGCAATACTTTTGTACCTTGTATATTGATTGGGCTTGGCGTGTTTATTGTTACAGAAAATGTTACTTGGACTCTTTTATCTGTAGTTTCTAGTTATATATTCTCATTGATTTTAGGTTTCAATACTCAGCCGTCGAGTGAAGAACAATAAAAATTAAGTATCTAAAAACAGGTGCATCATGAATTTTCTGGTCAAAATGAATTCCAAACTGCAAAATATCTTACCCATTAACAGGAGCCAAAACATGAAAATCTGGAAATCTCTGTTAATTGTCTTAATGATTGTCGCTAATCTCGCCTTTGCTCAACCTTCTTTTGCTGATAGACCAAAATTTAGCAAAAACCCTGATTATATCGAAGTCACTAAAGCTCTTAACGAACTTTCTCAGACAAAAGAAGCCCAAACTCAAGTTGAAGGTCTCACAACAGAAGAAATTCAAAAAAGAGTGGAGGAATTAACATTGCAAAAATATGCTTTAGAGACGGGAATCAACTGGGGTCAATGCGAAAACCAAACAGGTAATACCATTGCAGTATACGGCAAAAGACCAAATGATGAAGACGATGAAGATGCCGTATACGACAATGGTCTGTATTTTCTAGCTAATGGTCAATCCACTAAAAATAAATGGGATTGTGATGGCATCTATCTAGGGAATGATGTTAAAGTAGCAAATTTTACTTCTAGTCCGAATGGGCAAGGTCAAGAATTGACAGGCCCGGCTGCACTGAAGATACTTGATGGAACTCAGTTAGTGATTAAGACAAATCCAGATACTGCTGCGATTGAATTAAATGTTCCTACTGTGAAAGTTATTAACAGCAATGAGGCTAACTGGTTTATCCCAAATATATCGCAGGCTCTCATAGATACACGAGTTCCTAATGCGCCTAGCAATCAGTCTTGAAATAGAAATGCATAGTCTATTTTTGAATAATTTTCTGAATTGAAATAGGGTAACAGCCAAAATCAGAGGATAAACAGGACAAACACTGGTGAAAAACCTCTTTGATCTTGGCTGTTTTCTTGATGACCTTTTATTACTTATACTTGCTCTGTACCTTCAATTACGAATTACCTTAGCGTAGCCTCTTCTCTACGAGAGGCTGCCGCCAACGAGTATTTGTACTCCAGCAAAGAAGCAAGCTAGCAAGAGCGTCTTGTAGAGAGCGTCATTAAGAATTACGAATTATTCAATCAGGCTTGTTTTATTTAGATATCTGCATTAAAATAAATTTTGAAAAAAATGTACAATCACAAGAGGTATATTTCATTAGCGCAACTATTGCGCTGGGTACAAGTCATCTCGAAGGAGACTTACTATTACCTCCGCATTTTTTTGAGAACAGCCTCTTTGGGGATAAGGGTGTTATTGATGCAGTTATTGAAACCTACAGAAGAAGATAAAGATAAAAAAAAGGCAGGCCGACTGAATCCTTCCAGAGTCCGAGATCACTTGGCAAATGAGCGTACCTACCTCGCTTGGATGCGGACAGGGATCGCTCTTTTAGGTTTTGGTGTCGTCATCGTGCGTTTGCGTGCCTTCCAAGTACCTTTGATACCCCGTCCTGGTAATGGCTGGAAATTAGGCTTAGTCTTCTCGCTGGTGGGTTTAATCACAGTGTGGCTTTCAACGGGGCACTATTTCGCTGTCCGTCGTGATATCGAAGAAGATACTTATGAACCAACAGACCGCTGGGTGTTGCTGTTTAGTCTCGCTGTGATGATTCTCGGAGCTGGGGTAATTTATTTTGTTTTTACAACTTCTTTAGATCCATCAAGTCCACTTATCCCTGAGTAACAGTATTTTTAAAACCTCACCTTATATAACTCGAATAATTCCCCTGATTTGTGCGTTACGACTTTAGCACCAGCCGCCTTAATCGTTTTTTCCCACTTAGCCAAAGGCTCTAAAAACACTTCAGCACCCAAATAGGTTTCCAGAACTGCCCAATCTTCTGCTAAAGGCTGTTCAGGATTGAGAACGTCAAACACAAAATGTCCACCTGGTTTTAACACCCGCTTGACTTCTGCTAGTACAGCATCCCAATATTCGAGTGGAAAATAGCAGCTGAATCCAGTGGCGATCGCTACGTCAAACTGCTCAGATGAATAGTTTAACTGATGAGCTGCTCCCAACTCAACACCTTTAAACAGCTTGGAATTCAACTGCGGCCCACGGGAATTAAGCGTATCCCGTGCCACATTGCTGATTTCTTGCCCATAAAAGAATGCTTGCCAATCCCGCCAAGGATAAATTAAAAAGCTGATACCACAGCCAATATCTATACAGTGCTGGTTCTTTTGAGGTTTAGCAGTTTCCCAGAAAGCGGAAGCAATTCTCCCTGAGAAACTACCTCCAATCCACTCGCCAAATATTGGCATCGCCTGTACTTCTGCTGGGAGTTCAAAGGTTTCACCCTGATACTCTCGGTTAAAGCGATAGGCTACTTGGGCTAATCTTTCGTCCCAGTTAGTTGATTTGTGTGAAGCAAAGAGATTTTGGAACTGCGAATCGGGCTTTTTAGACATTAGGTTTTGACTACTATTTAAGTACTTTAGTCCAGTTCTAGTGTAGACAAAGTGCAAGCAGTAATTGCAAAATAGCTTACCTGAATCCCCAGCAAGAATAAAAAGGCTAATAAAGTTTGTTAAGTGTTGAATGTTAAGAAAAAGCCGATAAATTACCTTGGGATGTTGTTTAAAATAAGCCTGGAGTTATTTGCAGATTAACACTATGGCAGAAATTCAGGTGGCGATTGAGGGTAAAGATGCGATCGCAGCAACAGAGGCGCTTTTGGCAATTCCTGGTATATCTGGTAACTATGCAGTGAGTTCAGATGCACCGGAAAGAGAAGGAGTAACAGCAACAGTTGCTACCATCGTTGGTATTGTTGGGGGTACGATCGCTATTGCTGAACAAATCCGCAAGTGGTATCAAGAGTATAAAGCCAAACAGTCTGGTAAAAAAATTGAAAAAGTATTGATTGTCGGGCGCAATGGTAGGCGACTTCTTTTAGAGGATGCAACCTTGGAAGAGATTCGCCAAATTTTAGAATCGTAGAGACGCGATTAATCGCGTTTGTTGTTACGGAATTGGGGGTGGTAGACTTGGGGTAAATACTGAAGTCTCAAAATTGAGAACGTGCAAACCCTCCACCTCGACCTCAAACCAGTTGATGAGAATTACGTAGAGCTACGTTACTTTATTGATAATCCAAACAAGTATGAAAAGCGATCGCTCCCTGTAAAAGAAATCGCCGACTTGATTGAGTTGGCGGAGCGAGATTATTATGTGTCGGCTTTTCCAGAGGATTATACCGTAACTGGACGGCGGTTGTATAACTGGTTAGATGGGAGCGATCGCTGGCTGCAAACCTTGCTAGATAAGTATCGGCGAGAGGGGATTGTTTTAGCGATTGCAGCTGCTGAACAACTTGCCCATCTGCCTTGGGAAGTGCTACACGATGGTGTTAGTTTTTTAGTGCAGAAAGTTCCGGCTATTGTCCCAGTGCGTTGGGTATCAGATGGTGCGGTAAAAAAATTGACAATTGAAGGGGAAGCAGAAAACCGAGCATTGCAAGTTTTGTTTATGGCAACTTCGCCGCTGGATGTCAAACCTGTACTGGATTTTGAGGCGGAGGAAGCACGGATTTTGGAGGCGACAAAGCGGCAACCTTTAGCGTTGACGGTGGAAGAAAGCGGTTGTTTGTCGGAGTTAGGTTATTTAGTCGATGGTTACGACGGGGATTATTTTGATGTTTTACACTTGACTGGTCATGCTACTTTACAAGATGGGCAACCCCGCTTTATTACAGAAACCGAAATTGGTGAAGCTTTCTATGCAAGTGCTGGAAATATAGCTCAAGAATTACAATTTCGACTGCCTAAACTGATCTTTCTCTCTGGTTGCCGCACTGGACAAGCAGGCAATTCCGGTTCTGTGCCGTCAATGGCTGAAGAATTGCTCAAATCAGGTGCAAAGGCGGTTTTGGGTTGGGGTCAAAAAGTTTTAGATCCTGATGCTACATCTGCAGCAGCCGCATTGTATCAAGAATTGTCAGCCGGAAAGCAAATCACCGAAGCTCTTGCTATTACCTACCAAGCATTAATTAAGAACAAGGCGCGGGATTGGCATTTATTACGGTTGTATGCACCAGGCAAATTACCAGGTTCATTAGTCAAACCCTTATGGACTCGTGGACGGAAACCAGCACCACCACCTTCTGTTACTACCCAGTTTTTAGACCCCGCAGGTAAAGTCAAAGTCCCGACACGGGAGAGTTTTGTTGGTCGTCGCCGTCAATTGCAAAATTGTTTACGGGTGCTGAGTCAAGGTTTGCTATCCCACCCTTACCAAGGGGGGGACACAGGGGGGGTAGGGGTCTTGATTTATGGAATGGGCGGTTTGGGTAAAAGTAGTTTAGCAGCTAGATTGTGCGACAGACTACCCAATTTTGAGCGCATTGTCTGGGTAGGGAGAATCGATGAAGCTAGTTTAGTGAGTCGCTTGGCGGAAAAGTTAGATGACAACGAACAGCGCAAAAGCCTACAAAATTACGATGAAGAATTGAAATATCGGCTGCGGCGAGTTTTTCAGCAGTTGCATGATGCTGCAAAGCCATTTTTGTTGGTGCTGGATGATTTTGAAGTGAATTTAGAAACCCGCAATGAGAGTTATGTGCTGCAATCAGAAGCAGCAGAGGTAATGAAAGCTTTAGTTTGGGCAATTAGAGAAAATTTTACTTCCCACCGCATCATTATTACCTGTCGTTACGATTTTGAATTTACTCAGTTGCAGTATTTCCACAAGCAGCCGTTGGATGCACTGCAAGGCGCAGATTTGCAAAAAAAGTGCGATCGCCTTACTGCCTTTAGTGCTAAATCTCAGGTGGATGAGGCGTTAAAATCGCAGGCGCAGAAGTTAGCAGATGGTAATCCCCGCTTGCTGGAATGGTTGGATAAGATTCTGCAAAATACAACTGTTGATGTGGCAGCAATTTTAAATCGGTTAGCAGCAGATCCGGTGGAGTTGCGAGAGCAAGTTTTAGCAGAGGTGCTGCTGCAACAAATGGATAAAACTATGCGGGAGATGTTGTCACGGGGATTGGTGTTTGAGTTGCCAGTACCAAGGGAAGCTTTAGCCGCAGTTTGTGAGAATATCCCTAATTTGGAACATTATATTAATCGGGCAGTGGCATTGGGACTGTTGGAAGTCAGCCACGATCAGGCGTTACGAGTGCCGCGCATTTTGCCTGTGCATTTACCAGAAGATGAGGAAGCTTTGCATAAGCAAGCGGCTGAGGTGTTGTATCGTCTCTCGCGGGAAGAAGTGGAAACGGCAATTGAGGAACAACGGTTAGAAATTCATCGGCTGGCGCTACGAGGGAAGGTAGACAAGATTGCTGTAGAAATAGCACAGAGATTAGCAAGGCACTGGAGAAATCAAAGCCAATTTCGAGAAGCTGTTCAACTGTGCAAATCAACCCTACAACTTGCTGAAAATTACTTAGTATTATATGAGTTAACTTGCTCTGAAGAACAGCTGGGTGAAGTGAGTAAAGCCCAAGAGCATTATCAACAAGCCCTAAATAGCTGTCCAGCAGAAGACAAAACAGTAAAAGCAGCAATTATTCACAACTTGGGAGTGCTTAAAGCCAATAGAGGAGAAATAGAAGAAGCGATCACCTTTTATCAACAATCCCTTGCTCTCAATGAACAAATCGGTGATGTCCAAGGTCAGGCGTTGACATTGAACAGCTTGGGACTGCTTAAAGACAATAGAGGAGAAACAGAAGAAGCAATCGCCCATTATGAACAATCCCTTACCCTCAGGGAACAAATCGGCGATGTCCAAGGTCAGGCGGTAACGTTGCATAACTTGGGAATGACGAAAGCCCGTAGCGGAAAAATAGAAGAAGCGATCACCCTTTATCAACAATCCCTTGCCTTGAGTGAACAAATTGGTGATGTCCAACTTAAGGCTGCGACGTTAAGCAACTTGGCGCATCTCAAAGGCAATAGAGGAGAGATAGAAGAAGCGATCACCCTTTTTAAACAATCTTTTGCTCTGGCAAAACAAATCGGTTATGTCAGAGGTCAGGCGGCAATGTCACACAACTTGGGAACGATCAAGGCTGATAGAGGAGAAATAGAAGAAGCGAACGCTCTTTTTGAACAATCCCTTGCCTTCAGTCAACAAATCGGCGATGTTTTACTCAAGGCGGCGACTTTACACGAAATGGGGAGACTAAAAGCCAATAAAGGAGAAATAGAAGGAGCGATCGCCCTTTATCAACAATCCCTTGCCATCAAAGAACAAATCGGCGATGTCCAAGGCAAGGCGGCGACGTTGAACTGTTTGGGGATACTCAAAGCCAATAGCGGAGAAATAGAACAAGCGATCACTCTTTATCAACAATCCCTTGCCTTCAGTGAACAAATTGGTGATGTCCAAGGCAAGGCGAAGACGTTACACGAAATGGGGGTAATCAAAGCCAATAGCGGAGAAATAGAACAAGCCATCACCCTTTATCAACAATCCCTTGCCTTCAGTGAACAAATCGGCTATGTTCTAGGTCAGGCATCGACGTTGAACCAATTGGGGATAATCAAAGCTAATAGTGGAGAAATAGAAGAAGCGATCGCCCTTTTTCAACAATCCCTTGCCATCACTGAACAAATCGGTCATATCAAAATTAAGGCAATGACATTATGGTGGTTAGGGCATATAGCAGAACAACTGGGTGAGTATAATCAAGCGCTAGATTATTTGCAGCCCGCTTTGGAGATGTTGCAGCGTATCCAATCTCCTGATGCTGAAAAAGTGAGCCAAGCTCTAGCCAGAGTGGAAGATTTAATTCGTAATTCGTAATTCGTAGTGACGCTCGCGGACTCGTTAACGCTACGCTAACGTAATTAACAAAGTCAAAATTGAATTTGGCTTTGCAGGTTGGCAGCGATCGCCTATTTTAAAGAATTGGTGTAAGCGATCGCCTCTTTTGCGTTAAGTTGATTTATCCACGAGTCTTTGAACTCCATTAATGAGCCTTTGATACTCATTAAAGAGGTTCTGAACTCCATTAATGAGCCTTTGAGCTTCATTAATGAGTCTTTGATACTCATTAAAGAGGTTCTGAACTCCATTAAAGAGTCTTTGAGCTTCATTAAAGAGCCTTTGAGCTTCATTAATGAGTCTTTGATACTCATTAAAGAGGTTCTGAACTCCATTAAAGAGTCTTTGATACTCGTTCACCAGTTTTTTAGAATTGTGCCTTGGTTGTTGGAAATTGCGATCGCTGAAATTAAACTGGATTTTTTCAGACAGAGATTATGATGGACTATCCCAAGAAAACAGCGGGTTATGAAACTCTGTCCTAATATTGGCTGTTTATATAGCCACAACCCCCAGACAACTAAAGTTTGTCTCAAATGTGGCGAACAACTTCTGCTCAATCACCGTTATCATTTATGGCGACAAGTTGGGCATGGTGGGTTTGGCATAACATTCTTAGCTGTGGATGAGCAATTTCCCTCCCAACCTAAATGCATCATCAAACAATTTAATTTTCCTGCTTCATCTGGTCGCAACTCCTATCAAGCAATGAAATTATTTCGTCAGGAAGCAATGCGTCTTGATGAGTTGCAACATCCACAAATCCCAAAACTGCTGGGGTATTTTGAACAGGAAAATCGTCTGTATCTAGTGGAAGAATGGATTCCAGGACAGACGCTCAAAGAAGAATTGCAAGAAAATGGAGTCTTTAACGAACAAAAAATCCAGCAAATACTCAAAGAATTATTGCCAGTGTTGCAATTTATTCATGACTTGCAAATTATTCACCGGGATATCAAACCAGCAAATATTATTCGTAGTTCTGTCCAGGGTAAATTAATCTTAATTGATTTTGGTGTTGCCAAACATATCACCGCTACAGCTTTACTACAAACAGGAACTACTGTAGGTAGTCCAGAATATATCGCTCCTGAACAAACTAGGGGAAAAGCAATACCAGCCAGTGACCTTTACAGTTTAGGTGTCACCTGCATTCATTTATTAACTGATATTTCCCCTTTTGATTTGTTTGATGTGACTTGCGATCGCTGGGTCTGGCGTGATTATCTATTACCAGGGAATACTATCAGTCCAAAACTCGGCACAATTCTGGACAAGCTGCTGCAAAATGCCACCTCGCAACGTTACAAATCAGCGACGGAAGTTTTGCAAGCATTAAATTTCTGTGACCACATCGTTCCACAACAGTCAGTTAATAAGCTGCATTCTGAAGTAGGAGTTGACTATCATCGACTGCGCGATTTACTCGCTACCAAACAATGGCACTTAGCAGATGAAGAAACTTGGGTATTGATGTGTCAAGCTATCTTTAAACCAACTGGTAGTTATCTATTCATGAGTGATATTGCCAAGCTACCCTGTGAAGATTTACTGATAATTGACCAATTGTGGATTAAATACAGTCAAGGGCATTTTGGTTTTAGTGTGCAGAAACAAATCTACGAAAGTCTTGACTGTGATTATGTCAGATTTTGTAGTGCCGTTGGTTGGCATTTATATAATGCCAATTCTCCTCCCCAATGGCAATTCTTTTTTCAAAGTTCATCTCCTGTAGGACATTTACCTTCGCGTATTTGGGCTGGTGGGACTCAATGGTGGCGACACATAGACGCGGTGGCACAAAGATTAACAAATTGCTAATTTTCATAATGATGTCTAAAAATAGCCCTCAGTTGGGGGCAAAGATTGCACAGTTTATGTTCCGCGATCGCCCTTTTTGAAGAATCCCTTGTCATCAATCACCTTCTATTTGTCCAAAGTCCAATCCCTAATGCATTCATATTGCCACAAACCACTTTCGCTGGTGGCAATCGCATTTATGCTACTAGCGTTTCCAGTGATTTTCTTTGCTTTCACGGAACACGCAAACATACTTAATTCGTAAACGTAATATTCTGAGTAAAAGGCTCATCTAAATGAGCCTTTTACTAGAGAAAAGAATTAGCCTAAATCGAAAAGCAAGATTTCGCCGCCGATATTGGTGCTAATTTCTAGCTGTTCTTCACCGTTGATTTGCACTCCATCGCCTGCTCTGAGTTCTTCACCATTTAAGTTAACTATACCTTGGGCTATTTGTAACCAGGCATAGCGACCGGGTTTGACTTGATAATTAACAACATCACCATCTTCTAAAACAGATGTGTATAAATCAACATCTTGGTGAATTGTCAGAGCACCATCGCGCCCATCTTTAGCAGCAATTAAACGAAGTTTGCCACGCTTTTCTTCTAGAGGAAAAGCTTTTTGTTCATATCTTGGTGTCAAGCCTTCTTGATCGGGAAGAATCCAGATTTGTAGCAAATGCAGTGGTTCAGTTGGTGAGGGATTAGATTCGCTGTGGCTGATTCCAGTACCAGCACTCATGATCTGTACATCACCGGGACGAATTATCGACCCTGTACCCAAGCTATCTTTATGCTCTACTGCACCTTCTAGGACATAAGTGAGGATTTCCATGTCACGATGGCCGTGGGTAGGGAATCCAACACCAGGGGTGATGCGATCGTCGTTAATTACCCGCAGAGAGCGAAATCCCATGCGGTTAGGATCGTAAAAACTACCAAAAGAAAATGTGTGATAAGTATCGAGCCAGCCCATTTTAACGTGACCACGGGCATTGCGATCGTGAATTAGGTGGCTAATTGTATTTTGAGACATAGATTTACCTCGCTGTTAATTAGTTTGAGTGTCAAAAAATTAAGTATTTAATTACGAATTACGTAGCTTGCTTCTCGCCTTCTCTACGAGACGCTACACGAATGGCAAGTATTACGAATTTATTTAGCGTAGTGGGGCATAGGTGATTACGAATTTTGAATTACTTTTGAACTATTTAAATAATAAAACATATACATATAAAATGAAAAGTACGCACTTAAAAGTGGGGTACTTACCAAAAAGATACTGTGAAATTTTCATTTAAATCATTGAACAATAAAATTTTATATTTATTCAATAAGTCACGCTAGTAGGGTGTGTTAAACGCATATTTTGATATAGTTTGTCACAAAAAATATAATTAAAGCGCCTAACGTACCACTATATAAAATAGTGCGTTAGGCTAAAGCTTAACGCACCCTATTACCTATTAAATATAGTGTCTCTCAGAAGTGCTTAATTTACACCAGCAGGTATCTTT
Organism: Nostoc sp.; assembly: GCF_036916575.1. GTDB lineage: Bacteria > Cyanobacteriota > Cyanobacteriia > Cyanobacteriales > Nostocaceae > Nostoc. The sequence continues at coordinate 28,496 of NZ_JBALGC010000078.1, forward strand.
TGAGTTTGAGTAATACCCGCTTTGTTATTCTCTGCCTTAATTTCTGCTACTTGCAGATGAGCTTCTAAGAACCAGAGTCGTTTGTCAATGGTGCGGGAAATTTCGGTGTAAAGGTCAGCGGTATCGAGGTCGCCTAATTCATCAGTTTTATTGATCGCTTCTCGAAGATGTTTAGCATAGGGTGCAAAGCGATCTGCTAAAGCTATCACATGGTCTTTGCCATCCAAAATATCAAAGGGATATTCTGGCAAAATCGAATTATCAGCAGCAGCACGGGCTGTTCCGAAAGCGTATCCGCCTAAAGCTGTGACGCGTTCAGCTACCATATCGATGTACTCTTCCAATTCACCAGCAATTTCATCAAATAATTCGTGTAGCTGGAAGAAATCAGTTCCTTTAACATTCCAGTGCGCTTGCTTTGTCTGGGTTTTCAGATCCAAAGTAGCTGCTAAGGTTTGGTTGAGAAGTACCACGATTTGCACTCGTGCTTCGGCAGGAATGTCAATGCGGGTAGGGTACAGACGTGATGAAATGGTGTTGTCGCTCATGGTTCTTACGTTAATGCCTTTTATATCTAACTTTACAGATACTGCTTGGCTGTGCGAAACTCTCTGACGAGAGATTGAATTAACGGCTGAATGTGTTACTTTACATAATTATCGGGTTAAGTGCGATGGTTGTCTATGGTGTTAAATGTACCACCGAAAAGCCGATCGCGAATTACATCATTGTGCAAAAAGTCATGGGGAAAACCTAATTCAATTTGACTCACTTCATTTAGACGTTGCAAATGTTCTGGGGAGAGGGTGACTTCTAAAGAAGCTAAGTTATCTTGAAACTGCGTTAATTTACGTGCCCCAATGATTGGAATAATCACGCCACTTTGAGCGCGTAACCAAGCTAATGCTACCTGTGAAGGTGTGTGTCCAATTTCTGTTGCAACTTGGCTGACAACTTCAGCGATCACTAAATTCTTCTCGGAAATCTCTCCCCCCGTAGTTTTAAATCGCCCTTGTTCACCGCCTTCTTGAGAAGGCTTATTATACTTGCCTGTCAGCACACCACCACCTAAGGGCGACCACGGCGTTACTGCCAAATCCAAAGCTTTGGCCATCGGTAATAAATCACGTTCTGGTGTCCGCTGAATCAAACTATACTCAATTTGCAGGGCGACAAACTGCGTCCATTCTTGGTATTTAGCGATAGTATTTGCTTGGGAAACAATCCAAGCGGGTGTGTCAGAAATGCCGATGTAAAGTACCTTACCTTGACGGACTACATCATCAAGCGATCGCAATACTTCTTCAATGGGTGTTGTGAAATCCCAAGCGTGTAACCAGAATAAATCAATATAATCGGTATTCAGCCGTTTCAAGCTACCTTCTAAAGACTGGACTAAGTTCTTGCGATGATTTCCACTGGCGTTAGGGTCGCCCGTCTTAGCATTCATCTGCAAGGGAAAGGAATATTTTGTAGCAACTACAAAGCGTTCCCGTTGTTTAGCGATTAACTCACCGACAATTTTTTCACTGCTACCATCGGTATAACCGTTGGCGGTATCAATGAAATTGCCCCCTGCTTCTACATAGGTATCAAAGATTTTACGACTTTCGTCAGCAGATGCACCCCAACCCCAATCTTCACCAAAGGTCATGGTTCCCAATGAGAGTTCAGAGACTCTTAATCCGCTTTTGCCTAACAGTTTGTATCTCATGAATATTTTCTCATTAATCAAAAAAACTATCGAATACCATCCCAAAAGCATGATAACTGCAAACTGGGGGTGATGTTTGAGAACAAGCCCTTTAGTCTATCTAAATGTAACCTCTTGCATTGTGATGCGACGACTTACATTTTGAATGCGACGACTTGCATTATGAATGCGACGACTTGCATTGTGAATGCGACGACTTGCATTGTGAATGCGACGGCCGCCTTGTTAAAAGTAGGCAAACTTATCCCGGATTTCTCACCACATCTCGATGGAGCTTGTGCAGTTCTAGGCAGCGAAGCAGAGGAGAGTTATTGTACAAGTTATTTCCAGTCCCCATGCCCCTAATCCCCACTCCGTGGGGGCCCCGAGTTCCCCAGTCCCCGGTCTTCACGAGTAATTCAGGAATCAAATCGGATTGCTATATAGTGTATGGGACTTACGTAATAATTCTCTAAAACTCTTATTGCTTGCTGTACTTTGCAACAGCAGCCGCTAGAATAAGCCTACGTCAAGTCAAAACAAGACCTATGACCTACACCTCACCCAAACTACTTACCTTTGAGGAATTTATAGCTCAATATGGTGACAGTACACGCTACGAACTAATCGACGGACAACTAAGAGACATGGAACCTACAGGGCCACACGAAGCTGTTGCAGGTAGTATTGCTGGTAGAATCTATGTCGAAATTTTTAATTCTAATTTCAACTGGCTAATTCCAAAAACTTGTCTGATAAAACCACCTGCTGCTGAAGCCACAGCGCTGCGTCCTGATGTAATTGTTTTAGATAAAGCCGAACTTAGTAAAGAACCGCTATGGCAAAAAGAACCTATTATTTGTAACGGCAGTACAATCAAACTTGTTGCTGAAGTTGTGAGTACTAATTGGCAAGATGATTATGCCAGGAAAGTGGAAGAATACGCTTTTTTTAACATTCCAGAATATTGGATTGTGGACTTTCGTGGCTTAGGTGGTTTGCAATTTATCGGTAATCCCAAACAACCCACATTCACCGTTTGTCAGTTGGTTAACGGTGTGTACCAGCAGGAACAATATCGCTTAGGAGATACTATTTTTTCTGAACTTTTGCCAAATTTACAACTTAAACTAGATGACATTATACATATTTAACAAATGAAATTTTGTTTTGGCTGAGGTGAATCGGATTACTTAGCACTGCTTCAGTCAGTTCAGAGCGATCGCCACGGTTTTCTAAGTTAGAATACCAAAGTTGTATTTAGATACATCTGACAAGTCAATTGCCAAAGAGCCGTTATTTTTATGAATTACTACGTAATCTACGACGGAAATTGTAATCTCTGCGTTACCTTAGTGCGAACGCTAGAAACCTTAGACCAAGGAAAGCTGTTTCGCTACGCTCCTATGCAAGATGAGCAGACACTTTTAAAGTGGGGAATTACAGCCCAAGACTGTGAACAGGGGATGATTTTAATTGATGGCAATGAACCTCAAAGACGTTGGCAAGGTAGTAACGCCGCTGAAGAAATTGGGCGGTTATTGCCAGCAGGAAGTATATTTGTAGACACTTATCGAGCCTTACCGGGGATGAAATGGGCAGGCGATCGCTTTTACGAACAAATCCGCGATAATCGTTATGCAATTTTTGGCAAGCGTTCTAATACCTATGAATCGGCATACTGTGTGGATAATAGCTGCAAGCCGTAGGTAGTACAGGTGAGGATATTCCCAGTCTGAGGCAGCAAGCAGTTCTTGCTGGGAGCAGGGAAATGTATTGGCTTTGAGACAAATACGCATTATTTATCGTTGCACTTTGTGTTCAAAATAAATATTTTTCCCTTGAGCATAAATACATTTATTAGCTCGTAACTCCTGACTGCTAGCGAATTCCAGCATCTTTCTCCCCCTGCCCCTTGCCCCCTGCTCCCCTGCCTCTTTGGTCATTAGACAGAATTTATTCTGGTAAAAAATCCGCCTCCAGGTGCTAGTAAAAAGTCTGCAAGACCAACCATTATGCTATCTGGCGTGTTTGTAAATATTGTGCAATCAATGACATTTGCGATAGCCGTTCGCGCTAGCGTCTCTATTGGCGTAGCCTCTCCCTTTGGGAGAAGGAGAAGGCTTAAGCTTCGCTTATCGCCACCGGAAAGGGCGGGTACGCCACCGCGCCACAAATCGGCACAACACACTGAACTGATCGGAGGATACTGCGTGAGAATTGGTGCTAACTACTTGGGTAACGGAGAGTGTGAATTTACAGTTTGGTCTCCGCTATTAGATAGCGTTACTGTAAAAATTATGACGCCAGAACAGCAGTTAATTCCTCTCAAGCCTCAGTCTGAGGGATACTGGCACACGAAAGTCAACGATGTATATCCGGGTACGCTTTATCAGTATGTCTTAAATGGGCAAGACACCTTTGCTGATCCGGCGTCGCAGTATCAACCAGAAGGGGTACATGGGCCATCTCAAATTGTCGATCACGAGTTTGAGTGGACGGATGAAGGGTGGACTGGCGTTGCTGTGGAGTCGATGATTTTCTATGAACTCCACGTTGGCACATTCACGCCTGAAGGAAATTTCACCGCCATTATTCCCCGTTTACCGGAACTGAGGGAACTGGGAATTAACGCCATTGAAATCATGCCGATCGCTCAGTTTCCGGGAGACACCCATATTGAGGCTTCTCTGACATATCGCAATTGGGGTTATGATGGCGTTTACCCTTTTGCTGTCCAAAATTCCTACGGTAGCCCAGCCGAACTTAAGCAACTGGTAAATGCTTGTCACCAAAATGAGATTGCTGTAGTGCTGGATGTGGTGTATAACCACTTTGGGCCAGAAGGCAACTATATGAGTCAGTTCGCGCCCTACTTTACTAAAACCTATAAAACGCCGTGGGGCGATGCGATGAATTTCGACGATGCCTATAGTCAGGGCGTGCGAAACTATTTCATCCAAAATGCGCTGTATTGGTTGGGCGAGTTCCACATGGATGCATTGCGGCTGGATGCCACTCAAGCAATTTACGATTTGGGAGCCAAGCATTTTTTGTGGGAATTGGCGGAAGCTGTTCATCATTTTTCCCAACAAGGGCAAAAATGGAAACGCCATCTAATTGCCGAAAGTGACTTGAATAATCCACAAATGATTCGTCCGGCAGAATTGGGTGGGTACGGACTTGATGCCCAGTGGAGTGATGATTTTCACCATGCATTACACGCACTTTTAACAGGCGATCGCCAAGGATATTATCAAGACTTTGGGCAAACTGCTCAGTTGGCGAAAGCTTATGAAGATACTTTTATCTACGATTGGAAGTACGCACCACACCGCAAGCGATTTCATGGCGTATCTTGCCGCGATCGCCCTTTATCACAGTTTTCAGTCTGCATTCAGAATCACGACCAAATCGGCAATCAAATGAAAGGAGAACGCCTCAGCCAGCGAGTCTCTTTTGAAGGATTAAAATTAGCTGCTGGCGCTGTGCTGCTGTCGCCTTACTTGCCCTTGTTATTCATGGGAGAGGAATACGGGGAAACAGCACCCTTCATTTACTTTGTCAGTCACTCCGATCCTGATTTAATTCAAATGGTTCGAGCTGGACGCAAACAAGAATTTGAAGCATTTCACTACGCAGATGATCCCCCAGATCCGGAATCGGCAGAAACTTTCTTAAAGTCTAAACTCAACTGGGAATTACGCAATGAGGGTAAGCACAAAGTTCTCTGGGATTGGTATCGCCAGTTAATTAATTTCCGCAAGACGCATCCAGCACTTTTGAATCAAGAGCGTAACTCCATCGAAGCGACTAACGATAAAGACAAGGAGTTGGTTATCGTGCGTCGTTGGTGCGAATCAAGTGAACTAATTTTTGTGATGAATTTCAATTCGTCTTCAGTAACGGTGGCTTTGCCATTTGAGCAAAATGCTCATAAACTATTAGACTCAGCAGATACCTCATGGTCTGGGCATGGTTCTGAAGCCGCTGAACATCTGTCTGTGGGCCAAGAAGTAAAATTGCAACCCACTAGTTTAGTACTCTATGAAAAAGGATGAGGGAGAGAGTTAGAACTTAAAGTTTCAGCCTCATAACCTCAATGTTCCAGCAAAAAGGCTCAACGTTCGAGCAAAAAGGCTCAACGTTCGAGCAAAAAGGCTCAACGTTCGAGCTAAAAGGTTCAACATTCGAGCAAAAAGGCTCAACGTTCAAGCTAAAAGGTTCAAATTCCTGCAAGTAATATCATGTCCGCTAAATTACCCATAAAAAAAGAACCCCACCCCCAACCCCTCCCCGCTTGCGGGGAGGGGAGACAAAGCACAGCTTTGGCTCTTTGGGGTTCTTCGGGTTTAATAAGCAATCAAGCGAACATGATATAAGCTCCTCATCCCCTCACTCCCCACTCCCTACTCCCCACCTGCCACTAGAAACAACAAACTTATGCGAATTCCTACCGCAACTTATCGAATTCAGTTTACACCTGAGTTTGGCTTTGACAACGCTAAAGCGATCGCAGCTTATTTGGCGGATTTAGGTATTTCCGATTTATATGCTTCCCCCATTTTCAAAGCACGATCCGGGAGTACGCATGGCTACGATATAGTAGATGCCAATCAACTTAACCCAGAACTGGGAACTAATGAGTCCTTTGATACATTGGTTGGTGAAATTCAATCTCTTGGTATGGGCTGGTTACAAGATATTGTGCCCAACCACATGGCCTATACCAGCGAAAACCCTTACTTGATAGATATCTTAGAATACGGGCCAGATTCCAGCTATACCGACTACTTTGACCTTTCTTGGAATGCTCCCTTTGGCGATCGCCAAGAGCGAATCCTAGCGCCGCTATTGGGAGATTTCTACGGTGTATCCTTGGAAAACGGAAATATTCAACTGCAATATGAACAAAACGGTTTAACTGTAAACTATTACAGCTTGAAACTGCCGTTGCGGTTAGAGTCTTACACAAAAGTTATCACTCAGAATCTGGGTAAACTCACGCGCACACTGGGACGCAATCACCCCGATTTTATTAAGCTATTGGGGATTCTCTACATTCTCAAAAATGTTCCCTCAGAGGTTGCGGGAAAACAGCGACAAGACCAAATTGCATTTATTAAAGGATTGGTTTGGGAACTCTACACCACAAATGATACTATCCGCGAGTTTATCGACGAAAATATCCAAACTTTCAATGGAGAACCAGGCAATTCAGAAAGCTTTAACCTGCTAGATGATTTACTGAATGACCAATTTTACCGTCTCTCCTATTGGAAAGTTGGGGCAGAGGAAATGAATTACCGCCGTTTCTTTACTGTCAATGAACTGATTTCCGTTAAAGTTGAAGAACTGCGAGTTTTTAATAATACTCACAGCCTAATTCAAAAGCTGGTTGAAGAAGGGATATTTACAGGTTTACGCGTCGATCATATTGATGGACTTTATAACCCAATCCAGTATCTAGAAAGGCTACGGGAAAAGACGGGTGATGTTTATATCACCGTTGAGAAGATTTTAGAAATGACCGAAGATTTACCGGAAAATTGGAAAATTGAAGGTACATCTGGATATGACTTTTTGAACTATGTAAATGGCGTATTTTGTCAAACGGAAAATAAATCGCAGTTCGATAAAATATACCAGAACTTTATCGGCTCAAGAGTAGATTATGCATCGGTAGTGAAGGATAAAAAGCACCTGATCCTGGAAAAGAACTTAGCAGGTGATATTGACAATCTGGCTCTTTTGTTAAAGAATATTTCTAGCAAATATCGTTATGGTAATGATTTTACGCTGAATGGATTAAAAAGAGCGATCGCCGAAGTTTTAACACAGTTCCCGATTTACCGGACATACATTACACCCGATGGAATTGGAGATAGCGATCGCGCTACCATTCAAGAAGTAATTGACCAAGCCAAAGAACAAACGCCCCTGTTATATCATGAATTGAACTTTATTGAAAAGTTAATGCTGCTAGAGTTTGATAATTCTCTTACTCAAACAGAGCGTGAACAGTGGATATATTTTGTCTTGCGGATGCAGCAATACAGCGGGCCTTTGATGGCAAAAGGCGTAGAAGACACCACGTTATATGTTTACAATCGCTTGCTTTCGCTGAATGAAGTTGGAGGTAATCCTGGTCATTTTGGGATTTCAGTAGCCAAATTTCATGCCTTTAACCAACAGCACCAAGCAACCTGGCCTCACACAATGAACACCACAGCCACCCACGACACCAAACGCGGCGAAGATGTGCGCGCCAGGTTGAATGTCCTCTCAGAAATCCCTGATGAGTGGGAGCAGCAGGTAAATACTTGGAGTGCCATGAATCAAGGACATCGTAGCGATGGCTTCACCAACCCCTACGGTGTACGCCACGGGTTTGCTATGCCTGATCGCAACGATGAGTATTTTATCTATCAAACTCTAGTAGGGGCATTTCCCTTTGCAGAAGATGAATATGCATCCTTCATGGAACGGGTGAAAGACTATATAATTAAGGCAATTAGAGAAGCGAAAGTCCATACAGCATGGTTGCGACCTGATACCAGGTATGAAGAAGCTTGTACCTCCTTTATTGATAAGGTACTCGACCCTTCGATCTCCGGGGAATTTCTAGAAGCCTTTCGTCCCTTTCAACAGCGGATTGCAGCCTATGGTATTTTCAATTCCCTTTCCCAAACTCTCCTGAAGATTACTGTGCCAGGTGTACCCGACTTTTACCAAGGAACAGAACTTTGGGAACTAAGCCTAGTCGATCCAGACAATCGCCGTCCCGTGGATTTTGAACAGCGACGTACTTACTTAAGCGCCATCCGCGAGCAGGCAAAAACAGATATTCTGGGACTAATTCAGGAGTTACTAAGCCAGAAAACAGACGGCAGAATCAAACTGTTTTTAACGACTCAATTACTCCAAGCTCGAACAAACTATGTTTCATTATTCCAGGACGGTGACTATTTGCCACTAGAAGTTCAAGGAACCTACGCCAATCACATTATCGCCTTTGCGCGGCGGGAGGGGAATCAAACAGCGATCGCGATCGCGCCTCGCTTTTTAACTAGCCTCATCCAGCCTGGAGATAATCCCTTGGGCGAGTCAGTTTGGCAAGATACGCACCTGCAATTACCCGATGGAACTTCCCACACCTGGAAAAACGTTTTAACTCAGCAATCCCTACAAGCTACAGAAACATTATCTATCGCAGCAGCCCTCGCCCATTTTCCAGTTGCATTGTTAATCAGTGACTAACAAGCATGGGGCAAAAGAGGTAGAGGGTAAGAGTAAAAAGGGCAGAGGGGAAAACTCTTCTGCCTTACTTTTTTGCTTCTTGATCTAGCCAGTGTCAAGGTGAGATGTAGATTGAATTTCATATTTGTTCAACTCAAATCTTCACTTGTCCTTTTAGAATTCTGAAATTCTGAGTTCTGAGTTAGTAATGAAATAGAAATTGCAGTCTCATCTCATCAAAACTCACCTTGACAGCGCTATTCCCTGCTGCTAGTCCTTAGTCTCTCCAGCCCCCATTTTGAATTTTGAGATGCAATTATGACCACTCCAGCTTACACCGACACTCCACCAGCACTTACCACCGCCCAGATTGACGCTGTACGATCGCATATCAAAAAAACCTGGAAAACCTTAACGCGATCGCACGAACACTTATTACAATCTGCAAAGGATATCAAGCTAGACCATAAAACAGACACTCCTTGGATTGTCTACATTTCTCCCTTAGAAGATTGTCCCAATATTCAGACTGTGTTGGAGCGCTCGCTATCTCTAAAGGATATGCAACAGCTGGAAGTTCGCACTTTGCCACCTGAAGTCGAGGCGATTAAACAGCATGGGTTACTATATCTACCAGGACCTTATGTCGTACCAGGTGGTCGCTTTAATGAAATGTATGGCTGGGACAGCTACTTTATCTTACTGGGACTTTTGCACGATGGGGAATTGGAGCTAGCGCAAAGCCAAGTAGACCAACTGCTATACCAGGTGCAAAATTACGGGATCATTCTCAATTCCAACCGGACTTATATGCTGTCGCGATCGCAGCCCCCCGTCCTCAGCATGATGGTTTTGGCATTATTCCAGCACACCCAGGATGAAGAGTGGTTAAGGTCAATCGTACCGCTTTTAGAACAGTTTTACTATTACTGGGTAGTACCGCCTCACCTGAATTCCGCAACAGGCTTATCTAGATTTTATGCTCTTGGGGAAGGTCCCGCGCCAGAAGTTGTGTTCTCCGAGCTAGATGAGCAGGGAAGAAGCCACTACGATCGCGTCAAGGAGTATTATAAAACTTTTGAAGTTGAGGATTATGACGTTAGTCTTTATTACAACCAGGAAACTGACCAACTGACCAAGCTATTTTACAAAGGCGATCGCACCATGCGCGAGTCTGGTTTTGATATCACTAACCGATTTGGCCCTTTCAGTGCTGATATTCTCCACTACGCTCCTGTGTGCCTCAACAGTTTACTGTATCAGGTAGAACAAGACATGGCGCAAATTAAGCATATTCTGGGGAACGAACAATTGGAACAAAAATGGAGCAATCGCGCAGATATCCGTCGCGATCGCATCGATCAGTTTCTCTGGGATGAAGAACAGGGACTATATCTGGATTATCACTTCCAGAGTGGAAAACGCCGCCGTTACGAATTTGCTACCACCTTCTATCCCTTGTGGCTGGGAATTGCTTCACCAACCCAAGCTAAACGTGTCGTGGAAAATCTCTCTTTATTTGAAGCCCCAGGCGGAATTTTTACTAGTACTCGTGTCACGGGTAACCAGTGGGATGCACCCTTCGGCTGGGCACCACTGACATTAATTGCTGTCCAGGGACTTCACCGCTATGGGTATCATACAGAAGGCGATCGCATTGCTAACAAATTCTTGGCTATGGTGATTAAGGAATTTGGGCGTCACAATACACTAGTTGAGAAATATGATGTTGAACGGTGTTCTGCCAACGTTTCCGACGAAATCTGCTTTGGATATAGTTCTAATGAAGTTGGCTTCGGCTGGACAAATGGAGTTATTCTGGAACTTTTAGCAGCCTGGGGGAAAAAAGTTTAAATAAAAAGGCGTGAGTTTTTTCCTCACGCCTTCATCTTACAGCAGTTTTTATGTATTTGAACCACATCTGTCGTAGGGGCACAGCAATGCTGTGCCCCTACCGCATGGTCTATTTACCTGAAAATAGCTGTAAGTAACGCATCCTACAATGAATCCTTTTGATAGTAAATAGACCCGCGCTGTTGGGGCAATTCATGAATTGCCCCTACGACAGATGTGGTTTTTCAAATCATCCATATTTAGTATTTCCGTAAGGATTTAGGTCATACCAAAATCTCTACAATCGTTTACTGATAATACTTTCGGAGGATTAGCCACAAATTTATATTCTCAATAAGAATTGCATAAGGACTATTTTTTCGTGTCTTATTGCGACTAAAGGTATGTTAATAAGTCAAAGTCGAATTTTAAACTGGCTCTGTGACTGGGTTTCAAACACCTGAATCCTTACGTATTTCCTGTGAATGCATAAGTCCTAGCGAATTAAAAATTGCATAAATGTTCAACTCACCTCAGTTAAGTACTTGAATATTTCAACCAATCTGTTCTGTGTCTGGGCTTAACGGAGTCTCCATTGCTCTTTGTGTCGCTCAACTAGTTCATCCTTTTGGGTGAGTCAGATATCAACCGATCAGGTGACCTGACTGAAGGAAGCTGAGATTAATAATAAAGAGGACTCTATTAATAAAGAACACCGATCGCATTTAACCTAAAAATAACCTTATGAAACCTATTACTTTAATAAATTCTGCACTGATTCTTGCTTCTATTACTCTTGTACCTGGAATCGCTGGCGCTCAAACCGCTGCTACCAAGAGTAGTGAAATAGCTATTAACTCTAACAATTTATCCAGTAACTCTACTTCTGTGAATTATCTCCAGCCTTTCAATCTGGTAACTTTTGCTTATCAGGGAGGTTTGAAACAGCACGGTATTCCTAGTGGAGAAAAGCTAGTATTTGAAACTCAGAACAGAAATATTATTGCAAAAGATTTGGTGAAGGCTGCTGTTAATGCAGATAAATTACCATCACAAGCTTTAAACGACCAAAATTATCTAAATGCCGTTAGTTTACAACTCAAGGTATTGCCTGATTATACTGCTGCTGATTGATTTGGTTTTTCTTATACAGCAGATTGCAACTTCTCTACCTTGGGCTACGCCAAGGTGAGGTACAGATAATCGTAGGGAACATGGCTGTGCCACTACCCATGTACTTCATTTACCTGAAATACGCTGTATCTTTTTAGAAACCTGAATTTATCAGCATAGTATATTCGTGCGCTTGTTACCCGGTAGAGAAGGGCGTAGTCGAAGTAAGCCGAGGTAAGTACGCAATTGGTTACAAGCCCCCACCCCTTCTCTTAAGTCAAAAGTTAAAGGTCAAAAGTCAAAATTAATTATTTTTGACTTTTGACTTCTAACTTTTGACTTTGAGCGTACCCCTTTGGGGAAGCAAGCTACGCGCAGCGTCTTTTAGAGAAGCGACTGGTGGGGTTCTAGTTTTTGACTTTTGAATGAGTGACTTTTTATGACGTGGGTTAAGGAATCTTCCGGTACAAAATATCGCTAACACTAAGTACAGCATCTCATGAATTCGTAGTGAATGAAATTTAGCAATACCCTGCAATGCCAATGCGTCGGCTTACAATGCCAATGCGTCAGCTTACAATGCTAATGCGTCGATTTACAATGCCAATGCGTCAGCTTACAATGCCAATGCGTCGGTTTACAATGCCAATGCGTCGGTTTACAATAAAAAACGCTATCTTTTACGCAAAACTGTACTAAGCGTATTGGCTTATAAGTTCCACTTCTCGTGTGCTGAAGGTACAGAAAATTGTATAATCAACAGCCGATCGACCAAAAATTTCGTTTCCTATAGAGAATGACAGAAGTAATTAAATCCGAGAGCCTAAATCACATTGAGTTCATTGAGTTTGAAGAGCAGTGCTTAGAAAAAGCCAGAGAAATAGGCGATTCTCCAGAGGAAAGGCTTTGCCAACCCAATGAGGAAGTCATTTGTTTAGGAAGTTTGGGCAATGCTTACCAGTCAAGAGGCGAGTACCAGCTAGCAATTGAGTTTTATCAGCAGTGGTTGGATACAGCTAGAGAAATAGGCGATCGCTTCGGGGAAGCGAAATCTTTATCTGGGTTGGGTAACGCTTACCAATCACTGGGCAAATATCAGCGAGCGATTGAATTTTATCAGCAGTGGTTGAGTCTCACCAGGAAAATAGGCGATCGCACTGGGGAAGGGATTTGCTTAGGAAGTTTGGGCAATACTTACGAATACCTGGGCAAGTACGAGCAAGCGATTGAATTTTATCAGCAGTGGTTGAGTATAACTAAGAAAATAGGCGATTGGACTGGGGAATGCATTTGCCTGGGAAGTTTGGGCAATACTTATGAATCATTGGGGCAGTACCAACTGGCAATTCACTTTTACCAGCAATGGTTAAAGCTGGCAAGATTCCTAGGCGATCGCAATGGGGAAGGCATGGCCTTAAGTGGGTTGGGCAGTGCTTATCAGGCTTTGGGACAGTACCAAAGGGCGGTTGAGTTTCATCTGTATTCATTAGAGATCAGAAGGGATCTTGATGACCGAAATGGGGAAGCAAACGCCTGGTTTAATTTGGGTTTGGTGTTAGAAAAAACCAATCGAGAATCAGAAGCGATGGATGCCTTTTGCAATGCCCGCGAGATATATCACGCAATGGGACTCGATGCAAGCCTGCAAAATTGTAACCATGCGATTGAGCTTCTTTCTCAAAATGTTGCAACTATCACATCTGGCTTCTGGTTTGAGAGATGGTTAAGTCATTTGTCACAGTTAATCAAAGCTAATTCTAAACAGTAAAAAGGACAATCGCCTGACCTATCCCTCCACTGTTCAAGAGCTTTAAAAGCTGTAGTTATGATTAAGCATAGCTTAGAGCTTTTCAAGCGTGCCATTTGATTATCTCAGCCACTATGCCACAGTGGTCAATATCTTGTACTCTGATTTTTGAGACTGATGATATCATCTATAAAAAATAGCATCAATCTCTTCGCTTACCTGCGGCATCTAGGGAGAAACTTTAATTATTATGACTTTACCTATTAAAGAAATTATATTGGCTCCAGGAGAAGGTAATCACTTCACTATAGGTAATACACAGGCAATATTTAAAGCAGTTGGTGCTGATACTCATGGTCATTTAGGTTTATTTGAGTACTTAATACAACCAGGAGGAACCGCACCAGAACTACACCTTCACCGTCAGATGGAGGAAATGTTTTATGTTGTGGAGGGAGAAGTCGAAATCCAAGCTGGAGACCGGATTGTCCAAGGTCAACCAGGAGCATTTGTACTTGTTCCTCGGAATACGCCACACACATTTGCTAACCGTGGAACAAAACCTGCAAAGTTACTGATTATGTTCTCTCCAGGTGGGGAACGCGAAAAGTATTTTGAGGGCTTGGTTTCCCTATTTCAGGATGAACACAAACCAGACAGGGAAGCCTTGCTAGAGTTGATGCGTCGATTTGACCAAGAGCCAGTAGAAAATTTACAGTGACACGTTACTAATTCTGAGTGCTAGGGCGTGTCATCAATTGAGCCAAATGACAGAAGCAGCTAGATAAATTGCACCGAGAAAGTTGGTCGCCCGTAAATCAAGAGCGAGTTGCGAT
>NZ_JBALGC010000079.1:0-55530 GCF_036916575.1 Nostoc sp.
GGTGATTTCTTTAGCTGTCGCCGCATCCCAGACTTTCACGGTATTGTCAGAACTAGCAGAAGCGATGGTCTTGCCATCGGGGCTAAATGCTACGCCCCTGACCGCATCGCTATGCCCTTTGAAGGTGGTGATTTCTTTAGCTGTCGCCGCATCCCAGACTTTCACGGTATTGTCAGAACTAGCAGAAGCGATGGTCTTGCCATCGGGGCTAAATGCTACGCTATTGACCGCAGAGCTATGCTCTTTGAAGGTGGTGATTTCTTTAGCTGTCGCCGCATCCCAGACTTTCACGGTATTGTCAGAACTAGCAGAAGCGATGGTCTTACCATCGGGGCTAAATGCTACGCTATTGACCGCAGAGCTATGCCCTTCTAAGCGGTTTCTCTCTTGGGTATTGTAAATTGCTCGCTTGAGTGCAAATACAGCTTGCTGGTTAGCGGTTTGTTCTAAATTGGCATCCTGAAGTATTCTACCTGAAATTTGCCTACCTGATTGTGTAGCTGCAACCGCAGCCTCAAGTTGCCTGTCCGACAGTAGGGAAGCTTCAGAAGTTTGCGCCAGAGCAATTACACCTTGTTGTTGCGCTACCTTAGCATTTTTTTGAGCGTTCCACCATTGATAAACAGCTAATCCAGCTAACCCAAAGGATAGAGTAGCAAATATAGTTACAAATTGATTTCGCTGTTTCCTTTGTGCTTCTATTTTTATGCTTTCTTTTTCTTCTCGAACCAGCCGATTTCGCAGTCCTTGACTCTCCTGAATGTACACCTCGGCTACCCCATTCAGCATTTGCCAATCACCAAATCTAGCTAAATATCCCTCTGCTACTGCTAATCTGTCATCTTTTCTAAGGAATCCTGGCTTTTTATCATTCCTCTCCCATTCTTGGGCTTCCGCTTCAATCTGCCGCTCAATGCCTATTCCCACCTTATATTCCTCTTTCCACTCCCGCAACATTTGCCAGTGGCGGATTAAGGCTTCGTGGACAACATCTAAAATTACATCATGGGAATCCGGCTCATCTGTCTTAGTAATTAATCGTGCATCTTTATCGGCTAACTTCTCACTCACCTGTTGCAACAGTTCCAAAGCATGATGGGAATTAACCAACTCGCCCAAACGCACACGCCGCCGTACATCTGTGGTTTCTCCCATTTGCGTCAATTCCAGAAAAATCCGCCGCGCCACAGTTTTTTCTGTTGGAGAAAGACTTTCGTAAACAGCATCGGCGCGTTTTTGTAGCGTTCCTTCAACCCCGCCTAAATCCTCATAAGTTTTCAGGCTGAGAACCTCATCGCCTTGATTTCTCGACTCACGCCACAATTCTGTTAGAGTATATTGCAGCAAAGGCAAACTTCCGGGGTAATCCTCAACATCATTAATTAGTTGCTGTTTTAATCTTCCCTCTATGCCTAATCCTACCCAATCAGCCGGTTTAGTAATCGCTTCTGCAATTTCCTGACGGTTGAGGTGTTCGACGTTGATGTAAGGTTTATGGATTCTGCCAACAAATTCGGGATATTCTCGCCATCTCCCCCGAAAATCTGATCGCATCCCAATGAAAATATAGAGGTTATCCGTACAGTCAATTAATTCTCGTAAACAGTCAAAGAATCCCTGACG
Organism: Nostoc sp.; assembly: GCF_036916575.1. Taxonomy (GTDB): domain Bacteria; phylum Cyanobacteriota; class Cyanobacteriia; order Cyanobacteriales; family Nostocaceae; genus Nostoc. Next base: position 1,624 of record NZ_JBALGC010000079.1, read on the forward strand.
CTGGCTGTCATCGCCCATAGTAAAGCATTCTTCAAACTGGTCGATAATCAAAATGACTGGTGTGTTTAATACTTTTAACCTCTCGCCGATGACATGGGTAATATTTTCCGGTGTCCCTGGATAAAAAAGATTCGGCAAGGAGAGTGAAAAAGACTCCTGTAAACTTTTAACAGGAGATTCTTTAGGCGTAAAGGGAGTAATATAAGTCCAGCGATCGCTCCCTGGAATCTCTTGCCCTAGCTTCAGCTGGTAGAATAACCCAGCCCGTAACAGAGATGATTTTCCACTACCGGAAGCTCCTAATACAGCAATTAGGCGATGCTTCTCTCTTACCTGTTTAATCAACTCCTGAGTTAGCGCACTCCGCCCATAAAAAACCTCAGCATCTTCCTTTGTCTCGCTAAAATACGACAGGGAACGATAAGGACACTTATCCTGAAAGCTTTTTTGAGAAAACTTAGTACTCAGCAGAATTGCTCGTGGGGAATTGGCAATTAACGGACGCTGGACTGTATTCGGCATTTGGCTGATAATGAAATCTGCCAATTTGTGGCTATTGATGATCCCATCTGCGTCATTTTCCGGGTTCAATCCTGCAAGTAACGCCTCCGTCAACAACCCCTGCGTATGGGGAATTTCGACTCCAGTTTCATAAGAACGGGTTGCAGTAATTAAACAGTAATCTTTATCTCTGGGAATAAACTTCAACAATTCACCGCTATAGCAGCAATCTAGCCAAACAACAACTCGTTTAGCCTGACTTCTTTGCAACTGCTCTCCCAACCAACTTAAGGGTATACCATAGATTGCTTTTTCAGGTAGGGCATCACTGGTAGCTAGAAATACTTCTTCTTTGCCCACCACAGTTTTGCACCACCCATGTCCTGAAAAGAAGAATAACGCTGTTTCTGGGATGGGGTTAGGAGGAGGAGGATTGAAGAGATTAGCGATCGCCTCTCTCAATTCTTGCACCTTTACCGCCCCTTGGCGATCGATTTTACTTTCTCCCTTCTGGTTTAAAGTTCTAGGTAAACACTGAGCCCGAAAAGGTCTATAACCGTATTGTTCTAATTGTTCGGCAATTTTCTCAGCATCATCTGCTGCTGCTGTTAGCGGCTTTAGGGTGGTGTATTCTGGGTAATAATTAATTCCAATAACAATAGCCGCCCATTCCGATGCCATTTTTATTACCTGACTAACCATTAGAACTTTTTGTTGAACTGTAGGCAAAATCTGTCCACAGCATTCTTTAGTTTGTACAGAAAATCACTAGAATAGCGTGCAATAAACTACATTAATTCACGCAGGTTTAAAGTATCATAAATAACTTTACATTTAATGAATTATTCTTTCTAGACATAAAAAATAAAAACTGAACATCAAGATATCTGCTGTAATTATCTCACTTAAATTATGTTTATACTAATCGTAGTGAGTTTGGTATAAAAACCTATGAACACAAAGGCTGACAATACTATCATTGCTTTTCTCTTGGCGTTTCAAGACTTAAAAACCGCGCTTGGAGAACAAGAGAAACAGAATTTAAAGGAAGTTGCCAAGCAATTAGATACCCAACCCAAAGCTTGGGAAGACTATATTAAAGGACTTTTATTAGAAATAATTACCCCAAATCCTGACTTAAATAAGTCTTATCAATTTTATAAATCTAAATTAGATAATATAGAAGAAATTCCTGCTGATTTACTTCCTACTGAAGCAGAAATTAGTAGACTCAATACTCTTGAAAAGGCTCCAATAACTAGAGGCTTTAAACCAAAATATGAAGCTACAGGTTACGAAAGCCAACTCAATAATGTTGTAGTGATTGTTGGTAGTTCTGAAAAACCAGAAGAAACAGTTAAACAAGTCACATTTTTAGAAAAATGGAAACAATTTTTATCTCAATCCAATCCATCAAATTAGTTTTTCCCTTGTCATGAGCGATTTAATCTATCCTACACTCGATTTATTTTTATATGCTTTAAAAACTTCTTTAAATACAACTGATGCAGAAACAGAAAAAAACAAAGCAGCTTTTTTAGCTCAATTACCCTCTAATACTCAATTTAACGATCCTGACATTGAAACCGAGTATTTAGAGATTACCCATCCTACTCAAATTAACTTTATTTCCCAGAATAAAATTTTAGAAGGATACTATTATGCTGTTAGATTAAATGACACTTATGGCTTACAAGTTGATTGTTCTATTAATAATCAAACTGAAACTCAACCAGCTAAGTCTTTTGCAATTTTAAAAACTGAAATCGAACAAAAACTAAATAAAGAACTGGCAACAATAGGACAAACCTGGTTGCTTTCTGGTTGGCTACCAGAAAACTCGTCTCAAAATCCTGAAGATATTGCCAAAGATTGCTATTATGCTTTATTTAAAGATACTTATTGGCAACCAGAAAAAGGTACTTTTTTAGATGGAAAAATTTTTGAAATATGGCGTTCAGAAAATACAAATTACAGCCTAGAAGAAGCAAGCAATGCTCTAAATAGTCACGAACATTATGTAATTATTGCTATTTATACTAATCGAGAGAGTGCAGAACAAGCTGCGGAATTTTATAAAGATTGGATGGGATTATTTTGTTATCGAAATAAGATTTGGTGGGCTTATTGGCAAAGTCGTTTAGTCAAAGAATCTCTGCTCAATCATTATAAACAGATTGAAGAAAATAGAAAAATTACCAATCAAAGTAATTCTAGGCAAGAAAAGCAGAATATTACAACTTCTCGCAAGATTTTAAATAATATTGATAATATTCTCCAGCAATATACAATCGACTTACTCAACCTCTCTTTTCAAAAACAAATTATTGAAATTAATTTATCTAATTATCAAATCCGCTTGGCTTTGATTAAAGAAAAAGCAGGTCAAAACAATCAGTTAGATTTTTTAGAAAAATTTAGCAACCTAGCCACCAAAAAATATTTACCACAAATTACCAAAGATATCGAAAATATGCAGCTTGGCTTGCAACTTTTAGAAGATACAATTAATGCTACTCGCAGTCGCATAGAAGCCGAAAAAGCAGAACGAGAGCATAACTTCCAAGAGCTTGTAGCTGTTGCGGGTGCTGGTATAGCAACCGTATCTCTAGTAAAAGAACCCATAAAAGAGTGTAAAGAGATTTTTAAGCAAGTTCACCTCTTTTACGAATCCCCTTCCAGTTTCAGTCTAATAGTTGGAATCATTGTTAGTTTTGTGGTTTGGGGGCTGAGAAAACGATTGCGATAAGCGAAGCTTAAGCTTTCTCCTTTGGAGACGCTATCGCGAACGGCTATCGTGAAATGATCTAATATCCTCAGTATTTAAATACTATTTATCTATAGAAATAATTACAACGATGGTAATGTTGTGGGAAACTGCTCTATAAGGTCAATAAAAAGAACCCCTGAAAGCGATCGCACTTTAGTAGTTACAAAGAATTTTCTCACCTTGGAACTGGTACTTGATTAATTACCGACGCAATTACCGCATCCATTTGTAAACCATCCAGCATCGCTTCTGGTTTCAAAATTAGGCGATGACGTAGCAGCGGCGATGCAACTGCTTTAACATCATCTGGCGTCACAAAATCTCTTCCAGCCAACCACGCTAGGGCTTGAGATGTCTGCAACCAAGCACCAGCGGCGCGAGGCGATGCACCCAAAGTTAAATCAGGATATTGACGCGATGTTCTCACCAACGCCAACAAATAATCAACGATCGCTTCTGATACTTTAACTTCTTTGACTGCTTGTCGTGCTTGCAAAATGTCGGCTACTGTTGCTATTGGTTTCAAACGGCTAATATCCAAGCGCCGTGCTGCAAAACCCGCCTGACGATTGAGTAACATTTGCTTTTCGGCAGCTTGATCGGGGTAATCTACCACCAGCTTAAATAAAAATCTGTCCAACTGCGCTTCTGGTAAGGGATAAGTCCCTTCAAATTCTAGGGGATTTTGGGTTGCAATCACCCAAAATAAATCTGGTAAGGGCAGACTTTCACCATCCAGCGTTACCTGCATCTCTTCCATCGCTTCTAGCAGCGCCGCTTGTGTCTTAGGAGGAGTACGGTTGATTTCGTCTGCTAGCAGCACTTCAGTAAATATTGGCCCTTTTTTCAAAGTGAAATTGCGGATATTCAAGTCAAAAATATTTGTACCAGTGATATCTGAAGGTAAGACATCTGGTGTTAGTTGAATCCGGCGAAACTCCCCTTGGATTAACTGCGCTAACACTTTTACTAGGAGAGTTTTACCAGTTCCTGGTACTCCTTCCAAAATTACGTGTCCACCCGCTAGGAGTGCTACTAAAAGTTGCTGTATTAGGCTAGATTGTCCGACAATTACTTGATTAAGACCTTGACCAAGGCGAATTAAGATAGGATGGGTTTCGCTCATATTTTTTATTGATAAATAACTCATGCAGAAATATTATGCATAATTCCAAAAATTAATTTTGAATTTTGTTAGCGGAGCGTAAAGCCTTCTCTTCTCTTTCAGAGACGAAGACAGCGAACGAGAGGCTTGTCTGCGACACGCTCCGCGAACGCCAACGGCATAGCTTCTCTTCGAGAGGCTGCGCCAACGCTTAGAGCGAGTCCGCGTCCCTTGCGCGTCTCGTAGAGAGCGTCATTTTGAATTTTGAATTTCCCGCAGGCTTCGCCATTTCCCCAACCAGCTTAACAGTTCTCGTTCACTGATGGATTTTTTGCCAGATTGTAGCTTTAAAACTGCATCTAGTTCTGCTGCACTTGCGCCTGTTTTTTCTATCCAGAAATTGATCAAGGCTTGAGGTTCTAAAAGTACTTGCCCTAATCCCAAGGCTTTTTGGAGTTGTAGTTGTTCTTCTTTACCCACCATCTCTACAACAAAGTCGGTGGTATCAGCTTTCTGCAAGACTCCTGCTAAAGCTTGGATGTATGCCTCACTGTTATCTATAACTAGTGTATCTAAAGCTACTGGCTTCCCAAAGCGGCGATTCTGTGCCCAAATTAGTATCAATAGTAGGATACATCCCTGCATTAATATTGGAAATAAAGGAGTTTTAGCAAAAAAACTAAATAAATTCCCTTCGCTTTCTTTCTTCCTGACATCGGCATCTTTATAGCCGTGGATGTATTCATCGACAAATACTGTGTTACCTTTTTCAGTAACCAAATTGGCTAGATATTTGAAATTACTTAAATAATCTTGGTAAGCGTTGGCGGCTAAATAAGGAGTGGTAGAAAAAATCACCTTTCCCTCTTTGTAATTTTCTTCCCAGACAACAGCACCAAAGCGATCGCCTAAATCAACTTGCTTGGAATTAGCTTTCTTATATCGTCTACGTGTATCAATTTTGATATCACCTTGGGGAGATTTCTGCATGGTGCTAAACTCCGCTTCTGTAACCCGCGCCCCTGCACCCAAAATTATCAAAGTATTCCCTTTTTCTACCCATTCCCGCTCTTGACTATCCAGTATCGTTTCCCTTGGATGACCGCTTACCTGTAGGAAGATAACTGGGCTGTTGTCTGGCTGAATATCACTAAAAGGCTTTTGCCAGCGCTTGATAGAAATTCCCTGCTGTTGCATAAAAGCATACCAAGCACCATAGCCATCAGAGGCGCGATTATAAGTAGAGCCAGTGTTAAGTTTAGTATTATTGGGAGCCGCAAACAAACTAAGTAAAACGATCGCTGCTAGTGCGATCGCTCCCATCCAAGCAAGGCGATTTGAACGTTTCATTTTCGATCACTGTAATCACTTCGTTTCAGTATTACTAGTGTTAATACTTACTGATTTTTCAGTTAAAGTCAAAAATATAATTAATTTTATCTTAGTTTCCCAGCACTACGCTCTCTATATGTGACTGCTATCTTTGACATCCTACGGTATTCCCAAAAAAGCTTTCAGAGCTGTTTTATACCTCTTCTTCAACCGCTTGGAGACTAAACCACCTTGCTGAATCTGTGTAATAACAGCCATCGAACAAGTCCCTTTCGGAATAGGGCTACCAATGGTAATAAAAAGAGCTAGTTGAGTAGCATCCATCTCACGAGTAAACTGATAAGCTATTATCGACTCATGGACTATAAAGCTTGGTATACCTGAACCTGGTAGGAGAACACAGGAAGTTTCAGAATTAGGTCTGCGGGTAGTGACATTGACGAACAGATAGTTGCTTTCAGATGTTTGTGCAATTGCGATGTAGAGGTGTTCACTATTAGGAGGCGTATCCAGCAAAAATGCATCTCCCAAATTAATGGTGATGCTAGCCATTCAAAACCCCATCTAGATATGCTTCTCGAATGGCTTCTTGCTGAATTTCCCTGATTTCCTCGTCACTCTTGCCTACATTTTTGAGAATATCCTCTACCGAAATCGGGATGGTAGAGCCATGAGGGTTATTCCATTCTGGAAGGTCATGAGTCCACTCAGCAACTTCAATTGGGTCAAGATGCCCAAAAGCTTGATAAACCTGCTCAATGATTTCCTCTTCCTCTTCACAAAGGTCTTCGTCTCCTGGATCATCCAACAAGGAAACATGATTTTCATTACGAGGAGAAATGAACTTAGACCAGAGAGGTAAGGCATCATCAACGGGCCTTCCCTTAATTAGGTCATAAACACCGCTCAGAACAGGGCCGTAATCTATCGACACGTAATGATCACCAGTAATCGGTTGTTCCATGCGTTTCAATGCAACACGGTCAGCTATATAAAGCATCTTAAGTAAGCCTAAATACTTCATAGGCTTACCGTGCAACTTTAAGAGTACCGCTGCGGCTTCAACGGCTTTCTCAGGATGAAACCGAAACTGGATTAGCATAAGCATTCTGAAGCGATTGCTTCACACTAGTATAATTCTATTGTAAACCCTGGCGATCGCTGACACATTGCCAAGGGCAGAGGAAATTATTATTCTCGGTGACAGAAAAAGTGAAACTCGTTGTCGTTTCCATGTTCAGCATGGGAACAACAACCAGGGCAAACGCATCATGTCAACAAGAGGATTTTATTTTCAATAAGCTCTAAAATAGTCGCATTAATCCCTGCTTATTGACACAACTTTAGCGTAGGCGTAGCCCGTCGTAGACATCGCTTTGAGTCTTGAAAACTAAACCAAATGAGAAATGCTGATTTTGTCGTTGGTTCTTTGCCTTGGTTGTGATCAAGAGTAATTTAGATGCGTTTGCCCTGGAACAACAACGATAATAAAAAACCCGCCTAATCCCTTTTTGCAGGCAGGTTTAACGGCGATATTATCGCTATTTAACTGCACATAATCTCACTCAAATTGCACAAGCGATCGCCCCGATACAATAATGAAACCGACAGAATCAAGCCTCAGAAGCGGCTGACGAATTCCCTCTAGAATCGCTGCATTTAAAGCAGTTTCTATCTTCAATTCTTCAGCTAATGCCTGATCCGAACTTTGCTGGTTCAGGCGTAGGCGTAATTGTTCTACTCTATTGGCTAATTTATTTTCGGCAACATTAGCACAACTTTGACATAAGTCAATAAAATCCGGACGATTGGAGAGTAATTCTGAAGAAGTGTTACGCACTTGATAGCAAAATTTTTGCCATTTACTAGGGTCAACAAAATCGTCAATAATTCCTAAGCGCTCTTTTGCCAGATTGTAATCTCGTCCTTGATTATTGTTTTTATCTTTATATGGACGTTGGAGAATACTTAAGAGGGCTTTATCCTCAACAACACGTATTGGCTGCTTGCGACCATCAACATAGATAGTTTCTATAATAGGCGGAAATAGAGCATCAACACGTCGCTGCAAGATTTTGAATTGAGAATTATCTAGTTTGTAATCAGTTAAAACTTGTTTGGCATTTTTTAAATTTGTCTCGACTACATAATTGCATTGGAAACCAAACCATTCCTTCCCTTCTTTAGCATCCCAAGATGCATCAGTGCGCCACATCGCAAAGGCTTCACCTCGGTCATCCCAATTTATATAGTTCAAGAGGGCTTCTACGAATCCTTCCCCAATCCGAAAGAGTTTAATACTAGAATTCTGATTTGCTACCCGACGATTATAAGTACCAAATTGGTCTAAAGAACTCTCAGCAAAACGGTCTTTTAACTCATTTATGGGAACCAATGTCCGCGTTGTCGGTTGATAACGTCGAATCTCTGATGAATCTGGGTTATTGAGTACCCTGAATCCCAGCGCGTCATAAATCCAGCCTTCAATTGCTCGCTTAATTTCTAGATGACAAGCATCGTAATTATCTAAATCTTGAAAATATTGGGTGGCAATTTCGTCGTTAGCGTCAATTTCATTTAGAGCATTCTGTTCGCTAATTTTTGCTATTTCAGCGTCAATTTCCTCTTGAATCGGCAAAATCATTTCTAATAATCCAGCAGCACTTGATTGAAACAAAACTGTTTCTAATTCTGCAAGTTTCTCATCCACATAAAACTGTAGACTGGCAATTGATTGTTGGAAAATACCAAACCCATCTTTCAATACTTGATACCAAGCATTGTGAGGGCTATCTTCTAAATATGGACCAATCAAGGCACAGGATTGGATGCCAATTTTGCTACCAATGCGGTCAAGTCTGCCAATTCTCTGTTCTAATTGATTAGGCGACCAAGGAAGGTCAAAATGAATTAACCAATCGGCAAACTGGAGGTTACGTCCTTCTTCTCCAGAGCGATCGCATACTAGAATAAAGCAGTTTGGGTTATTCTTGAACCTATTTAAGCCTTCCTCAACCCTGTCTGGTGATTCTCCAAATTGATGGCTGGCTACTGTCTGGGCACCAAAGATATCAGACAAATACCGAACAATTTCTGCACAAGTTTGCACAAAACTCGTAAATACAATAAATTTGGGCAGAATATCGCCAGTAATTGGTCTTTGAATTCTCTGCTGTATCCTAGTAATAAATTCCTTTTGATTCTTCCGAACGTTTGCGGGAATTTTGAAGTACGTACCTAGCTGATTCAGCAGCACTGTTTTCAAATTTTCCGTCCGTTCTCCGTCTTCTTGAGGTTGACGAACAATTTTTAGTAAGGATTGCAGAATCTCTTCTTCCCCTGAGAATTTGGGGGTTGTAGTTAATAGGCGAACATCATCTTCTTTAAACTCCTGGATGAGTTTAGAATGGGGCTTCTCAGTTAACCGGGCGCTAATTACCTGTTCTAAAATGCCTAACCAAGTACCAGAAGCTAGGAATAACAGCAGAAAAATTCGCTGATATTGCTTTTCATCAGGAGCAACATTACGCCATTCATTGATCAGTTCGTGGATATCAGGCGATCGCTCGTCTAAATCATACTCTTGTTTCGGCGTAAAATTGCGGTCAAATATCACATCTTCCACGGCAGCACGACGGTTGCGAAGCATTCGCCGATGTAGTCGATAAGTATCGCTGACGTGGATGCGAATCGCTTGGACGATTTGCTCTTGCTCAGGAGAATTTGCTTTTAAATTTTCTAAATCATCCGCCAGCTTCAGTAAATACTTATCTTCAGCAAAGAGATTTCGCAGTTGCTGCAAGTTGCTTTTGAGAACAAGAGGTTCCGCACTTTCATTAAAAGAAAGTAGAACTTTACCAATTTGCTGACGGCTTTCAACTTTGGCACGAAAACCTGCTAAATCACCAAGTTTATAGGTTGTCGGGTCGAGCAAGTGCAACATGGCCAGAAAATCCTGCTCATGATTGAGAACAGGAGTGGCAGATAATAAAAGTAAGCGATCGCTTTTATGAGCAATATTTTTACAAGTTTCAAAACGCTGGCGCACTGCCGCATCCTTAGAGGTTGCCATCGCTGCGATGTGATGGGCTTCATCTAAAATTAAGCAGCCTATCTTCGCTTTCAGGTTGATTTTATGAATATCTTCAACCGCCAGTACCGCTACCCGTTTTGGAAAATGGGAAATGTAAAACTTGTTTTCTAACTCAGTTTGCCATTGTTTGAGCAAATATTGCGGAACTATGACCACCGCACCTTTTTTCGGTTCATCGAGGAGGAATTGACGCAGAATCGCACCCGCTTCGATGGTTTTTCCTAGTCCCACCTCGTCTGCTAGCAAATAGCGTTGAATTGGGTCTTCCAGTACCCGCCGCACAACTTCAATTTGGTGAGGATAAAGATTAATATTTGCCGAAATCAGTCCCGTCATCCCCCGACTGACAGCGCGTTGCTGAATCAAGGATTTCACGAAAGCCAATCTTTTGTCGTGGAAATAGGGCGTTTCGTGACCCTTCATTGCTAGAGTTTCGATGGGGTCAGTGTTGGGTAAATTGCAACGAACGTAAATTTCTTCTTCACAAGCAATTGCAGTTTTCTTATCTGGTAAATCAATTTGATACATTTCTGTGTCTTCATCCCAGATGAAAATTCTGCCAACTATCCATTTCTCCTGAGTTTGGGACTTGATATAGCATCGAGCTTGGGGTTCAAGCCTGACTTCAGAGAGCGAATTTAAAGGTAAAGTTTTTTGGAGACGTTGCCCTATTGAGCAGAAATACTCAACATTTGCATTGGCATCAGATATTTCCGTAACTTTTCCTATACCCAAAGAGTTATTCTGGGACTGTACTAATAAACCAAGCTTAATCATAGATCCAGTCCCCTGAACGCACTAAAAGAACCTTCCAGACTAGTTTTTAACCTATGTCTAGCAGTTTTGTCGATCAACATTATAGATAATAAACTGGTATTACAGTTTTTGTCATAGCGATGTCTACGACGGGCTGTGACGCTCGCTGCCCACAGCCCTACGGGCATCCTACGGCGGACGTCTCCCCAATTCTTGGAGACGCTGCGCGAAGGGAGAAGACTTAAAGAGAGCTTCGCTATCGGTGACGCTCCACCACAGCCAATTAGTTAAATCAGCAATTTTCACGTAAATATAGCGGTTCTCGTACCCTGCGGGTTCGCTCTTAGCGTTCTCGCAGAGTAGCCGCTACGCGTTTATGGATGCAATACACAATAAGGGCACAGCATTGTTCATTGGTGTCAACTTAAGCTAAAACTCTTTTAAAATCTCCAGGACTTACGCACAGGTAACGGAAAATCAAACCGCAGAGGACGCGGAGGACACGGAGAAATAAGAGTTTCAGAGAGTTCTTGCGTAAGTCCTAATCTCGTTAAGAGCCAGAGGTTAGAAATGCTCCTCATTGGGCTGCCGCAAGTCCAGAGGCGGCAACCCTCCCATTAGGCATTAACAGTCAGAGACTTATTTTCGAGGAAATCTCTAAAAGCTGGTTAGAGACTGGCTTTCACCTTAAGTTGACACTAATGAGCAACGCTCGCTGTGCCCCAACAACATATGTAGTTCAATTAAATGAAAACTGTCATCTCGTTCATCTCGTTTCCAGTCTTCGACTGGGAATGCTCCTCATTGAGCCTCCGCCTCTCTGACTTGCGGCAGAGTAGAGACTTACATGTAACGTCTCTACATTCGTTTTCACTCCTATGTTTATTGTCAGAGGATACATTGGCATTGTAAAGGGACGCATTGGCATTGTAAGCCGAGACATTAGCATTGTCAGAGGACGCATTGGCATTGCAGGGTATTGCCTTTCTTTAATTCACTACGAATTTAGAACTTACGCACCGTGACGAAATTACGTCATCGCGTTCGTGTAGCGTGCTTGAAAGGCAATACGCTTGGGTTAAGAATTTCTTCCTTCTCTTTGCGTCCTTTGCGTCCTTGGCGGTTCGTTAAAAAAATTGACTTGAAGAAAGAGTTTTAGCCTTAACTGAACCGTATTGGCTTGAAAGGCATACGCAACGATAGCATACCCCTAGGGGGAAGCAAGCTACGCGTAGCGTCTGGTAGAGAAGCAATCTTAAACTTTGTTTTTACGTTCTTAGTGCGTAAATCCGAGAATTAATCAAATGCTGTACTTAGCTGATTATGTGGTGCAACAGATTTACGCTTTGCCTTGATAACGCCACGATACAATTAAGATCATGTTCCTTTATTTACTATGAAGAAAATCAGAGATAACACAATTAAGTTAAATCAATTTTTAAAGTTGATGGGTATAGTGCCAACTGGAGGGCAAGCCAAGCTAATGATTCAAGGTGGCGATGTCCAAGTAAACGGTATGCTGGAAACCCGACGAGGACGGCGACTAGTACCAGGTGATAAAGTGACAATAGAAGGACAGACTTTAGAGGTGAATTTGAACAACAATGAAGACCAAGATGTAGTAATAGATTTTACCGAACAAACCGAGTAAAGGATTTTTCTTTGAAATTTAAAAGTTATTCTTTTGCCTTGTGAGTAATGCTGCAAATTTCCAACAAAGTTATTATCCCACAGAGTGATATTGAAATTAGTGCGATTCGTTCGCAAGGAGCAGGAGGCCAAAATGTGAATAAGGTTTCCACTGCGATTCACTTGCGCTTTGATATTGCGGCTTCATCATTACCGGATTATTATAAACAACAGCTTTTAAAGCTGAATGATCGACGCATCACCCAAGAAGGAGTTGTCGTAATCAAAGCGCAGGAACACCGAAGCCAAGAGAACAACCGAGAGTCAGCGTTGAGACGACTTCAAGAACTCATTCAAAGTGCAGTTGTAGTGACGATAAAACGCAAACCCACCAAACCGACTCGCAGTTCTCAAAAAAAGCGCCTTGACTACAAAAGTAAGCGCGGACAGGTTAAGTCTAATAGAGGGCAGGTGACAGATTATTGATTTATCAATTAAACTTGGGCACTCAATTTGATTGCAAAATCTAACCAGAGAACTAAGAATAATTCCTTCTATGGACTGTGGTCAAGTTCATAACTTAGTTGGTTAGCTTTGAGAATAGCAACTATTAAAGGTGAAAAAAGATGAATAAGACATTACTAACGATTTTGATGCTTGCACTCTTACTCTTATTTATCATCTCTCCGTTTGCTGCCCTTGCTAGTTTAATGCTAGTAGTGTTTGTTTCGGCCTTTTTCTCTTTAGTAGGAAACTTGTTCCAAGCAATAATTGGTGGTGACACCAACCCGAGAGGATCTTAAACCAATTCGCAATTATTTTCACCTGTCAATAGACGCAGCCATGCGGCTCCTACTGGCTGATTACTACTTTCCAGAATAGCGACGAAGCCGCTATCATCTTTACGTTCCCAATTTTTCACATATTTTGCCAAATCAGGATTATTCTATTGCATCCTGCACTGTCAAATTACCTTCTTCTAAGATATGGGCTGCTTGGTAAAGCATTTGCCAAAGAAAAGGCTCATCTTCCTGTGTGAGTGGACGAATAGAATAATCCATAACTCATGCCCCAAAGTCCGCTTTTGGCAAATTTAGGGTAATTTACTTAGTGGTGTCGGTAAACCGTCTATGCTGACGACATTTTTCTGCTGTTGATATTCTCGAATTCCCTCTTCGCCTTTTTTACTAGCCCAGTTTACTAGAGTCTGGCGCTGACCTCGATATTCATAGAGTGGTACGCCAAAACCACAGGAAGTCTGTACTTGTTCAATGTCAGCGACGATAATTTGACGAGTTCCAGGTATCGGCACAAACATAGAGTACAGCGAGTTCCAGTCTGGAGAACTTGGTAAAATCGTGTTTCCTTGACCGTAAAGACGTAGGATACACGCGGGTTCTTCAAAAGCGCAAAACATGAAGGTTATCCGCCCATTTTCTTGCAAATGGGCTGATGTTTCGTTAGCGCTACCTGTGAGGTCTAAGTAGCCAACTCGGTTGGGAGAGAGGATGCAAAAGCAGTCTAAACCTTTAGGAGACAGGTTAATATGACCCGTAGGACTCAAAGGTGCAGAGCCAACAAAGAAAAGATGTTGGGCAGCAATAAAGTCTTGCAGTTCGTCAGTGATACAGTCAAAAAATTTAGACATAGACTGTCTGATTTATATTTGCAAATTTCCCATATTCTCAGCCTATGTCTTAGCTAAATATCTAGCAAGGACTAGGGCGTGTTTTCAAACCTCTCCTTAAGTACCCTAGTCTTTGAAGATCCCCCCAACCCCCCGATAAATTAGGGAGCTTTAGAGTTTCTCTTCTCCCCTTTTTAAGGGAAGCCAGCTTGGTCTTCTCCCTACAGCCCTTCTCTAAAGGAGACGCTGTTCGCGTTCGGGCATCCTACGGCGGGCGCTAGCCTCTCCCTTCTATCTCCCTTCTATATGTCACCTTGGCAGGGCTAGAGTTGGGAGTTGGGAGTGGGGAAAACTATTACTATCTCATATACCGACTAGCCATTTGGATGGCATCAGCGATATCGACATCACCATCACCGTCAGCATCCAAGAAGGAATTCAGTACAGGATTCCCGCCAGTTTCGGGATTTTGAGCATTTGCACCTGATTGCAAAAACTTCAGCACTAAAGGTACTGCTAGAGGCAGCAATTGTTGAACTATACCAGCATCTAACCCGGTGCGCTGGGCAGCAACTTCAGTTACCTGCTGTTGTATCTGAGGAGAAAACAGCGAATCGACGGCTTGGGGGTTAGGAGAAGTACCAGCATATTGATTCACTAGAGTTTGTGCGGCTTCATTACCATCTGTGGCTTGCTTTTGTTGTAAAGCAGAACGCACTTGACCACCCACAATTGACAAAACTGATTGGATGGTAGACGGATCTGTGCCTGTGCGTTGGCTCTGCCCACCGTAGGTATCGCTCAACTGCTGTACGGTGTTAACAATAGTTCCTAGTTCACCTAAACTGCCCTGTTGATTGGGATTAGCGACGGCACCGAGAATTTGATCGAAAAGTCCCATAAGTTTGTTTCTCTCTTTGTTCTCAAAAAGCTTGCCAAAACTGGTTTGAAGTCTTTTATGTAGACAGACTTTCGTAAGTCTACTAAAAGATTAGAACACGCGAGCTTCATAATGAACGAATAAAATTTCAAAAGCTACTAGCTTAAGGATAAGAAATCGGTAGAGCTAACGCAAACTCTCTACCTCGATTTAACTCAGATTGACAAGTAATTTTACCCTGATGTTTTTTTACCACAATCTGATAAGCATAGTATTACAAGGCGATCGCTTTTATGATTGTTGCTGGGCGCGATCGCTCCTACTCAGTTTTCTAATTATGATCGGCTCAAAGGCTGAAGTTTCACTCTCACTTGTATACTTGGCTTTCATAGACGCAAAAAATGGAGTGAGCGTTGCTGGTTTATCAAAAGCTCCTTCTTACTACTCTGGTAAAAAATACTGAAACTATTAAGATTAGAAGCATCTGCCTACTGAATACCCACTAATCTTTCCCAACCATGCCTCTATCACGCATAATAACGCTGATTGTTGGTCTGATCGTCATTTTGGGGCTAGCCCTATGGCTAATTGATTCCTTATCGCGCCTCTACTGGCAATTGTCCTATTCACCGTTGCTAGGCAATTTGCTGCTGTTGCTGCTGATTGTCCTGATCGGAGCGTTGGTTGCCGCTTTTGTCTATTATGTATTGGTGATTCAGTCTGGAGAAAAGCGATCGCGCCGCCAAGTAAAGCGAGTGACTGCGGCGCAAATTCCTGCTGCTAAATCTGACGCTGCTTCTACAACTCTACAGGCTGTGCGGCAACAGGTAGGGCAAATTCAAGATGAAGTAGCACGCCAGGCTTTATTAAGTAAATCGCGAGAGATTGAAGCAAACTTAGCACGGGGTGAAATTCAAGTAGTGGTATTTGGTACGGGGAGTGCTGGCAAAACTTCCCTAGTTAATGCAATTATGGGACGCATGGTCGGTCAAGTCGATGCACCGATGGGTACAACTCAAGTTGGGGAAACCTATTGTCTGCGGTTGAAGGGATTAGAACGCAAAATTTTAATTACAGATACGCCAGGGATTTTAGAAGCAGGGGTGGCGGGAACGGAACGGGAACAAATGGCGCGAGAACTGGCAACAGAAGCAGATTTACTGTTGTTTGTGGTGGATAATGATTTACGGCGCTCAGAATATGAGCCGCTGCGGGGGTTGGCAGAAATTGGTAAGCGATCGCTTTTGGTGCTAAACAAAACTGATTTATATACAGATGAAGATAAAGAAGCCATCCTGGCGAGATTGCGTCAACGGGTACGGGGATTTATTGCTACTAATGATGTGGTGGCGATCGCTGCTAATCCCCAATCTGCACAATTAGAAACTGGCGAAACCTTCCAGCCAGAACCGGATATTGTGCCTTTGCTGCGGCGGACGGCTGCTGTTTTACGGGCTGAGGGCGAAGATTTGGTAGCAGATAACATTCTTTTGCAATCTCTGCGATTGGGAGACGAAGCGCGAAAACTCATCGATGGCCAGCGTCGCCGTCAAGCTGACAAAATCGTGGAACGGTTTCAGTGGATTGGTGCTGGTGTAGTATCAGTCACGCCGATTCCAGTTGTAGATTTATTAGCGACAGCCGCTGTTAATGCTCAAATGGTTGTAGAGATTGGCAGAGTGTACGGCTGTGAATTGAATATGGAACGGGGACGAGAGTTAGCCCTTTCTTTAGCAAAAACCATCGCCAGTTTAGGCATTGTCAAGGGAGCGATTCAATTATTATCTACAGCTTTGCAGCTTAATGTTGCCACCTTTATTATTGGTAGGGCTATTCAAGGCGTGACAGCAGCTTATTTAACACGAATTGCTGGTAAAAGTTTTATTGAATATTTTCGTCATGACCAAGATTGGGGTGATGGTGGGATGACAGAAGTTGTCCAGCGACAGTTTCAAATTAATCGTAGAGATGAATTTATCAAGGCTTTTATTCAAGAAGCGATCGCGCGAGTGGTGAAGCCGTTAACAGAAAAATCTGAGGTGGTTGATGAAGATACGGAAGCTAAGGGCTAGAATATGCGATTGAAGACCGTCCACATCCATGAACCTATACCACTATTATAAAAATCCTTCTTATTTTCGTAAAATGTGCTTAAAAACCTTGATTTTTTGTTACCTAAAACAGCATTGCGTATAAGAAAGTAGCAATTTATAAAACATAAGTAGGATAACCTTTTTCAGCTTCTATTTCAAAATTTGTAGCTATCTCGGCTCAACCTCAATATTGAATAAAATTCATAATTACTCACCGGATTCTCTGCTGATGTGCTGCGTCGTGTTTAATAAGTTTATATACTGATAAACAGGTGGAGCATAATGAAAACTCGTAATGCTTTTGTTAAGTTAACGATTTGTGTACTGTTGGCACTCACAACTACTTTTTTCGTGAATTTGCCTAGAGTCTTAGCTTACCCCATAACGGATTGTCGCCCAATTGTGACAGGCACGTACCTCACGACTACCTCTGGTAACTTCGGTTCGTATCGTAGTCTTGTAACGTTCACCCAAGATGGTAACTTTTTTGCCAGTGCTTCAAACCAAAGTGGTGATTCTCTTGTCAAACCTTATGGTAATTCACAGGGCAGTTGGAAGTGTACCTCTTCCACACAGATTACTGCCACCATACTAAACTTCATTTACCCAACAGCGACGTTAGCAGGTGCAATTGCCAGAGGCGATCTTCGTGCGACATTTGATCCCAAAAATGGGATAGTGCAAGCAACAGCAACACTGAAGGAGTTCGCTCTCAATGCAGATCCACTCAATGATCATGCCTCAATAACGGGGACGATCACTTTCACGGGGCAGCGTGTAAAACCCGGACAATAACTAATTATTTGTTAGGAATCAAATGTCGATTATCAGTAAAATTATGTCCATTTTAGCAGGTGTATTTTTGAAGTACTCCTGCTTCAGTTTTTTTAGGCCCACTAGTACCGCCGTGAAGTCAAAAGTCACTCATTCAAAAGTCAAAAGTATTACGGAATAAGCTTTTTCGTGTTTTTAAATAGTTGCTCGTCTTGCAAAGTTATAATGCCTGTCTTGAAAAGTTCAGATGCCTGCGGCGGGCTGCGCCAACTGGCGGGAACCGCCGCTCAACGCCAGTTCCTTCAAGTGAGGGAACCCCACCAACGAACTGGCTCGACTTTGCGCTATTTACGCGCCCGACGCACTAGCCTGCTGCAACGCAAAGCGTAGTTTGCTTCTTTGTAGGAGTACGCATCTATAAAATCGCTCAAAAGCCTATAAAGTAAGCTTTATAACTTTTGATAGATTATTCTATCAATAATTTTGATAGAATAATCTATCAAATATCATTGAGAGGAAAAAGAGTTTATGCCATACAATTTGGAACCTCTGCCATATCCTACAGATGCCTTAGAACCCTACATTGATGCACGAACAATGGAGATTCATCATGATTTTCATCATGGTGGCTATGTTAAGAACCTGAATGCTGCGCTGGAATCCTATCCAGATTTACAAAATAAAAGCATAGAGGAATTGATTCGGGAATTGAACACTTTGCCAGAAGCAGTTCGTAATGCAGTTCGCAATAATGGTGGAGGTCATTTTAATCACTCCATATTTTGGACTCTGATGGCTGCTAATGCCGGTGGTGAACCCACAGGAGCCATTGCAGAAGTCATCAACGAAACTTTTGGTAACTTTGAAAACTTCAAAACCCAGTTTAATGATGCTGGTGCCAAGCAATTTGGCAGTGGTTTTGTCTGGTTAGTTCGGACTGCTGAAGGTAAATTGGAGGTGACGAGTAGACCTAATCAAGATTGTCCTTGGTCTGAAGGTCATTATCCTATTCTGTGCAACGATGTTTGGGAACACGCTTATTACCTTACCTATCAAAATCGTCGTCCAGAGTATCTCAAACAGTGGTGGAATACAGTTAACTGGAACGAGGTGAACAACCGTTTAGCCATATCAACTAGTCTCTAATTAATCAAGTAATATCATGTCCGGTAAAATACCCATAATAAAAACTTTGGTTTGTAATGTTTGCGTAGCAAACTCTGAAAATACTCAGTCCTGACTACGAACATTTTTTACTCAGGTTGCCGGACATGATATAATACTGATTCTCTATAATAATACCCTGGCAAATTTACGAGGGTTCAACCTGGTACTAACTAGGTAAGGGGGATAAACCAAACTTTTAAGTAAGTCGGCACAATAAAACCAAACTATGTAAAGTAGGCTAAAACCTTTTTCACTCCTGCCTCCTGTTTTCCTTAACTACAAATATTTACGCCGACCTACTTAACTTAAAATAACGAATTAATCATCTTCTGGATTCGTAGTAATTCAGATAATGACTCGGAGAACATAATGATTTGGAGAATAGCATTTATATTTGTGCTGCTAGCAACTCTAGTAGTGGTACTTGTGGGTTGGCTTACCTCAATTGAAGTATTACCAATTAGTCAAGTGATTAACTACAGCGATGCTGGGGTGAGATTTATTCGAGTCTGGATCTGGTTGGCGATCGCAATTGGACTTATTCTTCCTACGATTGCATTTGTTGTTTGGTTTAAATATCCTCAACTTCGTAAAATCTTTGGCTTGTATTTGCTGGTTCTTGTAATCCAAATTGTGACCGAAAGAGTAGTCAGTAGGGTTTTGTTTCCAAGTTTAGTAGTGCTCATTGGTACACTCTACACTGCATTTCGAGTTTGGCAACTTTGGCATGAGCAGCAATTTATCAAAGCCACTCATTTCTCTCAAGCAAACCCCAGGTTGATTAATAGTGTTTTGTGGCTCTTGCTTTTGTTTTGGTCAAGCAATTTAATCATCCTATTGACTCTTTCCTGGCCGAGTATTTTGTAGTTTTACAGAAATTTTGCACAGTTACTGTTTATTTGTCGCTATGCCTTGCTTTGTGTCATCGAGGGTGTGAAGTTTGGAATAAGATTGCGTTCAGCCTAAAATCAGTATTGGAAAATTACAGGCTACATCAAAACAAATTGTTGCAAGTCTAAAGTAAATAAAGCTTAACTTAATGACACTAATTTGTCGCAATGCCATTTAATTTGTGACTGTACAGTAACTGGGGGGACAAATATATTACATGTTTACAAATAAACGCTATAAGGATGCAATGAGAAACAAGATCCCTTCGGGGATCTGTAACTTTAAATTCTCATAAATAAAATATGATCGCTATATGCGTAAATTTCATTATACTTATCAAAATTATCGATTTGTCAAAATTAATCGAGTTATTTCTCTTAGTTGCATCACAGTTTTAATCTATGCAATTCTCGGATTTGCTTTGGGTAACTTGAGAATTAATTTTGGATTATGGGGTTTAGGAATTCTCTTTTACCATTGGCATTTAGCAAATTTTGATAACTCGAACATACACTACACTACAGAGAATTATTTTCAACAGAATCTGCTGATAGCCTTGACTTCAGGGTTAATAAGCAGTGCCATAACTATACTCATTCATGAAGTAAAATCCCACTTGCCAGTTTACCAACCAATTGCCATTGGGTTAATAACTGTAATCAATTCTACTGTCATGATGGTGTTAACAGTGAGACATTGGGGCAGGTTAAAGTTTATTATTTTCTCAACCGCATTGGCATGGCTAGGTCTTTTGTTGGGGTGGACAGCACAAAATCACTTGCCAAACACTTAAAATTTCTTAAAAATTGCGTTAATCTAGGTAGACATTCAATAAAAGTCTATCCAGTTAGCATGGATGAATTTGCTACAGTTGAGCGGGTAAAAGTCAAAAATCAAATCCTTTATTTACTTAAAATGAAAGGACAACAGTCGGCAGCTGATTTAGCTCAACAGTTGCAAGTATCACCAATGGCAATTCGTCAACATTTACAAACTCTGCAAGATGAGCAATTGGTAACTTATACAGAAGAACGTCAAGCTGTAGGTCGTCCGCTAAAGCTGTGGTATTTGACAGATAAAGCCATGAATTTTTTCCCTAATCATCACACTGACTTGGTGGTGAATCTAATTGAGGGAGTAACTCAAGTATTTGGGATGGATGGGTTAGAGACGTTAATTGCACAGCGCACCCAAACTCAAATTAAAAATTATTCAGCCAAAATGTCAGATAGTCTTTTATGGCAGGAACGAGTGGCTGTGCTTGCTTGCTTGCGTACTCAGGAAGGGTATATGGCAGAGGTGATTGAAGAGTCACCGGATGAATTTCTGCTAGTAGAAAATCACTGTTCAATTTGTACTGCTGCCCAAAAGTGTCCTCAACTGTGCAGTTCAGAATTACAAGTCTTCACAAGATTACTCGGTTCTACAGTTAACATTGAACGAGTCGAACATATTTTAAGTGGCGATCGCCGCTGCGCTTATCGTGTTTCTGTCTTTGATCAAGCTCTTGACTCCTAAGAAACACAGGGAGTAGGGAGTAGGGAGTAGGGAAAGAAGCTGTTTATTTCATTCGTAGCGGGTAGTACACCGCCAGTGCGCTTGATCTTAAGAAACACAAGGGTGTGAGCGTGTGAGGTGTAGGAGTGTAGGGGTGTAAGGGGGAAGAAGGTGTTTGTTTTATATGTTGCAAGAGCGAAAAACAGGGCTGTGAAAGGCTTTTAAGAGTCAGTAAGGCGGCGCAGTTGTGGATGTTGCATTTTCAAATTATTGATATTAATTCGCAATTGTTGTAAATTGTAAGTATTGATGCCCCTAAAGAAATATTAAAGATCGCGGTTCTTGAGAGAATCAAGATTTTTAGGCTTTCTCCAACTCATTTTTATCCTTACTTATCATGTCCAGCACTCCAATAAACCTGAACACAGTCCATCCGGTTTGGAAAAACCACATCCAGGAAGGAAACAGTAAGATGCAAGTGAAGTTATACTACGATGCGATCGCCTGCTATGAAAAAGCATTGGCTGTTGCAGAGGAAGTATTGCAGGAAGCAACTTCCCACTTAAGTAATTCCGAGGCAATTCATATCTATGTGCTTTCATGTCAGAATCTTGCTAATTGTCACTTGGCGGTGGGACAGTTAATCGAAGCGGAAACTTACTTGCTCAAAGCCCAAAGCAGTGCATCAGATATAATGGAGGCTAGTAAGTTACCAATGGAATTTCGGACGCAAGCATATTGTGCGTTCTATGCGGCATTTCAAGATTTAGTCAAGTTTTATGAAGCTCTTGGTCGGGAAGATGTGCTGTCTGAAATCATCATGCAATCCAAAGAACAAGCACTTAAGTTTCTTGAGCAAGTCGAAGCAACTCTACCAAGCAACTAATAGTGTAAATAAAATAGCGGTACTGGATAGATAAACACTATTTCCCAAATACCGCTACAATTCTGTCTTGATGTCGAGGAAAGTCGCTAAAAACTGATGAATTAAACCATCAGACCAAAGTCGGTGCTTTTTCCATCTCTGCATTGTACTGACCAAGGCTGGCTGCTCCGTTTAACTTCGCTCGATGATAGAGTAATTTTTGTGCCTCAGATATCTTGTCATCATTACCCCGCCAGTATTCTAAAGCTGGTTGCTGAATAGCGCGGGCATAGGAAAAAGTAACAGACCAAGGACACTGGGAAGCAAATTTAGCATTCATCACATTCAGATGTTCCGTTGAGCGTTCGTTACTCTGTCCACCGGAAAGGAAAGCAATTCCGGGAACAGTAACAGGTACATTATTGAGTAGGCATTGAATAGTCATTTCTGCTACCTGCTCTACACTCGCCGGATTGGGACAAGTCAAGCCAGAAATCACCATACTAGGTTTAAGTATCATCTGGTCAAACTTAACTTTATGCAGACGCAGTTGATTAAATACTACTTCTAATGTTTCATTTGTTACTTCGTAAGAATCTTCTATTGTATGGTCGCCATCAATTAAGACCTCCGGCTCTACAATTGGTACAAGTCCTCCTTCCTGACACAAAGCAGCATAACGAGCTAGCGCATGAGCATTAGCTTCAATGCAAGTATCGCTGGGAATACCATTTCCAATGGTAATCACGGCCCGCCATTTGGCAAAACGTGCGCCCATTTTGTAATATTCAGCAATGCGCTCCCTTAGACCATCTAATCCTTCGGTGACTTTTTCACCTGGACAACCTGCTAAGTCTTTAGCTCCGGCATCAACTTTGATACCAACGATCATACCCGCATCTTGCATCACCTTCGTAAAAGCAACCCCAGCCTGAGAAAACTGCCTGATAGTTTCATCATAGAGAATAGCTCCACTGATGTATTCCGATAAACCAGGAGTTGTCAAAATTAACTCCCGATAAGCACGTCGTCGTTCTTCTGTCGTGGGAATACCTAACTTTTCAAATCGCTTGTTGCATGTACCGTTGCTTTCATCCATTGCCAGGATACCTTTACCAGGAGCAACCATTGCCTTGGCGGTGTTTCTCAATTCCTGCGCGTATGTACTCATGTTAATCATCCCTTGGTTGGTTTTGGCGATCGCTATATATCTGAAATTATTATTGCAAATAATTTGCAATAATTTAAATAATTTGTTAAATTATTTTTGTATAGATACTATAACCTCCTATGTCAGCATTGCTTGTGGGAGATTCATTCTCCCGCATTTTTTCTGATTATGCCAAAGTCTCGAAAGGCTGAATGGATCGGATAGCTGTTGATGGGAGCAATTATTTTATGTGTATTTTGATTATTGACATATATTTTCAATAGTTAGCATGAAAGCAGAGTCTTTAGTATACTTTGCGACTTTTCAAACATCCGCTGAGAATTTGAGCCGCTGTGGGGGTTGGCAGAAATTGGTAAGCGATCGCTTTTGGTGCTAAACAAAACTGATTTATATACAGATGAAGATAAAGAAGCCATCCTCGCGAGATTGCGTCAACGGGTACGGGGATTTATTGCTACTAATGATGTGGTGGCAATCGCTGCTAATCCCCAATCTGCACAACTAGAAACTGGTGAAACCTTCTAGCCAGAACCGGATATTGTTCCTTTGCTGCGGCGGACAGCTGCTGTTTTACGGGCTGAGGGCGAAGATTTGGTAGCAGATAACATTCTTTTGCAATCTCTGCGATTGGGAGACGAAGCGCGAAAACTCATCGATGGCCAGCGTCGCCGTCAAGCTGACAAAATCGTGGAACGGTTTCAGTGGATTGGTGCTGGTGTAGTATCAGTCAAAACCTTTATTAGTACCTGAAATAAATACCAACTTTACAAGTAATAAATCATCAAAGTGTATAGACTAGTACAATAATTCCTACCAACTAGGTGATAAATTCTACGACTGATAAAGAGGTAAAAAGCGATGAACTTAACACCCAACGAGTTAGAACGCTATCACCGCCAAATGATGCTTCCCAATTTTGGAGAGGCAGCACAAAAGCGCTTGAAGTCCGCAACGGTTTTGGTTACAGGTGTGGGGGGATTAGGCGGTACATCAGCGCTTTATTTGGCAGTAGCAGGTGTTGGGCGGCTAATCTTAGTTCGGGGTGGTAACTTGCGGCTAGATGATTTAAATCGTCAGGTTCTGATGACAAATGATTGGGTAGGTAAGGCAAGAGTATTCAAAGCTAGAGAAACTCTGCAAGCTATTAATCCTGATATTCGGGTGGAAGCAGTTAATGATTACGTTACAAAGGATAATGTAGACTTTTTAGTGCAATCTGCTGATATAGCTGTTGATTGCGCCCACAATTTCACAGAGCGGAACTTGCTTAATGAAGCTTGCGTGCGCTGGCAAAAACCAATGGTGGAAGCTGCAATGGACGGAATGGAAGCTTACCTGACGACGATTATTCCTGGTGTCACTCCTTGTCTATCATGCTTGTTCCCAGAAAAGCCGGATTGGAATCGGCATGGGTTCGCGGTTATCGGTGCTGTTTCTGGAACACTAGCTTGTCTTAGTGCATTAGAGGTAATAAAGCTGATAACTAAGTTTAGTCAACCCCTATTGTCACAACTGCTGACAATCGACTTGATGCGAATGGAATTTGCCAAACGACATTCTTATCATGATCCTTCATGTCTAGTGTGTGGTGACCATCCTTGCTGGAAAAATTCGCAAACAACATCTTTATAAATATTTAGTTATGTATGCTATCAAGCAGGAATTAAAATTAAATAAAAGGAAGTTTCCCAAATCCGTGGTAATAACAGATTTAAGCGATTTGTCCACAACTATGGTTTAGAACGGGAGCATCCCAATTTTGCAAATTTACCAAAATCGTTACAAGTCATTGCGAATAAAGCGAAGCGGAATGAAGCAATCGCAAAGTACAGATGTCGCGATTGCTTTGCTTCACTGCGTTCCGCTCGCAATGACAAATTATGTTTTTACACATTTGGGATGCTCTCTTTAGAACTTCTTAAAGCTAGTTGGGATTTTGAAAATATAAAAATTCTGATTGCAAGGATAATTGGTCTGAAAGTGCGTAGCTGCAAAGCGGCTGATGCTAGTAGATACCTTTCGAGTTTAACTGTGGAGTTATTACATACCAAAACTTTCCCTCAAGTTAGCGATCACCCTTGAGGATAGATATGTAAATCGTATTGCAATGATATTACCAATAATGTTGGCTATTTAGTCGTGCACTTTATTTTTTGGAGTCTTCTACAATTTTTAGCAAAATAGTTGGATAATCGTAGCGATCGCTCTATAAGCGGATCGCCACAACTTATTGACTCATTTGGGCTATTCTGTAGCAATTATGACATCCGAAGCTTTAATGACAGCGATCGCTTGTTTTCCTTCTTGAAGTTGGAGATGCTCTACCGACTCCTTAGTAATAATTGCAGTTATTTCCACCCCAGCCACAATTTCTAATATTATCTCAGAATTAACTGCTCCTGGGTGAATTTTCTTAATAGTTCCTTTTAAGGAATTACGAGCGCTAACTTCCATATTTTGATCCTCTTGATTTAGAAGATAATTTACTTGATAATATTAACAGATATTAGATTGTTGGATTATCCTCATTTAGTGGGATGCTATCTTCTGTCTTACAGAATAACTTAGATATAAAATTTGGATTAGAAGATAGCGAAAAAGTTGATAGTGGAATAGTCATAGCTTGGCAGAGTATTCATTAAAAACTGTTTTGGTTGATGCACAACTGCAAAGTAATACTCTGTAACAATGACATAAGGCCATCGCTTCTTAAAGTGGTAAACTAGAGCAAAAAAAGCAAATAAAATAGACGATCTTTCATGTCTAATTACTTAATCAAGCAAATAGCAGTACTGATAGCTAAAGAAAAAGGCGACCCATTTCTGATCAGCCGATATTTTTTGCTGATTATGAAGTGTACTTTTCGCTTCAACACTTCCTACTTAACTTCTAATAGCTTCATAGATTATTATTACCGTAAGCGTCCTTTTGTATTGGGTGTAATTGATTGACAGTTGGGTAGAAATACGAAGCTAACATTGGAAGGAGAATATTTAGAAGCAAACCAAACCTTTGACTATAGAATTCCAGCAGTAGGAACTGTATTACCCAACCCTAATGTTAAAATTCCTCTGAGCCGTTTTGTCGGGGAGCCTGACAATAAAGTACAAAATCGCCGTACAACCCGCTTTGGATACAATTTTGAACATAAATTTAATTACAACTTGTCTGTAAATAATACTTTTCAGCTACCTAGCCATGTGCGAACTGATGCAGCCATTTATTATCGCCGTAACAACTGGCGAGTTGGGCTGAATATCAAGAACTTATTTGATGTTTACTACTTTGAAAGTGGTAGTAGAGCCAATAGCGTGTTTCCTGGCGTTTTGTCCAAGGAAGTGAGTGATAAACTATATTAAAGCTATCCGCAGCAAGAGTTTCGGGAATTAACAGGAAATGACTTTTGTTAGTTGTGCCACAGCTTGATTGCTAATGATTAGGATATTACTAAATTAAAAATGCATTATTGTGCCATCGTCATTTTGACTGCAATATCGCACGGTTTACCAAAGTACGGTGAACTTGTGACTAAAATATCTACACCAGTGCTAGCATAATCCTTTATATTTTCAGAGGTAATACCACCAGCCGCTGCTAGTTTTAAGTTCGGATACTGCTGCTTCAACTTCAAAACCAGAGGCTTAAGGTCTGGTAGGGGAATTTTATCAAACTGAATTAAATCTACACCTGCTTGAGCAACCATCATCGCATCTGTTGGTGTATCTACTTCAACGCAAATACGTTGTTCCTGAAACTGTCGTCGTAGTTCATTCATGCACTCAATTAGCCCAGTTATACCTCCCAGGAATATCAGGTGTTGGTTAAATATCAGAACTGTTTCAGATAATCCTAAGCGATGAAAAAAGCCCCCGCCAGCTAGAATTGCTTTAATGGAAAGCGCTCTAGTACCTGGAAAACATTTACGAGTGGTCACAATAGAAACAGACTGATTCACTGTTTTGGCAGTATCTACTAATACTCTGGTACGCGAAGCAATGCCGGAAGCATATTCCATCAAATTTAAAGCAACTCTCCAGCCACTGTGCAAAGCTTGAGCAGTGCCACTAGCTTGAAGAATTAATTGCTTTTCCTGGCAGACTGTACCACTTTCCACTTGATAATGAACTTCAGCACCACAATATTTTAATACTCTGGCTGCTTCTTCAGTAGCGCAAATGGTCATCGGATGACGGGTAGAAAACTCGATTTTACCGGGTTGCTTGCCAATGCCAAGTCCGTAGGTTGTCAAATCTAGGTAGGGAACATCTTCCTGAATTAACCTAGCGATCGCCTCATCTGAAAAGAAAACACTCATTTTAGTTTTGTGATCAGCTTACAAATATATAAGCTCAACCAAGATTTACACTAAACCTAATCTCATTCAGTTGCAAGAATTGTAATAATCACTACTATTCTCCAAAATAGTTGGGGGATCTCTTGTGCGTAAGTCCTAAACTAGCCAAAAAGTGACCAATAATTCAGATTTCCATTCACCACGAACACAAAATGATTAATGGGGGTTGCTACTGCATTTCCTGGTGATTCCTGCTTTGACTCGCAAGAATTGGCTGGCATCAGCTTTGTTATGTCCTTCGTTGAAAGTTTGATGGTTGTAGATGAACATAGGAATAATCGAGCCTTACAGTAACGGGTTTTTAGAAGTTGTACCAGAGAGCGATTATTGGCAGATTGCAGCTATACATATCAATGGCCAAGCCTACTGCCCCACCCCTCGGCTTTATCGTTCAGAACAAGTGGCATTAGCAAAAGCTGTACAAATTTATGATTGGATAGCTGAACACGAACACCAAATCATTAATAAGGCTTGCTACTGTTCTGAATTGAAACTCATTCTATGGCAGCAATCGAAAGTTTCTTAGTGTACATCTGTTCATCACGGTAGTTACAAAACGCTTACTTCAGCCTACCCAGCAGTTTTGCAGTGGATTGAAGCCAACAGCTATCAGATTGTGGATTCAAAACGAGAGTTATACATCAAGTCTGGACAGGAGCAAGATAATGAGTTATATCTTACAGAATTACAGTTTCCCGTGGCCACGCTGTAGAAATCTTGGTACACTATGGGGGTTAGGAGTATGACTGATTTTATAGTGAATATGAAGAAGATTTAATTAATTTTATCAATTTCAGATATGCCTCTTCCGGTGTAAGAAGGGGTGAAGTATTTTGATCAGGGATATAGAATGCCCAGCTATTAGGAAAGTGATGAACAACAAATGAAGGAATTAATTCCAACTTCATTGCTCTTGTTGCCAAATCTTCTGTTTCTTTTACTAGGCTGATTTCGTCATTAAACGAGTAGTTGCTCATTGAAATAGCTATTGAGTTAAGTGTTTTGATTAAAATCAGATGCTTTAGAAGTCTTAAAGTTTATTTCTAGCTATTATTGAAAGTACGTAAAATTTAGCGACCCGTTTGAGTTACTTAGAACAAGCACTTTTACTTATATTAAATAAGCTAATAAGTACTTAGATTATGACACAAACATAGTCATTAGTGTTGAAAGTTTTATGCAATCTGCCCATCATCCACGGGAAATTACATAATTGCGATGTCTACGCCTGTTTGGGTCAAAGCTAGCTTATGCCAAAAAGATAACGGGAAAAGTCAGGACGGGGATAGGGTATTTAAGTATAAAATATATGTAAATATAAACATATAAAAAAGCCCTCCCTTTGGGTGGTGGGAAGGCATGGGTAGAAACGGGGAAATTTGGCTACTGGAAGTTCTCTTGATTCAGAGTCGATACAATCTCACTTATTAATCCATTTGTTATTACAGCATAGACTGTAGGGTTTTCCAGATTTGTTTTTGGCGCTAGATACTTAGTCCTTTCTGTGACTAATCCTAAGAAACAGTACTTTGTTCCTTCTAATAAACTGAGAGCGTGTTCAGGTGTTTTCCCTATTAGGTTATTTTTGTTGAAGCATTCTTGACTCATCTGATTTTCTCCTTATGGATATAACCTTAGTTTTCCCATTACAAGTTAGAAAACTTCTATGAGTATAAAAATTGGGATTGATAGGTTATAAAAACTTCGATTTTGGCGTTGCTGAATCAAGGGATGATTCTTGTGGGGTGGGCATCCTGCCCCAATACCGTTCAGTTAAGGACATTTCTCTGTTAGGGTAAGCAGGGGGAGCAGGGGGAGACATAAAAGGCTTAACCCAAGCGTATTGCATCCTGCCCGCCCGAAAATATAAGGACGGGCAAGATGCCATTGGTGTCAAGTTAAGAAAATTAGAGTCTTGTCAAGTGGGAGAAATTCAATGGTAAAACCAACACAGAGGTGTTGATACTAGTCATGAGTAAACCCCGTAAAAAACAAGGGAATCCAGATTTTTGGCATCGAGTCACTGTCCTCGCCCCATCAAGCCAAGAGATAGAATCGCGGCTGTTTGAATTAATCAGTCCAGGTACATTTGCCAATCTCAAAGGGATAAAAGACAAAGAACGTAGCTTGCGCGATGCCTAGGGCGGGCTACGCCTACGTTTACTAACCCTACCAATGATGGCAGTAATAGTGTTGAGTATAGTGTATCGTCAAGTACAACACTTACGTCCTCAATGACTTGTGTGCTGATGTGGCGTAGTTTACCGCTGTAGGCATCGCTTTACAACAACCACGCTTATCGCATTTCTATGGAAATGGTGTTCCGTAGTTTGTATTTTTTCAACCGCGCACTTTTACTTAACCCATTATTACAACTCATTCCTTGGTTAGTAGAACATCAGCGTTCTATGGGCTTGGTTAAAGCTATTCGCCAACGACACCGACGCAATGCCGCAAGGTCTCTTGACATCTGGGCATCTGCTTTAACTTGACACCAATGGCAACACGCCCACCCTAATTAGGCAAATAGAATGTGGAACAGCTGATCAGTTATTTGGCTTACTACAGTAGATGAAAAAAGAAAAACCTTGGTTTGCATTTTCCGAAAACCCAACACTGTTCATCAATTCCAGCTTGCTAAACTTTTTGGTTTTTAAACTATAGGGCATTGGAGAAATAGCTAACTTTTTTTTAATAATAAAACCAGCTTTTTGAATCTTTGCAACCAATTCATCAGGTGTATATTCAATCTTATGTTCAGGATGTACAAATCCTCTACGTACCAAAAGCTTTGTCAACTGGCGATTTGGGGTATCTAGACAAAATGATCCACCTGGCTTGATGACTCTAAAGACTTCTTGAATTACTTTCTCGGCTTCTTCTTCTGTTACATGCTCAATGCTTTGTCCTGACCACACAAGGTCAACGGCATGTTCTGGAAAATTAGATAAATCTGCCATTGAGCGATAGATATAATAAATTTTTGTGAGATTATCTAGAGTTATAAATTGCTGAGGATATTCCTCAAATTGCCGATTATAAATTCTTTCCTCCTGTGATAGATCAACAATATCCAACTGTTGCGGATTGTAGGGGTAACCCATAACCATGAGAGCACCTTCTGGCGAGCCAGGGCAAGAACCTCCTAAATCGAGAATATACTCAGCAGGTGGCAATATTTCCTGTACCAGTTTCACCCTTGCAAGGTGATGCGCCTCTATGCCTGTTCTAGAAAAAAGTTTTTGTTCAATCCCAATTGGTAACATTAAATAAGAAATAATAACCTGAATTCTTGAAAAATTTCCTTTATCAAGATTATCTCTGTAGAATGAAAGTTCTTCCTCTGACAACGGAAAAAATAAAAAGTATGCATATACTAAATGAACAAATTCCGTATTATTTGGTGAGCGCCAATTAAATAAATAGAACAACCCTAGAAAAATAGAAAACCAAACTATACGCATTATATCTTCAGGATAATATATAACATACCTAAAAATCTTAGAAAACAAAACACCCCATTTAACTATCATTTTATTTCGAGATTTAGTCATAGTAGGCAACTATATAGCAATTCTAAATGATCTGTGAAAAATTTTAATTAATATAGGATAGGCTTTACCTATCAAAACCTGGATATAGTGGGCAAAGCCCATCCTATATGTATTTTAAAAATCAAATAACAGTTCTATATTTATAAACTGTACTAGAAATATTAATCTATTTTATTTTATGCCAATTATCACGTAAACAATAACTGTGATCGCCTAGTTTTGACGGGTAAGCAGATCGCAAAATCAGATTATTCTACACACAGTCAATTTGAAATATTAAATAATAATTAATATTTCGTGACAAATTAGTTTATTTAACTGTACATAGTTATTAAGTAATAAGTACCATAGATAACTCCGATGTGAGCTTTATAAATTGACTTTTATTTCATAAATATTTACTTTTTCACCACATTATGGTAATGCAATAGTGTAAATACGCTCCTGTGATGTTGCAGATTGATAGGGAAACGGGATAATCTCGCAAAAACAAATTATCAAGGGTGCTTATTACATTGTTTGAAGTTATGTAGCCTTTTGATTACGTCCTATCAACCACTGCGGTAAACTATGCGTTGATTATGATTCTTTCGCAGAGAAGAACACTCGAAAGGAGCGGTATTTTCAATGTCTCATAGCGTAAAAATCTACGATACCTGCATTGGCTGCACCCAATGCGTCCGCGCTTGCCCTACTGATGTACTGGAGATGGTTCCTTGGGATGGCTGCAAAGCTGCTCAAATTGCCTCTTCGCCCCGTACAGAAGACTGCGTAGGCTGTAAGCGCTGCGAAACCGCTTGTCCCACCGACTTTTTGAGCATCCGGGTTTACCTGGGCGCTGAAACAACTCGCAGTATGGGTCTGGCTTACTAAAAAGCTCAGTGCTGAGTCACCGAACTTCTGATCGCGATGCGGGTCTACTGCCCAACCGTTCTTTGCAGAACGGTTGTCTTGTCTCCTTTGGACACAAGGGAGAGGTGCAAGCCTTTGCGCCTCTCGGCAGTGATACAGACCATCAAAGAAAGCCTCCGCACCCTGCGGGATCTTGCTACAGAGTTCTCGCTGAGTCCTGAGTTCTAAATCCTGAGGCAAAAGAAGTAAATCAAAAAAACAATTTCTTGATTCTTCACTCAGCACGGGCTACGCCCTGTTAAGCTAACGGAACTCAGAACTCAGTGCTCAAGAATTTTAAAGTTTCTTAATAAAAAGCACCTTTAGTAATATCTAGTGGTAAAGGGAGTAATTTACTCCCTTTTTTCTTTGCAAAATGTCGAGTTTGTGCTACTAACTATACTGGATTTAATCATCCTGAAAAAAAGCGGTGTGAACAATGTGCGGAATTGTTGGATATATAGGCACTCAAGCGGCAACAGAAATTTTACTAGCTGGGCTGGAAAAACTAGAATACAGGGGCTACGATTCTGCTGGAATTGCCACTGTTTGGGAAGGTGAGGTTAATTGTGTGCGGGCAAAGGGCAAACTGTATAACCTGCGTTCTAAACTCGAACAAATAGAAACCCCTGCCCAAATTGGTATTGGTCACACACGCTGGGCAACTCATGGTAAACCAGAAGAGTACAACGCCCATCCCCACATGGATACGGCAAAGCGAGTGGCGGTGGTGCAAAATGGCATTATCGAAAATTACCGCGAGTTACGCGAGGAACTCAAAGCAAAAGGACACGAATTTCGTTCTGAAACTGATACCGAAGTCATTCCCCATCTCATAGCCGAATTATTAAAGAATCTTCCCCCTTCATCTCCCTCATCTCGCTTCCTGGAGGCAATTCGCCAAGCCGTTAACCACTTGCGTGGGGCATTTGCACTTGCAGTTATTTCTGCTGACTATCCCGATGAATTGATTGTTGTCCGCCAACAAGCACCTTTGGTAATTGGTTTTGGGCAAGGGGAGTTATTTTGCGCGTCTGACACGCCTGCGATCATTTCCTATACCCGTGCTGTGCTACCTCTGGAAAATGGCGAAATTGCCCGCCTCACACCTTTGGGCGTTGAGATTTATAATTTTGCTGGCGACAGGTTGAAAAAACAACCCCGACTGCTGAACTACAATCTTGCAATGGTAGAAAAGCAGGGATTCAAACACTTCATGCTCAAAGAAATTCATGAGCAACCAGGGGTAGTAAGAGCTAGTTTAGAAGCATACTTTACTAATCTTGGAGAATCTACCGAATCGCCAATCAATCTTGGTTTACCTGCGGATTTATACAAGGATTTAGAACAAATTCATATCGTCGCCTGTGGTACAAGTTGGCACGCAGCATTAATCGGAAAATATTTAATCGAACAACTAGCAGGAATTTCAACTCAGGTGCATTATGCTTCTGAGTATCGCTATGCACCATCACCCTTGACGGCTGACACGTTAATTGTTGGTGTTACCCAATCAGGTGAAACAGCCGATACTCTAGCAGCTTTGACGATGGAAAAAGAACGTCGCCAAGGAAAAGAACCCAAATATCAAGCGCGACTACTAGGCATTACCAATCGCCCCGAAAGTAGCCTCGGTCAATTGGTATCACATGTCATCAGTACTCTAGCGGGAATTGAAATTGGAGTAGCGGCAACGAAAACTTTTACCGCCCAACTGATGGCATTTTATGCTTTGGCATTGGATTTAGCAGCTCGTCGTCAAACACTTTCAAAAGATACATTAGAGAGAATTATTAACGGGTTGCGGCAGATTCCCAAAGAAATTGAGGCAACTTTGGAAAGTCAGGAACGTTTAACTGAACAGCTAGCCCATGAATTCGCCGAAACCAAAGATTTCATTTTTGTGGGAAGAGGAATTAACTTCCCCATTGCTTTGGAAGGGGCGTTGAAATTAAAAGAAATCAGCTACATTCACGCCGAAGGGTATCCGGCTGGAGAGATGAAACATGGCCCCATCGCCTTATTAGATGCGAAAGTACCAGTAGTTGCGATCGCAATCCCTGGTAGTGTGTATGAAAAAGTTATTTCAAATGCCCAAGAAGCCAAAGCCAGAGATTCTTGCTTAATTGGCGTGACTCCAGTTAAAGATGGCGAAGCTGCGGAAATCTTTAATGATCTTCTTCCCGTTTCTCATGTAGAAGAGTTACTTTCTCCGATTTTGACAGTAGTTCCTTTGCAATTATTGGCTTATCATATTGCCGCCCGTCGCGGTTTAGATGTCGATCAGCCAAGGAATTTGGCCAAGTCTGTAACGGTGGAATAGTCTATTAATAGAGGTAGTAGCGTTTAAGCGCTACTACAAACCAATGTGCAATTTCTCATGGTTTTTTGAGAACTACCTCAAAAAAAACCTTTATTTAAAAGTAGCGCGATGACACAGACAACTACAGAGCGTCTATACTCTTTTGAAGAATATCTCGCTTATGACGATGGTACTGATAGCCGTTATGAACTGGTGGATGGAAAACTAGAACGCATGAATCCACCAACTTTTAGACATTTACTGCTTGCTAAATTCCTTGAACAGACATTTGACACAGAAATCAATCGTTTAAGTTTACCTTGGTTATGCTTTAGAGAGGCAGGGGTGAGAACGGGATGGCGGAAGTCAAGATTGCCTGATGTTTATGTTGTCGCGGCTGAACAGGTGATGGAATTCCTTGATGAGTCTGCTGTTTGTCAGTCTGCGCCGTTATTAATAGTGGAAGTTGTTAGTCTTGATTCAGTGAAACGCGATTACCGGTATAAACGTTCTGAGTATGCAGCGTTAGAGATTCCTGAATATTGGATTGTAGACCCAATAGAGTCAAAAATTACGATTTTATTGTTGTCAGAAGGATTGTATGAGGAAAAAGAGTTTAGCAAAAATCAGCAAATTATGTCTGCAACTTTCCCAGAAATTGCGCTTACAGTTGAACAAGTGTTAGCTGCGGGTAATGTTGGTTAGAAAATAGTGATGCTTAGGTTGGGCTACGCCTACGCAATACCTGGTAGTGTTTACGAAAAAGTTATTTTAGTCGATCAGTCAATAAATTCGATTAGTGAGGATATTACATAATCTCACGATAGCCGTTCGCGATAGCGTCTCCAAAGGAGAAGGCTTAAGCTTCGCTTATCGCAATCGTTTTCTCACCAACCAAACCACAAAACCAACAATTATTCCAACTATCAGACTGGAGCTGAAAGGGTTGTTGCAAAAACAAGGAATTTCAGGAAAAATATCTTTCATACTTTCTTTACTACAAAATATTTGGCAGTTGATTGTAGTAGAGATGTTGTTGCTATTACTGAATCGGCGATAGCTACTAATTCTTGAAAATTGCAATCGCTTTCATATTTTTCAGCTTCTATGCAACTGCGAGTAGCCTTAATTGTATTTTCTAAAAGTTGCAACACAAGCTGCACATTTTCAATATATTTGGTATTTGTTGTAAATATTTTTTTCGGCTAGGTCGCTAAATTTTTCTAAAAAATTCAACTGATTATTTTGACGTGCTTTTTCTGTAATCAAAGTTAACCGAAGTTTATAATTCCATAAATTAGTTTCAATTTTTTTTGTGAAAAGAGAGTTCTAGTGAATAGATTGTGACTTTTGGGAGAATTTTATCAAGATTGTTTAACATCTGGCGATGATTGGTAATTTGGCGTTGCATAAATGCGGGATTAATTGGCGGTTGAAACCATTGAAAATTCGTTCCAAACTGAGCGGAATCATCCCGTGATTCAGCAATGCTTCCAATGTGAGCGATCGCACCCTCTGCGATAGCGTTGGTACAAAGAGCAATTAGCCTTGCATCAGGAAATCAATTACTGCGATCGCCATTGAATCTTGTAGTAAATAGTTCTAAACCCTTACAAGGCTAGCTTTTGAGGAATTATACAACTTTTTTATTTATCAATATGACGAATTTTTGGAAAATTGTACAACTTTATTTTTATAAGTCGCGTGAATGCCAACGGTAATATAGGGGTTACAAACTGCAAAATTGTACAACTTTTTTATACTTTTACATAGAAAACAGTATGAACAAAGGTTGTCAGAAAACAACTTTGATTTTGACACTCATGGCATATTCCTCTAAATACACTGCTCAAATCAACGGCAAATAAGTACTACCGTTGATCACAGTGTTTATGTAGAGCGTAAGTTTCAAGCAGCCTGACCCGGCTTGAGCACGACCTTGATGCAGTTGTCCTGCTTATGCTTGAAGATTTCGTAGCCGTGCGGGGCTTGCTCTAGCGGCAGACGGTGGGTGATGACGAATGAGGGGTCAATATCGCCATTTTGAACGTGATCGAGTAGCGTCTGCAAATACCGATGCACGTGCGTCTGTCCTGTTTTCATGGTTAAGCCTTTGTTCATGAAAGCACCCATCGGCATCTTGTCTACAAAGCCCGTGTAAACACCGGGAACCGACACCGTGCCGCCCTTACGACAAGCAACGATCGCTTGACGCAATACATTGGGTCGATCAGTTTCCATTCGTACTGCTTGCTTCGCCTTGTCATAGAAGCCTTCCAAACCCATACCGTGAGCTTCCATTCCCACCGCATCCATGACCGAATCGGGACCCAAACCCCCAGTCATTTCTTTGAGGGCTTCACCTACCTCGATTTCTTCATAGTTTAAAACTTCTGCTCCACCGGATGAAGCCATCTGGAGCCGTTCGGGAACGCGATCAATGGCAATGATGCGCCCAGCACCCAGCATGAAGGCACTTCTGATCGCAAACTGCCCAACTGGACCGCAACCCCAAATCGCAACCGTATCTCCTGGTTGGATGTCACAATTTTCTGCTGCCATATAACCAGTAGGGAAAATATCAGTGAAAAACAGCACTTGTTCATCTGCCAGTCCATCAGGAATCTTGAATAACCCGACATCGGCAAAGGGAACGCGGGCATATTCCGCTTGACCTCCTGCGTAACCTCCTGTCAAATGAGAGTAGCCGAAAAGACCTGATGGGGAATGACCCATCATTTGCTCCGCCATCCAAGCATTGGGGTTGGAGTTATCGCACAGCGACCATAAATCCCGATTGCAAAAGAAACACGATCCACAGGAAATCGTAAAGGGAACAACGACGCGATCGCCTATGGCAAGGGCTTTGCCTTTGTTATGAATATTTCCATTTTTAAAAGCACTGCCTAGTTCAACGATTTCTCCCATGAATTCATGCCCTAAGATGTCGCCCGGTTTCATTGTGGGGTTGAAGCCGTTATACAGATGCAAATCGGAGCCGCAGATCGCTGTTGAGGTGATTTTCACGATCGCATCACGCGGATTAATGATTTTGGGATCGGGTACAGTTTCAACTTCCACCTTGTTCGTACCTTGCCAACAAACTGCTTTCATTGCTTGAGTTTCCTAAAGTTAAGTTGTTCGTTAAATGTGAAATCTATCTACCGAGACTGTGTTGAATTTTCGCGTCCTGCTGTCATCACTTTCGATTCGACGCTTAACCAGATAATTTTGGGATGTTGTTTTACTGTTTGATGCTGTCTATTCTGGTTGATAGTGAGGTGAGCGATCGATGATCATGCTGTGATCTTGAGAAGACATAAGAGCTTAAAGCAAGCACAGCAGCTTCATGCAGCTTACTTATTAGCTGATCCGGGTTCATTAAGCTTGCGGTTCTGTTCAGCAGTGACTGTATCAGGCAATAATTGGCTTACAGTGCCTTGAATCTTCGTCTTCAGCGATTCTGCAAGTACACTATCTTTACCTGCCATCAGAGCCTCAAACCCCTGCTTGGCGACAAGGGCTGGGTCATCCTTTTTGTCCGAACCCACTTTTGTGTTGTCCAGCCCTGCACGGTGGAAGAAGTTGGTTTCAGTAGCTCCGGGCATGAGCGCGGTGACGGTAACACCAGTGTCCTTCAATTCTTTGCGGATTGCCTCTGAGAAGGAGTGAACGAATGCCTTGGATGCTGCATAAACTGCCTGGAACGGACTGGGCATCTGGGAGACAATCGATGAGGTAAAGAGAATTCTGCCCTTCTTGCGATCAACCATGTCTTTCACGACTCGTTTGGCAAGATGAACCGTTGAGGTGACGTTTAGCTCAATCAGATTGAGTTCTTCCTGCAAATCGGTCTTGGTAAACTCGCCCCCAATACCGACACCTGCGTTGATTGCGATCGCATCCACGGGTTGCCCGATTGCCTTAATCTTGTCGTAAAGCATCTCAACTCCGTCATAGGTCGCAAGATCGGCTTGCACCGTCTCGACTTTAGCACCCAACTCCTTGAAGGCAACAGCCGCCTCATTGATGCTTGAACCCGTAGACGTAACTAAGAGATCAAAACCATTTTGGGCAAATTGTTTGGCAAGTTCGTAACCGATGCCACTGGAGGCACCCGTCACGACAGCTAGGGGGCGGCTCAATGAACTGTCCATGATGTTTTACTCCTTTGCTTTTACTTCTTATACTCCAAACCACTGATGGAATTGCCTGTGCTAAAGAATTGTTTCAATCCTTTAAAGACATCTAGAATGATGTCTTCTTGCAGCTGATCAAAATTCTGTATTTGCCAGTACACAGCGGTTGCACACTTCATTTGCTTATTGCACTTATTTATTAAATCCAGAGAGCAGTCAGGCTGCCGCTTCTCTTCTTAGGCTGTGCCCTAAGCGTAGCTATGCCGCAGGCTTTACGCTAACTGTCTGCTTTGCCTTGTCAACCACGGCTCCCATGCCAAAGAATTCATGTGTGACGTTAGAGTAGTTGGTTGCCCTCAAGGCAAGAGGTTATGGTGTTCAAACAGGTGCTACGACAATCTAGCGAAATTTGAATACACTGCTGCACCTGTGGATTTACTTGGTGCAGTTGAGGCTGGCTCATGACATTAATCTCCTAAAGATGCTATTTCATCTTAGAAAGACAGTTTGTTAATAATCTCTAGCGTAAGGATGTTTATAGTGATTGCCGATCTCTGTTGAAGGGCTGATTAAGTATTGAGTCTAGTTGTATGCTTAGGACTTGCACAAAAATAGCTTACCAGCAATTCTCTTTATGATAATAATTATCACTCCCATACAGAATTTGATTTTTAATAAATGAGATCGTGTGATTTTTCGCCGCAGTAGAACTTCTCAACTTAATCTTGCACTAATTTAATTAGCTCAAACGTTTACTTCTAAAGGGTTTATAAAATTATTTAACCGTTTTATGACAGTTTTTTGCTGAAAATTAAGTTTACTAAAGAGAGTTAGTTTAAATAGTTCAATCGTTTTATTTTGCAATTTAGGCGATATTAGGTATTTTAGTTGAGAAATTGTTTAACCGGATTATTTATTTACATGTGTATTTGTCTAGAATAACAAACACAATTTATGGCGCTCGCACACCTAGCAAACTCAAGTTGTTGATAGGAATTTGGCACTTGGGATGTAATAGCCACTGAATCTTGGAGCAAATATTTCCAAATTCTTACAAGGAAAACCTTCTAGTACAGCACGGCGGAAATAAGCAGACCATTGAAAAGCCCTAAAGAGCTTATTCTATAATACTTTTGACTTTTGACTTCCGCCTTGCGGTACTAGTATCCACTGATTTAAGAACGCCGGACATTCAAGCAACACCATTCTTTGCGTTTCCACAGGGTAGCAACGACCCAACCATTTTGTTCTAAAGCGTCAGCAACAGCTTTAGATTGTTCCAGTAAAATACCACTGAAGATAGCCCAAGTCTCAAGTTTAGCGATCGCACTTATTTGGGGAACCAACTCAATAATCACATTAGCCAAAATATTGCATACAATGCCGTCCACTGGTTGAGAAACTAGTTTTGTCAAAACATCTACACTTCCCAGTGCTGGTAGTAAACGTTCTGGGCTAATGTCGTTCAGGACACCATTGCTGATGGTTGATTGCACTGCCAAAAGGTCAGTATCCACTGCATAGACTTTCTCGGCTCCCAATAGCAGCGCCCCAATGGAAAGGATACCAGAACCACAGCCAATATCCGCAATTACCAGATGTTCATGTTTGTTACTATTACCCACAAACGACTGAGGAACTCCACTCAGCCGCATTTCCAGGGATTCCAAACATAGCTGAGTGGTGGGATGGTTGCCTGTACCAAATGCTACACCAGGGTCAAGACGAATCACTAACCGTTCGGTTGTTTCTGGTAATGGTAGCCACGCAGGGTTAATTAGGAAGCGATCGCCTATTTCTTGCGGATGCCAATATTGTTTCCAGCTAGTCGCCCAATCTTCCTCATCAATCAACTGCCATTGCAGCGAGGGAGATGAAAGTCCTACACAGAGGGCATCTTGACGCAGCCACAGCGACAGCGCTGCCAAATCTAGTAGCTGCGTTTGAATTGTCGGCAAGTAAGCTCTTACTAAAGATGAATTTCCTTTGTTTTCACTAGCTGTACCACGGCAGCCAAAATTTTCCAGTCGCCAAAATATAGAATCTTCTAGGTCTGGCTCACATAAAATCTGTAGTTCCCACCAGGTGTTTGCCATATAATTTTAGATTTTAGATTTTAGATTTTAGATTGGGGACTAGGTAACGGTTAATGACCAATGCGAAAAACAATGAGCAATTAGCCATTACCAATCCAAAATCTAAAATCGTTCGACTGAGCGACTTGCCTTGAGCGTACCCCTACGGGGAAGCAAGCTGCGCGTAGCGTCTCGTAGAGAAGCCGAAGTAAGCCGAGGTAAGCCGAAAGGAGCCGAAGTCCGAAATCCAAAATTAAAGTGTTACTGTATACGCGTCCCGAATACCAGGGACTTTAATAATTTCATCCAAAATGCCCTCAGGTAAGGGGTCATCTATACTCAAAGCCATTACCGCATCACCACGGACGATTTTACGACCTACTTGCATACTGGCAATATTCACATTAAAACTGCCGAGTAGGGAACCAAGTTTGCCGATAATCCCCGGCATATCGCGGTGCAGGGTAAACAACATATATTTGCTGGGTGGGACATTAATTGGGAAACCGTCAACATCAGTCAGGTGGATTTCCCGCTCACCCAACAAAGCGCCTGTGACAGAATGAGTACCTAAAGTACCCGTGGCTTCTAGATGAAGCGTGCCGGCATAGTCTCTAATTGAAGCATCACGGGTTTCAATCACTCGAATTCCGCGTTCTTTAGCTTCTATGCTGGCATTTACGTAATTTACCCGTTCCCGCAAAGCTTGGTAAAGTAATCCTTTCAGGGCAGCTACCACCAAAGGCTGACTTTTGTTGCTCGCGAGTTCCCCTTGCAGTCGAATATTGAGTACTTCCACGCGTCCGCCAGCTAGCTGTCCCACCAGATTACCTAGAGTTTCTGCTAATTGCATGTATGGTTTGAGTTCTTCCAACACATCGGGGCCAAGTCCAGGAATGTTGACGGCTGAACGTGCTGGTAGTCCTAAAAGTACATCCCGAATTTGTTCGGCAACATCAATAGCCACATTCACTTGAGCTTCTGCGGTAGAGGCTCCCAAATGGGGGGTGAGGATGATTTCTTTACCTAGCGATCGCAACTCAGATTCACCCAGTGGTTCTGACTCGAACACGTCCAAGGCTGCACCGCCTATTTTACCCGCTTTTAGAGCTGCTGCTAAAGCTACTTCATCAATGATCCCACCACGAGCGCAGTTGATAATCCGGGTTGTGGGTTTCATCTTTGCCAGGGTTGTGGCATTGATTAAGTGGGTGGTTTCTGGGGTTTTAGGGATGTGTAGGGTGATATAGTCTGCTTGCTGGAAGAGTAAATCTAGCTCCACTAGCTGACAGCCAAGTTGTTCGGCTCGGTCTGTAGA
Source organism: Nostoc sp. (assembly GCF_036916575.1). Lineage (GTDB taxonomy): Bacteria > Cyanobacteriota > Cyanobacteriia > Cyanobacteriales > Nostocaceae > Nostoc. The sequence goes on from NZ_JBALGC010000079.1 coordinate 43,408, forward strand.
AATAAAAGGGTCATAAGCTAGGAGTTTCATCCCCATTGTCCTAGCTACAGTGGCAACATGGGAGCCAATTTTGCCCAAGCCGACAACGCCGAGAGTTTTTTTGTAGACTTCCGCGCCGACAAAGCTATTGCGATCCCACGCACCGCGTTTCACCGAAGCGTTAGCATCGGGGATGTGGCGAGACAAGGCCAAAATCATCGCTAGCGCATGTTCGGCGGCGGCAATTGTATTTCCCTCTGGAGAATTGACTACCACAATTCCCCGGCGTGTGGCAGCGGGAACATCCACATTATCCACACCCACACCAGCACGACCGATGATTTTTAGCTGCGTGCCGGCTTCAATGATATCTTGAGTGACGCGCGTACTAGAGCGAATCATCAGCGCGTCATACTCACCAATAATTTCGAGCAGTTGGGCTGGTTTTAGACCTATTTTGACATCAACGGTAGCAACTTGCGAAAGAATGTCAATTCCAGCTTGGTCAATAGAATCTGAGACAAGAACCTTAGACATGATTACTTCATTTAAAGCTACAGGTTTTGCTGCACAAGACTTTTTAGTTTAGTCTTTATCTGTGGCAATTGAGTAAAAATTATTCGTTTTAATATCAACTTAACCTTTACTTACACTACATGCTGATGGTATCGAAGCGTGAGTTACTTTCGGTAGGTACTGGCTCCTAAGTATTTGAACATGAGTGGCTGTTTGCACCACCCTGTCGCTAAATATAAAGCATGAATAGCACTAAGCACCTATATATTTATTAATAGTTAAGAGTTACCAAAATTTTGTCACGTTTAAACAGCTGACTGGCTTGGGCGTAAGCGCCTGTATTCTTGACTAGGCTGCAACTTTAGCTTTACCCTGACTGTGCATAACTAACAAACGAGCAAGTAACTATTATATCCGCCAAACCTCGACTGTTTCGCATGACTACAAGTAGTATTTCTTAGTCAAAGTCAAACATTGCATCTTCAAGATGGTCGGGATTGTGACAGTTAAAATTTAGGCACTAGATAAATTTTCTGGGTGATGATTGCGGTAAATTGTAAGATTGTCTACTAGTTAAAAGTTGCAAGTTAGTGTCAGTACTCTAGTTCCTAGCCGTTTTCTCCTACAAGAATTTTTTCTGCTCCTAACTCAAAACTAACGGGTAAATCGTTATAATTCTGGTGAACCAAATATAGCCAAGTATCAGTTGAGTTTTAGGGAAACCAGCCATATTAGAGTACAACTTGCCAAGGTACTTGCCCTCAGCCGAGGAACTACCAGACTCTGATGAAACGCCTGTGGATAATGAACTGCAAGAATTGATACCAGGCTTGCTGAAGGCGATTCTGCTGGTACTTTGGTCAGAACGCATGGACTGGCTCTTTGCCATAGATATGGGTATTTATTATCACCCCGATAAACCGCCCATTGTGCCAGATGGATTTTTGAGCTTAGGGGTAGAGCGGTTTTATGATGAGGAACTGCGTCCCAGTTAGGTGCTGTGGGATGAAAATGTTATACCGATTTTCGTCCTAGAAGTAGTTTCCCAAAATTATCGCAAGGAATACACTACTAAATTGGATGAATATGCAGCTTTGGGTGTACTTTATTACGTGATTTATTCCTCTCGTCGCCGCCGCAAACCGCATCTAGAAGTACATAAGTTGGTTAATGGTAAGTATGAATTGCAAGCAGAAAACCCCGTTTGGCTACCAGAGATTGGCTTAGGAATTGGTTGCGAAAGGGGAAATTATAGCGGTGTAACGCGGGAATGGATGTATTGGTATGATGAGCAAGGACAACGGTATCTCACGCCCGCAGAACAAATAAAACAAGAAGTACAACGCGCTCAACAACAGACACAACGCGCTCAACAAGAAATACAACGCGCTGAAGTTGCAGAACTACGGGTGCAACAATTAACAGAACAATTAAGAGCGCTGGGAATAGATCCAAATAATCTGGGTTAACTGAAATATTTTGTAATATTTTCAACAAGACTGAAAAATCAAGGTTTTCAAATTTATATATTTGCTATAAATCCGGGTTTGTTACTGGAAGCTGTCAGTAAAAAAAACTATTGCTTTTTAGGAATAACGTTCCTGATTCCACTTTTAGAACCAACAGTATCACCTTTGTAACGAGGGATAATATGAATACTAGCGTGCATAATATTTTGATCGGCGGCTCTGTTAATATTCATTCCTACGTTAAAACCATCAGGTTCAAATTCTGCTTTGAGAATTTCTTGTACTTTGTTCACCATAAACCAGCAAGCAGATTGCTCTTTCAATGGTAATTCAAAATAACTGCTAACATGACGTTTGGGAATAACCAAAACATGTCCTTTACTTATTGGATAGCCATCAAAAATAGCATAAGCAGTTGCTGATTCAGTTAAGATTTTTAGAGTTTTATGGGGATTACAGAATATACAATAATTAGATGAATTTCGCTGATGATTATAATGAGCATACTCATATAATTCCCGATGTTCATCTAAACAAACTGAAGGAAAGGGAAGTTTGACAAGACACTGATAGGTAGGTTTCTTATGGACATAATGTTCTCGAAACCCTTCTCTTTTGATATCCCTTCTTACAGCATAATAAGCTTTACCCCCTGGCTTTAATAAATGTGATACTTCCATAAGAACATTAGTTTGTTCTTCAAGAAATAAAACATTTAAAACATAAAAGCAAATTATTGTATCGAATTTAGTATCAGGATATTCTGGAAAATAATAAGGGTCATAGCCTGTAATATCACAACCTTTTTGGCGCAATATTTTAACATCATTACCAAAGCCACAACCAAAGTCTAGTATTTTGCCTTGGAGAAGGTTTTGATTTAATAAAAACTGTGCAGGAAATGATAGATAACTTCTTTCGATCGCAGTAAGATGGCTGAACTGATTTTTTTGCTGTTTCATGGAATTTTGGTGCTGATGTCCCAAAATTATTATTCCCAGCATTTGTTTAGGTTATGCAATGTCTACGACGGGCTAGGTCTACGCATCAGGGTCAATACCTAGCTCACGTAACTTAGCTGCTAATATATCAGCACGTTGGCGTTCTTGTTCTGCACGTTGGCTTTCCTGTTGAGCACGTTGGCGTTCTTGTTGAGCACGTTGGCGTTCTTGTTGGGCTTGTTCGCTGCTCCACAACAGCAAATTTCCTTCTGTATCCCACCAACGCAGCCAATTCATAGTTTGACATAATCTTTCACCTTGCCAAATTCCGAGAAATAACTCTAACTCAGGAATCCAGTAACGTCCATTGGCGTCTGCTTGCTGCAAAGTATATTGTCCATTTTGCAAGCAGCGTAGTTCTATGCTTGGTTCGTAAGGGTCATAGGTTACGTAAGTTGGAACTTGGAGAATCTTTTCGTAATAATAGAGTTTACCGTAGGGTGGAGTTGAACGGACTGATAGTTCTCCACCTTCTGTATCTGAGAGAAATTCCATCACTACAGCCACAGCAGCGCCTTCTAAATTTGGGGTATAGCTGCGACGAACTACATTTGCGGCTACAGGTTGCACTTGAGGAACGTAAAACCAGTCTGGTGCTTTAACGACTATTTTTTTGTTAACTGTGGCTACAAGTCCAAAATTAGAGCCAATCAGCATCTGGGGTTGGATGCGTCCTGTGCTTCCCAAAGCATCGGTAAGCGCAGCAGCGATCGCAGGTTGTTGAATATTTTCCACTGGATCGTCAGGTAAAATGAAGTCGGCTGGGAGTGCTTCCCAAGTAACAATTGGTTCTTTTTGGATAGGGTTAACTTGTAGAACCATAGAATTACTCCTAATATCAATGCACAGTTATTAGTTATTTTAAACAAATGTTTAGCTAGCGTTGCTCTTAAGCTTAGAGATAAAGAGAATGCTCGTGTTAACTATAGTTTTGTGCGATCGCAGCATATAAATCCAGATAATCTTAAGTTTTGGATAAGTAGACTCGCACTCCCTAAAAACCCAGAAATCTAGAAATATTCCTTAGACAGGTGTATATAATACTCGTAGTCAAGCACTTAACAGGCGTGAGTATGATATTTGAATGGTTCACTCTCTGGATAGGTCAAAAAACGGTTGGATTTCTGGTCAAAACTATTATCAGCGAAGAATTTGTCAAGGATTTAGTCAAGGACTACGCTAAAGATTTTTTCAAAAATATCTTTAATAATGCTGTAACCGCGCCTTTTAAGCTTAATAATGCTGTAACCGCGCCTTTTAAGCGAGAACCCCTGGAGAAAGCTGTTGTCATGGCTGTAACAGAATTTTTGGAACTCATGCAGCAGGATTTAGATGATAGTGAACTTGCTGAAGATGAAATTAAAAAGTATGAGCAGCCGCTAAATAAATTTTTGAAGCATCCAGAAGTCAAAGGAATTTTGGGAACTGCTTTTAAAGATGACTCTCAAGCTATAGACACCAAAGCATTAGAAACAATTTGGTATCAACTTAATGCCTCATACCCGTTACCGGATGATTTTAACTGGAAACGGATTGCTAGGAAATATCTGCAAAAGGTTAAAGAGATTATTATAGGAGTCCCTGAACTGCGGGAGATTCTGGATTCTCGAAATTTAGACAAAATCCAGAACAACACAACAGAGATAGTCGGCATTATTCCTGATTTTGATTTGGAAAGATACCAAGAAGCTATTAAGGAAACCTATAGCAATCTTAATTTAGACAGTTTAGATACGAGTACCTATGATTATCGAGATAAACTCAAAGTCTGGGATATATTCATAGCACAAAATGTCCGGGAAATTCACCAAGTTATTCCCTGAATTCACGAACTGCCGAAAGAACATCTGCGAAGATTGCGAGAAACTAACGAACTGGAAGCAGAAGTTGAGTTAGAAGAATTAGAACGCTACAAACGAGTTTATTTAGAACAACCGAAACGTTCTGTAATGGATATTGTCAATGAGCAGCAGACTAATAAATATATCGTGATTCTGGGCGACCCTGGTTCTGGGAAATCTACTTTATTAAAATACTTGGCATTAAATTGGGCTAGGAGTCCTCTGAATAATTCTTTATCTCTACCGATTCCTGTGCTGATTGAGTTACGCACTTATATGCGGCGGCGGGAGGATAAAGAGTGTGATAATTTTCTCGAATTTTTTCATAAATGTAGTGGTGTGATTTCTCACCTCAATCAACATCAACTGCACCAACAGCTAAAGAGTGGTAAGGCTTTGGTGATGTTCGATGGTTTGGATGAGGTATTTGATCCTGCTCAACGAGAAGATGTAATTACTGATATTCATCGCTTCACTAATGAATATCGTGATGTGCAGGTTATTGTCACTTCTCGCGTGATTGGCTACAAACCGCAACGTTTGCGAGATGCTGAGTTTCACCACTTTATATTGCAAGATTTAGAACCAGAACAAATTCAGGATTTTATTTACCGCTGGCATGAGTTAACTTTTATCGATACTGCGGATAAAGTTAGAAAACGGGAACGGCTAAAAATAGGGATTGAGACTTCACAATCTATTGCAGAACTAGCAGGAAATCCTCTGTTGTTGACGATGATGGCGATTCTGAATCGGAATCAGGAATTGCCAAGAGATAGAGCGACACTTTATGAACAAGCATCGCGGGTACTGCTGCATCAATGGGATGTGGAACGTGCTTTGCAAGAAGACAAGAGGTTAGATCCTAAAATTATTGATTATAAAGATAAGCAAGCGATGTTGCGTCAGGTTGCCTATCGTATGCAAACCGGGGATAAAGGTTTGGCTGGTAATTTGATTAGTGTAGGTAATTTAGAGAAGATTTTGACTGACTATTTCAAAAGTCTAGAAATCACTCAAGCTAGAGAAGTTGCGCGGGTGATGATTAATCAACTGCGGACTCGCAACTTTATTTTATGTTTCTTGGGTGCAGATTACTATGCTTTTGTGCATCGGACTTTTTTAGAATATTTCTGTGCTTGGGAGTTTGTCTGGCAGTTTGAGAAGGAACGCAGTATTACAATTGAGTTTCTCAAAACTGAAGTTTTTGGCAAACACTGGCAAGATGAAACTTGGCATGAGGTGTTGCGGCTAATTGCGGGAATGATTGATGTTAAGTTTGTTGGTGAAATTCTTGATTACTTAATGGTGCAAGATGGGGAAGCGGAAAAATTTATCAACCTGTTTTTAGCGGCTAACTGTCTTGCAGAAGTGAGAAATCGCTCGGTAATTGCGTCAGTGGCTAATAAATTGCTTGACAGGCTTAAAAACTTAACTAAATATGACCTCTGGTACTATTACAATCCCTATATGTATCATGAAAAAAAGTTATCCGAGGAAATTCGCACTCAAGCTCTTGCAATAATCGCTGCAATTTGGAAAGATAACAGCAAAACCTTATACTGGCTCAAAGACTGTGCCACTAATGATAATCTAGGGAGAGTGCAAGGTGCAACCATCGAAGCATTAGCCAGTAATTTCAAAGATGACCCGGATACCCGCTTATTTCTCAAAGACCGCGCCACTGGTGATAATGATAGCTATGTGAGACATGGAGCCATCAAAGCATTAGCTAGCAATTTCAAAGATGACTCCGACACCCGCTCGATTCTCAAAGACCGCGCCACTGGTGATAATGATAGCTATGTGAGACATGGAGCCATCGAAGCATTAGCTAGCAATTTCCCAAATGACCCGGATACCTGCTCGATTCTCAAAGACCGCGCCACTGCTGATAATGAAAGGGAGGTGCGAGGTGCAGCCATCGAAGCATTAGCTAGCAATTTCAAAGATGACCCGGATACCTGCTCGATTCTCAAAGACCGCGCCACTGCTGATAATGAATGGTATGTGCGACGTGCAGCCATCGAAGCATTAGCCAGCAATTTCAAAGAAGACCCGGACACCCGCTCGTTTCTCAAAGACCGCGCCACTGCTGATAATTCTGGGAATGTGCGAGGTGCAGCCATCGAAGCATTCGCCAGCAATTTCAAAGATCACCCGGACACCCGCTCGTTTCTCAAAGACCGCGCCACTGCTGATAATCATCAGGATGGGCGAGGTGCAGCCATCCGAGCATTAGCCAGCAATTTCAAAGATCACCCGGACACCCGCTCGTTTCTCAAAAACCGCGCTACTGCTGATAATCATCAGTATGGGCGACTTGCAGCCATCCGAGCATTAGCCAGCAATTTCAAAGAAGACCCGGACACCCGCTCGTTTCTCAAAGACCGTGCCACTGCTGATAATCATGAGTTTGGGCGACTTGCAGCCATCCAAGCATTAGCCAGCAATTTCAAAGAAGACCCGGACACCCGCTCGTTTCTCAAAGACCGTGCCACTGCTGATAATCATGAGGATGGGCGAGGTGCAGCCATCGAAGCATTAGCCAGATATTTCAAAGAAGACCTGGACACCCGCTTGTTTCTCAAAGACCGTGCCACTGCTGATAATCATCAGTATGTACGACATGTAGCCATCAATGCATTAGCTAAACACTTCAGATATCAACCTGAGTTATTTGAAATTTACTACAACTGTGCTGTAAATGACTCCTTTGAGGGTAGCCATGATCCTTGGTCGCAACCCAACCCTCGACGGGTTGCACTTGAGATAATTATCAAGCAATTTCCTCAGCATCCCCAGACTTTACCACTGTTGCGCGACAGAGCAGAGAATGACCCAGATGAGCAAGTGCGAAACTTTGCTCAACAGAAGTTGATTATGTTTCAGAAGAATGAAATATACAATCGTTATTCAGTGGTCTGATGAAGATGAGTGTTTTGTTGTAAGTCTTCCTGAATGGGGAGAGTTATTCAGACTCACGGAGATACTTACGAAAAAGCTTTCAAAAATGCTCAAGAAGTTTTAGAAATGCTGATTAAATCATCTTTGGCAGACGCTCAACCTCTACCAGAGCCAAAAACGCTAGAAAAGTCGTTAACATAATTCGTAATTCGTAATTCGTAATTCGTAATTAGATGAATTCAATTTTTTGGATCAGCGATGAAATTATCTGCAACTCAGCTAGGCATAGTCATGATGTTTGTAGAAATATTAGGTTAAATCATTAAACGAAAGTGTAGGTATTTGATTATAAACTTCTGCATTTTCTTCAAGAGCTTGACGTCTATCGTATTGCGTTTGTAAATTCAACCAAAACTGAGCGCTGTTACCAAAATAGCGAGATAAACGCAAAGCTGTATCTGCTGTGATAGTAAGTTTTCCAGATAAAATTTCACTAATTCTTGTCTGAGCTACACCTATATCTTTGCTTAATCGATAAGGGGTAATATTTAGTGGCTCTAAAAATTCTAGTTTTAGGATTTCTCCAGGGTGGATATTTGGCAGACGGTTCTTATTCATGATTATTTACAGGCAAATTGCCTTGGTCAAAACCGCGACGACAGCAGGCTTTCAAAATTGCTCAAGAACTTTTAGATATATTGAATGAATCATCTTGAGCAGATACACATGGTGAACTGTTACCCAAGCCGAAAACACTAGAACAGTCGTAAAAATTAGCAAAACTCCAAAAAAGCGCTCCTTTGACATCTACCCAAATAATCCTAAGTTATAGTTTGTTGGTTTAACCAACAGCATCATTTGTTTGATAATCTTCTTAGAAGATGTGCCGCAGCTATGCCCGTCGTAGAAATCGCATTTACTTTGGGAATCATATACTTAGCAAATCTTGCTACTAACTCTCTAGTATCCCCAGGTAATTATACGATGGCCGATCGCAATATTACAGGCACTCTTTCGCCAGAAGATATCCAAGAAATTAAAGCAGCGCTACAAATAATCCAACAAAAGATACCCTTTCTCATTGCTTTAACCGCACAAGAACGCCGCAAGTTATTCAAAATGGGCGATAAAAGCCTAACTTTTGTTACCAATAGCGTCAACGCTGCTCAGTCTAACCGTGAAATTCTCCCACCCAGCTTTGACATTGAGCAATTTATCCAAGATTATCAACTAGCTACCACACTCAGCGAACTTTTAATCTCAATCCGGCAACTCACCGAACAAGTAGATGATACCCTATTGGCAGTCGGTAGCGAAGCGATGCTCGGCAGTTTGACAGTTTATGATTACGTTAAGACAGCAGCGAAAAAGACTCCAGGCTTAAAAACTGTAGCAGAACTGTTGAGCGATCGCTTTAAAGCTATTAGTACAGGCAGAGCTGCAAAAACTTCCGGCTCTTGATAAATTAATACTCGTGAATGAGTCTTTTAGCCCCATTCATCCACCTTTGATACTCATTAATGAGTCTTTTAGCTCCATTCATCCACCTTTGATACTCATTAATGAGTCTTTTAGCTCCATTCATCTACCTTTGATACTCATTAATGAGTCTTTTAGCCCCATTCATCCACCTTTAATACTCATTAATGAGTCTTTTAGCTCCGTTCATCCACCTTTAATACTCATTAATGAGTCTTTTAGCTGCATTCATCTACCTTTGATACTCATTAATGAGTCTTTGAAGATTACCAACAAATAAATTAGCCAATCTTGTGAGGTGGACATCTTGTCTGCCTTTGGTTAAGGGCGGGCTAGACTAGACGCCCACCCCAAATTGTTATCCCATCACCTCAGCAGTCTTCTTTTTATCCAACTTGAGAATTAACACACCCAAAGGTGGCAAACACAAATCCAGCGAATAGGGACGATTGTGCAAAGACCACTCATCCGTCCACTTACCACCTAAGTTGCCCATATTGCTGCCGCCATACTTACGCGCATCACTATTGAACAACTCGGTATAAAATCCCTTTTGCGGTACACCGATGCGGTAGTGAGAATGGGGTTGCGGTGTAAAATTGCAAACCACGATCACAAAATCATCAGAATCCTTGTCGCGACGCATGAAGGCAACTACACTATGGCGGTTATCACTACAGTCAATCCACTCAAACCCCGGTTCAGCAAAATCCTGAGTGTACAAAACTGGTTCAGAACGGTAAAGATAATTCAAATCATGGAAAAACGTTTTTAACTGTTGGTGCGCCTCATGCTGCAATAAATGCCACTCCAAATCTGTCCAATCATTCCACTCACTCCACTGTCCAAACTCCATGCTCATAAACATGGTTTTCTTGCCTGGGTGAGCAAACATATAGGTAAATAAACAACGCACATTAGCTAACTTCTGCCATGTATCCCCCGGCATTTTACCGATGATATTGCTCTTGCCATGCACCACTTCATCGTGAGACAGCGCCAGCATGAAGTTCTCGCTGTGGTTGTACCACATACTAAAGGTGACATTGTTTTGGTGGAACTGACGGAACCAAGGGTCCATGTGGAAGTAATCCAGCATATCGTGCATCCACCCCATATCCCACTTCAAGTTAAAGCCAAGTCCGCCTGTGTAGGTGGGCCAAGATACCATTGGCCAGGAAGTGGATTCTTCAGCAATTGAGAGAATGCCGGGGAAATAGCTGAAGATGGTGTGATTTACCTGACGTAGAAAATCTGCTGCTTCTAGGTTTTCTCTACCGCCATACTGATTGGGCAGCCATTCTCCTGGTTCGCGGCAATAGTCGTTATAGAGCATCGAGGCAACAGCATCGACACGAATCCCGTCAATGTGGTACTTGTCGAACCAGAAGAGAGCGTTTGCTGCTAAGAAATTATTGACTTCATGGCGACCGTAGTTGAACACCAAAGTACCCCATCCTTTGTGTTCGCCTTTGCGGGGGTCAGCGTGTTCGTATAGGTGGCTACCATCAAAGAAAGCTAAACCATGTCCATCTTTGGGGAAGTGACCAGGAACCCAATCCACAATTACCCCTATATCATTTTGGTGACATTTGTCAATAAAATACATGAAATCTTCCGCGCTACCAAAACGGGAGGTAGGGGCATAGTACCCAGTTACTTGATAACCCCAAGAACCATCAAAGGGATGCTCCGCAATGGGTAGCAATTCTAGATGGGTATATCCTAATTCTTTGACATAAGGAATGAGTCGGTCAGCAAATTCCCGGTAGGTAAGGAAGCGTGCGCCCGGCTTTAGTCCAGAAACGACAACTACAGGTTCAGTTTCACCATTTGGCAGTTTAGCTGGTTCTGCACTCGAAGCGTGTAACCAAGAGCCTAAATGCACTTCGTAGACTGAGACAGGCTCTTTAAGGGGGTCAGTGTGACGCCGCTTTTCCATCCAATCTTCATCACTCCAAGCGTAAGCATCTAAATCAGTGACAATCGATGCTGTCTTCGGGCGGACTTCTTGCTGGAAACCGTAGGGATCGGATTTTTCGTAAATGTGTCCTTCAAAGTTTTTGATTTCGTATTTGTAATGCTCTCCCACGCCGATTTCAGGAATAAATAATTCCCAAATTCCGGTGGGGCCTTTACGCATCTGGTGTTTACGCCCATCCCAGAAGTTGAAATCTCCCAGCAATGAAACATTACGGGCGTTAGGTGCCCAAACAGCAAAATAAACGCCCTTAACGCCGCCTATTTCCGTGGGGTGCGCTCCCAGTTTCTCGTAAATCCGGTGATGGTTACCTTCACTAAACAAATGCAAATCAAAGTCTGTCAAGCGGGGAGAACGGAAAGCATAAGGGTCATAAATGACACGCTCATGTTCCCCTTCTTTAATCCGTAACTGGTAGTTTGCTAGTTCTGCGATTTCAATCGTGCATTCAAAAAAGTGGGGATGATGCACTGTTTGCATGGGGTATTCCTTGCGTTGTTCAGGAAGAACTACCCATACTGCACTTGCATTTGGTAGGTAGGCCCGCACAGCCCAGACAGTTTTGCCATCTTGTTCTATAGGATGAGAACCTAGTATTTCAAACGGATCGTTATGCTGATTCCAAACAATGCGGTTAACCTGTTCAGAGGCGATCGTGGTCATGGACATGAAGCTACCTAGTGAAATAACGTGATTGACTAAATCTACTTTTTTAACATCTATATATATTTATATATTCTTTACATTTATTTGCAATTTTATTGCCACCGTTATCGTACCTCAGAATAAGTCATCAATCTTTTTGGGGCATTGGGCATGGAGGAGCCACTGCGTTGGAGGGGTTTGGCGGCCATTGGTGTCAACTTAACGTGAAAGCTAGATTTGGCGAACTTTCCAGGTTTGACCCTCACCCCCAACCCCTCTCCCAAAATTGGGAGAGGGGGGCAAAT
>NZ_JBALGC010000080.1:0-8199 GCF_036916575.1 Nostoc sp.
TACTTTGAGCATTCCTGTTTCATTCTCTACACCCACTTATTCACAGTAATATGTTTTCTAGAAAAACTCCAGTTTTCAAGATGGATGAGGTTTAAGTCTCTTGAATTGGTGAGAAGAGGAAGTTTTCTGACGAAACACAGAAGAAAGGGAAAACTTCATAGTTAAAAAAATTAATTGATAACAAAAAGAGAAATGATTTAATTACAACAGAAGACGTGGAGAATACTGTTGTGATATTGAATGCTAAAGACATTGAAATTCCGAACATAGACCATCTAGGCATAGTAGCAGGAATAATAGATTCTATAGGATTAGTAGAAACAATCAATGATGGATGGAAGGTTTACGCGAGTTAAGTCATTGCCATAACAAAAAGTTGCTAGCTGCTGGTTTGGGTTCAGGAGCGCTAATTGCTCATAAAACAGGGGATATTGGATTTGTCATTGGGGATGCAGGTATTGTTGAAATGCCTAATGGCAAGCGTTACTTAGCAGGGATTTTTGTGAGAAGACCTTACAATGACATTAGAGGTAGGGATTTTATTCGTCAAGTTTCTCAATTGGTGTATACATATCTAGACCAACCGAAATTAACCCAGCTACCTTAAGGAATCTGGATTAAACAAAATGCAAAACTACTGTTTTATAGCCTTAACAAAGGTCTTTTAAGAACATAAGATATCTGGCGAAATTAAATCTACAATCACCGTCAAGTCCCCTGTACTGACAGTTAGGGGATTTACTTTATGCATGTTAACGTGGGTACAAGTATAATTCCATATCTAGTAAGTGATATGGAGAATCAAAATTATTATTGATTGAATTTACACGCATACACCAATTATGGTAATGTGACACATGATTGTCGGTTCTGATGGGGAGCAGCCATCAGACGCAAGGGGGAAAGTTCGGTGTAAATCCGGCGCTGTCCCGCAACTGTAATGAGACAAAGATAATGTAGTCTCAAAGTCAGAATGCCCGCCGACTCACTCTAGACACAAAACACTTATCTGCGAGGCACAGATGATACATATAATTAAAGTATTTCATGGGTACAGATATCGATTTAACAAAGTACCCTTTGCAATTACTACTTCGCTTCGCTGTTAGTAACGACACTCAATTTTGGATTGTTCTATAGGAATTTGGGTATCCATAAAGAATACCACAGAGTCTTTTTTGCTATCCAAATAGTATTCACCATAATTTAGGTATAGCAATGCATTGCAGCAAGCTTGTTCAAGCCTAAATCTTAAAACTCAATAGCACAAATTAATCTCTGCATTTATTGAAAACGAGGAGTTTCATGTCCACTTCCCGTGTAGTTACTTGTTGTGAGTTTTTCTCAAAAATCTTCGTTTTTACCGCAATCTATGGGATTGTATGTGGGGGATACGTAGCCATTGGTAATCAAATTCCACAAATATCTGAGTTTCCCAAGTATGAAGGTTCTGCAAGAGACTTACAACCAGTTGCACAAACAACGCCTGAAAATACCCCAGCCTCTACAGAAGAAAAAGAACCCCCCATTGAACTAACAGTCATCGGCAAACTACTCAATGAACCCGTTTACTCACCCTTTCGCCGCGAAGGGACAGTGAAAGATTCCACCCGTCCGGTTTATGTGATTACAGGTTCAGAAATAGAAGCCCAAGGTGCTAAAACTGTCAGAGAAGCGCTCAAATTCCTTCCAGGTATCTTGCCTGATGGTACAGTTGGCACGGAAGTGAATGCCTTAAGTGGTCAATTTATTCGAGGTTCTAACTCTGCACAAATCTTGATTTTGCTTGATGGTAGACCAATTAACGAACTTGGTTCTGGTGGTTTTGACCTTTCAGAATTTACTACCAATATCGTTGAAAGAATCGAAGTATTACCAGGTGGCGGTTCTACCCTTTATGGTTCCGATGCAATTGGAGGGGTGATTAACATTATCACTCGTCGTCCTACAGAAAAAGTGTCAACGCAAGCAGGTATTAATTTTGGCGCGTATGGATTAAATCAGCAGACTATCAATAGTAGCGGAAAAATAGGAGATATTGGTTGGGTTGTAGGTTATAACCGTACCCAAGCTGAAAATAACTATCCTTTTTCTATCCCAGAGGCTAATTTCGAGGGAACTAGGGAAAATAATGATGTTCTCTACAATAACTTCAACATGAAGTTAGAAGCGGATTTAGGTTCTCGCGATACTCTAACTCTCTCAACTTTGTACTTAGGCAAAGACCAAGGAGTACCAGGAGGAGTTCCGATTCCCGAACCATTGTACGGTCAAGGCTATTTTAACTCACTGACTGATAGCGATCGCAAATACACAGACCAAGTTCTCACTGATTTAATCTGGAACTCAAAATTAGGAGGTGGGGATGATTCACTGCTAACAGCAAGAGTTTATGCAGATTTCCTCAACACTCGTTTTGATAGTCGCAATTCATCCCAAGCACGATATGATAACAGGCAAGCTTCTTATGGATTGCAAGCACAACACAGTTGGAAATTTACTAATAATCAAACCTTAGTTTATGGCTTTGATTACCGCAATGTTTCAGCTACTAACAGTACATTCGATTTTTCTGCTGATACAAAAACACTTACTTACAACGATAGTATTAGTCAAGGAGCGCTATTCGCTAGATATGAAATTAATTTCACTCCTAGTTTCACTGCCAACTTAGGTTTACGCCAGGATTTTAGTAGCTTGACAAATGGCTCTTTTACATCACCGAGTGTTGGAGCAAAACTTGCACTTACAGACTCTACCACCCTGAGAGCTAATTATATTAAGAATTTCCGTGAGCCGAATCTTTTCAACTTATATGTCAATGGCGGTACTTACGTCGGTAATCCTAATCTTCGTCCAGAGAAAGGTGATAGTTATGATATTGGAATAGACCAGAAGCTAAGCGATTTTGGTCTGTTGCGCTTGACCTATTTCAACAATACAATATCAGATTTAATCGCTTATAACTTTGCTGTTCCGGTAGCTACTTACGAAAATATTGGTAAGGTTCAAACTACAGGAATCGAAGCAGTTTTAAATTTGCAGCTAGCAAAGAATATCTATGCTTTTGTTAGTTATACGGCAAACGACCCGCAGATTTTGAAAAGTACAAATTCTGCCGAAGTCGATAAAGAATTAAGATTTGCTGGTGCAGATAGTTTAAATGCAGGACTTTCTTATGAAACTCGTCAAGGTTTATATGCTGGAATACTGATGCATTCTTTGGGTGAATATCCAATAAACAATACCAATACAGAATCTTTGCCTGGGTACACTACTTTTGATTTCAAAATACGCTTACCTCTAAGTGATAACTTAATACTTACAAGTAGTGTAGATAATCTCTTTGACCAGCGTTATCAGTTGTTTCCAGGTTATCCTGATGGGGGGAGGGTTTTTCAAGTTGGGTTGAGTTCTACGTTTTAAGGAAAAGAATTTTTTCTAACGCACAGGAGACTATTGAATGACTGAGTTTAATTGTTGGGTAACTCCAGTAAATAAGGTTGTGAGTGAGGTTTTATCTACGGGGGGGTCTATTGAATACGAATATTTTGATTCAAGTACCGATGTTTTATCGTCATTACTCTACACCTTATTTCAGCAAAATTGGCAACAGGTAGGGGTAGGGCATATTGTTCAAGGAGGTGTATTAGAATTAGAATTTAATGCTCCACCCAAAATTTGTATTCTCTATGATGGATATCTGACAGTAGTCACAGAAGGCTGGCATTTGCATCTATGTATAGAGGCAAATTTAGGTGGCCCTCATTGTAAGACTCCTTTGGAATTAAGGCAACAACGTCAAGTAAGTCGTGCTGCATTTTATCGAAGGTTTAATGCAGAAGGTATCCCTAGAAGTTGGGGTGTCGATTTTTGGAATGGTGCAGATGAAAACCTCATGACTATTTTCTTGCCAAATCCGTATGTAGAAGGTGAAAATTTATTACCAGAAGGCAAGCCTAATTTATCAAAGTTAGCTCTTTATGAGGAACTACGAGATATTTATGTATTGGGAAATAAACCTATACTGTTCACTAAAAATCCTCTTAAGCATTCTTATATTTCCGTTTGTACTTCTACTCGCTGTCTTCCGTCACGCAAATGGCAACCCACATTTGATGCTTTGAAATCAGCAGTTGAAAAAGCAGGTGTAGATGTGGAAGTGAGAACATCTGGTTGTTTAGAAGTATGTCAACTAGGGCCAGTTGTATTTTATTCAGATGATCGGACTTGGTACACTCGCGTTAATTCAAATGTAGCTGAAACTATTGTCAATGAACATTTGATGAAAGGGAATAAAGTGTCTGAAAATATATATCCACCAGAGTCTGTTTAATTTATTATTGGTAAAATCTCCCGCCAATATCCAAACGGTTTTATTTTTGTTAAACTAGCTGTCTTCACGTTACTATTTTTATCTGAATCGTCTCTATGTCAGATTAATTTTCTGTATTTAAAATCCATGAAATTGAGAAAATCATTTTATTCAAAATCTATTGTTTTCTTCTGCAAATTCTTCTTAATAGCAACTTTAATCATTGCCTGCCATAGTACAAAAATTAACACATCTACTCAGACTACAAATAACGGCTGCGTTCAAAATTATGACCTCAATACTGATTACTTTCCCAAAAAAATTAAGATTACTCATGCAACAGGCTTAATAGTAGAATATCATAAACATTATAAAGTTGTCACTATCAAAAATCCTTGGCAGAATGCAAAAACAACGTTTCAATATGTTTTAGTCCAATGTGGAACTCCTACGCCACAAGGATTTAATCAAACACAAGTAATTACAGTACCGATAAAATCCATAGTCTCTCTATCTACTACTCATTTACCGCACTTAGTCAAGTTAGGAGTAGTTGATAAACTAATTGGCATTAGTAATAGTAAGCAAGTAAATACACCTGATGTAATAGAGAGAATTAAAGCCGGAAAGGTGGCACAAATAGGTAATAATTCCAATGTAGATATAGAAAAATTATTAGAATTAAATCCTGATCTAGTAACAACTTTTGGTACAGGCAATTCCCAAACTGATAGCTATGCCAAACTTACAGAGGCGGGTTTGAAAGTAGGGATAAATGCTGAATACATGGAAGACACACCCTTGGGACAAAGTGAATGGCTGAAATTTACTGCTTTATTTTTTAATAAAGAATTACAAGCAGAAAATGTATTTAAAGAAATTACTTATAAATATGAACAAGTAGCTCAAAAAGCTAAATTTGTAAAAAACCATCCTACAGTATTTCTCGGTTTCAACTTTAAAGGTACTTGGTATATGCCAGGAGGTAAAAGTTATGTAGCTAAATATTTAGCTGATGCCGGAGCAAACTATCTCTGGAATGATGATAAATCTTCTGGTAGTTTACCTTTATCTTTTGAAGTCGTTTTGTCACGTGCAACCAATGCTGATTACTGGTTAAATTTTAGTCAATCTTGTCAAAATTTAAAAGATTTAGTTGCAGAAGATAATCGCTATGCTGATTTTAAGGCTGTGAAAACAGGCAATCTTTATAATAACAATGCTCGCGTGAATGTAAATGGTGGTAATGATTACTGGGAAAGTGGTAATAGTAACCCAGATATAGTTCTATCTGACTTGATTAAAATACTGCATTCAGAGATATTACCTAATCATCAATTATTTTTTTACCGCAAACTTAATTAATAATGTTAAGCGAACAAGATAAAAAGAAAACTTTTTCTTTATACCTAAAGACTACAGTTCTAAAAACCTTAGTTTGTGTAATTTTAGTCACAAGTTTAATTTTTTCATTTTTATTAGACTTAGCTTTAGGTTCAGTTGATATCCCTATTAATGAAGTAATAAAAATTTTACTCGGACAAGAACCAGAAAAAGTGACATGGACTCATATTATTCTGAAATTTCGCCTACCTAAAGCTTTAACTGCAACTTTAGCGGGTGCAGCTTTAGGTGTGAGTGGCTTGCAAATGCAAACTTTATTTAAAAATCCCTTAGCGGGACCTTTTGTATTAGGAATTAGTTCCGGTGCAAGTTTAGGTGTGGCGTTAGTTGTATTAACAACAAGTGTGACAACACCAACGTTATTAGCAGATTTGGGAATCATTAGTGATTTTGGTTTAGTTATCGCTGCAAGCCTCGGTGCAGCATCGGTTTTAGGAATGATGTTAGTTGTTTCTCGCCGAGTGCAAGATACAATGACGCTATTGATTTTAGGTTTATTGTTTGGCTATGCTACTAGTGCAATAGTAAGTATTTTATTGCAGTTTAGCTCAAAGGAACGTATTCAAAGTTACATCATGTGGACTTTTGGTAGTTTTGCTGGCGTGACTTGGAGACAGTTAGTTGTTTTAATTCCAGTGATACTTTTGAGTTTATTGGCAGCAGTGTTGCAATCAAAATCTTTGAATGCACTTTTACTGGGTGAATCTTATGCTCGTAGTTTAGGTTTAACAGTGGAGAAAGCTAGATTTTCTATTATTACTATTGCGTCTATATTAGCAGGCGCAATTACCGCTTTTTGTGGTCCGATAGCGTTTCTAGGTGTGGCTATTCCCCATTTGTGTCGCAGTCTTTTCACTACTTCCGACCATCGGATATTAATTCCTAGTGTCACAATTATGGGTGCAATCTTAGCATTGTTTGCAGATTTGTTTTCTCAACTTTGGGTAAGTCAAATGGTTTTACCTTTGAATGCAATTACTGCTTTAATTGGAACTCCTGTTGTGACTTGGGTGATTCTGCGGCGTAATTCCCAAAAATCTTTTCCGTCATGAATGATGCGATTTTAACAACTCACAACTTGGCTATTGGTTACAAAACATCCGGAAAAAATGTACGGTATGTTGCATCGGATATTTCTGTATCTTTGCAAGCGGGGGAACTGGTTTGTTTACTTGGCCCCAATGGTGCGGGTAAATCTACATTACTGCGATCGCTTGCTGGAATGCAACTCCCAATTGCAGGTGAAGTGCGACTTTTGGGAGATAATGTTTATAACTTAGCACCGCAAGAATTAGCTAAACGTCTAAGTTTGGTACTTACTGAGAAAGTTGATGTAGGAATGCTATCGGCCTACACCTTGGTGACGTTGGGGCGACATCCTTACACTGACTGGTGGGGAAATTTGACACCTGAAGATGAAGCTATAGTACATTGGGCAATCAAATCTGTAGGCGCAGTACACTTAGCACCACGCCAAGTTAGCGAATTAAGCGACGGTGAACGCCAAAAAATTATGATTGCGCGTGCTTTAGCTCAGTCACCTATTATCATGTTACTTGATGAGCCAACAGCATTTCTAGATTTACCGCGACGGGTGGAAATTATGCAATTGTTGCGTCAGTTAGCACGAGAAACCAATCAGGCAATTCTTCTTTCCACTCACGATTTAGATTTAGCTTTGCGTCTGGCGGATAAAGTTTGGCTATTAGCAACTAATGGGATTTTACACGTTGGCGCACCGGAAGATTTAGTGTTGAGTGGTGCATTTGCTGATACTTTTGAAAGTGAAGGCGTAGAGTTCGATGTTGCTTCTGGAGAATTTCATCTCCACACATCCCACAAAGGAGAAATTAATGTAACAGGTGAGGGGATTGCCGTAATATGGACTATTCGTGCTTTCAAACGTGTAGGCTTCCAAGTTAATCAAAATGAAAATGGCTTATCAGTAGAAGTGATAACACAATCCAAACAAGTTTTGTGGAAAATCACAAATAGCCAGACTGTATATACTTATCATTCATTGTACGAACTAATTAAATTTTTGAATTATTTATAGAAACGTTGTCCTAACATATAACTCACCGTTGGCGCAATCGAGGATGAGTTTGATGAAATAAGGGAGAGAATTGCCGTCAGAAGAGTTAATTACAGAGCAGGTAAAGCTGAGGATGGAGGTAATTCAAAGCCTAACAGAGCCATGCGATCGCAAAACCTACAGCACTAAAAAGATAGAAGCTGCCCAAAAACTGGGTGTATCAATTCGTCAAGTAGAACGCTTACTTCAGAAATGGCGAGAACAAGGGTTAGTGGGACTGGCTACAACACGCTCAGATAAGGGGAAGTATCGCTTTGAGCAGGAGTGGATAGATTTCATCATTAATACTTATAACTGGAGTTTAGACTAAAGCAAGCAAAAATAGCTCGACAGTGGATTCCATTGAGTGGATGTCGAAAAATCAGAGAACTAAGTCAGAAAAAAA
>NZ_JBALGC010000081.1:0-7159 GCF_036916575.1 Nostoc sp.
CACTTATTTGCCTAAAAAACCCTCACTTGATATTTATCCTAAAGACTTACCGGCCCTTCCTCCTGCCGTTTTTTAGTTCATCGAACTCACGTTAACTAAGCCTGGTTTATCAGGATGTTTGAACTGTCGATGACTACCTTTAGTTCTATCAAGATACCAACCATCAGCTTCTAGTTGTTTAATAACTTCGCGTACTTTTATGGTAATACTTATCTGTAGAGTCAAAATTTCTGTTACAGATATCGCTAATTGAGAAGTCAAAAGTCAATCAGATTTCCTATTTTCGGGAAATTTCCTCATTTAGGGAATATTTTATAGGGTGCGTTACACTTCGTTAACGCACCTTTCGACTGCAAACGCAGCTCAATCAAACCGTTGAAGCAGTTGAGTTTTTAGCGATGCCTGTGATAGTTTAGAAATAAATTGGCTCGAAAACGCCTCAAGGTAAGTCGCCAGCGTAAACACTTTGCTGTTTTTACAGCAAGGTTATTATTGATGTTTAGCGACCTCATAGCGCATGAAGATTTGAAAGTGCAAAATATGGTCAGCTAGACGCAGTTTTGTCAAAAAAGATACTTTTGCAAGCAGCGCGTTGATTTTTTATTCCTCTTCAGAATCTCCAGATTGCTAAAGTGAATAATCAAGCTTTTTCAGAGCTACATTCTCTCTATCACAGATAAAATTTATATATGAACGCTACACAAGAAAAATTAAAAGTTCAGCTTGAACAGGCTTTAATCGCGGCTTTTGGCGCTGACTTCGCTGGAGTAGATCCAATTTTGGTTCCTGCTAGCAATCCTAAATTTGGTGATTATCAGGCGAATGTGGCTTTATCCCTAAGTAAAAAGTTAGGATTGCAACCAAGAGCGATCGCAACTGCGATCGTTGAGAAGTTAGACGTATCCGAAATCTGCGAACCGCCCCAAATCGCCGGGCCAGGATTTATCAATCTAAAACTGAAAACGGCATACCTGGAAGCACAACTGAACGCGATTCAGGCTGATCCCAGACTGGGAGTTCCAGCCGCGAAAACGCCAAGAAAAGAAATTGTGGATTTTTCCAGTCCGAATATTGCCAAAGAAATGCACGTCGGACACTTGCGTTCTACAATTATTGGTGATTCCATCGCCCGGATTTTAGAATTCCAAGGACACGATGTGCTGCGGTTAAATCATGTGGGTGATTGGGGTACGCAGTTTGGGATGTTAATCGCCTATCTCCGGGAAGTCTACCCAGACGCGCTAACAAGAGCTAATGCTTTAGATATTGGTGATTTAGTCTCTTTTTATCGCAAAGCCAAACTGCGGTTTGATACAGATGAGGCTTTTCAACAAACAGCACGACAAGAAGTCGTCAGATTACAAGCAGGTGCAGAGGATACAATCCATGCTTGGAAACTGCTGTGCGAACAGTCGCGGCGGGAATTTCAAATAATTTATGACTTGCTAGATGTCCAGGTAGTTGAACGCGGAGAATCTTTTTATAACCCTTTACTATCTGGCGTTGTAGAAGATTTAGAAAAATCTGGGTTACTGGTAGAAAATCAAGGGGCAAAATGCGTTTTTCTGGAGGGATTTACAAATAGAGAAGGTGAACCTTTGCCTTTAATTGTACAGAAATCAGATGGTGGTTATAATTACGCCACTACAGATTTAGCATCCCTACGCTACCGAATTCAGCAGGATGAAGGAAAGCGGATAATTTATGTAACAGATGCTGGACAAGGAAACCACTTTGCTCAAATTTTCCAGGTTGCACGCAAAGCTGGATGGATTCCTGATGATGTGGAATTAGTGCATGTGCCCTTTGGGTTGGTGTTAGGAGAAGATGGAAAAAAACTCAAAACTCGTTCTGGGGATACTGTGCGGTTACGGGATTTATTAGATGAAGCGATCGCTCGTGCCCATGTAGACCTCAAAACTAGATTACAAGAAGAAGAACGGCAAGAAACTGAAGAATTTATTAATGAAGTTGCTAGAGTAGTTGGGATCAGTGCAGTTAAGTATGCAGACTTAAGCCAAAATCGCACCAGTAACTACATCTTCAGCTACGATAA
Source organism: Nostoc sp. (assembly GCF_036916575.1). Classification (GTDB taxonomy): domain Bacteria; phylum Cyanobacteriota; class Cyanobacteriia; order Cyanobacteriales; family Nostocaceae; genus Nostoc. Next base: position 2,057 of record NZ_JBALGC010000081.1, read on the forward strand.
AATGCTGGATTTCAAAGGTAATACTGCGCCCTATATGCTCTATGCTTATGCACGGATTCAGGGGATTAGTCGCAAGGGTGATATTGACTTTAAAGAGTTGGGAAACAATGCTGTTTTGTTGGAGCATGAAACAGAATTAGCTCTAGCAAAATATTTACTTCAATTGGATGAAGTTATTAGTAGTGTAGAGCAAGACTTGCTGCCCAATCGTTTATGTGAGTATTTGTACGAACTGAGTAAGAAGTTTAATCAGTTTTATGACCGCAATCAAGGAGTTCAGGTTTTGGAGGCCGAGGAACCGCAGCGGACATCCCGCTTGGTTTTATGTGATTTGACTGCTAGAACTCTGAAGTTGGGACTATCTTTGTTGGGAATTCAGGTATTGGAGAGAATGTAAAAATCATCTTTCATGAGATTTTTTTAACGCAAAGGTACGCAGAGTAAGAGTTAAGTTAAAGCTGATTTTTCTTTGTGTACTTTGCGGTTGGTTAATTAGAATTGCTTGACTTGGAGGCGATCACAAATGGTACGGACACCATCAAAAAACATAACTTTGGCAGAGTTTCTAATGTTACCAGAAACGAAGCCCGCTAGTGAATACATCAATGGTGAAATTATTCAAAAACCTATGGCACAGGGAGAACATAGCACTATTCAAGGTGAACTGATTATTTTTATTAATGCTGTCTTGAAACCCCAAAAAGTTGCACGAGTATATCCAGAACTGCGGTGTACATTTGGTGGCAGATCAATTGTCCCGGATGTAGCGGTATTTACTTGGGAGAGAATACCTCGCAAAGAAAATGGCAGGGTAGCAAATTTCTTTTCAGCAGCTCCTGATTGGACAATTGAGATTCTATCGCCTGACCAAAGACAAACGAAAGTTACAAAAAATATTTTACATTGCCTGAATTATGAAACACAAATAGGTTGGCTGATTGATCCAGAAGAACAAACGGTGTTTGTGTACATCCGCAATCAACAGCCAATTATGTTGGATGAACTACAAACTTTACTGCCTGTGCCAGATTTTGCAAGTGAGTTGCAGCTGACAGTAGGAGATTTATTTGGTTGGCTGTTGGAGTAAACTCAAGCATGTCAAACCCTGAGGAATTGAATGAGGAAATAGACCAAGTGCAACAGGTTTTATGGGTAGGAATCGGTTGTAAACGGGGAACCTCATGGCAGTTCATTGATTGGGCAATTGAGCAAATATTTCGAGAACATCAACTTTTTCAAAGTGCGATCGCAGGTATTGCTACCATTGACACTAAAGCTTCAGAAGTTGGTTTAGTAGAACTTTGTCGCCTACGCGGTTTGCCCCTAAAAACCTTTTCTGCCCAAATCCTCTGCTCTGTCTGTGTCCCCAACCCTACCACAATTACCGACCACAAAGTAGGTACACCGAGTGTAGCAGAGGCAGCTGCTATTCTTGCAGCCGCTCAACTCACATCGTTGACTGTTTTCCCCTTTACAAGCATAGAGAAATTGCGGCTAAGGTTCTTAGTTCCTAAACGGATTTTCCAGGTACAAGGGCAACCAGGAGCGGTAACGCTAGCTGTTGCCCAAGCCTCAAATATGATGAGTATTACAGAACTTCACTAATTTTTCTAGTCAACAACTCTCAACAAATAGTTAATTATGCTAGAAACAATAGCTAGCACAATTGAACCTAACAAAGCAGGTAAAAAGCCTTGAATTTCAAAACCATAACCAGGAGTTAGGGCACTTGCCAGCCAAAGGGTTAAGGCGTTGATCACTAATGTAAATAAACCAAAGGTGAGTAAGGTAATCGGAAACGTCAAAATCTGTAAAATTGGTCTAATAAATGCATTAACTAAACCAATAACAAGGGCAGCAACCAAGGCAGTCAGAAAATTCTTGATAAAGAATCCCGGAACGATATTAGCAGTAAGAAATAACGCCACCGCACTACCGAGCCAAGTTAATAAAAAGTGTTGCATAAGTTTTTTTAGAGAAATTAGCAGTAAGTTGAATTAATTTCACTATTGGCAATTGTGATCTGTACCACTATCAGGTGTCGTTGTGCTTGACTCCTAAAATTGCTATCATTTTTTGTCAGCCTAAAAGCAATATAATTTTTCAATCCTGGCATAGAGAGATACTTCTAATCGGTATATCTTTATCGTATTCCAGGATGTACCGCATTAAATTCATAAAAATGCTAGGAAGCACAAAACTCCTACAGAGGTTGCTCGAAGTTGAAAAACCTCTGTACCTTGGAGATTTCCAAGAAATAAGTTATTCAGTTTTATCGAGTGGAGAGAAGTCTGTAGACGCTTCTGCTGTGAGGGGGTCGCAGTCTTCTCTACGAGAAAGCGGTAGCGTCTTGCGATCGCGTCGGGTGCTCGGTTTCCAACATCAGAACTTCGGAGCATGTTGCCCACGCCTTTGATTACAGGCAAAAAAGACGCTGTTATGCTCCTTAGTACTGCTAACGCCGCAAAAGAACCTCCCATGTAGAGCCACCAACTACGCCGTCAGCTTCTAAAGCATAACGCTTTTGTGCAGCTTTCACAGCTGTCTCGGTCGTTACGCCAAAGTCTCCATCGGCATCGCCTTTCAATAAACCAAGCTTTTTCAGTTGTTCTTGCAACCTAACAACTTCAGAACCACGTAACCCTATACGCAAAATTGGCAATCCTTCTGAGGTGTATTGAATACCAGGGGTTCGCTTAGTAGTTGTATTTGACTGACTTTGAGTAGTTGATCTAGTACGATTCGGTGTTTTCTGTGTGCTTGAAGTTGTTGCTTTTCTTGGGGTAGCAGGTCTTGGCTCAGGGCTGGTCGCAACTTGTCTTACAGCTTTTTTTGGGGTAGCAGCTCTTGGCTTAGGGCTAGGCGCAACTTGTCTTACACCTTGTCTTGGGGGGTTAGGGTTAAGATTTGCAACGTTGGTGACATTGCTAGCTTGGGTTGGAACCGGAAAATTCGTAGCTGAGTTAAATCTTGGCTGGGATGAAGCGACAGTTGATGCTACTACCGATTCGTTAGGAAAAAGTCGTTGCCAAGTGCTGGCATCAACAATGCCATCTGGATTCAAGCCGGCTGCTTGTTTAAAACGGGTAACAGCACTGGCCGTATTCTCACTATATATACCATCTACGGCACCAGAGTAAAAACCCAAAAGTTTCAGAGCTGCTTGAAGTTCAGACACACGTTCGCCTTGGCTACCAACTTTCAGGGTAGGGCGGTTGATGCTATCTCCAGGATTTACTTGGGCAATTTTTTGTGGTGCGGCTATTGATACTACAGGAGAGAAAGCAATCAGCACAGGTGTAGTGCAGAACAAGAGTATTTCAATGGCTGATAAAGATTTAGACCTTTTTGGCAACCAACCCTTTTGCCGTTTTTCCATTCTACAGCGATTTACAGTTGGATTTAGTAATTTTAAGTAACTCAAAATACTTGCTGTCAGGCTGCTTTGCATGGAATTTACTCCCAGAATATTCTCATGCTAATGGTACAGCCGCTTGGTCTAAAAAACAGCTGCATTTACGATGTCTTTGACGGGCGTAGCTGCGGCACATCAAATATGCTTTGCTTCAGACTTGCTCCTCTCTAACCCTGATAAAAAAGCAAAGAATTAGAGCAAGCCTACGCGTAGGCTCCGCCCATCGTAGACATCGCCCGATTAATTGCTTCTTCTTGACCAACCAAAGACAAGTAAGGTGATTGTAAATACTTACAAGCTGCGGCGATCGCATCCTTGGCACTCACAGCCGCAATCAATTCTTGGAACTTTGTGTCAAAATCAATTCCTAAGCCTAAAATTTCATACCAGCCGTATATTTGAGCAATTTGCCCGTTTGTTTGTTTACCCAAGGCGTATTGCCCCAGGATCTTGTTTTTAGCAGCCTGGAGTGCGCTTTGGGATACTTCGTCGGTAGACAATAAATCTACTTCTGTACGCAGTCCCTCTAAGGCAATGCTGGTATTCTCTGGGGCTGTACCCATGTAAACCACAAACGATGCTGGAAATAGCCTTGTGGAGTAAAAGGCAGATACTTCGTAAGCTAAACCTCGCTTTTCCCGCAATTCCACAAACAAGCGACTAGAAAGCCCATTTCCCAAGTAGGTACACAGCAACTTCAGTGGGGCGTAGTCAACAGAACTCACCGATGTTCCCAAATAACCAAGCATCACGATTGATTGTTGTGTCTGTACTGGCTTTAACCTTACCTGCGGTTCCACCCTAATCTCAGATAAATTCAGTATTGGCGGTGCTTGGGCTGGCGCTTGCCAATCACCAAAAACTTCTTCCACCAATGCCACTGCATCTGTAGATGTGACTCTACCAGCAATACTAATTACTAGATTATCTGGACGGAAATAAGTTTGGTGATACTCCACTAAATCCGCACGAGTTAAGCGGCTCATGGTGGTTTCATCTCCCAGCACTGACATAGCATAGGGATGATTTTGGTAGATTACCTGCCGCATTTGTTCAAAGGCGACGGTGAACGGTTGCTCTTTTTGGGAGCGAATATCTTGGAGTGCTAGACGCCGTTCTAGTTCAACTTGAGTTTCGGGAAAAGTAGGCGATCGCAAAATCCGCCCTGCCAATGTTAAAATTTCCCCAAAATCGGATGTTACCGTCTTGAAAGATAGCAAAAAATAATCAGTACTGGCATCTGCACTCAAACTCGCCCCTACAGACTCGACAATTTCAGCAATTTCCAAACTAGAAAGTCCATCGCATCCCTTTGTCATCACTGCTGATAGTAAATGTGCCAACCCTGCTTGCTCCCGGTTTTCCTGACAACTACCGGCACGCACAAAAATTCGCGCCGCAGTAATGTCCGCAGCCGGGTTTTCTGCCACCAGCACTACAATCCCATTGTTCAATACGGTGCGATGGATAGGCGATTTTTGCAGCAAGGTTGTCATTTGTCTTTTGTCCTTTGTCGGTTGTTACTCAATTTTAGATTTTGGATTTTAAATTTTAGATTGCCCCACAAATAACTTTGCTTGCTCTGAAACAAAATCAGGACTTACGCAACTGGCACAGGGCGATCGCAATATTATAGTATTTAAGTACTATGTAAATTTGTATACTTAGAGAGCATGGCTGAAATTAGT
>NZ_JBALGC010000082.1:0-113406 GCF_036916575.1 Nostoc sp.
CCAACCCTTTTGAAATTGGTGACCGCTTGTGGGTGAAAAATCATCTTGACCCTGACGAGGAAAAACTACGGGTTTCAATGTAGACGAGGTTTAATACTACTTCTTCTCATTAAGTTTCTTAACTTTTTCATCAAATTTAGTTCTTATGTACTACTATATCAGCTTTTTGTTGATGTGTGACAGTTAGAGTGCGGAAGGTGGGGTAGAACAAAGGCACTCATTTCTGATTCAAATAGAACAGGTGACTAATGCTGCTAATTTAGCATTCTTTATGGTTAATTTATCTCATCATCTTCTTGCTGATTTCCGCATCCTTAATCCCGACTCCGGCATTATTGACCTTAAGGCTCATTATCGTGGCTTTCGATATGTCCATGAAATCTTAAAAATGCGAGACTCAAATCCCTGAGCCTATTTTAACGTGAGTTCAACAGAACTAAAAAATAGCAGGAGGTAGAGCAGGTAAGTCTTTGGGGTAAATATCAATAGAAGGTCTGTTTGGTAAGTAGGTATAAGCAACCAAGCCAACGACCAAATTAACCAAAAAGTTTAAAGGACTACGGTGTCTAGAGTGTTCTATTTGGCATACATTCTTAAGATAGTCATTAACTGATTCAATGACTGCTCGCTTGCGTAACAAGATTTTATCAATCAGTTTAACCAAGCGATTTTTCATATTTTTCTTGGATTTGGTAATCAACTCTAAACCTCGTTGGTATAACTCCTCAAATATTTTTTGTGAGACATAGCCTCGGTGTTTAAAAAACAGCATAGTAACATTAAGCTCCTTCGCGTAGCGTCTCGAAGAGAAGGCATCAATTCTATAAACCTCGTGTAGCTCACTAGATTTGGGAAGGCATTACGCCAACCAGGTAACACATGCAATGTGTAAAATTCTTTAAAAGTTCTATAGCCACTGCCGTGGAAAGCGTTCGCAATTGTCATCACCTCTGATAAATGCATCTTTGACTTGCAACGACGCTCTCCTGAGGCTGAAGGTAACTGCGGTATCTTTTGCCAAAAGGTTTCCCATCGCTTACAGAAATCGTCGATGTTGCAAAATACCTGTGTATATCGAGACGGGATACAATGTTTGACATGGCTGAGACCCTGATTTTTGTTAGATATTTTTAGTCTCAGCTTTTTTTTGTGCTATTTTTACTATCCTCAATAATTCTTTGTCATCATTGTGTTCTTGTTCCTTTCCTGGTAACCTTTTTGCTTCTGCCAGCGCCGTCGAACTCACGTTATTTTATTAACCCAGATTTTTGCCAAGCTTACTTCTTTAGGACGTATTCATAACGTTTCTACGGGCGTTGAACCCTCTTAATTTGGCAGAGGTATTGACTCAGCACTATTTAATGTGGCGGATGACTTCGGCAACTGACCAAGCTTGAGCAATCGCTCCTCTGGGTGTGTGAGGTAGATCGCCATCAAAAATCTCAGAAATAGAACCAAGACAAGCGTCAAATAGGAAATGATCTAGCAGGGGTTGCCAATCAAAAGGCAGCGATTGTTGTGGATAAAAACGTTGCCAAGCACGAATATATGGGCCAATTAGCCAAGCCCAAACAGTGCCTTGGTGATAAGCGCGATCGCGTTGCTCTTGGTTGCCCTCGTATTTCCCTTTGTATTCTGGATCTCCTGGATCGAGACTGCGAAGACCATAGGGAGTGAGCAAGCTGGCAGTTGCCAAATCTAGTACTTGACATCCTTGCTGTTCAGAAAACCCACAATGGTGCAGCGACAGCGCCAAAACGGCATTAGGACGAATTTGAAAATTCCGGCGATCGTCTGGCTCAATAGTATCGTACAGATAACCCAGCTGAGGATTCCAGAACTTTTGCAGCGAGGTTTTCACGTGTTGTGCTTGTTGAGCATAACGCTCTGCTTGCTTAGTCAGACGCACTGGCGAACCATACTCAAGCTGGCTTAATCGTTCTGCCCACTGACTCAGCCAACATAAAACAGAATACCACAGTGCATTGATTTCCACTGGCTTACCGTAACGGGGAGTGACAGGGTGTACCCCAATTACCACATCCATCCAGGTGAGGGCTACACCACGAGCATCCCAACTAACTAGCCCATCGGTAGCATCGACCTGGATATTGAAATGTGTACCACCGACAAATGCTTTGTAGATTTGCTGTACTACAGGGAATTGCTCTGCCAAAAATTCCCAGTCTTGGGTAGCTTCTAAATAAAGTCCTAAAGTTTCAATCCACCATAGCGCCGCATCAATACTGTTATAAATTGGTTCGCCATCGACATCAGGAAATACATTAGGAATCAAACCGTGGCGACAATTATGCCCAAAAGTCCGCAATACTCCTTTTGCCAGGTCAAAGCGCTGTGGAACTAGTGCCAACCCCGGTAAGGCGATTAATGTGTCGCGTCCCCACTCATTAAACCAGTGATAACCAGCAATGACCGTAGGGCCAGCAATTGAGGCTCGATAGACGATAAACTGATCGCTTGCTTTAAGTAGTTGTTGCCAAATTGGGGAGTGGGCAGGAGGGAGCCACTGCGTTAGACGGGTTAAGAGGCTTGTACTCCTAGGTCGAAGCAAGCTATGCACAGCGTCTTTGACAGGAGAAGCAAATGGCGTCATTGGGCATTGGGGAACTAGTGCGTTGCGGAGGTTGCCTTTGTTGTAATCCTTTGGAGAACCCGCAGGGTAGTAACTGGCGTCATTGGACAGATATTGGGTATTAAGTATTGGGCATTGATAATTATTCTCCTGCTTCTGTGCTCCTCTGTCCCTCTGTGCCCATCCAAAAATCTGTGAGAGCCGTTTTTGCTCTGCCTCAACAGCTTCTGCAAAGGTTTTGGGGGTGAGAACACCTAGCAACGGGTCGGGAAAACCTACTTGTGCTTCTAGAGTCACTACATCTCCTGGTTGGAGTGTGACTATCAAGTAACCAGGACTGTAAAGGTCTTCCTTGTCGCATAATCCCCGTTTCGTCTCCTCAGGCAATCCATAATGCCAATACCAAACTGCATCTGGTTGATAATTTCCTTGTGTCCAGCGCAAATGCCAAGGTATGCCGAAATGCCCAGAATTGATTGCTTGCAGACAGATTTGCTGTTGTCCTAGCAATTGTGAGAAGTGTAATTCTGGTCCAGCAGTCTGCTGGTGGTGAAAGTCACGTTCTGCTATCAGCAGTCGTAACCGTAAAATCGCTGTATCAGTTCCTTGATAACGATACTGGATCAAAATCCGATGGCAAAATTGGGGGTGGGCATTGGGGAGCCACTGCGTTGGTGAGGCAGTCCGGTCTTCTCCCAAAGGGAGACGCCATAGGCGATGGGGGTTTTCCCCATGAGTAACTGCCGAAAGGGTTAAGAGGCTTGAAGCAAGTGGCGTCATTGGGCATGAGGAAGAGTGCAGAAAAGAGGAATTTTCCCCCTGCTCCCTGCTAAGAGCTCCCCTGCTTCTTCCCCAGTCTCCAGTTCCCACCAACCCATAGGGCATCACCAATTGTCTAGTTAACTGCCAGTTATCTTGACCCCAAATCCATTTTGGAACTGGGTTAATATCAAAACAGCGTAGCAGTTCGTAGCCTCTCGGCTCAATCTGACCGTTACCCCAAAAATTTGTCCCCAGTGCCACAACGCTCCCTAATACTTCCAAGCTAGCTTCTAGGTGCGAAAACAGTAGAGTCCGCCCAGAAGGCGGGTTTGTCGCGGCAATCAGCCAACCGTGATAAGTGCGCGTGCGGACATCAGAAACCGTACCACTGGCAAAACTTCCCAAGCCATTAGTAAGCAACCATTCTCTTGTATCTAAATCAAGCATTTGCTACTCAAAATCGTTATGAGTATGATATAGTCGTAACAGATCGTAATTAAACTGTGAGTCAGCCCTGAAAGAGGGTTTCCCTCTATAGGGGACTGACGATAGCGTAGCGTAAAGCCTTCTCTTCTCTTTCAGAGACGAAGACAGCGAACGAGAGGCTTGTCTGCGACACGCTCCGCGAACGCCAACGGCATAGCTTCTCTACGAGAGGCTGCGCCAACGCTTAGAGCGAGTACTCGAGCGTCACCCGAAAGGGTCAGAGCGTGGATGGGTAAGTTTTATTTAACCCGAATTTCAACGCTACTAAACGAATAAAGGAGAATTAGGTTAATGTCCCTTACTTACGGAACCGAAGGATGCCTCCGCGTTGGTCAACAAGCTCCTGATTTCACAGCAACGGCTGTGGTAGATCAGGAATTTAAGACAATCAAACTTTCCGATTATCGCGGTAAGTATGTCGTGCTGTTTTTCTACCCACTAGACTTTACCTTTGTTTGTCCTACTGAAATCACAGCATTTAGCGATCGCTACGAAGAATTCAACAAAATCAATACGGAAATCCTTGGGGCTTCCGTTGACAGTGAATTCTCTCACCTCGCTTGGATTCAAACAGATCGTAAGTCTGGTGGCGTCGGCGACTTGAATTATCCTCTAGTCTCCGACATCAAGAAAGAGATTAGCGCCGCTTACAACGTCCTTGACCCAGCAGCAGGTATTGCCTTGCGTGGTCTGTTCATCATAGATAAAGATGGTATTATACAGCACGCCACCATTAACAACTTAGCTTTTGGTCGCAGCGTTGATGAAACCCTGCGGACATTACAAGCAATTCAGTATGTTCAGTCTCACCCCGACGAAGTTTGCCCAGCTGGTTGGCAACCTGGTGATCAGACAATGAATCCTGACCCAGTGAAGTCTAAAGTCTACTTCTCTGCTGTCTAGATTTCGCTAGCTAGCAAACTTTAATCTATCCTATTAGAGTTGAGAGTAGAATCAATGATAACCACAGATTAACAGAGATACACATTAAACAGTGTCAGCCTCCATGTCTATCTGTGGTTTTCTCATAAAATAGTATTAAATAATCAAGGTTAAAATTATGCTTACTTCAACTGATTTTAGTGGCTTATTAAATGAGCGATTCTTCCGCAATTTTTTACCAGTTCCAGCAACACATCAACTCAGATTGGGAGTAGGAACGCCAGATTTTCAACTGCCAGATATTACCAACGGGACTTTAGTAAAATTGTCTGATTATAAAGACAAGCAACCAGTGTTACTCGCCTTTACTCGCATCTTTACTGAAAAACAATATTGCCCTCTTTGTTTTCCTCACATCAAAGCTTTAAAGAAAAACTACGAGCAATTTAAAAAGCGTGGTATAGAAGTTTTGATGATTACTAGTACCGATGAACGGCAGAGTCAAATTGTTGTGAAGGATTTAGGCTTACAAATGCCATTGCTGAGTGATCCCAGTTGTCGAGTGTTTCGTAATTATCAAGTAGGACAAGCACTGGGAGCGCCTTTACCTGCACAGTTTGTATTAGATAAAGAAGGAAAACTCCGCTACTGGCATTTATTTTCTTTTCTGGATCACAACGCCAGTGTTGAGACATTGTTAGAACAATTCAATTGAGTTGAAGGTGTAAGATTGGCAATATCCGCCCTACTTATCAAGCTATGAGGTTTTCTGGTGCTGACACTTTACCACACACCAATTTCTCCCAACTCGCGCCGCGTCTGGATTACTCTGCTGGAAAAAGGACTTGAGTTTGAATTGGTAGAGATAAAACTGGATAGAGAGCAGTTTAAACCAGAGTTTTTGGCAATTAACCCTTTCCATCACATTCCAGTGTTGGTAGATGACGGCTTTAATATAGTGGAATCTTTAGCAATTTTGGACTATTTAGAGGCAAAATACCCCACGCCTACGATGTTGCCTAAAGATGCCAAGGATTTAGCGATCGCACGCATAGTACAACTGGTAACTGTAAATGAACTTTTGCCCGCAACCAGCACATTTTTACCTCAGTTTCTCGGCTTACCTGGAGGAGATCCAGAAAAAATCGAGAAGGCACAGCAAAAAATTGCCACAGTGCTGAAGTTTTTTGAAAATTTATTAGACGATCGCCCTTACTTTGCTAGTCACAACCTGACTCTCGCCGAAGTTGTGGCTGGAACTGTAGTAACGCGGTTGCCCAGAGTAGGCATTTTCTTAAGTGAATATCCAAAACTGAGTGCTTGGTGCGATCGCTTAGTAGCACGCCCATCATGGCAAGCTACTGAGGCTACACCGGAGGCAATAGAAGCGTTTAAGTCCATTGTGGTGGCAAGAATGGCGCAGTAAATTTATACCTAATATAATTTAGAGACGCGAAGCTGCACTGGGCTTCTCTACGAGACGCTATCGCCAACGCCCTGCTACGCTAACGTGCCGCAATGCTTTCGCGTCTCTACGATCCAAAATTTTCACAGTCTAACTTGGTTCAAATGACTGCGGGGATTATAAGTACGTATAGCCCGGATTTTTTCATAATATTCCCGCTCTTGTTGGCTGAGGTCTTTTGGTGGAACGATCGCCACCTTCACCAACTGATCACCGCGTCCCCCCTTGGCGAGGGGCCAACCTTTGCCACGTAAACGTAGTGATTGACCAGAACGCACTCCAGCTGGTAGCTTGACATTAACTGAACCATCGGGAGTAGGTACATCAATAGACGCTCCTAAGGTAGCTTCATCTGGTGTGATTGCCACTTCGCACACCAAGTTATCGCCTTCTATTTGGAAGAACGAGTGCGGCTGAAGTTCAACTTTTAAGTACAAATCCCCTCTTTGTTGAGTCATAGGGTTGATTTGACCTTTAGTCCGTACACGCAGGCGAGTACCAGGTTTAGCCCCAGATGGGATACGAACATCAATTGTTTCGTTACCTAAACTGAAGCGCTTTTGCACACCATTAAATGCTTCAGCAAAAGTTAGGGTGATTGCAGCTTCACTATCCTGGGAAGTACCCGCACCTGAATTTTTAAACCCAAAATCGTTAAAGCTGCTAAAACCAGGCTCACCTGGCTCACCCCTAGAAGTGTGGTAAGAGTAACTTTGTGAGTAACTTTGTCGCCCACCACGAGGGTTAGCACCACCAAAGCGTCCTAGCAACTCATTGATGAACTCATCAAAATTGCCGTATTGACTGAAATCAAAGCCACCCATATCAGCACCAACGCCGCCGGATGGGAAACCTTCACCCGCTTGTTTCCAATATTGACCGAATTGGTCGTACTTTTTGCGCTTATCTGCATCTGACACAACTTCGTAGGCTTCGCTAACTTCTTTGAAGCGTGCCTCTGCCTGTTTGTTGCCTGGATTAACATCAGGATGATATTTGCGGGCTAGTTTACGAAAGGCTTGTTTAATTTCCTCTGGACTGGCAGTTTTACTTACTCCCAAAATTGCGTAATAGTCTTTGAAGTCGGTTGCAGCCATCTACCAGCCTCCTATAGAAATTCCCGTTATGTTTTTTAGATTACAGATTTGTGGTTTGCCAGGTATAGTGCCAAGCAAAAGAATCTGATTTTAAATTAACAAACAATATAGAAAATCAAGTATGGTTCTTGCTCACCGAGCGATCGCAATTTCCGTACTCCGATTTTTCTGATAAGCGGATCAGGCTGTCTAGTCCTTCTTCCAGGCTTGGGGGGGCATCCCGGAGTTGACGGTGCATCCGCAAAATAATTTCTTCCGGAACCTGGCGCGATCGCCTTTTATTGCGTGCCAAACACAGCCAAACTGGCGTATCCACCCAAATTCCCCTAATCTGGGTAAAGCCCAAGTTACGGGCTAAAACAATGACCTCACGACGATGGCGGCGCTGGGCATTGGTAGCATCGAAAATAGCTGTATTATCTGTGGCTATTGCTTGCTGAAATTGCCGCTCAATTTCGTGCCAAATCAGCAGCCACGGCCCCTGAACGGCTTGGGAACCAAACAGTTGCCCCCGGATGGCATCCGTAGAAATTAGCGACATCTGGGGGCATTCTACCAGTAATTTTTTTACCAAAGTTGACTTACCGCTACCAGGAAGACCAATCAGTAATAAAAGTTTAGTCATTAACCATTTGTCCTTTGTTGCTTGTAACTATTAACCAATGACTAATGACTAATGACTAATGACTAATGACTAAATGATCGTTCCATCGGGAATTACAGCATTTTTCAGCACGACGACGATACCACTGCGGATGTAGAAACCTTGACTTTCGCGGTCAGCTTCTTGCACGTTATCTTTATTGATAATTTTGACATCGTGACCGATACTGGCGTTTTTATCGATGATCGCACCGCGAATAAGCGAGTCAGTACCAATACCTACGGGAATGTCACCTTTTTCTACGTTAGATTGGCGTTCCACAGAAGCTTGGTAAAAATCTGCACCCATGAGTAGGGACTCTTCGATCACACAACCAGATTCAATCCGCGATCGCACTCCTAAAACTGAATGTTGAATGCGGCAATTTTTCAAAATACAACCTTCGCCGATAATTGATTCTGTGATCTGGCAATCTAATAGTTTACTTGGAGGTAAGTAACGAGCGCGGGTATAAATTGGTGCGTGTTCATCGTAGAAACTAAAGGGTGGCTGGGGCTGCTGAGTTAGGGCTAAATTGGCATGATAAAATGCTTCGATTGTTCCAATATCTTCCCAGTAGTCATCAAAAAGGTAAGCTTGAACATTGTGATCTTTAGAGGCATCAGGAATAATTTCTTTGCCGAAATCAGTCCTTTCTACACCCTCTCTCAACAACTTAAACAATACCTCTTTTTTAAAGACATAAATCCCCATTGAGGCGATGTAAGGCTGTTGCTGGGCTTGTTCTTTTGATAATCCCAGTACACTTGTATCAACTTGCATTTGGAGTAACGCTTCACCTTTAGGTTTTTCGCTAAAATCGATTACTCTACCAGAATCGTTAATTTTCATCAAGCCAAAATCTGAGGCGCGGCGCTCATCTATGGGGATGACTGAGAGAGTAATATCAGCCCCCGTTTCCCGATGGCGGTGGATAAACTGGCGATAATCCATGCGGTAGAGGTGATCGCCTGAGAGAATTAGATATTCTTCTACATCCCATTCTTCCATTAACCATAGATACTGACGTACAGCATCCGCTGTACCTTGGAACCAGTTGGGGTTTTCTGGTGTTTGTTGTGCGGCTAGCACTTCCACAAACCCTTCGTTGAAGCCAGTAAAGTTATAGGTACGGGCGATGTGACGATTCAGGGAAGCTGAGTTGAATTGTGTCAAGACATAGATTTTGAATATTTCGGAATTTATGCAGTTACTAACTGGGATATCGATTAAGCGGTACTTACCCGCTACTGGTACTGCTGGTTTAGCGCGTAGTTTGGTTAGCGGATAAAGCCGAGTACCCGCGCCACCACCAAGAATGATTGATAATACTTTCTTCACAAAATTTCTCCCGACTGCCTTTCAACTCTCATCTTCAGTTTAGGACTGTATGTGGCAGCTGGTAAGGGGGGAGCAAATATTCTCAGGGATGAATTTTACAAAATACTACTTGTGATGGATAGTGCTACTAAAAAACAAATTAGAACATTTGTATTACTTGGGGTGAAAGTTAGGGTGTGATCGCTATACCTGGTGTCTCACCGAAAGCTCAAAAACTAACTCTAGGCAAGCAGCAACCTTGAGTAAATTATGTAAATTATATCAAACACCCAAACTGCCTATACCTATTCTCCTGTTAATCAAACGTAATTGCTGCGATCGCTTCAAATACTTCACCCAAGGTTGCTCTGACAACTGGGAAATGGCATTTTGTGACAATGTTGCCGTGAAAATATCTTTGCCACTGGTAACATCACTGACGCCTAAACTTTCTAAAACAGCAGTTGCAGCAGAGTCTAAAATTGGTTCAGTATGGATGAAAACCCCCAAACTAGTTTCTTCTGAATCTTGAACATCATTCAACGCTGTAGCAAGAGCGGCGTCTAGTTTCTGATAATTCATCAGCAATTCCTTGGTAAAAAGGGTAGACAATAATTGCCTAGCTTAACTTATCAAAGTTATAGGTTTTTATCGCCTACCCTTGTACAGAAATAATATCCACCTTTCTCAGTCTAATTACAGATTAGCTGCATTAATCACTCCATAACCCCATTTGTGATCAAATGTGCCTGCGGGTTTTCCGGGAATGGCACTATTCTTGCGTAGCAAATCTTTCACAGCAGCCGGATCAAGTTTAGGATCTCGCTGTAACAGCAGTGCCACTAATCCACTAACCAACGGTGTTGCCATACTAGTACCAGCCTGAACCACAAACTTGGAATTAATCATCGATGAACGGTCAAAATTTGCATCGGCGGAAAGCGTGGAAATAATCATTGCTCCCGGTGCTGCTATATCCGGTTTCTGTCCATCATTGCGTAGAGGCCCTTCACTACTGAATTCCGAAATAGTATGCAATTCTAAGCCCATTTCTCGCACTTGGTTATCAATATCTGTGTACTTGGTTTTAGTAGTATAGGCAGCAACTGTAACTGCGCTGCTGGCGGCTCCTGGCGAACCAATTTTTATCGCATCCTTCACACTTTTGCCGGTAAAAAACACTGATGAACTGTCATCTAGTGTCCAGACATCTAAACGTGTGTCAGTTGAAGAAGTGTTGCGGACTCGCAGCTGCCAAATACCTCCCATTACTGACGAGGGGTCAATACCACGTATTTGCACAAAGAAATTATGGTCGCTGTTAGCTTTATCTGGCCCTGGTGTTGCTAATTGTACCCGTGCATCTGGTAACTGGTAATCTTGTGCGGCATTACCGTCAGTAATTATTTTTTGGAAGGGGGTGACAAAACCGTTAGGACTCCGCACAGACACTTCCAACTCACTGTCTTTGGAATACCAACCGTTTAACCAAACTATGCCTATTTGATTCAAAGGAACATTAAAGCGCATACCACGAGTCCGACCACTGGGTATCGTCGCTTGTCCATGAATGTTATTGTTTCCTTCGTTACCCGCAGCACAGCAAACAATTCTTCCAGGGCCAGTTTCGGCGTCAATAACCTTTGATAAGGAATCGCTACCATCATGGGCATCAGCGTGTCCACCCAAGCTAAGATTCACCACTGCTGGGCGTCCCAACTCTTTTGCAACTCGGAAAATGTAACGAACGCCATCAGCAATATGGGCATCCTGTAAATCTGACCTAACGACAACTAATTCCGCTTCTGGTGCTACACCGCCATAGTTAGCATCGGCACCAGCGGCAATTCCAGCAACGTGAGTACCATGACCGCCAGTATCTTGAGAAATTGTCAGTTGCGCTCCCGTAAATTCAGCCCCATAGCCGCCTTCCGTCACTCCTGGGCCTGGCAGTGTTTGATCCCAAATGTGTAAAATTCGTCCAGCAAAGGCGGGGTGTTTCGGATCAATGCCACTGTCTATAATGCCAATAATTACTCCTTTACCAGTCAGTCCGGTTTGGTTCTTGAACTCCGGCAGTTTGACTTTTACCAGTGCAGTGTCCATCCTCAAATGAAGTTTGCGTGATGGCTTAATCCGCACAATAACATCTTCTTCAGATAAGACATCTAAACTATCTAACGGTAAAAAAGCCGTCCGCACACTCCCAGAGTTCTGATTGACTTCAATATTATATTGTGAGAGATAACTTAAGTCTGCATCAGGTTCGCAGTAGATAAAAACGACGCTCTTAGTAGGCTTGACCGGGCTTTTGTGGGCAATAATACCAAGCGATCGCTTGTGTGTAATTAAAGCTTGCTCTCCTTCATTTTGATAGTCTTTAAATGCCAAAAGTAGTCCTGGAGAAAGTTTTTCGTGCCTCATTTTTACCTCAAATTTAATTTTTTGGCTGAAAGCAAAGTAGTTTATCACCATAAGTCGCTCTAGCATTAATGCAGACTATGTAGTTTTTCGTCTTGATTATTTGATGCGACTATAGTTAAGTAAAAACTTATTAGGACTTACGCACTGTACAAATTTATTATCTTGTGCATTAACGAAAATACGTTTTTTCAGGCTTTTATCAATCATCCTTTGATAAATAGCGATCACCTAAAAAATGTCGAAAAATCAAGGTTAAATGCCTGAAATCAATACCCCATATTTGGTTTTTCCTGTCAATACGTAAGTCCTAGTTATCTATTTTTTTTCATAGATAACATCAAATAAGCTTAGGAGGCAGGTAGTTAACTAATTGAGTACTGAGTAATCTGATGGGCAGTGCAATAAAAATTACTAAGTGATAAAGCACTTAGGATATGCCCCGCTTTGAAAGTGGGCGGTCTTTTAACTGGCACTATTAACAGTAACCGTGCTCGTGGGGAATTTACCAAGGAGTATCTAAAAGCACTCTTTAGACAATAAATTCACAGTTAATTAAGATTTATAAACAATAAGTGGCATTATGTAAATAACAGTACAATAAACACTTAATTGATGTTTTTAGAAGATTTAAATGTTTTCAAAACTCCACTGCTTGTCTTGTTTAGTTGCTTTTTTCTCTATTTTTCCATCCATGGCCATGGCTGCAGCGCCTGGAGCCCAATTCAATGGCAAAGTCTCAGAGATATTCGTCAACGATGGGAGTATTTTGATTGCAGTAACCGGAAATGTGAACGGTGCATGTAGTGGAACATTTGGTTCCTATAACCTCACCTTTGACATCACTGACCCTGGTGCTCAGTTCAAGTTTGAACTAATCAAAAGTGCTTTTCTTCAAAGTAAGAACATCTCTGGTTACGTGCAAGGTTGTGGCTCAAGTAATATCAACAAACTAATCCAGGTCAGCAGTTTTTAAGACCGACAAATGGACAAAACTCTCTGTTGATCGCAGGTTAAAAGAGGCAGAAATGTATGAATAACTCGACATTCTCCAATCGCCCTCTTCATACCCCAAGTTGCTAGGGAGCATCCCAATTTGGCAAAAAGAGCGGGAAAAGTCCCACATAATTCGCGAATATTTATCGCGAATTATGTGGGACTATACTTTGGGATGCTCCGTATTCATCTGCTGTGGGTAGGATAAATTAGCTTAATCGGGAAGAATCCCCACATGTGACCCGAAGGGCAGTGTGGGATGAATACCTGGATAATCAAAGTGTGTCCCCCGATTAATAAACTTATCCGCAAATGCGAAATGCTTACTATACAATGGTTTAAGCAATTATAACAAAAGTGCGTTCGTAAGCCCATAATTGACGTAGCAATAAGGCTTTGGGGGAATAAGTGGAACTAAATCATCAGTTAGCAGAGGAAAAATAGCAATAATAAAATTTTGTTTTTTCCTGGACAAACTCAAGTGTTAACAGATAAAAATATGGGCAATTAAGTCGTAAACTCACAAGTCCACAGGTAGAGTGTGTGTAAATCCTATTGCGTATAAAGTAGCAGGAGATGGACTAAATCGCTAATGACTACTGAGAAATGACAGATTTTCTATCATAAGTAAGAGCCATAAAGAAGCTAATATTTGCAACGATCGCTTCTGAAGCTACAAAGAGTTATTCATGCAAATTCAAACACCAGACTGGGTGAAACACGCTGTTTTCTACCAAATTTTTCCAGACCGCTTTGCCAGAAGCAAACAGCCGCGCAAACGACTGTTGCACGAAGCCCGTTGGGAAGATTGGGACGCTATGCCAACACTCCAGGGTTATAAAGGCGGCGACTTATGGGGCATTATGGAGGGTTTGGACTACATCCAGGATTTGGGGATTAACGCGATTTACTTTACACCCATTTTTCAATCCGCCAGCAATCACCGCTATCATACCCACGATTATTATCAAGTTGACCCGATGCTGGGGGGCAACGAGGCTTTTAAGGAATTGCTCGATGCAGCCCATCAACGGAATATCAAAGTTGTTCTGGATGGAGTGTTTAACCATTCCAGCCGTGGGTTTTTCTTTTTCCACGACGTTTTAGAAAATGGCCCCCATTCGCCTTGGGTAAATTGGTTCAAAATTGAAGGCTGGCCTCTTGCACCATACAATGGGGAATTTCCTGCAAACTACATGGGTTGGGCTGGCAATCGCGCTTTGCCAGAATTTAACCACGACAATCCAGAAGTACGGGAATACATTATGGAAATTGCCGAATATTGGATTAAATTCGGCATCGACGGTTGGCGATTGGATGTACCGTTTGAAATAAAAACTCCTGGTTTTTGGCAGGAATTTCGCGATCGCATTAAGGCAGTCAATCCTGAAGCTTACATTGTCGGCGAAGTGTGGGGAGATTCTCGCCAGTGGCTGGATGGGACACAATTTGACGGGGTAATGAATTATTTATTTGCTGGGCCGACAATTGCCTTTGCAGCTGGCGATCGCGTAGTCTTAGAACAAGTCCAAAGCCGCGACTATCAGCCCTACCCACCCTTATTTGCTGCGGAGTACGCGATTAAAATCCAGGAAGTATTACAACTTTACCCTTGGGAAATTCAGCTAACTCAACTCAATTTGCTAGCAAGTCACGATACAGCCCGATTGATGACAATTGCAGGCGGCGATAAAGCTAGCGTGGAATTATCAACTTTACTGGTACTTACCTTTCCTGGTGCCCCCAGTATCTACTATGGTGATGAAGTTGGTTTACCTGGTGGCATAGATCCAGACTCACGTCGTGGCTTTCCTTTAGAAGCCAACTGGAACAAAGAAATTTTCAATACTCATCGCCAATTAATTGCCCTGCGCCACACTTACCCAGCTTTGCGTACAGGTGATTACCAAGTTCTTTATGCTCAAGGACAACTTTATATCTTTGCGCGAACTTTGGGGACAGAGGAATTGATAATTGCCCTCAACGCTGGCACAAGTTCGGCAACAGCGAATGTAGATATCGCCAGTTTGCGTACTCAACCCAACAAGCAGTTATATGGTACTGCTGAAGTTGAGTGGAATGGTGAAGGAGAAACTCAGCAGTTGTCATTAACTCTTCCAGCACGCAGTGGGTGCATCCTGGGGAACTCGGGGCCCCTCTGGGGATAAGGGGCAATGGAGACTAGGGACTGGGGAACTCGGGGCCCCCACTCCGTGGGGATTAGGGGCATGGGGACTGGGAAATAGTAATTTTCTTTCCCAATGCCCCATGCCCGATGCCCTTACTTCCCTGCCACCATTGCAGGCATCAACACCTGATCAATAATATGGATCACGCCATTGTCTGCCAGAATATCTGTTTTGAGGACATTGGCGTTGTTTACCTTAAATTTGCCGTCGGCAGATTCAATGGCTACAATTGACCCCTCAAGCGTCTCTGCTTCATCAATTTGTACCAAGTCATCAGACCGAACATCCCCACTAGCGATATGATACGCGACAATTTTCTGGAGCTTGGGGATATCTTGTAGTAGCGAATCTAAAGTTCCCTCTGGCAGATTGGCAAAGGCTTCGTCAGTTGGTGCAAATAGTGTAAAAGAACCAGGGCTTTTCAGAGTTTCTATGAAATTTGCAGCTTCAGCAGCCTTTATTAGGGTATTGAAGTTTCCTGCGTTGACAGCAGTTTCCACAAGATCAGCCATAAGGGTGTGTGACTTTAGTCAGGTAATATTTATAAGTAACTTAACTTATAAAGTGATTAAAACATTCTCAACCTCTATCAAGAGAGAGGTTGCTAGCGATTAAATACACAGCAGCAGATTTTTCAGTACTGCTACACTGGGGAATGACCCCAAGAACCACTGATTATGCTAAAGCGTTCTAAGTTCGAGACAACTCAGTCTCAAATTATGCACCGTGCTGAGGATCTGATTAGTGCAGCCTCAAATCGTTACCGCATTACGGTTCAGGTGGCAAATCGTGCTAAACGTCGGCGTTATGAAGACTTTGAAAGTAACGAAGATGTGATGATGAAGCCAGTGTTAAGGGCAATTATCGAAATGTCCGATGAATTGACTCAGCCAGAAATTATTGGCGAACTATAAAAAAAGGATTTAGAGAAGGTAGGATGAGCAAAAATTTCTCGTTCATTCAACCCCTACTCAAGTTCTGGCAGACACTCACTGCCTTAATGGTAGTGGGTGTAATTGTTTTGGGTTCAGGGGCAAGCAAATCAATACATAGAAACTTATTTAGTATCCAACCTGCATACGCTCAGAGAATCACTCCTAGTGATGTTTGGCAGCAAGTATATCAGCAATTGCCAGATTTACCACGGGAAAATAAGTATATCAGCAAAGAAAATGGGAAAGTTGCCGAAAACAACACCCTGGTAACTCGCCTGATTAGATATCACATTTATACCAAAGGGCGTGCCCCAATTTATCGCTTGGATTGGAAGCTAACTTTAGCTGATTACCTGGGTGCGAACGAAATCATGTATGATACTACGTATCCGGGAAATGATTCACTACGGGAAAATCCGATAGAAGGCGATCGCAAAGCCATCACCCGTCTCACCCGCAGCCAGCGAGATGCGCTCGTGCAAGTCTTAGTCAATATATTTAATCCCACTTCCCAAAATACCCAATCCCCTAGCCCCAACACCACACCCAGTCCTACTACATCAACTACCCCACAGCCACCCCAACGGGGAGGTGCCGAATTACTCAAGTAATAGTCAGTTATTACTGTTAACTGATAACTGTTCACTGATTATGGAACGCGTTGTAAAAAGCGGATCTGGTTGGCGTATTGGCTGGAACCCCGATGTACCTGATTTTAAAGGTTTAGTCGGTACAGATGATTGGGCAATTGAGTTAACCGAAGCCGAGTTGAATGATTTTTGCCGTCTATTAGCACAGCTAGCAGACACCATGAAACAACTTGCAACTGAATTAATGGAGGAGGAAAAAATTGCTTGTGAAGCCGAAAGCGATTTATTATGGATGGAAGTAGAAGGCTATCCTGATGCTTATACTCTGCGCTTAATCTTAAATACAGGGCGATGTGTAGAAGGTAAATGGGATGCTTCTGCTGTTCCAGATTTACTGCAAGCTACTGGGATACTTAAGGTTTTTTAAATTTGCCTATTGATTATCCTAGAATTTTGCTATAGAATGGTAATTCTGACCGGGGCGTAGCGCAGCTTGGTAGCGCGCCACTTTGGGGTAGTGGAGGTCGTGGGTTCGAATCCCGCCGCTCCGATTGATGATAAGCCATGCCTGCTAGTCTTTTTAAAAGATTGGCAGGTTTTTTCAATCATGTCTGCGAGGCGATACCAAATACTTAGCCTAAAATTAACGTGAGTTCGATGAATTAAAAAACGGCAGGAGGAAGGGCAGGAAAGTCTTTGGGATAAATATCAAGTGAGGGTTTTTGAGGCAAATAAGTATAAGCAGCTAAACCAGCTATCAAGTTGACCGAAAAGTTGAAAACACTTCGATGCCTAGAATGTTCAATTTGACACAGGTTTTTTAAGTGGTCATTAACCGATTCAATTACTGCACACTTGCGTAAAAGAATTTTATCAATCATTTTCATCAAGCGGTTTTTCATGTTCTTTTTTGATTTCGTAACTAACTGTAATCCCCGTTCATATAACTCCTCAAAGAGTTTTTGCGAAATATATCCTCTGTCACCAAAAAGTTGAGCCAGTGCGTTGGGCGGCTCTGCCGACTTGAATATCGAGGCGAGATACAATGGTAGACTAAGCCCTGACCCTCATTTTTGTTAGATATTCTTAGTCTCGGCTTTTTTTGTCACTTTTTTCCGACTCTTACTCAATCATAGCGATCGCTGTTCTGAATACCCAGTTGTGCAAATTCATATACAGCGAGCTTTTTGTCTTTTTCTCACCGTCGAACTCACGTTAAAATTATTCCAAAGCTTCACTACAAATAATAATTGGAATTGGTGCAGATAGCGTAGGCAAACTATTATTATTTAACCGTATCATTAGCCATCCGTTTTTCTTCACCGCGTTTCGGGTATTTTTGAGCTTCAACTTTATCTGCAATTAATTCTAGTCGCCGATATCCTTGGGCGATTTGCTCGACGGTTTCGCGGTTGCTGGTGTTACCAATTAATAGGTGTAGTTCTTTAATGTTCGTGAGGCATTGTGCAATGGCGGTGAAGCCAGAAAGGAAGAAGTAACCAGCTGTAACAGCATGAATAGCATCAGGTGTTTTAAGATTGGTTCTAGCTCGGAGACTTGCAGCTTGTCTTAGCAGAGTTGGCTGATAGTAACTAGTTGCACTTCTGATGAAATTAGCAGATTTTCGTCAGCTTGAATTAGAGAAATATTTGCATTTCTCAATGGTAAAATTAAAGCTTCCATTAGTATTAGTTCAGTACTGATGATTTCCAGTTCACCTAATTGAAACTTTAACCATAAAGATTGTAGCAATAAATAATACTCTGGATTGGCTTTAATGATATAAATCACTACTGATGTGTCTACATAGATAACCCCACAAGAAGGGAGTATTAACTGTCCCATGAATCGCCTTTTTGTTGCAGTTGTCTATCTATATCCTCGGTGGTTTTGAAAGCGTGTTTACTACGGGCTTGTTCTATTAACTCTAAGACGGAACCCCGTTTTGATACAGGCTTTTCTGGCAAAATAACAAATACATCAACGCTGTCACCAATCTCGGTTTGTGGAAGTTCTATTTCTATTTTGTTGTAAGGATTCAGGTCATACCAAAATCTCTACAATCGTTTACTGATAATACTTTCCGGGGATTAGCCACAAATTTATATTCTCAATAAGAATTGCGTAAGGACTATATTTTCGTGTCTTATTGCGACTAAAGGTATGTTAATAAGTCAAAGTCGAATTTTAAACTGGCTCTGTGACTGGGTTTCAAACACCTGAATCCTTACATTTTGTTTCCTGGTAAAACTTTAGTTGTGATGCGTAAAGCTGCCACCTGATTTTAACAGTTGCAAAGCACGAGCATAAAAGAAAGAATTGCGATCGCAATTTATTAGAAAATACAAATAGGGCATAAGGATATTCTTTCAAAAGCTCATCGACAACTCTTCTTTCACTTTGTCTTGACAAATCTTCTGATTGCAAACGTGCATAAATAACGTGAAACGCATTATTAGCACTACCAGATGCTAAATTGCATACAAACGAAAAGCCCTATGGAGGATAAGTTTTAAACCCTGTTCGCAAAAAAGGCTAATAATACAATTGCGTTCAGTTGGTGAATACCCTACAAAATTTGGTATGTTACTCATGCTCAAATGCAAAAGCTGCCGTAAAATCTTCTCAGTGGCTATGCTTGTGCTTGTTATATGCTTTACTCTGGTAAGTGTGCGTTCATTTGAGCAAACAATTATGACATCAGCACCCCAACTGCTCACTGACCCATTTTTGCAACTGCCAACTGCAACCTCAGTACGAGTAGTTTGGTTTACTGAGTTTACTGGTGTTAATCACACAGTAACCTACGGGGAAAATCTCAAACAAACTGCTAAGGCAAATACTACCAAACTTAGTCGCACGCGTGAAGACCAAGAGTCAAGAGTTGCAAACCAAATCAAAGATGGCCAAGTTTATCAAAAACCCGTCTGGCGCGACATTTGGCGACATGAAGTTGAGGTGACTGGGTTAACTCCTGGTGTGCGGGTAAACTATCGTGTCACCAGTGTGCGAGAAGACGGCGAGAGTGTTAGCAGTGATGTTTTTAGCCTCACAGCTACTCCAAAAGCGGATACACCATTAAAAATTCTACTGACCTCTGACCATCAGTTAAAGCCGATGACATCTGCAAATCTGCAAAAGGTGGTAGAAACAATTGGACGAGTCGATGGGGTGTGGTTTGCCGGTGATTTGGTCAACGTCAGCGATCGCGCCTCAGAATGGTTTGATCATAATAGTGGTGGTGCGTTGTTTCCCGGTTTACAAGGTCGCGCTAAATACGAAATGACGCACGACGGTGTTAAGACAACCTATACTGGTGGACAAATAATTCAAAATGCACCCATGTTTACTTGCATTGGCAATCATGAGGTGATGGGGCGATTTGCTAGAACGGAAAGTTTAGATGATGAATTTAATGATACAATTCCCCGTACCGTTGCTCAAAAAATCTACCGGGACAAATCTTTAATAGATAATTCTTTTAATACTAATACCTACGAAGAAATTTTCTCTTTACCAAAAAGTAAAGAGGGTGGAAAAAGGTATTATGCCGTCAGTTTTGGTGATGTGCGTTTGGTGGTACTGTACGCTACGAATATGTGGCGCACTCCCAAATTAGATGGAAAGCATAAGGGTAGATATCAAGAAGCAGAAAAGGATTTAAATAATTCTGAAAATTGGGGTTATGGACAGTTGATTTATGAGCCAATTGCTAAAGGTAGCAAGCAGTACAATTGGCTAGAGACAGAACTCGATAGCCCTGAGTTTAAACAAGCAAAATACAAAGTTGTGATGTTCCATCATCCGCCCCACACTCTGGGTGATAATATAGTTCCTGCTTATACAGAACCAGTTCAAATAATTGAACGGGATGGTAATAATATCAAAGCAGTGCGTTACGAATACCCCAAAGATGCAGATTATATTATCCGCGATGTTGTCCCTTTACTAGAAGCAGCTAATGTGCAATTGATATTCTATGGGCATTCCCATTTGTGGAACCGCTTTGTTAGTTCCAGTGGAATGCACTTTCTGGAAACATCTAATGTGGGTAATACTTACGGTGCTGCTTGGGGTGACAGAAAACGACAAGTGCCAACTGGGTATCAAGAAGATTATGTTAAGCTTGGTGATCCCAATGGTTTAGAACCGATAGTGCCAACAATTTCCCCCTTGTTAGGTGAAGATGGGAAGCCAATACCTTATATTGCGAGTAATGATATTACGGTTTTCAGTATCTTTGATACGGGGACGGGTACGATCAGTAGTTATCGTTTTGATACTCGCAAGCCTGATTCGGAGGTATTGAAGTTTGATGAATTTAAGTTGAAATAGTAGAACAGCACAGATGTTATAGGTGTCAACTTAAGAAAGAAGTTATTGCCCTCATCCCCTAACCCCTTCTCCCAACATGTGAGAAGGGGAACTGGAGAATTTCCTCCCCTTTCCCAATAGTGCTATCTATTACCCGGATCTTTCTTAACATTAGACCTCTTGCAAAAGTCCCAAAATCAGGTATGTCATTCTGTTCGCGCAGCGTTCCCGCAGGGTACGAAACGCAGTGGAGAGAAGAATCTCATTAGATGTATCGCTCCGCTTAATATGACAATTTAAGCATTTATGCAAGAGGTCTATTATTGTAAGGCAGACTGTGAGGGAATGACAGAATTAAACAACAACAGAATGATTGACTTTAGAGACAAAAGATGCACAAACAGATAGTGCGATCATTAATGACACACTAGAAATTATGAGTATTAGCCAAAATCCAGTCCTTCTTAAATTTTCTCAAATTTTTAGAGTTAATAGCAAATATCTGTTTTAATCAGATGTGGTTCAGTTAGGATATTTCCACTCGTTATTTCTCTACTTTGTTTTTTCAGTGCTGCTGAATAAAACTGTGAAATTTTAAAATTCAATGTTTGAAACTGTTTCCTTTGCTCCTTTAAAGGAAACCAAATTCATCCTCTTAATCAGCAATGCCATTTTCTGATGGGTAAGTCACGAGGTAATTTTTTTACTCTGTAATATAAATTCAGGAGAAACTCACTATGCCAACGATTAACGGTACTGATCTCCCTGACAGTCTTAGTGTTCCTTTTTTTTCTTCTAATCTCCCTTATATCATCAACGGATTCGACGGTAACGATACGATTACGGGCGGTAGTGGCGACAGTACGATTAACGGTGGATTGGGCAACGATAGCCTTCTTGGCGAATTTGGATTAAGCAACCAGAATAGTAGTATTGACGGTGGAGCAGGCAACGATACGATTACGGGCGGTAGTGGCAACAATACCCTTCTTGGCGGAGAGGGTGATGATATCCTTCTTGGCGGATTTGGATTAGGCAACCAGAATAGTAGTATTGACGGTGGAGCAGGCAACGATACGATTACGGGCGGTAGTGGCAACAATACCCTTCTTGGCGGAGAGGGTGACGATATCCTTCTTGGCGGAGAGGGTGACAATACGATTGACGGCGGAGCAGGCAACGATACGATTATGGGCGGTAATGGCAACAATAGCCTTCTTGGTGGATTGGGCAACGATGACCTTTCTGGTGGATTTGGATTTGGCAAGCAAAATAGTATTGACGGTGGAGCAGGCAACGATACGATTACGGGCGGTGATGGCAACGATAGCCTTCTTGGCGGAGAGGGTGACGATATCCTTCTTGGCGAGTTTGGCAACGATACGATTAATGGCGGATCTGGCAACGATACAATTAGCGGTGATTTTAGTAAAGATGAGACCTTCACTGGTGTTCCTGGGACTGATGTTCTCACTGGAGGATCAGGTAACGATGTTTTCAATTTCAACTTCGTTTCTGAGAGTCAACCTGGTTTGTTACGAGATGTTATCACTGACTTTGTTGGTAACGGTAACTTACTCGGTGATCAAATTGATTTATCTACCATCGACGCTAACTCAACCATAGACGGCAACCAAGCCTTCACTTTTATTGGGGCAAACCCATTCACTGCATCTGGTCAAGTTCGTTATGTAGGAGGTATCCTTCAAGCTAACATCAATGCGGATCTTGGCGCTGACTTTGAGATTCAGCTTGTAGGAACGCCACTACTAGTGGCAAGCAACATTATCCTTTAATTTAACTTCCAATTTCCCTTCCAATTTCCCTATTCACTCAACCTAACGCCCTATACTGCCTCTAGTAACTAGGGTGTTTTGCGTTGTGGAGAGGTGCGATCGCACCATATCCAATACCCAATACGCAATACTCAATATCCAATACCCAATTACTCAAGTTACTGCATTTGACTGCGTACGACTTCTTTGATCTTGCCCAAGGTGGTTAACTCCTCTTGAGGAGCATTTTGATAAAGTATTTTAGCGATCGCAAGAGCGTGTTCGATCAAAAGCTGATTTTCTTCTTCAGTCATGGCAGTTCTGGCAGATAGCTATGGCTGTAATATCATTTCAACATCTCACATTTTATTTATTTTTATTGGAATAATAAAAACTGGGATGCACGCCAGAGGTAATGTAAAAATAGCTAGTTTTACCAACTTTAATTTCAATAACTTTCCAAGCGGTGTCCCAACTAAGGAAAAAGACTATGAAGGGATTAGCAACTTTTGTGATAACTGCGGCAACTTGGGCAGCGACAACGGTCGCAGCAATAGCATTAGATTATACAGATTATACAGGAATTGCGACAACTCAAGTGCAAGTAGTAAATGTCTACGGACAAATAGTAGGACAGCCTGTATTCCAAACTGAAGTCTCAGTCAGGGTAGGGGAACGACAAGAAGGAGGGGGGCAGGTCGAGTATAATCCATTTAATTTGACTATCAACCCATCGCTAGCGTATTCTAATGCTTATGGTGCAATATCAATTGCTTCTGCCTTCCTTAGTACAGCTCCTACTGCTGGACCCTTACTAGTGCAGTACTGGACAATAGCTTACGACCAAGCAACAGGAGCTACTAATGCCACTCTGACAAACCCTGCTAATGAATTAGCGTTTAGTTCTAACCTAATCAACGTACCGACGGAAATTGCACCTAACACTGTCGAGCCTTTTTCTTTGGCTATGGCTCAAGGAACAGTGCTGTCTGGAGTAATCAACCCCAATACAGTTGACATTACAATTACTGGCAACACCCTTGATGCAGCACATCCCTTTATCACACGTATTCAAGCAAACGCAACCAATCAATAAATCGGAGCGGACTACCAGAACAAGAACGATTTTGCGTCATTTGAAGCTTGTCCATGAACGGTGATAATTATTCTCATAAGAAGAATTGCAGCTGTAAAACAAAAGTTAACTGTCTAAGGAACCTCCTTTCGTTCTCTTATCTACGAGACACTATGCCAACGTGTAGCGTCTCGTAGAGAAGGAAGAAATACTTAACTAAACTTTATTGGATCATAGACTAGCGATCGCTTCGGCAACTAGTTTAGAAATAAAGGGCAAAATAGTCCGACTCTTAGCCTGTGCTTTACCTTCAGTAAATACCACTAAAAGATAAGGGCGCTGATTTGGTAATTCAATATACGCTACATCATGGCGAACTTGACTTGTCCAACCGGCCTTTGACCAAATTTGAGCATTTTCAGGCAGTCCACCACCTAAAAAACCTGTCACCTGATCTTCCTCGGCATCAGCGGACAAATCGTTGAGAGTCCTTTTGAGCAAAGCCATCATTGTTTGCGATCGCCCGCTTGAAACCGCCACCCCACCTACAATACTATGCAGTAACCTGGCGATCGCATTTGTTGTTACCATATTGCGATTTTCCAGTAACTCTCCCACAAACGCCCGCTCTCGTCCATAGGGGCCATCACCCCAAGTTTTTTGACAGACGTTAATCGTCTCCATTTCTTCCCAACCCAAGGATTGGTAATAGCGGTTAACTATATTACGCTGATATTTCCAGGTTTCAAAGGGCCCGGTTGGTAATTCTGGCCCTGAGGTGGTACCACTCAGGATATCCACAACCAAGCTGGTAGCATCATTACTAGAATCTACAATCATATCCCGCAAGGCTCGCTCCAACTCCTTGGAGGTTTGACTCATGCCTTTTTCTAGCCATTCGTTTACCGCCACCAGATAAAATAGCTTGACTACACTGGCGGGATAAATTCGCTCAACACCGCGATAAGTGAAACCACGAACTGGGTGATCCCAAAAAGCTTTGGGAGTTAGCGCACCACCAGTATTTACTAGCACTGGTGGATCATAAACAACCCAAGTTAGGGCAATTTGATTACGGGCTAACGTCCCAAATGCTGCCCAAGTTGCATCTAAAATGCCTAACCCAAGATTTTCGAGTTGTTCGTCTTTATTAAAAAAAATCATTCTCAAATAATGTCCTTTAATCTAAAATCCCAAATTCCAAATCCCAAATCAGGGGAGTATCAGTGTCTAGCTAGCCTGAATTTATATGATTCTCCTGAATGTACACGCTTGGCAACTCAAGCCGCATCTAGGCGACATTTATGGGTAACATCAAATCATCAAAATTCAGCGGTTGAGGTCTATTTATGTGAAGATGACTATCCCGGATGGGTATCCCTTTCAGATTTTGATTCATTACAATCTGCTACTGTACATTATCAGGCTGCAATATTTTCAGAATCGGAGATTAAAAAACTCCTAGCAGAGGTTATCGCCTTTACCCAAAAAGCGATGCAAAAATCAAATTATTACCTTTGGGGTGGTACGGTTGGGCCAAATTACGACTGTTCTGGGTTGATGCAGGCGGCGTTTGCTTCGGTGGGTATTTGGTTACCTAGAGATGCTTATCAACAGGAAGGATTTACTCAACCAATTACTATTGCAGAATTAGCAGCCGGGGATCTGGTATTTTTTGGAACTCCCCAAAAAGCAACCCATGTCGGACTTTATTTGGCGGATGGTTATTACATTCATAGTTCTGGGAAAGAGCAGGGACGGGATGGAATTGGGATTGATATTCTCTCGGAACAGGGAGATACGGTTAGTCAGTCGTACTATCAGCAGCTGCGGGGTGCTGGTAGAGTTTTTAAGAGTTACGAACCACAGAGACGCTGAGGGCGCAGAGATATATGAGGAGTGGGTTGGTTTATCAAGGGTTGACTGAAGAGAATGGGGTGATTTCAGCAATTGTCCCAGATGTTTCGGTGGTGGTGCCGATACATGACGAGGTGGAAAGTTTGCCGCTTTTACTAGAAGCGATCGCATCTACTTTATCCTCTAGTCAGATAAATTATGAAATCATTTGTGTGGATGATGGTTCTACAGATGGTTCCGGGGAATTTCTCAAAGAACAGGCGC
The DNA here is from genome assembly GCF_036916575.1 of Nostoc sp. Taxonomy (GTDB): domain Bacteria; phylum Cyanobacteriota; class Cyanobacteriia; order Cyanobacteriales; family Nostocaceae; genus Nostoc. The sequence continues at coordinate 25,665 of NZ_JBALGC010000082.1, forward strand.
AAATCCGCACTGATTTAAAGGCGGTGATTTTGCGTCGCAACTACGGACAAACTGCGGCTATGGCTGCTGGGTTTGATTATGCAGTAGGTAAAGCGATCGTCACTTTAGATGCTGACCTCCAGAATGACCCGGCTGATATCCCGATGTTATTAGCAAAGCTGGACGATGGTTATGATTTGGTGAGTGGTTGGCGGCAAAAACGCCAAGATGGTGCTGTAAATCGGTTACTTCCTTCCAAAATTGCCAATTGGCTAATTCGCCATACCACTAGCGTGAATATTCATGACTATGGCTGTTCGCTGAAAGCCTACCGTGCAGAACTGTTGGCAGATATGAATCTCTACGGGGAACTACACCGATTTTTACCTGCCCTAGCGTACATTGAAGGAGCTAGAATTACTGAAATACCAGTGCGTCATCACGCGCGTCGCTTTGGTCGCAGTAAATATGGGATTTGGCGGACATTCCGGGTGTTAATGGATTTGTTAACCATTGTGTTTATGAAAAGATTTCTCACCCGCCCGATGCACGTTTTTGGGCTGTTGGGCTTGATTTCAATGGTTTCGGGGACAGCGATCGGTATTTACTTGACTTTCGTCAAATTGGCTTTACATCAGGACATAGGTAATCGCCCTTTGTTGATTTTAGCAGTTCTCTTATTGGTAACTGGAGTACAGTTGTTTTGCTTCGGTCTTTTGGCAGAATTGTTGATGCGTACATACCATGAATCCCAAGGACGACCTATCTATCGCGTGCGAGAGGTGGTAGCAAAAAATATTGACTAACGTAACAATAGTCATTGGGCATTGGGCATGAGTAAACACTCAAGAGTAAATATTGCTTTACTCCTAACTCCTAATCGGAGGCGGAGCGTCTCCGGCTCCGTTCCTAACTCCTAACTATTGACAAAAAACTCATTAAATTGCATCTACCTTGAAAGCATTTAATACCTTTGATGTCGATCTGCGGCGCAACCTGCTTATTTTATTTACAGCAGGTTTATTATTCTGGTCGAGCATATTTTCGCTCTTACCAACTCTACCGCTTTACATCAATGATGTGGGCGCAAGCAAGCAAGAAATTGGGATTGTGATGGGCAGTTTCGCCATTGGGTTATTGCTATTTCGCCCGATGCTGGGACGGTTAGCCGATGAACGTGGTCGAAAAATTGTCTTGGTGATTGGTACGATAGTAGCTGCGATCGCACCCTTTGGTTACTTGGCAACCCAATCAATTCCACTGTTGATTCTGGTGCGGATTTTTCACGGTATTAGCATTGCCGCTTTTGCCACTGGCTATGGTGCCTTAATCGCGGATTTAGCTCCTACTGAAACTCGTGGTGAAATCATTGGTTACATGAGCCTGACAACTCCTTTGGGTTTAGCAATTGGCCCTGCCTTGGGAGGATATTTAGAAGCTACAAGTGGTTACGGGATATTATTTCTGTTATCCGCTGAATTGGGTTTTTTCGCTCTCTTAGGGATTATACAAGTCACTAATCCCCCAGTGCAGACACAGGAGCAAAGTGAAGTAGAGGATCGCAACTTTTGGCAAATTTTGGGCAGTCCACGGGTGAGCGTTCCAACTATAGTTATGTTGCTGGTTGGTTTGTCCCTCGGTGCTGTAGATACCTTTGTGTCCTTGTTCCTCAAATCCACTCAGGGGAACTTGAATGCCGGACTGTTTTTTACAGCTGCAGCAATTTCTAGTTTTAGTATCAGGTTGTTTGCTGGTAAGGCAAGCGATCGCTTTGGTCGTGGTTTGTTTATCACCCTTGGTATTTTTTGCTATGTTTTAGCGTTAATACTGCTGTGGCAGGCTGACAGCGCGATCATTTTCTTACTGGCTGCGATTGCTGAAGGTGGTGGTGTTGGTACATTAATCTCGATGATGATCACGATGATGGCAGACCGCTCCCTGCCGCAAGAACGGGGGCAAATTTTTGCTATATGCATAGCTGGACTTGACCTGGGGATTGTGATCGCCGCTCCTCTTCTGGGTACCATAGCAGAACTTGTAGGCTACCGTAATATGTTTGGCTACAGTGCTGCGATCACTTCTGTTGCACTTGTAATCTTCCTTACCCAGTCGAGCAAAAACCTATCCAACTCCCTGCGCTTTGCACTAGGTCGCGCTCCAGATGCCTACGCCTTGAACAACTTAAATGTTAAGAGTGAGGAACTTTAATTCCTCACTCTTAACTTTCAAAAACGGGCGAGGAGGGATTCGAACCCCCGACACCGTGGTCCGTAGCCACGTGCTCTAGTCCACTGAGCTACACGCCCTCACCGACAATCTATATTAACACGTTCTAACTAAATGATGCAAGATATTCCATCTAATTTTGCCAACTTAACCCATCTAGATCGCCAAGGACAGGCACAGATGGTGGATGTGTCTGATAAAGCACCCACCGTTCGCCAAGCAGTAGCCGCTGCTAATGTGCGGATGCTGCCTGCAACCTTCGCTGCCATTCAAGCCGGAAATGTCCCAAAAGGAGATGTATTAGCAACTGCAAGATTGGCTGGGATTATGGCAGCCAAGCAAACAGCCACTTTAATTCCTCTGTGTCATCCGTTACCTTTGCAAAAAATCGCAGTCGAGGTTATACCCAATCCGCAACTACCTGGTTATCAAATTCAAGCCACAGTCAAAACCAAAGCTGAAACTGGTGTAGAGATGGAAGCCTTAACTGCCGTTTCTGTGGCTGCTCTGACTTTATATGATATGGCAAAAGCCTTAGAAAAGTCGATTCAAATTGAATCGATTCGTTTAATAAGTAAGAGTGGCGGGAAATCAGCAGATTACTCCTTGCCAGAGCAATAACCTAGATTATCTCACCTATAGCTTTATCTTTTTTCCTGGCCTTTCGTGCCTTTTGCTTAATCCACCATTGCCGGATGCCAGTCCAAGGAAGGTAAAGCGCTGCGATACTGATTAAAAACTCTAAAATGCGGGTTGTCCAGCCACCCCAGGTTCCCATGTGAATCCCCATCCAGAGTTGACCGTGAATTGCCTGAGCCAAGAAAGGAGACTCACGAGCATCTTGAAAATTCAGTACTTCACCACTGTAGCGATCAAGTTGCACACTCACATTTCCGCCCCAGGCCCCTGTGCCCAAAGCGCCGTCATAACCTGCGGTTAGGGTCGCATCTACAGGAAGATTGGGGTTGGCTTTGCGCTCATTATCATACGTGTAAATACTGATAAATCGACTGTCTGAAGCTACTGCGATCGCCTTATTGACTGATTCATCCAAACTGAGTGGTTCACCATTTGTCTTTGGTGCGGAATTTCTAGAAGACATAATCCGGGGAGCATTCATCTCAGGAATATGCAAGAAATCGAGGACAGGCTGCGAGTAATCACCAAAGCTGTAAGGCAGCATGACCAAGGTAATCACCAAAAGAGGAATCGCCACTATAACCCCAATCAATTTATGGATGCTCTACGACGGGCTGCGCCTGTGCTTGCATTCCACTCTTAACCCACCAACAACGCTCGTTCCTTGAAAAGCAGACTCTAACACTCCTTGCGGCAAATGGTGTTTCTCAATTCAAATCAACTGCTGGTAAGGGTTCTGCAAAACTTTTCGGTCTACTGAATTTATCTAGTTTCATTAAACTCCTCAAACACTACACAAGTTAGGTCAGATTTATAGCGATGCCTACGGCGGGCTACGCTTACGCAGTTTTTCTGCGCGTAAGTCCTAAAGAACTAAGAATGGGATTTTCTTCCTGGACTAACAAGTCGTATTTATAAAGATTTCAGCCTGCCAATGCTGCTCACAGTTATCAAGTATGACCGACTAGCCATACTTTTGACATAACCTCGCAATGCATTTGTCATTTAGATAGGTTTTACTAAACCTTACGTTGATGTCAATATAAGTAATTTTCATGAATGAAACCGAAATAGCTGGCTCAGGATGCTGGTACGGCTCATACTGAGTCTCATTCGTTTTTTAGATTGTGCAAAATATATTTTAATGAGGAGTGATAAATGCTATCCAGATTTTCACGTATTTTCAACGATAGTTCCAGAAACGTTAGACGTAAAGTGATCAGCATTTATGCGTTCCTGATTAGCGTGAATATTTTGGTCTGGGTAGTTGCCCTGATTGCATTCCATCGCTACCCCCTTCTACTTGGCACTGCCGTATTAGCTTATAGCTTTGGTCTACGTCATGCTGTAGATGCCGATCACATCGCCGCGATTGACAATGTTACCCGTAAATTGATGCAGGAGAACAAACGACCTGTTGCTGTTGGGTTTTTCTTCTCTTTAGGTCATTCCACCGTTGTAATTGCCGCCTCTATTGCGATCGCCTTAACCACTACAACCATCCATAACGACTTTCCCAGTTTGGAAAAGCTTGGAGGGCTAATTAGCAGTACCGTTTCTGCACTTTTCCTATTAGCAATTGCAGCAATCAATATGGTAGTACTGTGGGATGTTTATAAGACCTTCCAGAGCGTCAAGCACGGAGGAATCTACGACGAGCAATCCTTAGATGAATTTTTGAACCAACGTGGGCTACTCGGTCGCATCTTCCGTCCTTTGTTTGGGTTAATAGATAGTAGCTGGAAAATGTTTCCTTTGGGTTTCCTATTTGGTTTAGGCTTCGACACAGCGACAGAGGTAGCACTGCTGGGGATTTCTGCCAATCAAGCAGCTAAAGGTTTGCCGATCTGGTCGATTTTATTGTTTCCTGCTTTGTTCACGGCAGGTATGTCCCTGATTGACACCACTGACGGCATTTTAATGCTTGGTGCTTATGGCTGGGCTTACGTCAAACCAATCCGCAAGCTCTACTACAACATGACCATCACGCTTGTTTCTGTACTAGTTGCTGTGGTCATTGGCGGAATTGAGGCTCTGAACATTATTGGTGATCAGTTACAACTGAAAAGTCCGTTTTGGGATTTCATTAGTCAACTAGGTGATAACTTTGGCACAATTGGTTACTTAATTATTGCCATCTTTGTATTCAGTTGGTTACTTTCGACGATCATCTACAAAGTCAATAAGTATGATGAGTTGGAAGTCACTAGTGCTACACCCGTTAAACACAGGAAGAATAGGCATTGAGCCTATATGCGCGACATAAATGCCCCAAAAACCTTAGAATGAGTAAGGTATATTTAAATCTGTAACAAATATTTATGCCTCCTCGTTGGCCTCGTGAACCTGATCGCAAAGACCCTGATTACCGCAAGATAGATGACCGGATGAATTATGCCATCCATGTGGCGATCGCTGCTTGTATTAATTCTGGCTTGTGGTTTTTCCACAACTTGAAAGGCACTACTTGGGAGTGGCTGCCGTGGTTGACTGTAAGTTGGACAGGAATATTGTTGGTGCATCTAATTTATATTGCGGCGATCGCCAACTACACCGAAACTCCATCCAAATCCACCTGAAGACGGACTGCTGATGCTGGGGCGATTGTAACCTGTGGTAGTAGGATTAGCCTGTTAATTGAGTAATAATGTAAAAAAGCCTGAGATTTCGCGCTCTTTCTCAATGTAGGGTTATTTTTATGGCTAAGACTAACACCACAGAACTACTGGAAGCCCTAGCAGCTGAAATTGGTGAAAATGTCTACATAGACATTGCCAAATGGCATCTTTATTTATCTAATGCCAAACTGCATACTCTTGTTGCTGAACAATTGTATCCCTTAATTACTTCCAACAATGTAAATGAAGACCAAGTTATAAAAGTCTTGGAATCAATTCCAGTAAAAATTGGTGGCGGGAGAAGAGAACTTCCCTTAATCGATTTACTTCCACTGCAATGCCAGGTCACCTTAGTAGATATTTTAGAAAAATATCAACGCGAAATCTAATCGCTAAAACTAAGATTATTTGAATTAGACAATTTTCTGGGTCAGCATTTGCTTATTCAATTTTAGATTTGATATGCTGAATTGGGAATTTATTTGCTGTCTCAATTTTATAAAAATAAAAATCACAGATACACATAGATAAATATCGTGTAATTTATGTTTGTATATCTGGTAAAAATTTCCTTTATCAGTTAAGGAATCTCGACGTTTTAAATCGGTTGAGATGTGAGCGAGTTTATGTTAAAACTCCCACTATACTTCATGCAAACTTATGGAGGCAATTTCTATGCTTTTACAGCTCAAAGATACTGGCGAATTAGTAAAAATTCTTGAGATTCAGGAATTGCTTGACCCGAATAATGATGTCGTTCAAGGACGACAACAAGAAGGTGAAGAAGAACAGCCACCTAATAACTTTAAAAAAGAAAATCTCGTTTTTCCTTCGGGTGAAGTTCTACCACGCTGTTGGTTAGATGCCGACTATAGACACGACAACACTTAATGATTTTAAATCAGGTAATTGGTAATCGGAGTAAACTGATTATCCATTATCAATTTAACTGATAAGAGCAACAAACGGCAGGGGCGCACAGATGTGCGCCCCTACTATTATGTTCCAGATGATGATGCAGCTTTTTCTTCTACCGTCACCGCTTCATTCTCCTGAAACTTCGGGAAAAATGTCTTAGCAATCCAGCCAGTTAAGATGTGAGATAGTAATCCCAAAGGGCCAGCAAACAAACACAGGGCAAGGGAGTGAATTGTCCAAATACCTGTTTTTTGCCCTTCCCAATAAATCCAGCGACCGACGAATAAATCCATCACTAAAAAATGAATCCAACCCGTTGCAGCAGCTGTTTCATCTGCAAAAAATCGCGCAATATCAGCTAATTGGGGATTCGATAAAGCTTGGGCATTTTCTGGCGTAATGCTGTTGATAAACAAATATAAATACGCCCCAGCTAACAGCACAAAAGGTAGATATGATGACATTATCTGCCGTGTAACTTTCCAATTTGGCAATAAAATCATCAACGTCCAAAAAGGCAACACGAAAAGATTTGCAAAGTTAAATAGTTGAGAGATCGTCATATTTTTGTAAAGTAAGGAGTTAAAAATTATCAGTTAGGAATTAGGAATTTTAAGTTATTAGCTTGATTTTTAGCTTTTGAATTAAATAGCCTTTTATAACTCATAACTCATCATTCCTAACCGGAGCTTCGGAGTCTCCGGCTTTGCTCCTAATTTATAAAGCTACTAACTGCGATTCGATTTCTGAGGATTTCAAATCACGACCGATGAAAACTAAGCGCGTTTGCCTAGCCTCTTCGGGTTTCCAAGGGCGATCGTAAAATTTATCAAATCGGGTTCCCACACCCTGCATTACTAGGCGCATGGATTTGTTTGGCACTGCCACAAAGCCTTTAATCCGGTAAATTTCTTGTTGTTGTGCCAATGTTTGCAACTGCTGTTGCAGCTTTTCTGGGTCAAAGGTACGATCCAAAATTAAACTAGCTGAGGTAATCTCTTCGTCGTGGTTATGATCTTCTTCGGTATCGTGATGACTGGGACGAGAATCTAAGTTGTCTTCGACTGCGGCTTGGAATCCTAATAATATAGATGCGTCAAGTTGAGAACGTAGGCGTAGCCCGCCTTCGGCATCGCTCTCGACAATCTTCACTACTCTAGGCAATTCTTGTTTAATCAATTCCTCAACTTTGGCTTTTGTTTCGGCATCTACCAAGTCAATTTTATTCAACACCACCAAGTCTGCACAAGCAAGTTGGTCTTCAAACAGTTCTTGCAAAGGTGTTTCGTGTTCTAGATTATCATCTGCTTGCCGCTGGGCTGCGATCGCCTCTAAATCACTAGCAAATGTCCCCGCTGCTACCGCCGCACAATCAACTACCGTAATCACCGCATCCACAGTGGCGGCGTTACGAATTTCCTGCCAGCGAAAAGCCTTCACCAAGGGTTTTGGTAAGGCCAAACCAGAGGTTTCAATCAAAATGCAGTCGATGCTATCTCGCCGTTTAATTAACTCTTGCATCGTCGGGTAAAACTCTTCTTGCACGGTGCAGCATAAGCAGCCGTTGGTTAATTCAAAGATATTAGTGTCGCCCTTACCATCTTCCGGACAAATTTGACAGGATTTTAACAATTCGCCATCAATACCGAGTTCCCCAAATTCATTGACTAAAACGGCAATGCGGCGTCCTTGGTTGTTTTGTAGCAGGTGGCGAATTAGGCTGGTTTTTCCACTACCTAAGAAGCCTGTGATCACTGTAACAGGAATTTTCGTAGCCATATTTTTGCTTGATTTAATAAGTATCATAAGTTTCACAGGTTAGAAACTTAAATACTGAGATTAAACTTGGTTTGAAGATTGACTTAGTTATTTTAAGCTGAAAGTCTATGGTAAGCCTGAAAATATTGCCGTTGCTGCCAAATTTGGCTGCTGGAAAGAAGGTAATAGAACTTATGCACGATAGATGCCCCAACCCCTTTAAAAAGTTGGCTGTAGATATTCATCTCTTTTTAAGGTTTGATTGGAGGATCGACGTTATCGGTTTTTAGTGCATAAGTCTTGATTAAGAAGGAATAAAAAGTAAAAATTTTTTGACATTCTTCCTTTATTTTTTGCGCCTCTATATACCTTTAACTCTTGCAAAAACTAAGTTAATATGTTTATTCCAGCTTGTCCTTGTGTAAGCCTAGACTATTATTTATAAATCAAGTATTTCCACCATGATAAACATTAAAAATATACTTTTTTGGGGATGAAGTAGCCAAAAAATATCCGATTAAAATAATTTAGATTATTCTAGAATTTTTTAAATTTTAATCTCCCATAAATTCTCAATTAAATCATTATCAATATTAGTGAAGCTGATTTACGTTACTAAAATGTATTTTAATTAAAAAATATTAAATTTAAACTAGTATCTGCTAAAATCTTTTGCTAGAGAAATGTATACCGTCGTCAAAATAATGACAAAAATATACTTATGTTGGCTATGGAGGGTCTAGAAATGCCAGAGCCTAGTAAATTGGCATCTGTAATTAATTGTTTATTAATACTGACATTGTTAGCCTCTTGCAGTGGTAAAACGTCCGCAGAAGATATGGACAAAGAAACACAAAGTGTATTTTCTTGGATAGCAACAGCAAATATGGTTGGTAATGCCTGGATCCGCGATGTTGTGCCAAATAAATATGCTGAACAAACACTGAAAAAAGCTCAGGAAGAACTGCGAAAAGAAAAAGAGAAAATAGACGAAATAAAGTTATCTAAAGATGTAACTGAACATGATAAATCAGTGCTATTAGCTGAAATTTTACAGTTAGCAAATAAAACAGAGGAAATGTCCAAGGCTGTGGCACAAAAGAATCGTTCATTGGTACAGCAAAAACTTGGAGAATTAGCAGCAGAAAAGCAAGCGTTAAGCAAGCTAAGAAAGGTAGTAGGACAAACGAATGAATAAAATTTTGGAAATCGCCCTTGGTATTGTTACCAGTATCGGCGGCTTTTTAGATGTAGGTGCGATCGCAACTGCTGCTGAAGCCGGCTCGGAATTTGGCTTTCAACTGATTTGGGCGATTATTCTCGGGACAATTTGTGTAATTTTCTTAGTAGAAATGTCTGGTCGTTTGGCAGCAGTCAGCAAACATACGTTAGCTGCGGCAGTGCGGGAACGTTTTGGGTTCAACTTTTATATCATTCCCCTAGTTGCAGAAGTTGTTGTTGATTTTCTAATTTTAGGATCTGAAATTGGTGGTGTTTGTATTGCTTTGCAACTTATAACAGGCATTAGCTTTCAGTGGTATGCTCTACCTGTTGCCTTTGCAATTTGGTTAATACTTTGGTATGGCAGCTTTGGTCTCATTGAAAATGGTATTTCCGTATTAGGATTAATTACACTAGTATTTGTCGTCGCCACGTTCAAATTACATCCATCATTGACACAAATTGGTACTGGTTTATTGCCAACTTTGCCACAAGAAGACACCGTACATTATTTATTCCTTGCAGTTGGCATCTTGGGTGCGATAATTAGCCCTTACCTGTTTTATTTCTACTCATCTGGTGCAGTGGAAGATAAATGGGATGAAGAGCATATTGGTGTGAATCGCGCCATCGCTGGTTTGGGGATGGGCTTTGGCAGCGTTGTCTCGCTGGGGGTGTTGATTGTAGCAACATTGGTACTCAAACCTAGAGGCATCCAGGTTGATAGCTACGAACAGGCGGCGCTGATGTTAACGGAACCTTTGGGTTATTGGGGTTTTATTCTATTTGCAGCATCTTTGGGCATTGCCTGTTTCGGTGCAGCATTAGAAGTAAGTCTTGATACTGCGTATGACGTTGCTCAAGCCTTTGGTTGGAATTGGGGCGAAAGTCTTAAAGCAAAAGATGCCGCACGCTTTAGTTTAATTTACACCGTATTTGTCTTTCTTGCCTCGTTGTTGATGGTATTTGGTATCGACCCATTGCAATTAACTTTGTTTTCAATGGCAATTACAGCAGTGATTTTGCCGCCTGTGATCATACCATTTCTAGTTTTAATGAACGATGAATCTTATGTTGGTAAGTATCGCAACGGCTGGATTAGTAATAGTGTTGTCATTTTTACAATTGCGCTGACATTTGTGCTAGCGATCGTTGCTATTCCACTGGAAATTATTGGAGGATAGGAAATGGATATTATTAGAGATGTCCTTGATAACCAATTAGTTGACCGCAATCAACGCAAAATGGGTAAAGTCGATGGCGTAGTGATAGAGTTGCAAGATGGCGAACCACCACGACTTGCTTATATTGAAGTAGGAGTGACAACCCTTGCCAAACGGCTAAATCCGCGTTTGGCACATTTGGTAGCAACAATTGCAAGTAAATGGGGTGCTAAACAAAGTCAACCGTTTCGGATTCCCTGGTCAAAAGTGCGGGATATTGGTATTGATGTCGAAGTCGATGTTGAAGCTGAAGCAACACCAGCCTTAAGCTATGAAAAATGGCTGCGCGATCATATCATCGCCCTAATTCCAGGAGGGAGATAATGGCAGTTCGTGAAATTCATTTAGAACTACTACTAGGTAAATCAGTATTAGACTCAACTGGTAAAGCCATCGGACGCATTGAGGAAGTACGTGCCGAACAACTAGGCGAAGAATGGATTGTTAAAGAATATCTTATCGGCTATGCTGCGGTGTTAGAACGGTTATCCGCTTGGACAATTGGGTTAGGAATTTTGCATCTACTGGGGGCGCACAAAATCTATGGTAATTATACAGTACCTTGGGACAAGCTAGATTTGACTGACCTTGACAAGCCTCGTTTACGTTGCAGTCTAGATACATTAAAGTCATTAAACGAGCAGCCGCAGGATATAGAGTAACTTCACTTGAAGGAGGCAGAAGTATGATGTCAAAATAATTCGTAATTGATAATGACGCTCTCTGGGAGACCTGTGCATAGCTTGCTTAAGACTAGAGGTATGCGGACTCGCTTTGCGTGGCGCTTACGCAATTCGTAATTATTACCTTCTCTTAAGCAAGCTAGATTTTTATGGTGTGGCTTTCTGCTTACGACTAAGTACCTTACTTACTCCTAGCATAGCACCAACCACCAATACAGCTAGATCCATTCTAGGTTCAGGAACAACAGTGCTGTCTTCAGTGAAAGCCAAAAAGCCAGCCCCATTCAACCCACCTCTACTGGCAGGGACAAAGGTGTCAATAAAAGCTCCTGTCTTGCCGTCGTAACGCAACACATTGTTACTATTTAAGCCACTAAGGTAGAGGTTGCCGTCGGGACCGAAGATTGGCTTGACAGGATTATTGAGTCCGCCACTGCCAACCGGGACAAAAGTGTCGATAAAGGCTCCTGTCTTACCGTTAAAGCGCGAAATATTATTATTCAAGTTAGCGACGTAGAGATTGCCGTCTGGTCCAAAGGTCAAGCCACCAGGTTCTGACCCTTTTTGCTCTGTTGCAAAAGTGTCGATAAAAGCTCCGGTTTGCCCATTGTACCTTAAAATACTATCAGTAAGAGCACTACTGACGTAGAGGTTTCCGTCTGAACCAAAGCTCAAACTAAAAGGCGCACTGAGTCCGCCGCTACCTGATGGGACAAAAGTGTCGATAAATGCTCCTGTTTGCCCGTTGTAGCGTAGAACACTATTACTAGTGCGACTGTTAATACTGGTAACGTAGAGATTGCTGTCAGGTCCAAAAACTAAGTCCTCAGGTGTATCTAGTCCACCACTACCAGAAGGAACAAAGGTACTAATGAATTTCCCTGTTTTTCCGTCGTAACGTTGGACGCTACCGCTCAAAATACTACTAACATAGAGATTTTTATCGGGTCCAATAGTTAAACCAGTTGCTCCCTTTAGTCCGCCACTACCGGAAGGAACGAAGTCATCAATGAATTCTCCCGTTTTTTCGTCATAGCGCAGAACGGAGTTATTATAATAACTCCCGACTAAAAGTGCTGCGTTAGCTCTTGGGGCTATCCATCCTACCAAGACAAAGCTGATCAGTGGGAGGCTGATCTGACAAAAATTGAAAAATCTCATAATTTTGTTAGCTAACACAACCATAATTACTTAGTACAGTTAATCATAAATTTGTAGCCTATCCTTGTTGGTTCTTAACTTTGGTTGTAAGCAAAAGTAATTTAGATGCGTTTGCCCTGCCCTGCTTTCCCTGCATCCCCTGCTCTGGCTGCCTCAACTGATAAATTTCCACAAAGCCAAGCCTATTGGTATTTAGTGTGGTAACAATAACTTGTGCATTCTAAAAACCATTCTTGGTAAAAAATATCTCCTAATCTTTTAGCCAACTTCTAGCGAAAGAAAGAGTTTCAGGCTGAGTATCTCTGTAATCATGAATGCGGACAAGTATTAATCTGCTGAATAACTGATATGCCGCAATATTTCGGAAAACTACCTACTACTAACCAACCTTGGACAACAGTTAGCAATGTAAAAGCTGTAACCTGGGACAATAATATTATTAATTTTGACTGTGGCGACTCACGCCTTACCATCAGCGTACTTGCTCCCAATTTAATCCGCGTGCGTTTGGCACTGACTGGGGAATTTATACCCCGCCGTTCTTGGGCAGTAACGCTGGATGATGCAGAATGGGCGACAACACCTTTTGCAGTCCGGGAAACTGAAGCAACAGTAGAAATTGAGACAGCACAGATTCGTGTGTGCGTCCAGCGAGAAAAGTGTCGCATCGCCTGTTTCGACAAAGCTAATCGTCCCTTTGCCCAAGATGCAGAGATGGGTATAGGTTGGCGGATGGGCGCAGTTGCAGGATGGAAACAAATTGCAGCCGATGAACATTTCTATGGCTTTGGTGAACGCACAGGCTTTCTGGATAAACTCAGCCAAGTAAAAACCAACTGGACAACGGATTCTTTAGATTATGATGCATTGACTGATGAAATGTACCAGGCAATTCCATTTTTTATGGCTTTGCGCCCAGAGGTCAGCTATGGCATCTTTTTCAATACCACTTTTTGGAGTCAGTTCGATATCGGTGCTGAACAACCAGGTATTTGGAAGATGGAAACTCGTGGCGGTGAATTGGATTATTACATTATTTACGGCCCCGAACCAGCCCAAATCCTGGACACATATACTCAGCTAACTGGGAGAATGCCATTACCGCCGAAATGGGCGCTAGGTTATCATCAATGTCGCTGGAGTTACGAATCAGAAACCGTTGTGCGAGAACTAGCAAAGGAATTTCGCCAGCGTCGCATTCCCTGCGATGTCATCCACTTGGATATTGACTATATGCGGGGTTATCGGGTATTTACCTGGAGTCCACAGCGTTTCCCCAACGCGGCAAAACTTATTAGTGATTTAGCAGAGGATGGTTTCAAAACAGTCACAATTATTGATCCTGGTGTAAAGTATGAACCAGAAGGCAATTATCACGTTTTTGACCAAGGATTAGAAAACGACTATTTTGTGCGTAAAGTCGATGGTGCGTTGTTCCACGGCTACGTTTGGCCTGAGAAAGCTGTTTTTCCTGACTTTTTACGTCCTGACGTGTCTAACTGGTGGGCTGATTTACACAAAAGCTTAACTGATGTTGGTGTGGCAGGAATTTGGAATGATATGAATGAACCTGCCATTAATAATCGCCCCTTTGGCGATGAAGGTGAAAAAATTTGGTTTCCGCTAGATGCACCGCAGGGGGGAAGGGGAGCAGGGGGAGCAGGGGGAGAGGAGGAGAACTTTCAATCCAAAATCCAAAATCCGAAATCTAAAATTGATGTGACTCATACGGAAGTGCATAACTTGTATGGGTTGATGATGGCTAAAGCTTGCTATGAGGGGTTGCAACGGCATCGAAGCTCTGAGCGATCGTTTGTGTTAACGCGATCAGGTTATGCTGGTGTGCAACGCTGGTCTTCTGTGTGGATGGGAGATAACCAATCGTTGTGGGAGCATTTAGAAATGTCTCTACCGATGCTTTGCAATATGGGACTTTCGGGTGTGGGGTTTGTGGGTTGCGATATTGGCGGGTTTGCTGGTAACGCCACAGCTGAATTATTCGCTCGCTGGATGCAGGTAGGAATGCTCTACCCAATGATGCGCGGTCACTCAGCAATGTCTACTGCTCGTCATGAACCTTGGGTATTTGGCGATCGCGTTGAAAATATCTGTCGAGAATATATTAATCTACGTTATCAACTTCTTCCCTACATTTATAGTCTTTTCTGGGAAGCGGCAACAACGGGCGCACCGATTTTAAGACCATTATTGTACCATTTCCCCAACGATCCGAAAACCTATAGCCTCTACGATCAAGTATTGCTAGGTGCGTCGCTAATGGCTGCACCAATTTACCGCCCTGGAGTTGAGCATCGAGCTGTCTATTTACCCGCAGGCACTTGGTATAATTGGTGGAGTGGTGAGCGTTATCAAGGCCCGATTCACATTCTTGCTCATGCACCACTAGAAAGAATGCCACTGTATGTCCGTAGTGGTGCGATCGTTCCCATGCAACCTGTCAGGCAATACGTTGATCAAGCCCCACTTGATGAGATCCGATTACGGATTTGGCCTGGTAATAACGAATATCAGCTATTTGAAGATGATGGACAGACAAACGAGTATCAAGATAAGTATTTTTCGCTAACAAATATAAGCGTATTTACAGAAGCAAACCAAATAGTAGTGGAAATTGGAGCAAGAGTTGGGGAATGGACACCTCCAGCGCGTGAAGTGACTGTAGAACTTGTTGGCGTTGGAGAGCAACGTTTTCAAGATGATGGTAAGCGACATACTCTGCAATTTTGAAGTACTCGCAAAGGTGGTTTTTTGAGCCACCATTATTTCCTACTCTAAATTGTGCAACGAAAAATATGCATAGAGGTAGATGAAAAGCAAGTCAAGGGGTAACATACAATACAAAAGATAGAAATGATTAAACCGTAAGAAATACGTAAGTTTACTACGCTAGATAGATGCGGTTAGAGAACACCCAATGTTAAATATTAACCGCTTGCAGCTGCAAGATATATCTAAAATCCTTACAAATTCACTTGTGGCAAAAGTCGCAAGTGCGATCGCTGTTTTTGTTGGCAGCTTGGTACTAGTTGGCTGGTGGCTTGGCATTGAAGTTCTCAAACGCGGCTTCGCTGGTAGTCCTGCCACAATGAAAGTGAACACAGCGCTGTGTTTTGTGCTGTGTGGTGTGTCGCTATGGCTATTTTTAAAAGCAGGGGAAAACAATTTAAAATCACCGAAGTTCAGATCGCTGGAAGGGCACCAAAGGTGCGACTCAAAATTATTTCCCCACTTCCCTACTCTTCTAATTTCTAACGTCTGTGCAATAGCTGTCACCATAATTGCTGCGCTCACACTCTGTGAATATCTGTTTAGCTGGAATTTCGGCATTGACGAGCTACTGTTTCGTGATTCGCTAACTAGTATAGCGACATCGCATTCAGGGCGAATGGGAGTGAACACAGCAGTGAACTTTATGCTGGTCAGCGTCGCTCTACAGTTTCTGGTTCATCCAAAAACCCACCGCAGTTATTGGTATGCCCAGATTATCGCTCTGATCGTTATTTTAATTTCCTTTCAGGCGCTCATGGGCTATGCCTATAAAGTAAAAGTTCTCTACGGACTTGCCCCTTATACAACATCAATGGCCTTACACACAGCAGTGTTGTTCCTCTTATTAAGTATGGGCATTCTGTGGGCGCGGGCAGAACAGGGGTTAATGAGAGTAGTTACAAGTGATACCGACGGCGGCTTACTTGCACGTCGTTTATTAATTGCCGCGATCGCAGTACCTTCTATATTGGGGTGGCTCATTGTTGAAGGTCAACGAGCAGGACAATACGATCTGGCATTTGCAGTATCGGTGTTTGCGATCGTCCTGATTGTGATTTTTACTATTCTGATTTGGCAAAGTGCGGCGGTTATTGAACGCCTTAGCCATCAACGCGACCTTGCCCAAGAAGCACTGAGAACCTACGAAGCTAAACTGGGGAGTTTCGTAGATGCTAATGTCATCGGTATTCTGTTTGGCGACGTATATGGCGGTATCCAGCAGGCAAACGACGAATTCTTGAGGATGATTGGTTACACGCCGGAGGATTTGTTAACAGGTAGATTAAGTTGGCGCAATATCACACCACCAGAGTATCTATACTTGGATGAGCAAGGTGTCGCTGAAGCAAAGGGAAGCACCAACGCTGCTTGTACGCCCTACGAGAAAGAATATATTCGCAAGGATGGTAGCCGCATCCCGGTTTTAGTTGGTTACGTGCTGCTAGGAGAAAATCGGGAAGAGTCAGTAGCGTTTATCCTTGACTTGAGCGAACGCAAGCATGCAGAAGCAGAGCAACAAAAATTAGTATCGCTGGTAGAAAATAGCTCTGACTTTATCGGCATCGCCACCCTTGAGGGTCAATTACTCTACATAAATGATGCAGGTCAAAAGCTGGTAGGGCTTGCCAGCCTTGATCAAGTCAGGCAAAAGGCAGTATTAGATTACGTCATGCCCAAAGACAAAGCCTATTTTCAAGAACATATACTGCCGACTGTGCTATTACAAGGGCGCTGGCAGGGAGAATTCTGCTTTTGCCACCTCCAAACAGGTCAACCGATACCAGTTGATTACAACATCTTCACTGTTACAGATAACAGCACAGGTCAGCCAATTGCCTTAGCAACTGTGACTCGCAACATCAGCGAACAAAAGCAAGCCAAAGAACAAATCTTACAACTAAACAAGGATCTACAACGCCGCATTACTGAGTTACAAACTTTGTTAGAAGTAATTCCCATTGGAATTGGCATTGCCAAAGATTCAAAATGCCAAAATATCAAGGTCAACCCTGCTTTTGCCAAGCAGTTGGGGATATCGTCAGATACAAATGCCTCCCTCAACGCTCCCAGTCACGAAAAACCGACAAGCTTTAAATTCTACCGAGAAGGGAAGGAACTCTCAGCAGAGGAACTCCCAATGCAATACTCTGCAACTCATGGTGTTGAAGTTCTGGATTGTGAACTCGATGTCGTTCATGAAAATGGAAAAATTGTCAACCTGTTGGAGTCCGTTGCACCCCTGTTTGACGAAGAGGGTAAAACCAGAGGAAGCGTTGGTGTATTTTTAGATATTACGGAGCGCAAACAGGCAGAGGAAGTACTCCTAAAACAGCAAAAATGGCTAGAAGATGTGTTAAATCTGATGCCAAGACCCTTGTTGTTTATTGAACCAGGAACGGCGCGGGTAACTTTTGCCAATCGCTCTGCTGACGAATTAGCTGGGGGGGAATTTCCCAAAGGTGTACCAGCCGCAGATTATCACACAGTTTACCACTACACGAATGCGGCTGGCGATCGCATTCCCAATGAGCAAATGCCAGGAGTGCGAGTTGCCCTTGGCGAACGCCTGAATGGATTGGAGCTAGACTGGCACACTCTTGCTGGTGTGCGTTCTCTACTGGTATTTGCTGATACTCTGCCAGCAATGCATGGTCATCCGGCTACCTGTATCTTGGTGTTCCAAGAAATCAGCAACCTTAAGAAGGCACAAAAAGCACTCTCGTTAGGTTACAAAAGGCTAAATCTACTATTTGATACAGCCAACGATTTATTATCAAGCCAGCAACCAGTAATACTAATCGATAGCGTCTACCAAAAACTAAAAGACCAAATTGGTTTAGATGTTTACTTTAACTATTTGGCTGAGGATAACTCTCAAGTAATGCGGTTGCGGTCTTACAGTGGCATTTCCCAGCAGATGGCTAAGGAAATTGAATGTTTGGCATTTGGTGAAGCGGTTTGTGGTCATGTAGCGCTCTCACGCCATCCCATAGCTGTAGAGAATGTGCAGCAATCCACTGAAGAGAAAACAGAATTGATTCGCTCTTTAGGCATTAATGCTTATTATGCATACCCATTGATTGCTCAAGGACGACTGTTGGGTACTCTTTCTTTTGGTAGCCGCACTCGGTTAAGCTTCACCGACAATCAAAAGGGGATGATGCAAGCAGTATGCGACCAAATAGCGATCGCAATGGAACGGGCTAGTTTAATTGCTTCTTTGCAACAACAAACTGAGCAGTTGCAAGAAGCCAACCGGATGAAGGATGAATTTTTAGGGATATTGTCCCATGAATTGCGATCGCCCCTCAATGCCATCCTTGCCTGGGCGCAATTACTGCAACGAAGCAAGCTCAGTGAAACTCAAATGGCTAGGGCTACGGAGACAATTGAGCGGAATGCGAAAGCGCAAACCCAGCTAATTGAAGACCTGCTGGATATATCGCGGATGATTAGAGGTAAGTTACGCCTCAATGTCCGTACTTGTAATTTGGTTGGGATAATTGAGTCAGCCATCGAGACTGTTAGTCTAGCCGCCCAGTCCAAGGAAATCGATTTGAGATTTTCCTTGATTCCCTCAAAAGAAACGCGAAATGCGCCACCCGGGATACTCCCCGTGGTTAGTTTCGCGCCAAATTCCGATTGGGGATTAGGAATCAATCACGAAAATCTAGAATCTCCAGAAGCACAATCCCAAACCAGTCAACACTTAGAGGACAGCAAGCTTGGCGAAAATTCTCAATTCTTAGTTTCCGGTGATTTTGATCGCTTGCAACAAATCATCTGGAATTTGCTATCCAATGCCATCAAATTCACACCCGTAGGAGGACGGGTAGAGGTGCAATTGTCAGTAGTCACTGGCTCAGAAAAACAACAGACAACGGATAAATATACCCAAATTCAGGTGATTGATACAGGCATTGGTATCAGTCCTGACTTTCTTCCTTACGTCTTTGATCGCTTTCGTCAAGCTGATAGTTCTAGCACTAGAACCTATGGGGGATTAGGACTAGGATTAGCGATCGTCAGTCATTTAGTAGAATTACATGGCGGTACTATCCACGCAAATAGTCCAGGTGAACAGCAAGGAGCAACGTTTACAGTCAAACTACCACTTCTGAAGAACCCGCCCCTTTCTGATTTTGCCTCTTTGCTTTTCTCTCCCTCTCCCCCTCTACCCCTCTCCCTCTTGGGCGTGCGCGTGCTGGTTGTAGATGACCAAATCGATACCCGTGAATTCATCACCACAGTCCTTGAACAGTGCCAAGCCGAAGTTAAAGCAGTAGCATCAGTTCCAGAAGCATTGCAGGTAATTACACAATGGAAACCAGATGTTTTAGTCAGTGACATCGGTATACCCCAAGAGGATGGTTATTCTTTGATCCGCAAAGTGCGATCGCAACCACCAGAACTAGGAGGAAATATTCCCGCAGCAGCGTTGACAGCTGATGCTAGGGCAGAGGATCGGATGCGAGCGATACAAGAAGGTTATCAGCTGCATTTACCTAAACCTATTGAAGCCGCTGAGTTAGTTACAGTAGTCGCCAGTCTTGTTGGACGGACTTAGAGAAATGGAGAATAGGAAATATAAGTTAAATTCTGTCCGATTCCCTTTTTCTTAATCTCAAAATTTATTTAAAATTCCAAATTTTTCTCAATTACCAAAAAACAGTTTTTTCTTGGCAATTTAGCGTAATTTGTGAATACCGTCATTATAAAAATATTTATGTGTATATTTTATTTAAATATCAATAATTACTATGTTTTGGGGCGATCGCTACTTAGTATAAGTTGCTTCTGGACGGAAATAATATCCGAAGCGTATTAAAGCGGCTTCCGAAATAGGCAATTTAGGAGTTGTATTGAAATTATGTAACCTAACTTAATTTAAGTAGGCTACATAAACTGTCACTTGAGTATTTTATGATCGCCCTAACAAAGACAGTAGTACAAACACTAGCTGAACCACAACAGCTAGATAGTATTGACTTACATGACTCGAAGCGAGCTGATTTTTTACAAGAAGTAATTGAAGGCTTAGAAGACGGTATATTAATTTTAAGCCAAACTGGCGAAGTAATTCATGCTAATGCATCTGCTCATCGCCTTTGTTGTCAATTCAATCAAGGCAATTTCAACCAAAATTTTCTACCACCAGCCATCTGGAATCTTTGTAAATCGTTACTTAGCAGTCGGGATTTTTTTTCTGATAAACTCATCATTCTGTCGGATGAGATTGTGCTTGATAAGTCAATTTTTTTTCGTATTAGGGTGAGACTGTTAGATTTAGATGGGTTTGAACTACCTTGCTTATTAGTGACTGTAGAAAACCAGTATGAGTCTATGAAAAATGTAGCACTCACTGAAGTTAAAAAATTTGACCTGACGCCACGAGAAGCTGAAATTTGGTTTCTCTATAAAAGCAACTACAGTTACAAAGAAATTGCTACTAAGCTTTATATCACCATAAACACAGTGAAAAAGCACATGAAAAATATTCATACCAAGCGCCAAGCATGTTTTGTAGTTGAATAGTAGTATTGCAATCAGAATTGATTTGTAAAATGCAAGTTGTTAACTGTATTTTTTCATCCAGTTGTTTGACAACTTGCTTGGGGTTATATCAGAAATAAAGCTAATCAACTAACAGAATAAGTAATGTCGAAATAATTCATAATTGATAATTCAAAATTACAATCAGTAGTAGCTCACTACTCTCCATTATCTTGTTGAACACTAAGTTTTTGATGAGCGTGTGGGCTACTATACAGTATTTTGAATTATGAATTATGAATTAGTAATTATTCGCTCAACCCAGTATGAAAACAAAGTTTTGCGTGGCGACTGAATGATTTTTATAATTCGCACGAGTTGTCACAAGCAAAATTGTGAAAAGTCAGAACAATCTATGGCTAGTGGAATTTTTATGTAAGTTTTAACTACCGAGACTCAGCAGGTTGTTGCAGGCGTAATAGGGCATCGGAAACCTGGCGCTTTAATAATATATTGTTATTTTGTAGTTCTATAGTAATTTTGTTGAACTGCTCAAAGCTCAAACCATTATCTTCAACAATTTTTCCAACGCGGGTACAGTAATTCACTGCAATATCTTGAGCCTTCTTGGGAAGACCATTGAAGCTGTTAGAATCGTTACAAACAATCTTGGGAATTTCTCCATTGCCAATAAGTTTTTTAATTTCTTCAAAGGCATTTTGACGGGCTGGCTCCATTGCTAGCACGGCTTGAGCATAGCTGGTGATTTCAGTATTGTTAACTATTGGCGGTGGAGTTTGACCATAAGCTTTTGAAGTCAATGAAAAAGCGTTGTAAATCACACCCACAGTAGCGATCGCGCCAAAAAAGAATGATTGGGAAAGGATTCGCTTTCGGCTATGTCGGGAAAATAAATCGGAAATTTTTTTCATATAGTGTATGGCACAAAACTACATCAGGGATATTATAAGGACTTTGAATTATTTTCAGAGTTGGAAGTTCCAGCAACTGCTCAATACATCAAACTTTTATATTTGATTGTCAATTTCCTCGGCATACTTGACAAAGTTCGATTATTTTAGTCTGGAGTGTTGAGATTTCTGATGCTCCTTGCTTAAGGCTTACTTCTAACTCCAGTAGTAGGGGTAAGCAAGAGATTAACTGTTGCACAGAAAGCAGCTTAATTTCTTGCTGTAAGAAGTAGATCCGTTTAGGATTACCGATATCAGTAGCAATAGCTATCGCTTGTTGATTGCGTTCACCACTTTCCATCATAATCTTCACCCATAACCAGGTGCGAAATTGTCCAATCAGTGTGGCAACTATCCGTAATCCTGGCTCGGAAGCATTGAGCAGATCCGCCAAAGTTGTCAAAGCTTTAGCCGTATCTCCTGTTCTGATTGCTGTTGCTAATTGTAAGCTATTTTGAGTAGTATTTCTTACTAACTTCGTAACGGTATCTGTGTCTAAAGGCTTATTGCTACCTTGAGCATATAGCCGCAATTTCTCTAACTCATTGTAGAGAAGGCGTGTATCATTTCCTACAGATTCTGCCAATAACTGGGCAGTATTGGCAGTCAGTTTCACGCCCACAGTCTGGGCTGCTTGATTAATAGATTGCACCAGCAATTCTGTTTTCCAAGGGGGAATGAGGGGAAATTCTCGGAATTCGGTAGCAAATTGTTTTAACAATTTCGTAGATTTGAGGCGTTCATCTGGTTTGTTCCAGCTGGTGAGCAATAAAAATGAGTTTTCGGGAATGACTGGTAGCGATCGCACCAGTTCTGCTAACACATTGTCTGGACAGTACTGGCAAAGAGTAGTATTTATCAGCCATACCAAGCGCCCACCAGCGCCAAAAGTGGGTGTCATGACCTGATTTAACCCCTGGATCGCAGCATCAGCTTGATCTGGGGGGAATGAAGTGTAGTTAAAACTTATCCATTGGGGATCGAGGACGCGATCGCGCAAAAGAGCGATCGCTTTTTCTATGGCAAAATCATCTTCACCCCAGTAAACATAGATTGGCATAGATAAACCTCTTATACCATTTCACTTTTAGGCAGCAGGGGAGCAGGAAGCAGGGGGAAAGAGTTAGAGATAAATCATTTGTATCAAGCATTTCGTGAAATGGTATTAGTAGATGGGGCATTGGGCATTGGTGAAGAGTTAATATTTATAACTCCTAACTCCCCACTCCTCACACCCAAAAACTAAATACTTTTTAAATGACTCTGCTAATCGGGATAATTTTCCCTAAAATCTATCAAGTGAGAGCATGAGGCTATGAAGATTGGACGACAACTATCAAACTTACTTAAATCGGTTAGCACGACTGACGCTGCCAGAAGCCTACAGATCCCAAGTCCAGCATATTCAGGAATCTTCTAAATTTCAGCCACATTCTGGGTTGAGACAAGCAGCGTCCTTTCCTGGCTATTCGCTAATTACCCTGCCGGCAGAAGAAGAATTACAAAACTCTGCTTTCTATGCCAAATTACAGACTTACCAACAGGAACTTTTACAGTTGCCTGTAAACCGTAATTTAATTGTACCTGTACCTCCTGCTAGCTTCCATCTGACTTTAGCGGATTTAATTTGGGACAGTGCTTACCTTGACGCCTGCGAAAAAAATCCCAAATTTGACCAGGAGTTACACTCTTGTTTAGCCGAAATATTTCAGCAATATCAACAATTGATGACAAATAGAAGTCATCCGATTCAATGGCAAATGCTGGGACTGATAGTGATGCCAAGAGCTGTGGCCGTTTGTTTAGTACCCCAAGATGAACGCTGCTACGAAGAAATTATTAAATTTCGCCGAACAATTTATCAAAATCCCAAGTTAATTGCTTTGGGTATTGAGCAGCATTATCACTTCACAGCCCATATTACATTAGCCTATTTTGGAGAGGTTTCATCTGACTTAGACCGTACAAGTTTCAGCACAATGCTTTCTCAATTGAATGAACAATGGCTATTGAATTTGCCAGAATTTGTGATCAATCGCGTCGAATTGCGAAAGTTTGACAATATGACACGCTATTATCGCCAACCAGACTGGCCGATTTTAGATTTTTAAGTAATTACTTAGTAGTTAGTAGTCAGTGGTTTCCACTTACTAACCACTGACTACTGATTATTAGTTATGTCTTCTTTAAAATGAAGCAATTGTCTAAAGTCAGTTAATAAAGGTATTGTAAATGCATTTTGGCTAAATTACTCATCAACTTTAGATAAATTTATTAAAATCCTGTCTATCTAAAAGCGATTGTCAATGCTCTAAATAAAATCTCCAGCCTAAAATTCCGGTTGTTGATAAACCAGATAAACAGCTTCTAAAAATACATCAGGTGTAACAGCTTCTGGCAAGTTTTCTAAATTAATAATAGCTTTAACTTGCTCGGCTAACTTTAGAGATAGTGATGCTCTTGCCTTTAACGACATTGCACCACGTCGCTGCAAATACTCACGAATCACTGCAAAATCATCGGGTAACAATTGTGATAAATCAGTAATTTTGATTAGCTGCTGATTGAGTACCTTAGCCTGTTCTGAAATTGTTAATGTCGCTGATGCAGTAGGTGTTTGGGCTTGAATCACAATTGTACCAGCTGCTAAATCACCTAAGCGCTTTTCTCGACGCCCCAACATAATTAAAAATGCGCCAATAAACAAAGTCTCATCAAAAGGTCGCAGTAAGGCACGTAGCGTTGCTTGTTGTAGCCCGATGAGTCTACCATCATCTCGAACTACGCGAATTTTAGCAAACCGTTTACCAGGAGTTTGCCCAAACCATAAGGTTTCAAAAAATACAAAATAGCTGATGTAAATTGCAAAAGCGATAATGAAGAAAATTGCTAATAACCAAAGTCCTAAACTCTGAGCATTCGTAAGAAAATCCTCAAAAAAATTGAACAGTTGCGTCGAAAAGATAGTCCAGATAAGTAAAAACACAAGCAAGGTCACAGTCAAGACTATATAGTCAATTAACAGTGCTAAAGCTCGATTGCCGATTCCCGCTAAAGTGAATTCCAACTCTACACTTTCTGGAGTCTGGAATGTGATGCGATTAAAAAAACGCATATTTTAACTAATTCAAAATTAATAGAGTTAAATTAAGGTGTTGAGTTAACGAAAATCTTGCGAGGGTGGTTCTCGTAACTGCAAACCTAGACCCTCACGTCGAGTACGCAAGTCCAAGTATAAAACAGCTTTTAGTGTTTGCCAGAATGGCATTACAAAAACTCCACCTACTAAACTGCCGATCCAAGAAATAAAATACACAATTCCATAGATAATAGAACCTTGCTCAAGCTTTAAGAGAAATAAGCTGGGTATATAGTTTAATACAAACACCAACGGCAGTGTAACTACAAAAGCAACTAAAACGACGCCTTGAATGCGAAGTACTGAAGCTTTAGTTAATTCCCAACTTCTCGCAACACTTTCGCTACCATTAATATTTTCCTCAACTGCTAGTGGTACTTCAGCTACTACCCAACGAGAGTAGAACCTGGTTAGTTCCAACAGCACAATTACTGTAACAATTATTACCGATGTAGTTGCGACTATAATGCCTGTACTACTACCGAATATCCGTCCTAATGCTACTCCCAGCAAGGTAGCCAAGATACCACCCGCGAACGCCAGTCCAAAATAAATTAAAAGCAAAGATATTCCTACTTGGAAACCAACTCTTAAAAATGACCACAGACGCGGATTAACATGGCTGCTAGCAGTTTGAACACTTTCAGGTTGGTAAATCAATTCTCCAAAAGCCAAGCGTGAAATTAGTCCAGAAATGGCTGCATATTTTGCCCAGCCATAGATCGGAACTATAATCCACAAGTGAGCAATTAAAGCCAGCTTCAAATAAGTCTTTAGATGAGAACGATACAACCGTACCGCAGCACTGACAACATTCCCTACACTTAGTGGTTGTATCTGACCGGGAGATCCAAAATTTTCAGACATAATGGCAAATTTCCCTTGAAACTACGGAGATGAATTTGAGGATATCTTAAGCTAAGTTAAACTCAGTGTTCCCGAAATTCATGAATATTCAACGTTGGATTGCGCGACGAGAACCGAATTGGCAGCGTTTGGATGCCCTATTAAGGCAGATAGAAAAAAAAGGGTTAAAGTCCTTACGGGCAGCTGAAATTAGAGAGTTAGCGAGTTTGTATCGTTCAGTAGCGGCAGATTTAGCTCGTGCCCGCACTCAGCAAATCGGCAATACTTTGATACAAAGTTTACAATCTTTAACAACTCGTGCATATACGCAGATTTACCAAGGTTCGCGGCGCCAGGAATGGCAGGCAATCCGAAAATTTTACAGTTGGGGATTACCATCTGTAGTTCAGAAAACATTTGCATATATTGCTGCGGCGACGGCGCTGTTTCTGGTGGGGACACTAGTGGCTTGGTGGTATTCCTGGCAAAACCCCAGCTTTATATCATTGATAGTACCTGAAAGCTTGATTACTAAGGTGCGAGATGAGCATAAATTGTGGATGGGGTCAATTGTCGGCGTTGAACCTCTAGCATCCAGCAGTATCATGATCAACAACCTGTCGGTGTCTTTTGGGGCTGTTGCTGGTGGCTTCACGGTTGGAGCATACACAGCTTATTTGATGGTATTTAATGGCTTATTGATTGGTGCTCTTAGCACTTTGGTTGCTCAAAATAATCTGGCTTATCCTTTTTGGGCGTTTGTGTTGCCGCATGGTTCCTTGGAATTACCCGCCATCTTTTTTGCTGGGGGTGCAGGATTTTTATTAGCAAGAGCAATTTTATTTCCTGGTAAATATCGCCGTGGGGATGCAGTGAAATTTTACGGTTATCAGGCAGTGCAGTTAGTATTTGGGATTGTACCAATGTTGATTATTGCTGGTGCGATCGAAGGCTTTTTTTCCCCTAATCCTAGCGTACCTGATGCAATTAAATATCTGGCAGGAATGGGATTGTTTGTACTTTTGGTGCTATATTGTAGCCGCAAGCAAAGATGAAAGAATTTAGATGGTGACGGATTGATAAATTTAAAAAATATTTTAGAATCAAGGAAATAATTTTCAGTTAAGACTTCACTGATTATGACTTAACTATGTGAAAAGGTAATATTTTTAGGTGGTTAAAGGTAACTCTGTAATAAATATTAATCGGATTAATTTAGCATTAATCTTTTAGCCCAAGAGTAACAGAAGACAACAATTTGTGTAGGTCTGGCTGTATATAAATCTGAAATTTTCCGTATAATGTCGTGATTTAGATATTATGCGGAAAGTTTCGAGGGGATAATGTCTAGCAGCATAAAAAGGCAACAATAATCGCCATTAAAACAAAAAATTAAGGTCTATCAATCAAAAATTTATTTATTTAATTGATAGTTTAGATTTTGTTAACTCCTAAAGTGATATTTTTGAAAGTGTGTTATTTACTCAATTTTAATTATTCAAACTAAGCTTAAACTTTTCCTCGGCATATTTTTGATAACTAATCTAGTCAATCAAAGACCAATATGCACAAAAATGTTTGAAAGTAATATTTAAACGTATTTTAATTGTTTGTTTATTACTTGTTAATTAAACTTTAACCATAAAAAATGTAACCTATTTAAAACTGAAGTTACAGCAGGAAAATATTCCTTTAATCAGAGGTAATATGATTTTTTCGACCATCATATTGAATCGTGTCGTTGCTACTTCAGTGGTGACAACTTCTGTTGCACTCAGTCCATTTTTTGGTGCGATCGCACAAGCTGAAACTCTCAATGGTGCAGGAGCAACTTTTCCGGCTCCGCTTTACGAACGCTATGCTCGTGAAGTGAAGAAGAAATATCCAGACTTGAAAATTAACTACCAAGCAATTGGTAGTGGCGGTGGTATTCGTCAAGTTACTGCTGGAACCGTTGACTTTGGTGGTAGTGATGCTGCAATGAAAGATGATGAAATCGCTAAAGTCCAGAACGGTGTAATCTTAGTACCCACAGCAGGCGGTGCCGTTTCTGTGGTTTACAATCTTCCAGGCGTTAATGATCTTAAATTGTCCCGCAGTACACTACCAGCAATTTTCTCAGGTCAAATTACTAAATGGAATGACGCAAAAATTAAAGCTGATAATCCAGGTGCTAATCTACCAAATCAATCAATTAAATTTGTTGTTCGCGCCGATGGTAGCGGTACAACTTTCATTTTTACTAACCACTTAAGTGCTACCAGTGGTTATTTTAAAGGCAGAGTTGGAACTAACACTGCTCCAAAATGGAATCTGCCAAATGTCCTCAAAGGCAAAGGCAACCCAGGCGTAGCTGCCTTAGTATCTCGTACTCCTGGTTCTATTGGTTATGTTGAATATGCCTACGCTATCAAAAACAATCTGAAATCAGCATTGGTACAAAATAAGAAAGGAGAATTTGTTGCTCCTTCTTTAGAATCTGCAAATGCAGCTTTGTCAACTGTCACTTTCCCAAACAACTACCGCGTTTTTATAGGAGATCCAGGACAAGGTTATCCGATTGTCGGTCTGACCTGGATTATGGTTTACAAACAGTATGCTAGTGCTTCTAAAGCTGATGCTATTAAGAAATGGATTAATTGGGTATTGAAAGACGGTCAACAATATAACGATGACCTCAACTACACCAAAATTCCATCTGATGTGGCAAATCGGGTGCTTCAGACAGTGAATAGCTCTGTCAAACCTTAATTTGCAATCTTTAGGACTTATGTAGAAGAGATCCCCCAACCCCCTTAAAAAGGAGACTTTTAAGATCCCCCCTTTTTAAGCAGGGTTAGGGGGATCATCTTACTACTTTCCTCTTCTAATAGGGTGAGTTAACAACTCAATCTATTAATAATAAAAAAATTGATTTTATTGATTTGTAATGGCAAATTCATCGCAACCAAGCGGCAGAAATTCATCACATGATTCAAATCTAGGCGATGAAAATTTCAATTTAACAGCTATCAGCGGCACAAATTTTTGGTTTGACCAAAGTTTTACATGGCTAGTATACTTTTTTGCCGTGATTACCGTTGCAGTGCTATTTTTGATGAGTTGGGTAATTTTACACGAAGCTCTACCAGCCATTAAGCAGTTTGGACTGGGATTTTTGTGGGGACAAGATTGGGATACAGGTAATCAGGTTTTTGGTGCATTACCCTATATTTATGGAACTTTGGTAAGTAGTGCGATCGCTATTTTATTCGCTGTCCCAGTGGGAATAGCAGTAGCCTTAGTTACGAGTGAAAATTTCTTACCTTCATCGCTACGAATCACCTTAGCATTTGTTGTTGAATTAATTGCAGCAATTCCCAGTGTCATTATTGGTTTGTGGACAATTTTTGTCTTTATTCCAGTTCTAGAACCTCTTCAAAAGTGGCTAGCCATCACTTTTAAATGGATACCACTGTTTAATACAGAAGATCCTTCTGGGACAAATATGTTGACTGCTGGAATTATTCTCGCCATTATGATTTTGCCCACAATGGCAGCAATTACTCGTGATGTCTTAATGGCTATCCCTAAAGAATTACGTAGTGCATCTATGGCTTTGGGTGGCACCCGTTGGGAAACAATTTTTCGGCTCTTGCTACCAGCAGGATTTTCTGGAATCGTCAGTGCAGCAATGCTCGCCTTAGGACGTGCTTTGGGTGAAACAATGGCTGTCACTATGGTGATTGGCAACTCTGCTCAAATCAGTGCTTCTTTACTCGATCCAGCTTATACAATTCCCTCTATATTAGCTAATGAATTTGCCGAAGCTGAACCGGGATTGCATATAGGCGCTTTAAGCTATTTGGCATTGATTTTGTTTGGGTTGACTCTAGTTGTAAATATTGGCGCTGTACTATTGATAAAGTGGGTTGGTAAGAAAAATAAATAATCCTATTTAAATTTAACATATACATAAATATGCAACAGTCTAAATATCAAATATAGCAAGATTAAAATATCTATTCAATTTTCTTTTTTCTGTTTATATACTTTCTTATTCGTTAAAAAACAATTTTGATAACTCAGATATAATTTTTTATCTCAGTGTAACGAAACGTTTATCAATCAAAAATGTAAAAAATATGAGTGGTTATATTCAGTCAGAAACTGATGAATCTCTGGCTACAGAATTATGCAGTCCTCTGCCAACAGAACGAGTAATATTTACTTATGCAATGAATGCGATCACCTTTGGTTTGACAGGTCTAGCACTCATTCCTTTATTATCAATTTTGTGGGAAATTCTCGTCCGGGGAATATCTGGACTGAAATCAGACATGTTTGTCAAAGCAGTGATTGACAATGGCTTTGGCAATGCCATCTTGGGAACCATAATCATGGTGGTAATTGGTGCTATTTTAAGCATTCCCACAGGGATAATCACAGGAATTTTCTTGGCAGAATTTGGTCAAACTAATCCAATCGCTGGACTTGTTCGTTTTATCAGCAGTATTCTGACAGGCGTGCCTTCAATTGTTGTAGGCGTATTCGCTTATGGTGTGATAGTTTTGGTAACTAAAGGATTTAGTGCGATCGCAGGTGGTTTTGCTTTAGCCGTGATTATGCTACCTGTGATTATACTGACAACAGAAGAATCCTTAAAACTTATTCCCACATCTCAACGCCTCGCCTCTGCTGCTTTAGGCGGAACTCGCTTCCAAACTACTTTTCGCATCGTTGTCACTGCTGCAATCCCCGCAATTACTACAGGCATTTTATTAGCTGTAGCTCGTGCTGCTGGTGAAACAGCACCCTTAATTTTTACTGCCTTATTTAGTCTAGATTGGTCAGAAGGATTGTTAAGTCCAACAGCTTCTTTACCAGTATTGATTTTTAACCTCTACAACGATCCCGACCCCCAAAAAAGCCAATTAGTATGGACTACTTCTATAGTTTTACTCAGCTTAATTTTATGTGTCAGTATTTTTTCTCGCTTAGTTATTAGACAGAAAAGAATCAAGTAAAAATAAATTTTGTTTTGTTTTGTACCTTGGGCAAGTATGAATAACCTAATTCCAGCTATCAAAGTTAAAAATATCAGCTTTTACTATGGCACAACAAAAGCGATTGAAAAGGTGTCAATGGATATTTATCAAAATAAAGTAACCGCAATTATTGGCCCTAGTGGTTGTGGAAAATCTACCTTCATCAAAATTATTAATCGCATTAGCGAATTAGAAGGGCCTGTGAAAGTTGAAGGAGATGTAGAATTTTTTGGTCAAAATATTTATGCTCCTCGTGTCAACATCAATCGGTTACGCCGCCAAATTGGTATGGTGTTCCAAAAACCGAATCCTTTTGGGATCAGCATTTACGAAAATGTTGCCTACGGTATGAGAATAGCAGGCAGGTATTCAAAATTAAAATTAGATGAGATTGTCGAATCTGCACTTCACAGCGCTGCTCTTTGGGATGAAGTGAAAGATAAGCTGGATAAATCAGCTTTAGGGCTTTCTGGTGGTCAACAACAAAGATTATGTATTGCCCGTGCTTTAGCAGTCAAGCCGAAAGTTCTGCTGATGGATGAGCCTTGCTCGGCTCTTGACCCCATTGCTACCATGAAAGTTGAGGAACTGCTCCACAGTTTGCAGTCTGAGTTGACAATTGCGATCGTTACCCACAATATGCAGCAAGCCGCTCGCGTCTCTGATTTTACGGCTTTCTTCAGCACCGATGAAAGTCGGATTGGTCAAATGGTTGAATTTGGCGCTACAGAGCAAATCTTTAATAACCCACTAGACCCCCGCACCCGCGACTACATTTCAGGGCGTTTCGGTTGAGGTATGTCCTAGCTTTTCACTACCCATAAGGGGTATATAATATTAATATTTTTATTTCTACATAGCTATTTTAAGTCGAACCAGCCTAAATCTTTTTTAATAGGAAAAGATGGCATATAGCTTAAAGTGCAAAAGGTAGGTATAAAAAGTCTGTAAAAAATAAATTTTGGCACACAGTCTTAATATAAATACTTCCTAACAGTTTATCTGCTGTAGGACTACTGTATAGCTACGTAATTTCTATGAATATCTCCTTTTGGTAGTAACATAATGAAACAGCGATGCTGATTTGTACTGTTTTACTTAGTCAAGTTTTGTTTTACACGTTTTAGGAATATGAGTAAACTAATTCCAGCCATCAGAGTCAAAAACTTCAGCTTCTATTACGACACTCAAAAGATAGTTGAAGGCGTGTCAATGGATATTTACCAAAACCAAGTCACGGCAATTATTGGTTCTAGTGGTTGTGGCAAGTCTACTTTTCTTAAATCGTTAAATCGCATGAGTGAATTAGAAGCAGAAGTGAGGGTTGAAGGAAGAGTAGAATTTTTCGGACAGAGTATTTATGAGCGTCGTGTCAACATTAATCGCTTACGTCGCCAAGTTAGTATGATTTTTCCTAAGCCAAATCTTTTTCCCATGAGCGTTTACGATAATGTTGCCTATGGGGTGAAATTAGTTGGATGGCATCCGAAAGTAGAATTAGATGGAATTGTTGAATCTGCCATCAAAGCTGCCGAACTTTGGGATGAAGTGAAAAATAATCTGCACAAGTCTGCTTTAGAGCTTTCAGGCGGTCAACAACAAAGATTATGTATTGCCCGTGCTTTAGCAGTCAAACCGAAGGTTCTGTTGATGGATGAACCTTGTTCAGGTCTTGATCCTGTCGGTAGTATGAAAATTGAGCATCTAATCCATAACTTGCGCTCTGAGTTGACAATTGTGATAGTTACCCACAACATGCAGCAAGTTCCTCGCCTATCTGATTTTACGGCTTTCTTTTATAGGAATGAAAATCGCATTACTGAAATGATTGAATTTGGTACTACAAATAAAATCTTTACTAACCCCGTGGATTCTCGTACCCGCAACTACGTTTTCGCCCGCGTCAGTTGAAGTATTTGATTCTAGGTATTTAGAGGACTACCACATAGTGCGAAAGGGAATTAAGAGTTGAATTTAATTTCCACTCACATACAGTTGTTCTTTTGTTGAGCAATAAAAACTTACCTGAACAGTCTTTTTTTATACTATATGCTTCCAGATAAGTATCTGTCATAGACTACCTGAATCACAAAATGAAATGTCCCTGGTGCGAATCTACTTCAGGTATAATTTGCAAAGCGGGAGGATGCGATCGCCATCATATACTCCTGTTTTTGTTTCAATATATAAAGCAATTATTAACTGGTTGGTTGCTGCATAGTAGCATTCTTTATGGATTTAGAAGTTTAGACTAAAACTTAAGTCAATTTACTTTATTTAAGTCCCAGCAATGCTTTGAGATTTCGCTGTATCAAATAGACAACAAATGGAGTGAATTAACTCTACTTCATGTCTAGTAATACATTTGAGCTTTCAGTATTGAAATTAGTCGAAACTCCAGTAACTAACAAGTTGATCTGGAAAAAAACTATTTCCAGAAATTTCAGTCAATTACAATCAACAAGAAAAACCATGTCAAATATCGACAAGATCACTTCTATTTCTAACTATTGTGCTGTTGGTCAAGAACAACTGTTCACCGAATTAACTCTTGAAGAAGCAGCCGTCATTGAAGGTGGTGCTGACTACTCTCTCGGCAATCAATCGGGTATTGACGTCGAGTATGATATTAACGGACAAAAGAAGTCTTTGGCTCCTAACGAAGACGTTACATATTCCTTTTCTCAGTCACCAGTTGTTGTCTACCCTAACAAAATTGGATCTGAGCATAATTCAGTCGGAAGGCTAGTTCAAGGAGAAAATAACTTTGCTCTGAATGGCGATTATTTAATCTTAACTAATAAGATTGGATCTAACCCTATAGAAACAACTTAAGGTATTAGTTTTGTCAATAGTAATTAAGCTGTAAATAAATCATAATGTCGAGTATCTAATTTAGCCTTATATTTTGTTTTTGGGATAAGGATGAACGATGCTTTTAAATATGACTCGTAGGCATAGCTAGCCGTAAGTATAGCTAGCTTAAAATTTGTGTTTCCGACCTCGATTTGTGGTGAAATTTCAAGCACTATTACTTATTGACAAATAGTTAATAACCTTAACTTGTTACCAATGAGCCAACATTGTTGCCGAGGGTGCTTTTGAGTAAAGCGAAAGTAGTTATAGCCAAGCAGTCAAAAGTCTGAAGTGACAAGCTAAACGCTCAATCAAGTCGGGTCAAATGACCCGACTGCATTTTTTCACCTATAAATAATTGCACCTGAAAATAAAATACCAAATAGTTCTTCAACACAGCCAAGAAGACTGCGGTGCAGCGTGCCTAGCCACCATTGCCAAACACTACGCCGCTACTCTTTGAGTAAATACTTTCTCACTGTCTACGTATAACCTTCGCCTGTAATTCAGTATTATGTAAAAAGATATAAATAAATGTAAATAATCAAATGCAGGATAAAGTTGTTGTCGTTATCGGTGCTACTGGTGGCATTGGTTCAGCCTTAATACACAAACTTGCGCCCACCAGTGCACGGTTGGTACTAGCTGCCAGAGATGCGGTTCGTTTAACAACGCTGGTAGCTGATTTACCAGGGCAAGTTTTGACCGTTCCCACAGATATTACTGACCCTCAACAAGTAGATACTTTGATTAAAAAGACCGTCACTGAGTTTGGTCAAATCGATATTTTGGTGAATGCAGCTGGTGCTGGTATACTCAAGCCTTACAACAACCTGGAACCCGCTGATTTAGACAAGATGCTAGATGTCAACTTAAAAGGCAGCTTTTACACAACTCAGGCAGCTGCTGAAGAGATGCAAAAGCGCAAGTCTGGTCACATCTGTAACGTGGTTGGAATTCTGGGCAAGCATTCGATGGGGATGGCAGCGGCTTATTCTGCTTCTAAGTTTGGTGTTGTCGGTTTCAGCAAGTGCATGGCAGAGGAACTCAAGCGTTTTGGTATCAAGTTCACGCTATTCTACTTTGGTGGGGTAGATTCTCCTTTCTGGGATAACGTCAACCTAAAAGTAGACCGGAAAAAAATGCTCAGTCCTCAAACTGCTGCCAATGCGATTTTCTTTGCCCTTTCTGCCGAACCGCAAGCTGTGCCAATGGAAATTAACATTCAACCTGATAGTCATTTGTTTTTTTAGAGTGCCAGTACGTCTACATAATTCTTGCCTGGGAAAGACCTGAAAATTTAGCAAAAAAGGCAAAATTTACAGAGATATAAGCTGTTATGCTGGATTTTCAGTATCTATGAAAATTGATCACGTTCATTTTTATGTAGAAGACGCTAAAGTATGGCGGGATTGGTTTGTATACCATCTTGGTTTTCAAGCAGTAGCCTCGCGCATCAGTTCATTTCACACTTGTACAGAAATGGTGAATAGTGGTGCCGTCAACTTTTTGCTGTCTTCACCACTGTTACCTACAAGTCCAGTAGCTGAGTTTCTGCGTCAATATCCACCTGGTGTAGCAGATGTCGCTTTTGCTGTCGAAGATGTAGAAGGCGCGATCGCACTAGCTCAAAAATACGATGCTACAATCCTACAACCCATCCAGGAACACCAGGTAGGTACGGCATTCCTCAAGTGTGGCAAAATTGCCGCTTGGGGTGGACTGACTCATACGTTGATAGAAAAGCACTGTGGAGAAATGGCAAAAAGCTTTTGGCAGAGGGGAGAGATTTGTGATAATTTCCCCTCTGCTTCCCCCATTTCCCCCTCCTCTTCAATTACCGCCATAGATCACATAGTGTTAAACGTGGCAGTTGGTGAATTGGATCGTGCCGTCGCTTGGTACGAAAATATCCTAGATTTTCAACCCCAGCAGACATTTAAAATTAAAACCGATCGCTCTGCTTTACACAGCCAGGTAATGGTTTCGCGCAACGGTAGCGTCCAATTGCCAATTAATGAACCAGCTTCCAGCAATTCCCAAATTCAGGAGTTTCTCGATGTCAACCGGGGGCCAGGAGTTCAACATATTGCCTTGCGGACGACTAATCTTGTAAGTGCGATCGCTAAATTTCGTGCCAGTGGTTTATCCTTACTCTCAGTTCCCCAAAGCTACTACTCGCAGCTAAAACAACGTCCAGGATTGCCTCTATCACCCCTAGAACTGGAAGCGATCGCTCAACAGGAAATTTTGGTGGACTGGCAAGAATATACTCCTTTAGAGGGAGGAAATATCGCGCCCTTATTACTACAAATTTTCACCCAGCCAATATTTGAACAGCCGACATTTTTCTTTGAGTTTATTGAACGCCGTTACCAAGCTCAAGGTTTTGGCGAAGGTAACTTTCGCGCCTTATTTGAAGCCATTGAAAGCGAACAAATCAAACGCGGTACGCTGCAATGATGCCTGAGTACAAAATATCAATTGAGATTCAGCCAGACTTCAAACAAGTTGATTTTATTGACAAGCAACTTCAACATTTCAATGTAGGCAAGATTGGAAATTACCAATATACGCCACTGTTTCTATTGCTTCATGATTCAGAAAAAAAGGTAGTGGGCGGCTTGGAGGGTTTTATCGGCTTGGGATGGTTCCATATCGGTATTCTCTGGGTTACAGAGGAGTTAAGAGGTTATGGATATGGAAAAGCACTTCTTTTGGAGGCAGAGCAAGAGGCTGTTAATCGTGGCTGCTTAAACGCATATCTTTTTACTTACAGTTTCCAGGCTCCCAAATTTTATCAGCATTTGGGGTATGAAGTTTTTGGAGAGTTAGAAGATTTTCCTCCAGGCCATCGTCGATACTTTCTTAAAAAGAGTTTACAAAAAACCCTTAGCTAGACTTGGTATCCTCAAAAAATAGCCATACATCTGAGATAATTTTAATAAAAATTAACTTTTCCGCCGATGCTAAGACTTATTACTGACTTCGACGGCCCAATTATTGATGTTTCCGAACGGTACTACCGTGTTTATCAATTCTGCTTAGAGAAAACCCGTCGCCTAGACCAAGTAGTGCAAGAACTTCCGAAAGCAGAATTTTGGCAATTAAAGCGATCGCGCATTCCCGAAAAACAAATCGCCTTAAATTCTGGCTTAGACGAAGCCCAAGCCCAAGAATTTGCTCAGTTACGGCGGCAAACAGTGCATACAGAACCTTACTTTCCCTATGACAGCCTTGCACCCGGTGCTGTGGATGCTTTGTTAAAAATTCAACAAGCTGGAATTGATTTGGCAGTTATGACCATGCGCCGATTTCGGGAACTAGATTATGCCTTCAAAAAACACAATTTAGGCAGATTTTTCCCAGAAAATCGTTGTTATTGCCTGACTAACGACTACGTTAAAACTCGCGATATTGAAGATAAGCCTTTGTTAATGGCTAGGGCTTTAGAAGAATTGCCCCCGGCTGCTGATACCTGGATGGTGGGAGATACGGAAGCCGACATCACCGCTGCTAAAAATTATGGTATTAAGATGATCGCTGTGGAATCTGGCATCCGCGATCGCACCCAATTGGAACTTTACCACCCCGACTTAATCGTTAAGGATTTCAGCGCTGCTGTAGATTTAGTCTTAAAACCTAAACACCTTGTCTAGAAAGGCTCTGTAGTTGCAACAGATTGAATTAATCGGCATTCGTTTATTATCTTTTAATATTGGGTAACTTACCTATAGCTTCTCTACGAGACGCTAGCGCGAACGCTTAGAGCGAGTCCGCGTCCCTTGCGCGTCTCGTAGAGAGCGTCTGGGGTCTCCCCAAGTGGAGCAAGTGGTGTGGGTTGGGGGGATCTTCTGGGGCAAAAATCACTAACACAAGGTATTGTCTTATAGCCAAATAATGGACTCAAGCCCTTGCTCACTCTTCATTAGACAACTTTAGCTATTAATCTTAGATTCATTCTGAAGGCGGTTGTTGGCGATGCTGCAAGATACCAGGTAATAACCTAATCAGAATTCAGGTTGCAAATTAAAGCAGGAGTCAGCATACCTATTCTGACTCCTGACTCTCTTATTTGAGAAAAACACACATCAACCATGTCTTCTTTACAGAAACTTGCTTATAGGTAATGATTTAGCGTAGAAAGCTACTAACCAACCACAACAATATAAACGTTACTACTGTAGAGAACTGATTTGTTCCCAGACTGGTAAATGATATTTGTGGTAAAAGCCAGCTAGCAACTAGTCCCCCAGCGATTAAGCCAATTATTAAACTCACGAGGGTGAACAAAACTGCTCGGCCAAATTTGCCTTCTTTGCGATTGAGAAAATAAATACTGGTGCCTACCCCAACCACCAATGCTAACTGCAAAACCTGATCACCTCCCTCTGGATAAAACAGACTAATAGAACTCAAACCAAGAAACCAAGCTCCTGGTAAGAGTATATCCGTAGGTGTTGGCTGATCCAGCATCCGTTGCAGCCATGCAGGTGACTGCTCCCGAGGGGTTTGAGTTTCTTTAGGAGGCGATTGCACTCGCAACTCTGGAAAGCGGATACGCTCAGGGACTTTAATTTTACCTTCCTGGCGCATCCGTAAGCGATCCATTAAAATCGCATCGTAAGCCGCTTCAATTACTTCTAAATGCTTGGCATCGCCACTATGTTGCTCGAATAGGCGATTACGAGCATCCTGAATTTCATCGAAGCTAGCCTCTTCTGATACCCCAAGTTTTTCGTAGGGATTTTGATCGCTCATGGGAGTTTGTTACTTCAGCCTCAGTCAGCGGCAGTCTTTTGTCGAATAAAAAACAGCTTTAGGTTTTTCTTTGATCGAAACTAAAGTCTCGACCTATTTTATGCCCTACCAGGATAGTAGCACGGGTTAGTTTGATTAACTTTGTAATTTCAACTATAGTCACTTTAACATATCTCTATAACTCCGTGTATACCCTCATGTCGTTGCCCAGTTCAGGCTCTAATCTAGAATTTGAACCGAGAGTACCTAAAACACATAGTTTTTATGAAAAAATTAACTTTACTGTTTCAAATTTGGCAATTTACTGTGCCCTAACAGAGTTTTTTTAATTATACTGAATAATCGCTTGTGGTATATATCCGCATATCGATTTAAAATTGAAACGTTTTAAGTTACCACCTAACTGGGATCAAAAAGGTGTCTTGGTGTCAAGAACTGTTGCGGCTAAAGTCAGAGCGCTTATATACTGTGGCTAACAGAAGTTTCGCGTTCTCATCGCCCACAATCCTGATTAAAGTATTTATTTTTAAATAATCAGGATTCTTATACCGTAGCCATGTAGATTCTTAGTTAGCTCCAAAGTGGCAACTGCGTTTTTACGCAACCCTCTTGTTAATCTTACGAATTTTTGTGCAAAGTAATGGTCATGGCTCCTGCCAAGATTCTTGTAGTTGACGACGACCCTGCGGTTCGGAATTTAATCCAACGCTTTTTGATTAAGCAGAACTATCAGGTGGAGGCTGCCGAAGATGGAAAGACAGCCTTAGCTCTATTTGAGCAATTTAACCCTGATTTGGTGATTCTAGATGTGAATTTACCAGATGTAACTGGGTTTAACCTCTGCCAAGAGATGCAAAGTCGTAATGGTGTTTTTGTTCTGATGTTGACTAGCCGTGCTGACGAAGCTGATAAAATTCGCGGCTTTTCTAAAGGTGCTGACGACTATCTCACCAAGCCTTTTGGGCTAGGAGAGCTAGAAGTCAGAGTCGGAGCTATTTTGAGGCGTCAGCGAGTGATAACTACAGCCGAGCAGAAACGCTTGGTATTTGAAAAACTTATGATTGATCCAGTGCGACGGGAGGTGGCACTTAATAACCAACCAGTACTCTTAACTGCTCTAGAATTTGACTTGTTGCATTTTTTAGCCAGTCATCCAGGTCGAGTTTGGCGACGTGCAGAACTAATCCAAGAGGTGTGGGATTATGAATATGTCGGCGACCAGCGGGTTGTAGATGTACATATCGGTCAAATTCGCAAGAAGATTGAAATTGATGCTAGTCAGCCAGCATTAATTCAAACTGTACGTGGCGTAGGGTATAAGTTTGAATCTGCTGCTCACCCCCAGCAATTGGAAGCCAAGTCCTGAGTTTATAGTCTAGAGTTTTTTAACTCTTGACTGTTCACTCTTGGGGAAGTAATTAGTAAATTTCTTTGGCTTTAGTAAAAGACAAATTTAGACAATCATAGGACTTACGTACACTCTACGATTCTTGGCGTCTTTGTGGTTTGATAAATTAAGCACAGTTGGCGATTTTTGCTAAGTCCTAAATTAAAATAGGTAGATATTCCTCAAATACAGACCAAGAAGTTATTTGAGATGCTGATTTATCCGTTTAAGACAGTGGACAGGGGGGAGAGTCCACTGGAAAATATTTCTTTGCTCTGACTGTTTCGACCAATTAACTTTTGACATAGATTCTCCTAAAGGACATTTCCCAGGATTTTGGTTATGTCCAGACTTTCCTATCAATCCAGATAACACGATAGCAGATTGGCTAACAGTTTTTTTTAATTACGTTTCTACTCTACCAGTAAAAGTAATGGGAATAGACGATGCGGAACCCACAACTGTTAATAGTAGTGAGCAGTCACCAGATGTTAATAGTGATGACCAACAAATAGCTATTGAGAATATAACGATTAATCACTAGCCAAGCGGAACATCGCCTACTTATCCAACTCAAAATGTCGTACCATCCGCATTCTTAAGCTAATCGTCATTCATTGTCACTGAGGGGTAGTACGTCACGGCGTAAATAGAGCAACCATTTAAAATCCTTAAAAAGCCTATTCCATAATACTTTTGACTTTTGACTTCCGCCTTGCGGTACTAGAGCCAATTAGCAGCTTTCAT
Organism: Nostoc sp.; assembly: GCF_036916575.1. Classification (GTDB taxonomy): domain Bacteria; phylum Cyanobacteriota; class Cyanobacteriia; order Cyanobacteriales; family Nostocaceae; genus Nostoc. The sequence goes on from NZ_JBALGC010000082.1 coordinate 66,108, forward strand.
CCCCGACTTGAAAAACATTCAATCTTCAAAACCCAAAAAGTTTTGAAGATTGAACTTCGAGGTTTTCAGGCTGCATTCTTATAACAAGTACTAACGATCAGCTAATATACTCAAGCCTTACCTCAATTCTAAATCTTGCACTATTACCAACTAGTTTTAGCAATAGGAGAAACTATTGGAACCTTTTTAAGGATCAGAATTTACTGATCTTTTTTGTTGTAATATTGCCCGCAGATAGTTGATCGCTATTGGGTCAAAATCCCATTGATGGACACGGTTTGCCATGCCCATATTAGCGCATGAGCCAGAATATAACGCCCTTCATACCAGTACCTATGGGGTGTCTAGTAGATTAGCTGTTGCGGGGGAATCGATGCTGGGCATTTCTACTGAGGAGTGATGAAACAAAGTTTCCAGATAGACTCGGGCAGCACGGCGATCGCTATCTCCATTTTGGAGTAAAAACAATGATAACGCTGCCGTGAATACTCTGTTTTCATCCCAATCGGGATGGGTTTCTAAGTAGTTTTTTAAGGATTCGTGGAGTGTTTCGGGAATTTCTGTAAAGATGCTAACCGTTGCTTTCATGAGATTTTCCTCCTATGAGGTCAATCAAGAGGGACAAGTTGCTTGCAGTGAAGCGGCTTAGGGCTACCTCACACTCTCTTTCGCCAGCCCGACAATCGGCGTCCACATCTTGTGGTAATATATTTTACACATTTAATGCCAACGGTTGAACGGACTACAAAAGCAAGCCGCATCATTGTGCGCCAAGAGGGGGTGGGTTTGTCAATGCTGCGAAATGTTAAAAACGATTGTATAAAAAATAAACACGAATGGAATAATCACCTTTAGAGCCTATTTTTTGTTACTTTACTTTACAAAAACTCAGTCCTTCAAGTTCCTTGTCACTGTTAATTAACAATCCCCAGTCAGACGGCAAGAAGCCCATTAGCTCGTTGAGTACCTGTGGAAAACTGTTAAAATCTCTGTGGAAACCCTGTGGAATGAGTCAGGAAAATAGCAGGCAATGATAAGAATTACAAAAATGTCACGAAACTATGACATTTAAGCTCATGAAATTAGCTTCTCAATCTCAGTTATCATCGTGGCTGCCCTCAATACATCCCCAGGTCTGGATTTTCGCAATTGGTAGATTCTTCTCGGAAGTTGGCACCGGCTTTACCCTGTTTTACGCCCCGATCTTTTTTGTCAATCAAGTTGGTTTATCTGCAACTGCCGTTGGCATAGCCTTGGGTAGCGCCTCGATTTCCGGCATTGTAGGGCGGATTGTAGGTGGTTCCTTGGCTGATTCTGGGGAATGGGGACGCCGCCGTACTTTGTTGCTAGCGACGGCGATTTCAGCCAGTGGTTCTCTAGTTTTAGCTGCAACCACTAATTTTACTATTTTGGTAATTGGTAGCTTGATTAGCGGTTTAGGGATAGGTTTCTATTGGCCGGCTGCTGAAGCTGTTGTTGCTGACGCCAGCCAGATTGACAATCGCCGCGAAACTTTTGCGATCGCCCGACTAGCAGATAATCTTGGGTTAGCGATCGGAATTGTGCTAGCAGGGTTTTTAATCGCGATAATTGGAAGTTATCGGTGGCTATTTGTGATTGATGCCATCTCTTTTCTGGTGTTTTTTGGGGTTGTCTATGTGGGAATTAATGAAACCGAACAACAGCAGAAAAAGGAATCTGAAAAGACACAACATTTTGCTTCTTGGAGGACAGTATTAAGTGATCGCCGCTTCCTTGTCTATATAGCAGTTAATATATTCTTCACAATCTATCTTTCTCAAATCCACAGCACTCTGCCGCTTTACTTTAAAAACTTTGTTATCAAAAGTACTACCGAAGGATTTGCTCAAACTACGATTAGCGTTCTATTTGCTTGGCATCTGGTGCTAGCCATCATTTGTCAATTGCCTGTTACCAGTGCCTTAAAACGCTGTTCTTACACACTCGCACTTACTGTGTCTGCTATTTTGTGGGCAATTGGTTTTGGCCTGATTTGGGTAAGCGGTACTGCCCCATCTCATAATCTAGTTTGGGTAGCATTGGCATTAGGAGTACTTGCTGTTGCGATTGTTTCTTATACCCCATCTGCTGCTTCTTTAGTCACTGAGTTAGCCCCTGAAAATCAACGCGGGGTTTATTTCTCCATCAACGCTGTGTGCTGGAGTGTTGGCTATTGTATTGGTCATCCCTTAGGTGGATGGGCATTAGATCAACCGCGAATTATTACTGATAGTTTCTGGCTAGGCTTTTCTTTGAGTGTGGCGATCGTCGTGGTAATTTTACAGTACCTGAATCGAATTTGGGCTGATCAATTACCAAAATAGTGTTATGCTCACATTTAGCAATTTTTTCAGGAGTGAAATCACAGTGGTCCGTTGATACAACAAACAGGCAAATAATTATAAGTCGCTGCGATCGGGCTGAAAGTCCGATAACTTTTTATTTTTAGTTTGTTGTGATTGCATCATAATCTACTGTGAATATTCCTTACTCGTATCTCGAAAGAATTCGTGCTGTATATTCCAATATCTCTGTTGACCATCTTGACTTTAATCAAGATGGAATGGTTAACGATGTGGTAATTGTTAATCATGAGCTTGTATGTCGCTTTGCCAAAGATGACTGGGGAAAACAGGTACTTTCCCATGAAGCTAGGGTGTTGGAAGTGGTGCAAAAGTATGTTGAATTGCGAGTTCCACACTTTGAACACTTGGAAGAAGGCTTTGCTAGCTACAGATTTATTAAAGGTGAACCGCTATCTCGTAACACCTTGTTGAAGCTGAGTGAAGTATCACAAGCGCGTATCATCTCTCAACTAGCCAGATTTCATCAACAATTGCACAGCATCCCAAATGAAGTTTTAGTTAATGCTGGGGTGTCTTCCTCTGGTGCAGAACGTTCTCGTGAAGATTGGTTGCAGTTGTATGAGCAAGTTCAGGAAACTCTCTTTCCTCACCTGTGGCGTCATCAGCAAACTTGGATACACGAACTTTTTGCCCCCGTAATTACAGGTGAACTTGACCTCAACTACACACCCGTACTTATCGACGGCGACAAGCCAGTGTATCACATTCTGTTTGACCCCATCTTAGAGAGCATCAGCGGTCTGATTGATTTTGGCACAGCTGGTTTGGGCGATCCAGCTTGCGATATTGCCGTGCAACTTGGTAATTACGGAGAAAGTATTGTGCGGCGTATGGAAAGCGGCTATCCTATGTTACCGGATGTCATCGACCGGGCACGTTTCTGGGTGGGGACACTTGAACTTCAGTGGGCTTTGGCTGGAGTAAAGTTTAACCATATCCCATTGTCGTTGGCACATATTGGTTTGGCCAGAGAGGTTCAACCTGTAGGTACACGGCTAAATTAACTCGCCATAGCCAATAACAAAGAGCACGTTTATTTAAGTCTGGCAACTGGCAAAGCTAGGGAATCAAGTATTTTATCTACTTCCGCTACTCGCTTATTTTACTGCCATTTGCCTACATTCTTTATTGACGACGTTCTTGGAGTTTACGATACACCGATTTTAAATCAACTTGATGGTAAGCTAAGGCAACCAAAGTATGATATAGCAAATCGGCCACTTCACCTGCGATCGCATCTACTTGATCATCTTTAAAGGCCATTACCACCTCAGCGGTTTCCTCACCGATCTTTTTCAAAATTTTGTTATCACCACCTGCTAATAACTTACAGGTATAAGAACTTTCAATAGGATTGTCGCGGCGATCGCATATTACTTGAAACAATTGCGACAATGTATCCCCTGGTGGTGGGGCAATTTTCCCTTCTATTTGGTGAAAGCAGCTGCGTTCTCCAGTATGGCAGGCAACATCCCCTAATTGCTCTACCCCTATGAGCAACGCATCACTATCACAGTCATAACGGATACTTCGTACTTTTTGAATATGTCCAGAAGTCGCCCCCTTGTGCCACAATTCTTGCCGGGAACGGCTCCAAAACCAAGTTTCTTCAGTTTCTAAAGTCTTTTGTAACGACTCTTGATTCATCCACGCCATCATCAGGACAGTACCATCCAAATAATCTTGGACAATTGCAGGTACTAGACCCCGTTCATCGTAGCGAATTTTCTCAACAGGGATGGCGTAATGTAGTAAATGCGAATCGTTAAAAGACATACCAGCTAGTTTGCTCTAATGAGAATAATTCATGGATTCACGATACCATTCTAAATAGACCTGCTGGCATGTTTTTTGAATTGCACTATCTTATCTAACTCTCAACAAGACTCTCAACAAGAGCATTCCGTTCCATAGCAGACTGCATCTTTACAGCACTCAACGCGACTTTGTGAGCTTTTGAGGCTTCACCATACCAATGGATCGCCGAGTTAAAAGCTGCTCGGTAAAGATCCTGGTATGCTTCAGATAATCGAGTTTGGATATCTAAAGGCAAATCTTTATTCGACTTGTATAACATATTATTATTTTTCTGTTTCAGCTAATTCTATACGATAGAAATTCTAAGCAGTTTTTGACCCTATCCTAAGATAGAGCTTTTTATTGCCCACTGTTAGGAGAAAACCTTGGTAAATACCACAATTAAAACAACAAAATCACAAGAAGTCTTCGCCGCTGCTCAAAACCTCATGCCAGGAGGAGTCAGTTCTCCAGTTCGTGCCTTTAAATCTGTGGGCGGACAACCCATCGTTTTTGATCGTGTGAAAGGCGCATACATTTGGGATGTAGATGGCAACCAATACATCGACTATGTAGGCACCTGGGGCCCAGCTATTTGCGGTCATGCTCATCCAGAAGTAATTGCAGCGTTGCATGAAGCTTTAGAAAAAGGCACCAGTTTCGGTGCCCCTTCAGTACTAGAAAATGTTTTGGCAGAAATGGTCATCGATGCCGTTCCTAGCATCGAAATGGTCAGATTTGTCAACTCTGGAACTGAAGCCTGTATGGGAGTTTTGCGGCTAATGCGGGCTTTCACCAACCGAGACAAAATCATCAAGTTTGAAGGCTGCTACCACGGACACGCCGATACGTTTCTAGTGAAAGCAGGTTCTGGTGTTGCCACACTTGGCTTGCCAGACTCGCCGGGGGTTCCTAAAGCGGCAACTAGCACCACTCTAACCGCGCCTTTCAATGACCTAGAATCCGTCAAAGCCTTGTTTGAAGAAAACCGCGACGAGATTGCTGGCGTCATTCTTGAGCCAGTTGTTGGCAATGCCGGATTTATTGCACCTGATGCTGGCTTCCTAGAAGGATTACGAGAGCTGACTCACGAGCATGGAGCGTTATTGGTATTTGACGAGGTGATGACAGGCTTCCGGATTGCTTACGGTGGCGCTCAGGAAAAATTTGGCATCACTCCCGATTTAACAACCTTGGGTAAGGTGATTGGTGGTGGTTTGCCAGTAGGAGCCTATGGTGGTCGCCGAGATATTATGTCAATGGTTGCGCCCGCCGGTCCCGTATATCAAGCTGGGACTCTTTCAGGTAATCCCTTGGCGATGACTGCTGGGATTAAGACTTTAGAATTGCTGCAAAAGCCAGGTACTTACGAGTATCTTGACCGGATTACTAAAAAGCTAGCAGATGGTTTGCTCCAAATTGCCAAAGAAACTGGTCATGCGGCTTGTGGTGGTCAAATCAGTGCGATGTTTGGCTTATTCTTTACCTCTGGGCCAGTTCATAACTACGAAGATGCGAAAAAGTCTGATACAGCTAAATTCGGACGCTTCCATCGGGGTATGTTAGAGCGTGGTGTTTACTTAGCACCTTCTCAGTTTGAAGCTGGGTTTACGTCTTTTGCTCACACCGAAGAGGATATTAATCAGACTTTAGCAGTAGCACGGGATGTAATCTTGAGCCTGTAACCTGTTAAGGGATTTCCAAATAAAAAAGCATTCAGTGACCTTTTGTGGGGTGGGCATCTTGCCCATGCGTGTCAACTTAAGCCCAAACCCCTTTAAAACCTCGTTTCCAGCCTCTGGCTGGAAATGCTTCTCATTGCGGCTCTGCCGCAAGTCTTAAGGCGGAGCCTCCCCTTAGGCATTCCCAGTCTGATACTCTTAACGAGACAATCTCTAAAAGCTTGTTCTAGAAAGGCTTTTTACTTACAGCAGTTTTCATGTATTTGAATCACATCTGTCGTAGGGGCACAGCATTGCTGTGCCCGTAGAGCGTAGTCTATTTACCTAAAAATAGCTGTAAGTTGACACCAATGCATCTTGCCCGCCCCATAAAATGGATGATTTATTGGAAATCCCTTTTTTAAACCAGTAAGACAAAAGTCAGCGTGCGAGATTCTCTGACTATGGTGTTTACTCATCTTGCGCGGTCAGGGATCAAAGAAATTTTTTAACGGGTCTGCGTTATGCCGTCATCACTCAAGGAAGGTCACATCTTCGTCATAATTTCGCAATAGCTTCGTCAATAGGATATGCAATATTTAACCTACATTAAGTATATTCATATTAATAACGCAGGATTAATTGCCTTTTACTGTTCTCGAAATTCCCCTCATACCCCATAGTCTACAAAAATTAACGCGCAAGAAGGCTCTCGCTTTCATGGTCAGGGTTTTGCTTATAGATATTAGATTATCCGTAGGGTAAGACATTTTTTCAGAGTCAAAGTTGGATGTCAGTTTAAAAAATATACCAATCATGCTGTAGCCTGCATAGCAAGGCTTACCAGAGTAGAAAAACCTGCCCGAAGTATTATAAAAAAAGATGGTTCGACCTTTGAAGGAGCTATGAAGTGCAGGACAATAAGTCATTTTTTGGTCTGCAAAAAATATTAATTACGTTGCTTGTCTTGAGTGCCAGTTTGAGTGTTATCACGATGATGTTTATCAAGTCAAGCTCCTCTGAGGCTCAAAGTACAGAGAATATAAATAACAATTTACCAGCCAAGGTTGGAATTGAGCAGCATATTGAAGAACTAAAAGCGGTGATGCTTAAAAGTTGGCAGCAACAAGCACAAACAAAGGGTCTCTCCTATGCTGTACCTCTACGCTTTCAAGGGGCAATAGTTGAGTCGGCAAAACTTATTCCCGAACAGAAAGTAATTGCTCTTACCTTTGATGATGGGCCATGGCCTGAGAGTACCGCGCAAGTACTAGATATTCTTAAACAAAATCACATCAAAGGGACATTTTTCCTGATTGGGCAGAACGTAAAGAATTATCCAGGCTTAGTAAAGCGGGAGATTGCTGAAGGTCACGTAATTGGCAACCATACTTGGCATCATTGGTATCAATTCTTGAATCCACAAGCAGCTGCCTATGAAATTGTCCACACAGCAGACCTGATTTATCAAGTGACAGGGATTAAAACAAATTTGTTTCGGCCACCAGGGGGAATCATGCACAATGGGGTGGCTGATTACGCTCGAAGTAGCAAATATGCGATCATTCTCTGGTCATCTGACTCTGTAGACTACTCGCGTCCGGCTGTACCAAAATTAATTAATAATGTGTTTAGGAAGGCTAAACCAGGTGGGATTGTGCTGATGCATGATGGTGGTGGTAATCGTTCTAAAACTGTGCAAGCTTTACCAGAAATTATTGCCAACTTTCGCAAACAGGGTTATAGCTTTGTTACTATCCCTGAACTTTTAGAAATGCAAGATAAAGACCAAAAGCTGATTGCAAACAAAAAGTAATTGTTATTTCAATAGAAATCAGCAGCTCTATCAATCGCTACTCGGCAACTAAAAACAAGTTGAATTTTTCTGACGATTTGTAGTTTTTTTTAGCTAAACTCAACTAATAATAAGGTCTACCACTCAGGAAAATCATGAATAAAATTGTAATGGCTTTGCTTTGCTGCTCTAGCTTTTTTGCTTTGACGCTCCTAAGTGTCAATCCAGCTTTTGCTAAGAAGCTTTCTCCTCAAGAATTAGCCAATCCTACCTTAACACCCACTGACACACAGACAGTTGCTGCACCTGTTTCACAAGAATATCCCCAATACCCATCAATACGTGCTAATGAAAAAGTTAAACAGCTTGCTATGCAGATGTTTGGCTGTGCCTGCGCCATCTGTCAAGCTAGGGCAAGTCAGATGATACTACAAGGTAGTCTGCCTATACCTTAGTGATTTAGATTAGGGACTTAGCCAATTGTAGTCACTTGCTCCTTTGAGGTTTTAACTCGCTAAGAACCTAGCTGAACGATGAACTATTTTTGGTCTCATTAAAATTCCTTTTTACAGCAGTTTTCATGTATTTGAACCACATCTTTCGTAGGGGCACAGCAATGCTCATTGGTGTCAACTTAACATGAAAGCCAGTCTAGAACCAGCTTTTAGAGATTGCCTCGTTCCCAGTCAGAAACTGGAATGCCTAATGAGAGGCTCCGCCTCTTACTTGCAGCAGAGCCGCAATGACGAGCATTTCTAGCCTCTGGCTAGAAACGAGGTTTTAAAGGGGTTTTGGTTTAAGTTGACACTTATGAGCAATGCTGTGCCCCTACTGCTTGGTCTATTTACCTGAAAATAGCTGTAACTCACCGTTCTTACAAAAAAACCGTCCAAAATTAACATCTGAACGGAATTTTTACATATTAATACTTTATACCAACCTAGTTCTATTCCTGGTTGTACTTGTACTTAAAAACTACAAGTCAGGAGGCAAAATCACCTGATCAATCGCATGGATTACACCGTTAGTGCCTGTGATATCTGCCTGTGTCACTTTAGCATCATTGACAGTCACACCGGTAGCAGGATCAACTTTAACGTTAATTGTGCCGCCTTCAAGGCTTTTAACTTCGCCAGACTTCAAATCAGTTGACAAGACCTTACCAGGTACTACATGGTAAGTTAAGATTTTGATCAAAACTTCTTTGTTATCTGGTTTTAACAATTCTTGCAAAGCATCTGCTGGCAACTTAGCAAAAGCTGCATCAGTAGGTGCAAAAATAGTTAAGTTATCTTTGCCTTGCAAAGTTCCAGTCAATCCTGCTGCTTTCAAAGCCTTGGTTAAGGTTGTAAAAGAAGCGTTTGACTCTGCCAACGCTAACAAGTTTTTGCCTTGATTGTCGCTTGCCCCTGGCCCTGGTGGAGTTGGAGTCGGTGTCTCCGTAGATGGTACTTGTGTTGGTGGTGTGCTGGGTTGAGTTTCCGGGATAGGGCGTGGGGTGCGGGTTGCAGGTGGTGCAGATTCACTAGGTGTAACATTATGGTTATAGGGAGGCTCGTTGAAAATACTTGGTCTGGGATTTACGGTTCCACCACTATTTTGCGCCACTTGTTTGCGTTTGGTATTGCCCTTTTCTATTTCGGAAGCAGCCTCAGCAGGTGTGTATTGAGCATTTACTTGAAGACGTTGTCCCTGGTTGTATGGGGCTTCATTGAAAATACTGGGATTAGGATTTAGTGCTGATTTTGCATCAGATGGTAAAGTAATCAGAAGGCTGAAACTAGTAAATCCTGCTATGCCTGCCAACGTGGTCAGCAATTTGCTGTAATTTGTCTTCATAAATTTTGTTTGTCTTTTTTGTCCATACATTACATAAAGATTTATAACATTTTGTTAGGTACAAAATCTAACTCAAGAGGGAAGTAAGATTTTTACCTAGAATAGTTTGTGCTGGTAAAGTAAAATAGCCAACCTCGGTTTGCGCTGATAAGGATGAAATATATTTAGCATATATTTCATCTAAATTGAGCAGATTTTCTCCGTCACACCAAAAGGAGTTAAAAAGCCTTACTTGGTGTAGCGTCAACTCTAAGAAAGTCTGAAAATCTCACATATACAAGTTATGAGTTACAATAAGCTCTGAGAAAGATTCTACTTAAAAACCAATTTATTATATACAATTTTGGATGTAAATTAACAGTTGATTCAAAAATTATGAATTCCATACGGTAGAAGGCTATATCTCTGAATTAACTATTGATTACTCAGCAAAATCACAGAAATATTGAAGACTCACGACTGAGCGGTTAGGTTTATTTATATATGCGAAATTAAATTATTTAGTTATTTGATATTTTAATCAATTAGAAAACAATATTTTTTCAATAGAGGATTTTGCCAAAAATAAGGCATAATTTTAACCATAATATCATTTAATATAGATAACTAAACAATTAATCGCAATAAAAATTACTTTACGCGGTGTGCAACTTTCTCTCAAACCTAACCCCCAACCCCTTATGCCAGTTGCTACAACTCTTGGAACCCCCGCAACGTACTGGCTCCTTTACTAGCGTTAGGGAGCAAGAATCAAAGCCTCTCTCCCTCTAGGCAGAGGAATGGAAGCGGGCTTCTAAGAAGAAGTTGCACGTCGCGTTACTTTAACTAAAGATACAATTGTAAAGTTAAGAAGTTGACCAGTTACAAGGTATACACAAGATGCTGGAATTATACCAATGGGAACTCTCTCAATACTCAGAGAAAGTGCGCCTAATTCTAGATTTTAAAGGACTAGATTACCGCAAAATAGAGGTTACGCCTGGGATTGGACAAGTAGAACTGTTCCGGCTGACTGGTCAAAAACAAGTTCCGGTATTAAAGGATCGTAATAGATATATTGCGGATTCTACGGAAATAGCTAAGTATTTAGACTTAGAGTATCCCGATCGCCCAATAATACCGCAAGATCCCAAAAAACGGGGTTTAACTTTATTAATAGAAGAATGGGCGGATGAGTCTATAGGCATCAAAGGTCGGAAAGCACTATTTGCTGCAATAAGTCAAGATCAAAATTTCCGCAAGTCTTTATTACCCACCTCAACACCAGATATATTTAAAAGTCTGGTTGGAGGAGTACCTAGTGACTTCCTGACAGTGTTGGGTGTTGGGGTAGGTTATAGTCCAGATGTGATACAGTCAGCGATCGCATCTTTAAAACAAGACTTAGAAGCCTTGACATTGTTACTGGCAGATAGTCCTTATTTAACAGGAGATGAGCCGACTTTAGCTGACTTGGCAGTGGCTGGCTTATCGATATTGCTCAAGTTCCCTCCTGGCCCCTATCTGGATTTACCAGCTTCTATTAGAGGTAAGGGATTGCCAATCCTTGCAGAGAATATAGATTATGAACCATTCTTCACCTGGCGCGATCGCCTTTACGCCCAATTCCGTAAACCATTCATCAGTACCACTTTCCCAACAGGGGGTGCGCCAACTTCTATTCAGATTGACTAGGTAATGGGGAATTAGGCATGGGTCATGGGGCATTGGGAGAGAATAACTCAACACAAATGACTAATGACCAATGACCAATGACAAATTCGCAACTTTTGCCCTATCCAACTAAAATTCAACATAAGAGATAGCACCAACAATCATGTAATTAATTAGATGAATTCGGGACAGCCATTAGGTTCGGTTATTCAAGGTTCTCTGACTGAAGGTTTAGAAGTACGATTGCATCCTGACATTTCTGTGGAAGATATGCGGGTGGGTAAGTTTCTTGTTGTCCAAGGGATGCGATCGCGTTTTTTTTGTATGCTGACAGATGTGGCACTCGGAGCTGCTAATGCGCGAATTATTGCTAATCCCCCCAGTTGGGAAGACACTTTTTTACGAGATGTTTTAGCCGGAAGTGGTACATACGGTACAATCAATCTCGCGCCGATGTTGATGTTCACTCCCGAATCTGAAGAATCTTTCTCCCCAGCAAATGGCAAATCGGCAAATCCCTTTATCCCATCGGTGACGGGTTTAGCTTCATTTGTGCCACAAACCAGTACGACGATGGAATTGTTGCCTGTTAAAACTATTCCTAGCCACTTTAGTCAAGTTTACGAAGCAAGTGTTGAGGATTTTCGCCGGGTATTTGGTTGGGAAGATGACCCCCAAAGGCGCAATTTTTCCATTGGGAAACCTTTGGATATGGATGTGCCTGTTTGTATCGATTTAAACCGCTTTGTGGAACGGAGTAATGGGGTTTTTGGGAAATCTGGTACTGGTAAATCCTTTTTAACGCGGCTACTTTTAGCTGGCGTTATCCGTAAAAATGCGGCGGTGAACTTGATTTTTGATATGCACTCCGAGTATGGCTGGGAAGCCGTTGCAGAAGGTAAGAACGTAAATACTGTTAAAGGCTTAAAACAATTATTTCCCAGTAAAGTCGAAGTCTACACCCTCGACCCGGAATCGACAAAGCGCCGAGGTGTGCGTGATGCTCAAGAACTTTATTTGAGTTATGAGCAAATTGAAGTTGAAGACATTAAATTATGTAGTCGAGATTTAGGACTCTCTGACGCAGCCCTGGATAACGCCAATATCTTGTATAGCGAGTATGGCAAGTCCTGGATTATCCAGTTGCTGAACATGACCAATGAAGAAATCGAGATGTTCTGCGACGAGAAGCGCGGACACAAAGGCTCGATTATGGCATTGCAGCGCAAACTCTTGCGGATGGATAGTTTGAAGTATATGCGAGCGGTTTGCCCCCAGAATTACATTAGTAAAATTGTCCAGTGCCTGGAATCTGGGAAGAATGTTGTGATAGAATTTGGTTCCCAGTCTAATATGCTCTCTTATATGTTGGTGACGAATATGATCACCCGGCGTATTCACGAGCATTACGTCAAGAAAGCAGACAAATTCCTGCAAAGCAAAAATCCTAGCGATCGCCCGACACCATTGATGATTACCATTGAAGAGGCGCACCGTTTCCTTGACCCAGCAGTCGTACAAAGTACTATCTTTGGGACTATTGCCCGTGAACTGCGGAAATATTTTGTCACACTTTTGGTAGTTGATCAACGTCCATCAGGCATAGATAATGAAGTTATGTCCCAGATTGGGACTCGCATTACGGCTTTGCTGAATGATGAAAAAGATATTGACGCGATTTTTACAGGTGTATCTGGTGGTGGCGGATTGCGATCGGTGTTAGCAAAGTTAGACTCTAAACAACAAGCCTTAATTTTGGGTCACGCCGTTCCTATGCCAGTAGTAGTGCGTACTCGTCCTTACGACGCAACTTTTTACGAAGAAATTGGTGAGCCAGCCTGGGAAGAAAAACCTGACGCAGAAGTATTCGCCGCTGCTGAACTAGCCAAAGCTGACTTGGGATTCTAGATAGTCATTTGTCAGTTGTCCTCTGTTACAAAGTTCTGATGCCTTCTCTACGAGACGCTATGCGTAGCTTGCTTCGACCTAGGAGTACGGCGGGCTGCGCCAACGGATAGTGCAGCTTCTTCTCTACGAGAGGCTATGCTAAGGAGTCCGCGAACGTCCGCAAACCTCCGCTCAACGCCAGTGACGCTCCTGCGTCGCTACTGCTACGCTAACGCCCAAGTCGGGAAACCCGCCCAAGCGACTGGCTCGACTTTGCGCTTTGTCCTTTGCAAATGACCAATGACTAATAACTAATGACTAATTCGTGACATCCCTCCATGCTCACAGCAAATTAAGTTCGGTTATCCGGCTAGGTTTTGGCAACAGAAGAGGGGTTTTTGGCGTCACTATAGATATAGTAAGTAATTTCAAGGAACTTTAAATTTATTTTCGCAAAAGACTGCTTTTGAATTATAATTATCCGCTTTATCTTAAGATACTTTACTATTTGCCTGATTTATCGTATTATAAAGCTAAGTAGAACTCATACCGACTTCGGATTTTACCAGTTACTGTCAGTAACTGCCGACGAAAAGAAGAATTCTCAAAAACAACCAACGTGCTTATAAGAGATTGAAAATTTAGGGAAGGTAGGGGAACCTATCATTGGGGGCTTACCGTCTTAACAACGGCTGTATCAATTGATTAATTGCTTTTGGTAGCTCCCGATATTTCGTGATAGATGTACTACCTTTCCCAATTCATTTTAGTAAGAAAACATACATTGTGTTTACGGAGTAGAGGAAAACGCACCAATGCCTACTGTCAACACCCAAACGGAAAACCTCAATACCAAATTTACGGCTGATATGGTGCGAACCTATCTGCGGGAAATTGGTCGTGTACCACTGCTAACCCGTGAACAAGAAATTGTCTATGGGAAGCAGGTGCAACAAATGATGACGCTGATTGATGCCAAGGAAGATTTGGCGAAGAAGCTGCATCGCGAACCGAATATGTCAGAGTGGGCTGACCAGGTTCAACAATCGGAAACCGAGGTACAACAAACGGTGGCCCAAGGTAAGCGGGCAAAGCAAAAAATGATCGAAGCGAATTTGCGCTTAGTGGTTGCTATTGCCAAGAAGTACCAAAAGCGGAATATGGAGTTTTTGGATTTAATCCAGGAAGGAACACTAGGATTAGAACGGGGTGTGGAGAAATTTGACCCAACCAGGGGTTATAAGTTTTCAACCTATGCTTACTGGTGGATTCGCCAAGCGATTACCCGCGCGATCGCCCAGCAAGGGCGCACCATCCGCTTACCGATCCACATTACCGAAAAATTGAATAAAATCAAAAAAGTGCAGCGCGAGTTGGCTCAAACCTTGGGGCGATCGCCGACTCCAGCCGAAATTGCCAAAGAACTGGAAATAGAACCTGCTCAGATCCGCGAGTACCTGAATATGGCTCGTCAACCAGTGTCTTTGGATGTACGAGTTGGTGATAACCAAGATACTGAGTTACAAGAAATGCTCGAAGATGATGGCCCATCACCAGAGTATTACACCAACCAGGAATTCTTACGCCAAGACTTGAACAACCTGCTAGCAGAACTAACCCCGCAACAGCGAGAAGTTTTAGCTCTACGTTTTGGTTTAGAGGATGGTAACGAAATGTCATTGGCGAAAGTGGGTGAGAGATTGAATCTCAGCCGTGAACGCGTTCGCCAGTTAGAGCATCAAGCTTTGGCTCATCTGCGTCGCCGTCGGGCCAATGTCCAAGAATACGTTGCTAGCTAAAACGAGAGACGCGAAATTTCGCGTCTCTACACTACCTTGGTGATCCGCCTTCTGAATTCAGGGGGCGATTTTTTTGTGTTGACAACCAGGAAAAATATTTGGATTTGACGCTTTCGTAAGGGCGTACAGCTAGCTGTGCTATTCTATCACCATTTGCTTCTCACAAATCAAATCGGATTACTATAGTTCTACGGAGATGCATCTAAAAAAAATACCAGTATTTTTCTCTCTGGAAAAATCTAAAAGGCAAGATGTTAAAAAATTGAATGTTAATTGACAGGGTTTAATTTGTGATTAACCTCACTCAATCGGATGAATCTATTGGATGAAGAATAAATACTCTAACTGATGGTAATCTAAGATTGTTGAATTAAATTAAATAAAGACTTTAGTTTTGACAGTTTTCTTTTTTGGACAATAATAATATAAGTCGTTAATAAAGTCTTTGACAATTAAGACTTGGTTATAATCTAAGTAAGTTCTAGAAAAATTGGTTAGTTTTTTAACAGGAGAAGTAGGGTGCTTAACAACCTTCATCAGTTATTATCTCCCCGTCAGTGGGGAATTTCCCTAGCGGGCTTAGGCTTACTTCTCGGTTTGGGCTTTATGGCCAAACAGACTCAAGTCGTATCAGTTACAAACTCTTCATTCTCATCGGCTCAAATTCATCAAACCTCCGAAACCTCTCTTTTGTCGCAGCTAAGAAGAGTTCGGGAGCAGAGAAGTCAACTTGCTCGGGTTTTTGGAGATAAAGGGCTTTTTGTCCATAAGGGCGGAAAAATAGAACCTGGAGCCACAGCGCTGGTTCCAGGTTCTCAGGGAGCTACAAAAGGCGCAGAAGTTTTACCAAAAGCGAATTTTCCGGAAAAAGATGGGGTTTATCTCTATGGTCAATCCCCAAAACCAAACCAGCTTGGTCAAGGTTACATCATATTTCAAAAGCAGCAGGCCAAGGTAACTGGTGCATTGTATATGCCCCAATCAGAGTTTAATTGTTTTCAGGGTACACTCAACCCATCAGGTGAGTTGGCGATGACGGTTAATGGTTCATCATATGAAGCCAGCTCTAATCAGTCAAATCAGGTAGCTACAAACAGTAGACTCCCTAAGGTCGGTGAAGATGAGTCAAGCAGTTATGCTTATTTGGTGGCTCTGCAAGACTTTCATCGCTTAAATTCCATCACTGCTAGCGATCGCCACACGTTGCAAATGTGCAAATAATCTCCAATAGTTATCTACACAAAGCTAGTCAAATATAAATAAATTCAAAGTCTTGATGATGACTGATGAATTTTTGAGTCTTTTCATCTCCGGTTAAATACTTATAATAAGAATCACTGCGCGATCGCCTGAAATGGATAGTGATCTATCTTCAGACGAGGTGATCGCCGAATTTTGCTTTATTTACATTTCTTTAGAGACTCTAAGAGCGATCGCTCCTAATACCAATTCGTAATTCATAATACTTGCCATTCGCGTAGCGTCTCGTAGAGAAGGCGAGAAGCAAGCTACATAAATCATAATTAAGAAATTTAGGTTTAATCTGGGTTACCAAACTTGTTCTGTAGCCTTCTTTTAGAGAACAGGTTCCATGTTCCAAGCTTGGAGTTTGATGTTCCGAACTCCAAGCTTGCTGTTCTGAGCTTAGAATTTAGTGTTCCGAACTCGAAGTGCAGAATTTAGAATTGCTGAATTCTGCATTCTTCTTCAATACTCAATTCCTGGTTGCGCCTTAACGCCTTGATCGCGGAAAGGGTGCTTAACTAGGGTCATTTCAGTTACGAGGTCAGCACGCTCAATTAAAGCAGCCGGTGCGCCTCTACCTGTGAGAATAACGTGTTTGTTAGCTGGTTTTTGCGCCAAACCCGCTAAAACATCCTCTACTTCTAAATAAGACATTTTGAGGGCGATATTGATTTCATCTAATAACACCAGATGAAAGTCTGGGTTGCGGATGTATTCTAATGATTTTTCCCACGCGGCGCTAGCTTTGTCGAGATCGCGATCGCGGTCTTGAGTTTCCCAGGTAAAGCCTTCACCCATTGCATGAAATTCTATCTGGTCTTCCCAATAGCTGAAAACCCTTTTTTCTGAAGGTTCCCAGCCACCTTTGATGAATTGGATGATCGCTACTTTATACCCGTGACCGAGCGAGCGTAACACCATCCCCAAAGCCGCAGTGGTTTTACCTTTACCGTTACCAGTATTTACAATAATTAGCCCTTTTTCTGTTACAGCTTCTGCTATTCGCTTGTCTTGGACTTCTTTGCGTCGCTGCATCTTTTTGCGGTACTGTTCATCAGTCAGAGATGAAGACATTACCTGATCAATCAAACGCTCAATCTCTTGGTCTGGGTTCAATTCTTGTGGTGTGTCGTTTGTCATCAACCTTGTCTAGAAATAACTGTTAAAAGTGTTGAGAATAAACCAAAATTGTCTTGCTTATTTAATTTCACTTAAATCACTTGATTGGAAATGTCCACTAAGTTTTCATGTGAAATATTAATAGTGTGTTAGCTTGATTAACATGATTTGCAGACAAGTATGGAAATCCATATGATATACAAACTAAACTTATAATTTGAGTTTACTATTACTGTTTTAAATAATTTAATATGTTTATTAAAGCACTTTACCAGTAAAATTTTGTCATTCTCTGGTTTAGTACAGTCATGAGTTAGACTACCAACTCAGGGCAATGCCTGTGGTGGGTGAGTAGGCGATCGCACCCTTGAAAGTATCTCACCTATACTATTTGGTTTAACTCTCAACAGTGTGATGTATGATATCAGTAATTATGCCTTTATGGATGCTGTTGTGTCCATTTTTCCCATAAAGGCTGCACATCCTCTGGTTGCCCATCATAGTTGAGCAATTGGTCTGAAATTATCACCCATGACTGGGCACTGCGTGTCCAAATGTTACCCACTGGGCGTAACCAACTTGTATCATCTAACGTTCCGGCTTTGACATTGATAGTATTTGGGTTGTGAGTCCGTTCATGGAACAATCGTGTTCCGCAGTCGCCACAGAACAGGTTATTTACTTCACGTCCGCTATCATTTTTCCGAGTCCAAGCTTTCGGTTTTCCCTGAAGAATCACAACAGCATCTCGTGGTACGGTGAGAGACATTCCAAAGGCACTAGAGGATTGTTTCTGACACTCCTTGCAGTGGCATAGATAAAGGGTTAACGGTTCGGCATGAATTTCATAACGAATCTGTCCACATTGACAACCTCCAGTATATGGAAGACTCACAAGTTTTATCTCCTGACAATTTGTATTGTTTCATCATCCTAACTAGAAATGGGGGAGATCAGGAAGCAGGGGGACATAGAGACATTTTCATTGTCCACGTCTGCGTAAATCTCCCTCATTCTTCCTCTTCATCCGATTCATCATCTTCACTCCAATACTGTTGAGGTGCATTTCCGTGAACTTCTAAAATTTTTGCTTTTTTGATTTTGTTATCAGGTGGATTAATTGCTTCTAACTGCACATCAAATTTCCAGTTGTCACCAAAATCATAAAGATAGGTAATTTTAGCACCCGGTTCTAGAGACAAGTCACCAATCTGCACTTGATCTGCAAATGGGGGTGTTTCCATGTAGGGATGACTGATTTTTATTATGCGACCAAAATGGTCTTTATAACTAAACTCATATAAATGGTCGTAGTCAAAATCAAAAGCATCGAGAATTGTCTCCGCTAGCCAGCCTAATGGTTTTTTCGCTGGTATGGCGATGCGTCTCCAAGCCTTAGAAATGGACACTTTAAAAATATAAATTCCATCATTGAATCCTTGCTTGGGAACAAATAAATTATGCTCCCATTCCGGAAATAATGGTTGAAAGTGTGACTGCAATTTTCCAAAATTCACATTGACATCATCCTGTAATTCTCCCCTTATCCCCAGCGGAAATAGGAATTGTAACAGAGCATTACCAAAGGGCAAGCGTTGTAAACTAGTAATACGCCACCCCTTGCCTTCTTGTGATTTTCCTTGTTTGATAGATAATAATCCAAATAACTCTAACAGGGCAATGTTATGCATACCAGGATAATAACTAATATCGTGTTGGTCTTCATATTTAGGAAATTTTAAACCTTTATCTGGGACGCGATCCCAAAGTTGAATGCATCTAAATAAATTCCCGAATGAGTCTTGATGCTCACCCAAAATTTCGTTATTTCCCCAAATAAACCAGGCTTCTAATAAGTTGAAATAGCGTTCTGTTGGGTTGAGATTTGACCATGATTCTAAGGTAGCTGCATCTAATACTAAAATTTGCTTCTTACCTTGGGATCTAATTTGGGCTATCCCAGAACTGCGTAATAACAGATACAGTCCATTAATGTAGGGGTATGATTTCTGTACGGGGCGTTTGAGTTTAATTTCAATTGGGCGACTTAACCGAGAATTAAGTTCTGATAGTACTTTCAACGGTAGAAGGTTATTAACACTACTAACTTCCACTCCATTTGGTTGCAAGAAATCTATCAGGGTTTGAAAGTCACGCCCAATCGTACCGGGTTGATTTTGATCAATACTGAGTTCTTGTAGAAGTTGTTGTTGTGACTCTGTTAGGGAAGGCAGTTCAGGATTGAGTGTGCGTTCTAGCCGCGCAAATAAATCTTCCATAAATAAAAATTCTAAATTCTAAATTCACAATTTAACCTTCCATAAAATCCTGCTCTCTTTATACTATGACTTCAACAGTTACCCTAAAAAACATCAACCCGCTAAGTGTCACCGCAGGACTATCAACACTGTAAGCTTAATGAAATGTGAATGATAATATTTTCACCTTCTACTTGACAATCTCAGGAATTTGATATGAATAGTAACACTCGTCTACAGATGATTTTAGCTGATACACGTATTGATACAGTATTAAAGATTTTGCCCATGCGCTGGCAACCTATTTTTAAACTAGATGGGAAACTTTGCTGGGTAATAACTATTATTAAGCTTAATCAAGTGGAATGCCTTTTACCGAATGTTGCAATAGCCAGCAATGTAAGCCCACCATTAAAAGCGCCAATGGCAGCATCAACATTGGGATGATTTCTAAATTTGCCCAACTTGCAACCCAGCCTGCTCCAGTGGGTATGATTGCTGCCTCCAACCTGGCGGCACGGCGATGCTAACAGCCGCAGGCTAGCGGCTTGTCGTCAGACATCGCCCAGGTCGAAGCCAACCACGAGTCCTTTTACGTCGCCCAAAAATTTATCCTTTGATGACCAAACCCCGGCATGAACTACAAAAGGAATTGCAAATTGCTTAAACCACAAGCGTTTCCGCTTTTATTAATGCCATTCGGAATAGACCCAATTATTGGTCATCGTAAAGCGTTCAATGCCGCCATGAGCCTTCAGGCATATTAATGTTCGGGTGTGCAGACGCCAGCGCTTGTTTCAGCCCGGCACTACCAAAGCGAACGCAATAGGCTGGTTTAGTACGCTCGAAGCGCCAACCCTCAAAGAGGACACCGACATCAACAACATCAAACAATACTGCTCGGTTAAGGAAAATGGAGGGTAAAACAAAGAAAAACTTGTTCTCATAATCAATACGCAAACAAATTTTTCTTGATTTAACTTCTTATTTCTGCTTAACCGAGCAGTATTGGGCTACGCCTACGCTAAAACTGTGTCAAGAAGCAAGGATTAATGCAACTAACTTTTTTCTTACTCCCCCTGCTTATACAGCGATTGGTTATTTTTTTATTTGGAAGTCCCTAAGTCCCCTAGGTGGTACACATTCCCCTGGGGGATCTATCCATTCCCAACCTTTTTCTTCGCACTGTTCTTTTTCATGATTTTTATCTTCTTCTTTATTATTAAGGGGGTGAAATTGTTCTTTATCGTTAAGGATCTCAAACGGTGGTACACATTCTCCAGGGGGATCTATCCATTCCCAACCTTTTTCTTCGCACTGTTCTTTTTGGTCTAGTGTGTTTTTCGGATCTGTGCTCATATTTTATTCTTTTTGCAAAGATTATAATTGTTTGATTTTCGGATTTCATTGGCTATCAAATAATTTTTAAGCCAGTGGCATGATACCATATTTAGTTGAGATAGAGTGGTCTCTAAGTTCAGGTTCCAAATAATTACGCTAAAATCACTTTGGGCAGTGGCAATTGTCTTGCCATCAGGACTGAAACTTACACTGTATACAGAATTAGAATGACTTTTAAAAGTATGTAGTAGCTGACCTTGTATGCTCCAAAGTTTGGCAGTACCGTCAGCACTAGCGGTGGCAATTGTTTTGCCATCAGGACTGAAACTTACACTGTATACAGAATTAAAATGACCTTCAAAAGTATGTAGTAGCTGACCTTGTATGCTCCAAAGTTTGGCAGTACCGTCAGCACTAGTAGTGGCAATTGTCTTGCCATCAGGGCTAAATCTTACACTGTATACAGAATCAGAATGACCTTCAAAAGTATGTAGTAGCTGACCTTGTATGCTCCAAAGTTTGGCAGTATCGTCAGCACTAGCGGTGGCAATTGTCTTGCCATCAGGGCTAAATCTTACATCCCAAACTTCTTTAGCGTGGGACTTAAAAATGTGTACTCCTAAGATTAGAAATGTTTTGCTATCAAAATTATAGAGTTTAACATTTCCATCTCCATTAGCAATAGCAATTGTCCTACTATCAGGGCTAAAACTTACACTATTGACTCGCTTCTCATTTTTTGTGAAATCCGTAAGGAACTTACCCTCAGAGTTCCAAAGTTTAACAGTACCATCCCAGCTTGCAGTAGCAATTATTTTGCCATTAGGACTAAAACTTATACTGTATACAGAATCAGAATGACCTTGTAAAATATTTATTAGCTGACCGTTTAGATTCCAGAGTTCAGCAGTACTATCGAAACTTGCAGTAGCAATTCTCCTGCCATCAGGACTGAAATTTACATTCCAAATAAAGTTATTATGTCTTGTAAAAAATGTTTTTATATTGACAAGATCCGTACTCCAGAGTTTAGCAGTCTTGTCTTGACTAGCAGTAGCAATCATCTTGCCGTTAGGACTAAAAGCTACGCCGTAAACATAGCCTCTATGACCTTTAAACGTTTGAAGTAATTGACCGTTTGTGCTCCAAAGTTTGGCAGTACCATCGAAGCTTGCAGTAGCAATCCTGTTGTTATCAGGGCTAAAACTCACACTATATACCTTATCTGAATGATCTTGAAAAGAATGTCGTAGCTGACCATCTATACTCCAAAGTTTAGCAGTCTTGTCTTTACTAGCAGTAGCAATCATCTTGCCATCAGGGCTGAAACTTACACTATATACAGGAGCTGAATGGCCTTGAAAAGAATGTAATAGCTGACCGTTTGTAGTCCAAAGTTTAGCGGTACCATCTAAGCTTGCAGTAGCAATCATCTTGCCATTAGGGCTGAAACTTATACTTATAATTCCTTTTCTACTACCTTGAAAAGGATATAGTAGTTGACCGTTTGTGCTCCAAAGTTTAACAGTACCATCTAAGCTTGCAGTAGCAATCATCTTGCCATCCGGACTAAAACTTACACTATATACAGGAGCTGAATGACCTTGAAAAGAATGTAGTAGCTGACCGTTTATACTCCAGAGTTTAGCGGTACCATCAAAGCTTGCAGTAGCAATCATCTTGCTATCAGGGCTGAAACTTAGACCACGTACATCTGAAGAGTGACCTTGAAAAGTATGTAGTAGCTGACCATCTATACTCCAAAGTTTAGCAGTCTTGTCTTTACTAGCAGTAGCAATCATTTTGCCATCAGGACTGAAACTTACATTTAAGACATAACTCCCATGCCCTTCTAATCGATTTTGCTCCTGTATTTCATAGAGTACTTGTTCTAGCTGTTCTACAGTCCGATTCTTGGTATTCTCTGGTAGTGCTTTCAAAGCAAGTACTCTATTACTTGCTTCTAAACTGGCGACTAATGCTCCAAGCTGATCATTTTGTAAAAGGTTTATAGATGATTTTGCATTCAAATCACTTATTTCTGCTATTTCTTTTACCTCGGTATCTGCCCATTTTACTACTATTACTGTCACAAGCAAAATAATCACCAATACAGCAAATCCAGAACTAATTATTCGCTGTGCTTTCCTTTGCGCCCTCATCAATGTGTAATAAGCTTCACTTAATATTTGACTTGCTTCTTTTTCTGCATCTAAAGCAATTTGAATATCTTGCTTATTCAACTCAAGGCTTGCGCTTAAGAACTGATAATCCAAATCGCTTAAACTTTTATCTACTGCCCATCCTTGAGCATTACGTAAGTCTTGTCCACGTAAAAGATATGAATAATCCTGGCATTCTGAAGCTTCCCAAGCTGAAATCGCTTCGGCATAGGGACGCAGATTTGCTAACTCTTTCTCTATCCAAGTTTCATTAAAAACAGATTTGTAAATGCGGTTATAAACTCTTAGCTTGTCACCACGCTTGACTACTAAGCCAGATAGCCGCAATTCCATCTGTTCAGAACTGTCGTCACTCTGGATTTCCTGAAAGCGTAAAATTTGCTGATACAGCCCTAGTAATCGGCAGTTATGTTTTTCATTGTTGATTACACGTTCGCCAATTGTCTGTAAATGCTGTTGCCGATCCTGCACCCACCAATTTTCAATTATTTTCTCTCGTACAATTTCAGCTACCCACTCTATCTCGCTATCTGTGTAAGAGAGTTTAAAGGGATTAATGGAAACCAGTTGACACAACCATTGTGTTAAGAACGGCTGCCCACCCGTCCATTTTAAAACCTCTTTTAAAACGGCTTTAGGATTGTTAACTACACTAACCAATCCTTGCTCTAAAGGCGTAATTTGCTCTAACTGAAAACCAGTTAAGTCAATGGCTTGACTATCAATATTAAAAGGTGTATTTCTAATATTTTCAATTAAATCTAAGGGCGCTGCCACTCCTAACAATGCAAAGGTGAGACGATTATATTTTGGCTGAAAAGCACGTTTATTATAACAACTAATAATAAAAGCAAAAAAATCATCTTTAAATTTTAAATTTAAAACATTATCAACCTCATCGATAAATAGAACTAAGTTTTGATAATTTTTATCTAACAATTCTTCTTCAATAAACTTACTTAAACGTAATGAGCAAGGAATATATTGATACTTGTACCACCAATCTGCCGGGTCTGTTTCTAAATTGAATCCACTCACTATAAGGCTAAGAAAACCGCCAAAAAATTCATCTGGTGTAACTTCATAACTGCAAATATCCCTCATTTCAATTGCACAACAAGCAAATCCTTCTTTTTGGAGGGTTCGCATTGTTCTTACCCGCAAACTTGACTTACCCATTTGTCGGGAGTTTAACACGTAACAGAAGGAACCAGCCTTTAATCCTTCATACAGTTGAGAGTCTGCTTGTCGGACTACATAGTTAGAAGCAAATTCTGGTAAACTTCCCCCTACTTGATAAGAGTTCCTCTCATTAGATGTTGCACTCATAAGCTATCTTGAAAGCGATTACGGTAATAGTGTCGATATAATTCATAACGTGGTATTACACCATTACTTAACAGTTTAACTAACCCCAAGTCGTTTAACTTTACTACAATGCTTTGATTTAATCCTGAATGGAATTCTACTGCGGTACTTGCCAAGACTATCTTTTGAAAAGCATCAGCCAATTCAGGACTGGATTGCAGATTTCTCCAGTGCCGTTCTAGGTGGCGATGATAAATTCCCCATGTCTTATGAGATGTTTGCAGTAGTTCTTCAAGCGTCATACCTTGTTGTGCCACTTTTTTGAAAGCTTCATTCACCAGAAAAGGATGTCCTCCAATCATAGCCATAAGCTGTACAACTTGGGTTATATTCCAGTCCAGTTTATATTGTTGTGCTAAATATAGTACTTGCTCTTGATTGAAGTCTGTCAATGTTATCTCACATCCAGCATTAAACGGTGACTGATTGATATCAACCTCAGTATATACTTCAGAATGTGCGATAATTAGCCGGAGTTGCCCCCATAGTTGGCGAGTTTTAGAGTCTTCATGCCAAGTTCGCAACATTCCCAAAAACTCACTAGCGATTTCTCGATATGGAAATATTCGGTCTACCTCATCTAAACATAAGGCTAAGGGGCTATCTCCTAGTAACAAATATTTCTCAAAGTAATTTCGACATTTAATCTTGCTATTACCAAGGCTTTTATGCCAATGCTCTTCTACTGAGTAAATTAACTCTAGCCTATTAGCAACTAGAGTACAGAACCACTGTAAGAATTTATCCAAATTTTCAAAATCTTCTTTTGTTGCGTCTCGTAGATTAAAAACTGCTATGCGGTATCCTTTTTGTGCAGTATGATACATCAGCTTTGAAACTAATTCTGTTTTCCCAGTCTGCCAAGGGGCTTTAATTCGTAAAAGACATCCTGGCTTCAAAATCTCCAAGTAACAGTGTTCTTCAATGAAAGGACGCTCTACATAAAAATCAAAATCTTGATTTAAGGCATCCTTCACAGATTGTGGAGTTATAAAAAATTCAGATAATCTAGTTTTACTGGTAGCATATTGCTTTTCCCATTCTCCTCGCAATGGTTGCCGAAAAGTTTTCTTAGTAATTGGTTCTCCCAAAGCTGTTGACAGCTTGCTCCATAGCTGACTCCCAACCTCAGTAATACGACCAGTAGAGTATCCAAGTGTTTCAGCAATGTCCCCATAATCCCTATCTTCCCAACAACCCTTGAATATTTCCTCTTCTAAATTAGTTAAATTTTTGTTATTTTTTACACTTAAAATTTGCTGTGCAAATTTCAGTGCTTCTTCATAAGTAAATTTTGAGTTCATACCTCAAAGTGATTTAAATTCCTCGTAATTATTATATATAAGTCGAATGGCACTAAGAAAAGCAGAAAAGCTTGTGGTTTAAGCAGTTAGGACTTACGCATTGACAAAATTTTGATAGTGTAGTGATCACCATAGTAGGCATAAATTACCTCAATCAAGTCGGGGTTTTGAACTAGCGAGGACATAAGCCCTGTTTCTACTTCTTATATAGGTATAAGTGAAATCAATTTATGCACGCTGCGGAAGATGAACGTGGATTGTAGACAGCTAATGCATTTTGCCGCCCTAGTACAATTCATCCGCAGATACAGACAATGTTTCCACGCGCTCGCGCACGTTATGCAGCCATCCAGTCTTGTTGTACAGTGCGTAGCTTCAAAATTTCTTACTTCTGGAAATAGCTTTCTATACCATTCACAGTAATCGCCAATAAATTTTATAGTTTCGGCTGCTTATCTTGCCTCAAATATAGTCCAGCAAGTAGTTAGCGATACTTTACTTTCTTATTCTCAGTTTTTATGATGTTTTCTTATTTTATATTATAAAAACTATTTAAATAAATATTGGCCAAGCAAATTTATAGTTAAATTTATGATTTTGTCATAATTTATGCTTGGAATTTAGCTTCTTTATTTTATAAGACATATAAAATAAAGATTAATAATATTTCATACTTTTTTAAAAAGTTTAGCTTATAAAAAAGTCCTTACTTTTTCATATTGTTATATTAAAAAAAAATAATTATTCTAATGTCATAAGGTTAGTGAACCTACTAAACTTTACCTTTAACTAAAGTTAAATACTTGAAGGAAGTCTTTCCAGCCTCTATTTACTTTTGAGTTCTGATCAGAGCCTCAATGCCAGTTTGATAACCAGAGTTACTAAAAAATAGGAATTCACATCGATTTTACCAAGGAAAAAGAGAATGTTTAAATTGAATTACTCTGAAAGATTATCAGTCAAATCTGACTTAGTACAGACCAATTCCTGGGAAGTGCTTAAGCAGTACGTATATCCCATCGAGCAAGTCAAAAATTTGGCACATGAAGCTTTTCAAAATAAAGGAGGTCTTGCTTGGCGAAAAATTCAGTTCCTTTTATTTGACATGAACTTGCGTTTGATGGGAGAAGGGTTTGGGTTAGCAACTCCTCGCTTCCTCAGAGAATGGGAACTTCGCCACCTGATTGAGCAAGTTGAGCAGCAATACCTACCCCAGGAGCAACTCCCCCCTGAACTCGATCGCGTTGAAGTTTTCATGCCGTGGCTCAAAGAGCGGATCAGCAGGCATCGTGTCAACCACCATCCACTATTTAAGCTGTTTGATCGCGATGATTTAAGCGATGAAGAAGTCCGCTACTTCCTTGCCAATTATCGAGTCAATATGCAACGCTTTCACCTCCACATTGCCGCCTTCAGCCTGATTGTGCCTTTTGAGATGCGCGAAGAACTCTATCACAATCTTCATGACGAGTTTGGTCAGGGGGATTTCGCCCAGGCTCACCCCAATTTATTTGAACCCCTAATGAATTACTTCGGTGGAGCGCGCTCCGAGGATATTAACCCAGAAACTTGCCACCTCCTCAATACCAAGATTAACCTCTGCTGGTTTGCCGATGGACTTCATCATGGCATTGGCGGGCTAGGAGCTTTAGAATTAGCAATTCCCCTTCAACAGCGCCGAGTTTTGGCACACCTGCGCCGTCGCGGTTTGAGTGAAGACATGGTGAAATTCTTCGTCGTTCACTGCGAACTTGATGAAGATCACGGGGAGGGGTGGTTCGCTGCCGGAAGACCCTACATGCACACTTGTGAAGACTTGCAAAAGGTGTTCTCTAGTGCGATACGGATGCTGGAAGCCAGAGCCGGAGTTTATGACGGCATTCTCAAGGGCATTTTAGAAGCCCGCAACCAAGCCAATAAAGGACTCTCCGTCGCTTGATGGAGGATGTTTGAAAAGTATTGTTGGTAACAGCAATACCTCCCAAAGCTAACCCTCTGAGCAAGCCTTCCCAATGAAGAAATGGGGGTTTCAAAGCCTCTCACCTGAAGAGAGAAATGAATGGAAGCGAGGTTTTAAGTATACTTTGCGAGTTTTCAAACATCCTCTGATCTCGACTTTATTCATTTTTTTGCAACGCGATACTTCTGCG
The DNA here is from genome assembly GCF_036916575.1 of Nostoc sp. Classification (GTDB taxonomy): domain Bacteria; phylum Cyanobacteriota; class Cyanobacteriia; order Cyanobacteriales; family Nostocaceae; genus Nostoc. The sequence goes on from NZ_JBALGC010000082.1 coordinate 93,894, forward strand.
GAGTCGTTGCACGAACGCTATCACTGAAACCTAGATGAGACGGTAGTTTTACTTTTTTAAATTCACCGATAATCTGTGACGTGAAAAAAGTATTTGCTAAAAAGTCAGGATTTTTGCCAGATAAAGAAAACCGAGTTCTTAATTTTGGATAAAGTCAAGTTTAGCCAAAAACAAAGAAAGATTCAATTAATTTAAATAAAGAGCAAGCAAATGTTAAAGAACAACCAAATGTCAAAAATACCCTTATTAGGATACAACGACACAAACAAAAGTGATGCTCTAATTCCAAGAAAAGGCCAATTGATGAGCAATGGGCAAGTAAAGTTCGACCCATTCCCATACAATTCCATCAACGACAGGGTAATTAAGTTTCTGGGCATGGAAAATGTTTCCTTACCGGATGATCTTGAGTTTGTACCTTATCAACCAGAGATTAGAAAAGGTGTTGGGATTCACACAATCTTTAGTCTGGTAGACCAAAACCCGCAAGGTCCCGATGCCGCAATTCTTAAATATGAGGCAGGCGCATTTGTTGCCTTGCATGAACATATAGGATATGAAATGGTCGTGGTGTTAACCGGGGATTATATAGAGAATGGTGTGACGTTCTTGCCCGGATCATTAATACTTCGTTCACCAGGTACCTTTCATACAATGGCTTCCAGTAATGGCTGCACCATTTTGGCTACGCGTTATATCAGAGTCAAGCAGCGGCCTGATTTGTGGAACGAGTTTGCTTCAGGCAACGAAGATGTTAAGCCTGTTTGAAGGTAACTCTGATTTTGTGGTCAATGAAGAGGCACACGAGTTTGTAGAGACGTTGGATTGCAATGTCTCTACACACCATAACATCCTACTAATACAGCGGGCGCGTAAATAAAAAGACCATTCAAAATGGCACAAAAGCCCGGAATACAATTCTTTTGACTTTTGACTTTTGAATGAGTGACTTCCGCCTTGCGGTACTAGTACAGCGGGCGCGTAAATAAGCAGACCATTGAAAAGCCCTAAAGAGCTTATTCCATAATACTTTTGAATGAGTGACTTTTGAATGAGTGACTTCCGCCTTGCGGTACTAGCTTAACCGAACCGTATTAAGACGAAGGCAAGGTTTCACCTTTTCTTCATGCCATTTTCCCATAAATAAATGTCACCTTTTCTTCCTGACATTCGGCTTGAAACCATTTTTATTTTTCTTTCTTTTGCCTTTTAACTTTTTACTTTTACTTTGTTTGGCCATATCAGTTCGTATTAAAAGAGAATCTATGCATTCCTATGTACCTTTGAGTCCAACCACTTTCTTAGAACGCAGTGGTCAGGCATTTCCTAACCGGAGCGCGATCGTCTACCCTGATGGAATAGTGACTTACGCCGAGCTATTGCACCGCTCTCGCTGTCTGGCACAAGTGCTAAAGCGACTCCAGGTGGGGTATGGAGATCGGGTTGCTCTCTTAACACAGAACAACCGACAGACAATCGAAGCCCACTTCAGCATTCCAGCCATCGGTGCGGTGATCGTCATGCTGAATCCTTGGCTGGCAGCCCCAGACCTCCTATCCCTGCTGGAATATTGCGAGGCGAAAGTCTTGATTGTGGATGCTTCCTTGAGCGAGAAAATCCTCATTGACTCTCAGGTTACCCTTGACCACTTGCAACAAGTAATTGTTATCAATGGCGCTACTAATCCAATCTATTCTAAAGTCCTTGACTACGAAACCTGTCTGGCGGGTGAAAATGGCGATTTTCGGTTGGATCAAACCGTTGTCAGCGAACTAGATACCCTTACCATCAACTTTACCAGCGGTACCACTGGTCGTCCAAAAGGGGTAATTTGTAATCACCGAGGGGCTTACCTGAATGCACTGGGGCAAGCGCTGATGATTGGACTCAACCGAGCCTCGAAGTATCTGTGGCTGCTCCCCATGTTTCATGTTAATGGCTGGGGGCATATCTGGGCAAATGTTGCCGTGGGAGCCACCCAAGTTGTCCTGCCAAGTGATCAAATCCGGGATGGGTTTGCAGATATAAGTCAGGCACTCTCCCAGTACCAGATTACCCACCTATCTGGTGCTCCTCGCCTTGTGCGATCGCTGGCATCAGCCCCTAGCGACAAAAAAGCATTTCGGGGGCTGACGATTACCACGGGGGGAGCTGCTCCTGCTCCCACCCTGATCCAGCGATTAGATGAGATGGGGGTTAACTTCATCCACCAATATGGGTTAAATGAAACCTTCGGCCCCTATACCGTCTGTGAGGAGCAAGAAGAATGGCAGGCATTGCCTCCTTCCAGCCGCGCTCTCAAGCGCGCCCGTCAAGGAGTGGCAACCATCCATGCCGGAACGGGATTGCGAGTGGTCGATGCCTCAAGGCGAGACGTTCCTTGGGACGGTCGTACCTTGGGGGAAGTGATTGTGGCAGGTAATACAGTAGCGACAGGCTACTACAACAATCTGGAAGCTAGCAAAAAAGCCTTTCGGGATGGGTGGTTCCACACCGGCGATGTAGCAATTATCCATCCAGATGGCTATCTGGAAATTCGAGACCGCCTGAAGGACTTAATCTACATAGAAACTGACTACGGTTGGGAGAACATTTCCTCCATCGAGATTGAGAATGTGCTGTGCCGACACGAACAGGTAAAAGAGGCGGCGGTCATTGGTATCTCACCCGAAGAGCTAGGAAAAAACCACACCCTATTAGTGGCTTTCGTCGAGGCAAGGGACTCCCAAGCCCTTACCAAAGAAGATTTGCGCCATTTTTGTGTGTCTCAACTTGCTTCTTACAAACAACCCCAAGTGTTTTTGTTCACCGACTTGCCCAAGACGGCGACGGGCAAGGTTCGTAAGGACTTGTTAATAGGGGAGGCGCTGAAGCGCCACGAACTGAAAATTTAAAAATATTCAGACTAGCACTAGACAGACAAGTCTGTCTAGAGTATTCTTGTTTTATGACCTCACAAAATTTATCTAGTAACTCCAGTACAAAAATCTTACAAACAGCATCTAGGCTGTTTTACGAGCAAGGCTACCATGTTACTGGTATCAATCAAGTGATTGCGGAAGCAGGGGTAGCCAAAGCAAGTTTTTATCACCATTTTTCCTCCAAAGAAGAGTTGTGTATAGCGTACTTGCATAAGCGTCATCAAAATTGGTTTTCTTGGTTGCAGCAAGAGGTTGAACTCTATGAAGATAACCAAGAACGTTTGTTGAGCCTATTTACTTTTCTAGAACGATGGTTGCCTGATAGCAACTTTAGAGGCTGTGCTTTCTTAAACATCGCCTCTGAATTTCCGTCACCCGACAGTAAAATTCGGCTCTTGGTTGTAAATCACAAAAATGCTTTGCAGGATTACATTAGGCAACTTGTTGACAAATTGAATATTTCAACCAAGAAAAATAACACAGCAATGCTTGCGGATTTCATCTATATTCTGTTTGAAGGAGCAATTACTGAGAGTCAAATCTATAGATCAACACGAGCTATTCAAGTTGCGAGAGAAGCAGTTAAGCAGTTAATTAGTTAACCATTTATTTTTTTGACTTTACTAGACAGACCAGTCTGTACAAAAGAATTAACAATTTGAGGTGAATGTGTATGGTTAGGCAATCAATCAGCGATGCTGGTAGCACCAGAAAAGCAGCGTCTTGGATAAATTTCTTTTATAAGCTAAAAGGAGATAATACTAAACTACCTCCTAAGCATTCGGCTAAAGCAATAATACTTGCTTGGTTAGGAGGATTTCTGGCAATCAGTGTAATCGCGCTTCTCTCCAATACATTTTCTGTAGCACTTGTACTCGGCTCTTTTGGAGCGTCCTGCGTTTTGGTTTTTGGGTTTCCAGATGTGCCCTTTTCACAACCACGAAATGTGCTTGGAGGTCATTTTTTCAGTTCTTTTATTGGTTTGGTATGTCTAACGCTTTTTGGAGCAACGTGGTGGTCAGTTGCTATAGCTGTTGGTACTGCCATTTCTGTGATGATGCTTACCCGAACAACTCACCCACCAGCAGGGTCCAATCCAGTTATTATTTACCTTACAAAACCAGTATGGAGTTTTCTGCTGTTTCCCACTCTTTTTGGGGCAATAGTTTTAATCTTTGTTGCGCTTCTCTATAATAATTTTAGCCGCGAAAGTAGATACCCGAAATATTGGTAAAGCAAATTCACTATAACTAAAGTTAGGCGATGCACTGAGCGTAGCTGAAGTGAGTTTGAAATATGGACGTCTTATGTCTGGCACTACGTGTCTCGCTAGAAATTTCCTTCTTTCTCCATAAATAAATTTAGGCAATGGACTGAGCGTACTTGTCCTGAGCTTGTCCTGAGCGTAGCCTCTCGTAGAGAAGGGCGCAGTCGAAGTAGCAGAAGTGGGCTTGTAACCAATTGGTACTTCGACTACGCTCAGTAAGCATCTCGATTTTCTGATTTTCACTTTTGAATGAGTGAATGAGTGACTTCAAGACGCAGTCTTGCTCAAGGCTATAATTTGCCCTATTGTCTACTTTATTAAAGATTCAAAGTAAATTGTGTAAAGCTATTAACTAACACAGATGAATTAAATATGTGGCGATCACATATAAAAGGTTTGATTGGATGTTAGGGAATTCAAAAGTAAGTTTTTTTGGTTCTTCCGTATATTTTATGGTTGAGCACTGACATTATGATCAAATAATGCACATGTAAATCATGAAATTCCCATAAGCTTTTAAATCTGTCAAGCAACAAGTTTTTAGTATTAAGTTCCATAAAATGTCTGATAGAGCCATTTTTTTGCTGGGTTAGAACTTTATTTGTTTCGTATATCCCCTTCTCAGAGACTATGAATGAGAACATTTTTATTTGGGTGTACGCCAGTTCTAGCGTTGATTTTGGCACTTATAGCTATGATGTATTACCTAAAATTTGTGCATTGTATTCAAAAGCTGCTTTGCAACAAAGTTTTAATATAATCTTGCTTTGATTGAGCGATTATTATGTTGGCAAATAGACTGCAAAGTAATAGCAACAAGCAAAAATCTTACCTTGTTAAGTCAATGAAATGGATCTTAACAGCTGCTCTGATTTTGAGCAGCACTACCCAATATTCAGCACAAACAGCAGACCAAACTAAACAATCAGTCACTAATAAACAGCCTACACAATCAATCAAAACACCTGCTTCACCTCAACAACCGACCTCTCGACCAGTTTTTAATTTACCAAAAGCACCTGCTTTGTTAAGTCCTATATCTGGGCGTAGAGCAGGAATAGCTAGTCGATGATTGCCCTGCGGTTCCAACCCTGCTTACTGTCTTAGTACCATTTCAAGAGGGACAAAAGGTTGGGGCACAGACAAACAAATCAATTATCAGGGTTGTAGAGGGACTAACCACTTTTGAACGGCCTACATTTTGGTTTTACATCCCCTACACTAAGGATTTGTCTAACTCAAGTGCTGAATTTAGCTTACAGGAGAGCGCAGAAAATGATGTTTAGAGAAATGCGATCGCGCTACCTTCTAAGCCCAGTATCATTGGTATTTCTCTCCTTAGTACTGTTGCTTCATTAGAGGTAGATCAGACATATCGCTGGTATTTAAAAATACATTGTAAGCAAGAAGCACCAAGCATTCCTGTGTATGTAGAAGGGGGGTATTAAAAGAATTAATTTAGATTCTCGTGTTATGCAGCAATTGGAAGCAACAACTGATCCTCGACAGAAGATTATAATCTATGTCAAAGAAAGTATTTGGTTCGACGCTTTAAATATGCTGGCAAAAATACACATTTATAATTATAATAATGCATCTGTTCAACAAGATTGATTGCCAATGTGTCTGGAACAATTAACTTCTGGCGCAATCGGATTCTAGGTATTCAGGACTTACGCAAAAAGGCTGTGAAAGCCTTGGTTTATCGTAGGGGCAATTCATGAATTGCCCCTACATTTCGTACTTAATGCGTAAGTCCTAGTATTTTCCCATTATATTATTTTGTTGCCTTAATTATATTGATATTCGTGTACACAGATTACCTCAAGCTATCGAATTGGGGTTATTTTTTAAGAGTTTTGACCTTCACATATAATCCTTATATTGGAGGACGCAAACCCTATCCAAGTGATTTAAGCGATGCCGAATGGTTAATCCTCAAGCCGCTTCTACCAAAACCTAAAGGATTTGAGCATCCTGTAGAAGTAGATTTATGAGAAATTCTTAATGCAATTTTCTACGTGCAACGTACCGGATGTCACACTTGTCAATACCCTCTGACCTGAATCCTTATCAAAAGCCTTTTGCTCTCTCACAAATGATTTAAGATTGCTATAGCGATCGCAATTAACGTGTAAAGTTTTAATCATTGTTAGCAATCGGGGAGGTTATTGAAAAGTTACGTTTTTTTGCAACTTGAATAATTTATGACTATGATACTGATAGCTATTTGAGTAATAACTCAGTCATTGCTAAAGGAATGTGATGGTAATTACAGATGATACTTTTTAAAAGGCGCTAAGACTTACTCTACGTGAATACTTATTTTATCTTGATATACTTTAATATTCTTTTTACATTCTATTCACAATTCTTAGATCCAAAACAGCTAAACTTCATACTCTAAAATATACTTTATCTATTAACTACAAAGTATGAAACCATAGGATTTTTCTTCATAGTTTCTTGAATTTAATCTCATTAATTATCACATTGTAATATCAGCTTAAATGATTGATATTAAAAGAGTAGTTTAAAAACATAGTTGCATAAAACGTGAATAAAAAATGGGCTGTTAAACGACTTACAATCAATCTCACATCAGGTGAGGCTCTGAAGCTTGATAAGTACTGTTCAATGACTGGAAGACCAGCAACCGATATAATCCGAGAGTTAATCCGCTCTTTAACAACCGAAATAACACAAAAAGAAAATTGAGCAGTTCAATATATGCTAACTAAACTGACCAGAATAATTATTAATTTATAATTTTGGTTACAAGCCCCGAAGTTGGAGTGCTGGCTTCCAGCGCTCTAACTTCTCTCAATTTATTGATGGAAAAAATAAATTTATTACTCAATCAATAAAGTGCATTTCTGCATGGAATTTTAATGATGAGTTAGTAATTATTAATTAGGAATTATTTTGACATCAGCTCTTTTGTTATGAGAGAATCTTATGTCTGAAGAAAAAACATATTTAGAGCTACTTAGAAGTTTTTCCCCACGCAGCTAAAACCGGAGCGATCACACCCTATCTTGGTCACTTAAGCAACCAAAAGAATACTCAAAGTCATGCACAGGTACTGTCATAGTACGCTGTTGGGGAATTTCAGAGCCAAAACAGGTGGTTGTGCAAAGGACATACTTGCAGGCACTGGGGTGATGATTTGCAAGCCCACTGACTAAGAAAGCGCGATCGCTCCATCACCGCAGGCGAGTCTTGTTCTTTCTCTGACATACCTTCCACAGCATCACTGAATGTTTTTGCTGCGAAGTCCAAAGCATATCTATGCCATAAGATAGCTGCTTTTTGAATGTATATATGCTATGAAAGTTGGGCATAAGTAACCTGAAGTATAACAATAAGTTAAAAACTACAGATAAAAAGGTTTTGTGACTTACGTATAGACGCTTGTATGTTCAGGCAATGCTGTGAGAACAATTATGTCGAACAGGAACGCCTATAGGAGAATCTGCAATGTCTAGTGGAATCTTCAGCACAAACTAAAAAAGCGGCTTTTTAGAAGTTAGTAGTACTAGGTGTATTTTCAGAAATTATTTTATATATTTTGGCATCTTAATTCGTTTTATTTCCAGCAAACCTGTTAACAAAGATTGAAATAGAGCTATTATTTACTACTCTTACTGTGATTTCCAATTCCCTTACTTAAGTAAGATGTAACTTCACTATCTCAAGCGATATTATATTTATTAAATGGAAATTCTAGTTAACTAATGAGGTAAGTAATGGCAATTAAATTGAAAGTTCCGAATATTAAAGGTGATGAATGCGCCAATAAAATAACTAAATCTATTCTGACTATGGAATCTGATGCCAAAGTGGATGTAAACGTTAATGCTAAAACCGTAACTGTAGAATCTGCGGCTTCTGAAGAGACAATTAAACAGATAGTTCAATCTGCTGGTTATACTATAGAGGGCTATTAATTGCATTTCTAAATTTCTCAGGAGATTTAGAGAAAGTAGTTTAGCCAGCACAATTGCCTAGTCACATTTTCGCCCGGAAAACGGGCGAAATATTAACAAATATACCTACTTGATTTGATTGAAGAATATTTTTCTCCTCTAACAGGCTTAAAATACTTGGCTTTATGCCTAGCTTATAAGCTGTAACAGATACACCTAAAAAGCGTAGAATTTTGAAAGTATTGCTGTATATTTATAGCGGTTACCGACCTTGTGAGGTACATTTTCAAAGCTGCTAACCTTTGCTAAAAAGACTTTAGTGTACCTCAGTTGTTTATGAAACGCTATATTTGGCTCAAAAAATTGTTAAATTTTCCGGTACTCGTTTTCAGGAACCAATTAACATTGGGTCATAAATTTGACACTCTTGAACCCCATAATTGCCCAGAATCAAGCTAGCCTGATCAAGCTCATTGTCTGTGCCACTAACGATGAGTATATAATTACCTTGATCAATTTGCTCGTTGTAAAAGCGTGCCCACTCATCTGCTATTCCTAGCCTCATAGCGTCAAAGCGCTCACTTAAATTAACGCCTGTTGACCCAATCAATTGGGAAAAATCTTTACAAATTAAGGAAATCTGGTTTACTGGAAAACCTACGACATACATATCGTGAATTGCCGCATCAACATTATCTATATGATTAAAGTAACTAATAGCATACTTAGATAAAATTCCACTTTTATTAGGAATGGCAGTAGCAGAAGTCGTCGTGGTCAGATAATTTGTAGGTAATTGCTCACTGTTGAGATGCTCGTAAATGCCAAACTCTTCAATACCCCAACGCTGTAGAATTGCTTCTACTTTAGCAATTTCAACAGATGTACAATCCACAATTATTAAATAGTGTCCATCCTCTACTCGCTCATTATATGCTCTAGCTTGCTCTTCCGACATTCCCCAACCAACTAATGCACCAGCAAAAGTCCCAGTAGCAGCACCAAGACTTGCCCCTACAAGGGTTGTAACCAAAGCAGTTGCCGCTGCACCAGCCAGCATTATTGGCCCAACTCCAGGGATTGCTAAAGTACCAAGACCTACTAATAAACCAGTCAAACCACCAACAGCTCCGCCTGAAAGCCCTCCTACTGTTGCACCTTCGTCAGCTTTATCACCAGTGCGCTCTTTAATTTCATTATCGGCGATTTCATGATTGCGGTCTGCATTCTGTACAACTACAGATACTTTCTCCATTGCCAAGCCAGAATCTCTCAATTCATGTAGTGCCTGTTCTACATCTCGACGATGAGTAAATACGCCTACAGCACGTTGATATTGTCTTAAAACCATTATTACTCCTTGGTTATAGGCGAAAATTAATTCGCCACAAATTTAGTATTTCACTATTTATAATCTTAAATACGAGTTTGTTTAACTGAAAATCATCTGAAGTAATAAAATACATTTGCTCTTTACTGCAATCACTACCCCTAAGACCCGAATGGTACGAAGATAAAGCAGTCCGGCTTCCCCTGGTAGGTGATCGCTCGAAATTTGGAGCGATACTTCACGGCATCAAAGTTAATGTCACGTTTTTGCAGGAGATAATCACGGGCGATCGCTCTGCTACGACGATTATTGATACTTCTTTTGAGCAATTGTTGCAATACGTCCCAACCTCGTTATGGTGGTAGATCTGTTAATGCTGCGGCATTTATAGGATCTTAATTTGGCGAAGGTATTGTATTAAGACCTTATCTTTCAAACCATCGTAAGTACGTCAGCATATTTTGAACATTACATTCAAACATTAGCTTCTTACTCAATCTCAATTTAGGCTATCAGTAGAGCCACCTTTCATTCCCGGTTTACGGATTGATGGCTAGTCGCTACCGTAGGGAAATGCTTTGACTCCTGCACCTGGATGGTAGGTTTTGCACCTATATTGTCATTTAGTTGTTAGGGTTCAAAACCCTGCGGCTAATCCTTCATAACCCGAATGGGCTTGATTTATAGCCCACGAATCGCATTCATCTCACAAAATCGCATTGCTCCCAAATACACTTATGTGTTAAATCTCTTAACATCAAGTTTTCACACAATTGAGGTGACATCAAATGCCGGATATTATAGATACTGCAATTAATGCAGGTTCTTTCAACACCTTGGTAACAGCTATTACTACTGCTGGTCTTGATACTGCACTTAAGGGAGATGGCCCATTTACTGTCTTTGCACCAACAGACGAAGCCTTTTCCAAGCTCCCATCAGGAGCCGTAGAAGAACTACTACAAGATGTCATTAAGTTAAGAAACGTTTTAGAGTACCATGTGGTTTCTGGTAAGATTAATGCGACTGATTTAGTTCAACTGCAAAAGCTAACAACGACCCAGGGAAAAGATATCAAAGTTAATGCTGAGAATAATGTTAAGGTAAATGATGCTTACATCGTGACTTCGGATGTAGAAGCTGACAATGGTGTTATCCATGTCATTGATAATGTGTTATTCCCTGAATAAGTTTATTCAGACACTTGCTTTGATTTAAATTTGTAATCCCTATGGGATAAGCATTTAATTTTTTGCCTTTGTTGGCAATCAAAATGACCCAAACCAGATATGCTTATTAAGATTGAGTAGTTAATGTTGTATATCTATTGCTGAAAATTGGATTTAAATAGTTAAATATTTCCAGTGAATCGCCAGTAGATATACAACATATTTATATCACTCAGTGTTCACCACCCCCTTTTACTGATCCGTCGGGAGCAAGTACTCAAAGGCTGTAATACCAATTTTATATGAAGATGCGTCAAACCATATTAGGACTTAAGTACAAGAAAGAAAAACATAGACGCTTCCTCGGCTTGCCGCAGCGAAAAGTGTATCGCGTCGTTTCCCGTCTTTTCTGTTAGCGCAGCCTCTTCTCTACCTTGGGCTACGCCAACGACGCAGCGCAAAGTCTGAGCCGAAGGTGGCTATGATGAACTATCCTCACAGCATCAAATTGGTTTAGCTGTAAGTGCCGGAACTGATTTTCGCCAGTGGCATCGTTGGGGTGAATACTAAATAGACATCGGGTCAAATTTATAATCAAACTTTTGGAAAACAACTTTTGTTTTCTCTTCTGTGCTTCTGTGTGAGATCAAAATTGTGGTTCATTGACGTTCGCGTAGGCGCAGCCCGTCGTAAACATCGCCTGTTTTGGGAACGCGTGTTCTTCACACGAACAGTGATTTTATCTGAAAATAGCTGTAAATGTCTATTCTCCCCCAGTAACCTCCAAGTTAAACCCAGTAATGTAGCTTGCCTCTTCGCTCATTAGAAACGCTACCCCATTCGCCACCTCTTCCAGACTTCCTAAACGGCGCATTGGCACTGAATTAATCATTTGTTGCTCAACTACCTTAGGGTCAGCATCAAAATACTGCGACCCTACTGCTGCTTGTAATTCTGTCTGCCGCGTCCACATAAAACCAGGACCAATCAACGCAGGGGAGAGTGCATTTACCCGAATGCCGTAAGGAGCCAAGTCTTTCGCTGCCGTCTGAGTAATTCCAATAACAGCAAACTTTGAAGCGGCGTATGCCAGCATATTTGGCGGCCCAACTACCCCTGCATAACTCGCCATGTTAATGATCGCGCCTCCACCAGTATCGCGTAGGTGCTGTGCAGCCGCCTTGAGAATGTGGAAAACGCCGACAACGTTGATGTTGATCACCTTTTGAAAGTCGTCCTCAGGATATTCGTCGGTCTTGGCAAACACTCCTTGATAGCCTGCATTATTAAATACATAGTTGATTCGCCCAAGCTGTTCAACAGCACTAGTAAAGGTTTTGGCAACATCATCAGTAGCCGTCACATCACAACGAAACGTGCCGACTGGAACGTTGTACTCTTTTAGTTCTTGAGCCACATCTGTCATCTTCGCTTCATTCAGATCTAGCAGGGCTACACCTGCTCCATTAGCAGCAAAACGGTGTGCAGTTGCTTTGCCAATATCTCCCGCACCGCCCGTAATTAGGATGGTCTTACCTGCAAACTGATAGGTTGCTTTTGCCGTCATATATATTTTTAATCTTTTATTGAAGAATTGTTGCGAATGCCGATGATTGCAATCAGGTTGGTATGATTTCTATTATTGAGCTTTTGCCCAAAAATCGAGTATAAAATTAAAAATTTATTTCGTTCGGTTTTTTTACTTTAAAGGAGTCATGCGATGCGTATCCCCCGCTTCGCTAAATTGCTGGTTGCATGAACTTTATCTCGGTCACGGTGTCAGCCGTCAATGACTCTGGTGCAACGGTCAGATTACCTGGTGACGCAACCGTAATGATTCCGGTGAAGCCCAAAACTTTGTCAGTTTGGGATAGAGCAACATTAGGGATTCGTCCCAAACATCTGCGGCTCGATCGCAATAACCCAAGCGTGAATGGTGAAGTATTAGTCGTAGAACGATTGGGCAAAGAAACCTATCTCTATATCAAGATTGCGGGTGGTGAAACCATAGTTGTGCAAACAGACGGAGATAATCCCGCTAGAATACACGATTACGTTCCTATTTACATTAACGGTGAGCTTTGCCATTTGTTCGATCAAAAGGGTGAAGTCATTCCAAAGTTAATGGTCATCACCTAACCCTGAATGAATCCCATGAACAGTAATATCAGCACAGGCTCAACAATCAAGCTGAATGAAGCATCTCTGTCTGCTTTAAGAAATAACGTTCGCGTACCTAATTACGATCGCCATCAAATCACTAATGGCATTGTCCATATCGGTGTGGGTGGGTTCCATCGAGCACATCAGGCTTTATATCTGGATAATTACTTTCATCAAAATCCCGGCAGTGAATGGGGAATCTGCGGAGTTGGGCTACTAGAATTCGACAAACGAATGCGTGATGCATTGAGTTCCCAAGATTGTTTGTATACCTTAGTTGAAAGATCACCATCAGGCGATCGCGCTCGTGTAATTGGGGCAATTACGCAATATTTGTTTGCACCAGATAACCGCGAAGCTGTGATTGACACCTTAGCAGATCCCAAATGCCGCATTGTCACCCTCACCATTACCGAAGGGGGCTACTACTATATTGAAGGTAGCGGTGAATTTGATGCCAATCACTCGACGATTCAGTACGATTTGCAGCATCCTGATCAGCCAATTGGGGTATATGGCTTTTTGACAGCAGCACTTGATCGCCGCCGTCAACAGGGAATAGCACCATTTACCGTGTTGTCCTGCGACAACTTGCAAGGTAACGGCAACATTGCCCGCAAAATGTTAACTGCATTTGTTCAAATGCAGAACCCGGAATTGGGACGTTGGGTTGCCGAACAGGTTGCCTTTCCTAACTGTATGGTTGATCGCATTACCCCCGCCACCACCCCAGCAGATATCAAAATGGTGGCGGAACAGTTTAACATCGATGATGCCTTTCCAGTTGTTGCCGAACCGTTTCTTCAGTGGGTAGTCGAAGACAATTTCAGCGCAGGTAGACCTGAGTGGGAATCAGTTGGCGTTCAGATGACCAGTGATGTTCATCCCTATGAGATGATGAAAATCCGGCTGCTCAACGCTAGTCACTTGTTGATTGGCTATCTTGGCTCCTTAGCAGGCTATACCTACGTTCATCAGGTCATGGCAGATCCATTGATTAGGCAAGCCGTCGATCATTTGATGGCAGAAGTTACGCCTACACTTCAACCTGTACCTGGGATTGATTTAGACGATTACAAAAAGACCTTAATTGAACGCTTTGCTAATCCTAAGATTCGGGATCAACTTCCACGTCTTTGCCTGAATAGCTCCGCCAAAATGCCAAAATTTGTTTTAGGCTCAGTCCGTGACGCGCTGCGCCAAGGAGGAGCGATTGATTATATGAGCCTAACGGTTGCAGCTTGGTTCCGTTACCTTAATGGGCTGGATGACCAAGGTAACCCCATTCCCATTGATGATCCGATAGCAGGTACTTTGACTCAACTAGCTGGTTCCAGTGGCTGCAACCCCAAACAATTGCTCAACCTCACTGAGATTTTTGGTGATTTATCGCAGTCATTGTATTTTGTTGAGTCAGTTACGAACCATTTACGCAGATTGTATGAGTTTGGAGCGAAAGAGACACTAGTACTCGACCACACTAAATTGGATGGGTAAGGGAACGAACCGCGTTCGTGCAGCGTCCCGCAGAGAAGTACGCGAAGTACACGAAGGAAGATCTTAATTTTTCTTCCTTTGCGCTCTTTGCGTCCTTTGCGGTTCGTTTCTCAACCCCCTCAAAATTAATAAGACAGACCACTAGCCCGATTCTGGCAGAAAACTTAAAGAGAGCTTAAAACCGCGACCTTTTAAAGCGGAAGTTTCATTTCCGCCTTCTAATCTTAAGAATTTGGAGGGGCAATTGACTGACATCGTAGTTGGCTTAGACTTGGGTACAGGAGGAGTGCGAACGATCGCAGTTGATCTGCAAGGGCAAATTATCGCTCAGTCAACCAGAAGCTATCCCCTGTTAACTCCACAACCCGGTTGGACGGAACAAAACTCATCGGATTGGGTCGAAGCAAGTTTAGATGCTCTGTTGGATGTAACTCAACAGCTAGACGGACATCGGGCGATTGCCCTCGGTTTGTCTGGACAAATGCATGGTATGGTTCCTCTTGAGGCAAAGGGCAAAGTAATTAGACCGGCAATTTTGTGGAACGACCAGCGCACGGGTAAAGCTGTTGTTGAGATTGAAGCCACGATTCCCCGTCAGGAGTTGATTGAGCGGACTGGAAATCCGGCAATTACAGGGTTTCAACTGCCGAAGCTCCTATGGTTGCGGACTGAAGAACCACAAGCCTATGCTCGGTTGTGGCAGATTCTTTTGCCCAAAGATTATCTAAGATATGTGCTAACGGGCGAAGCCGTGACAGAACCATCTGATGCCTCTGGTGTCGGCTGTCTGAACCTGGCGAATCAGCAATGGGATATAGATATTCTCCATGCTCTTGATATCAACCCTGCGTTGTTTCCCCCGGTAATCAAATCTACCGCGATCGCCGGACAGTTGAAATCAGAAATAGCCGCCCGCGTGGGATTACCTGTGGGATTACCTGTGGTCACAGGCGGAGGTGACAATGCAGCAGCAGCCATCGGTTTGGGCATCTCATCAAGCAACCTGAACCGGGGTAGCTTGAGTATTGGCACATCGGGAGTTATCTTTGCACCGTGCGATCAGCCAATTCCCGATCCAGAAGGTCGGGTGCATTTGTTCTGTCATGTAGATGGTGGCTATCATCTGCTGGGAGTGACGCTGGCAGCAGGTGGTTCTCTGCGTTGGTATCGAGATAGATTTGCACCGCATATATCCTACACCGATCTGATGGATATGGCAGAGCGATCGCTGCCTGGTGCCCGTGGTGTTCTATTTCTGCCACACCTCTCAGGAGAGCGTAGTCCCCACCTCGATCCAGATACTCGCGGTGCTTTAGTGAATTTGTCATTAGCTCATACGCAAGCAGATATAACTCGTGCTGTTTTAGAGGGGGTTGCATTCAGCTTGCGGTCAACGTTGTCACTCATCAGCGCGATCGCTCCCGTTAATCAACTCTTAGCAACGGGTGGAGGCGCACGCTCTAACATCTGGTTAAGAATTTTGGCAGATGTTTTGCAAACAGAACTCATTGCTCCCAAAGCCGAAGAAGGAGCTGCTTACGGAGCAGCTATTTTGGCAATGGTGGGGATTGGTGCCTACCCCAATTTAGAAGCTGCACTCAATATCTACGCACAGGATCGAAATGTGGTACAGCCGCAGGCAAATCCTTTATATGAAGCAGGGTTTAAGCGCTACAAGCTACTTTACGATATCTTGAAAGCCGTTCGTTGACAGAACACCATTCCCAAAAGCAGGATTAATCCACCTGTGGTAAGTAGGTCGGCACGAAAAAACAAAACTATGTAACCCACATTTGGCAAGAGTAAATGTACTCAAATTTTTGACCAGAAAGAAAAAGGTACAAGCCCCTCTCTTACAAAGTTCAGATGCCTACAGCGGGAATCGCCGCTCTGACGCAAGCGTTAAATTTATTTATGGAAAATAAAAAAATGTATTTCGAGATACGTAGTACAAGAAATACTACGTCAGTTGACTCAAGCCCCATTATTTATTTTGGTGGTTCTTAATCTTAATTTTGACTTTTGAATGAGTGACTTTTGACTTCCCCGTACTCCTACGGAGAAGCAAGCTACGCGTAGCGTCTCCTAGAGTTGGGGCTGACCTGTCAATTCGCTACAAACTTATGCAAATCTATACTAAGAATCAAGAATGAGCAGCACAAGATCCAGGAGTCAGCGCAGGACTGTTGGGTATCGCAGTTGGTTCTTGAGCAACTAAAACCACGTTACCATTGGCATCTACTACCCATCCTTGGGCTTCCACAAGTTGAATAGGTTGATTAAGAGAATTAACTTTCTGTGGATTATCTTTTGTGTGCCTTGGCTCCTGAATAACCGCTCTGTTTTGGAAACCGTTAGCAGGATTACTACCTTCTGGCTCCAGTGTTATCCAAGGAACCAACACTGCATCAGCCGTCAATGGTTCTGTAGGGCTAGATGCTACTCCTCCACGTCCTGTTATAGTAAATGAACTCCTTGCTAATTTTGTACCACCATTGCAGCTAGCAACAATTTTTCTAGAAGCATCAACCACCTTTTCGGGCAGTTCTACTAATCCTTTACTGGGGTCAACATCTGGGGAGTTAATTTGTATTGTGCCATTGAGTCCAAACTGGGAACTTGCAGTAATGTCACTTTGGGGTGTATTGGATTTTCGACTCTGAATACCAAATATACCTGTGGTAGTTATATCAACCCTACCGCCGTTCCCTTTGTATGCATTAGCAGTGATATCGCTATTTTCACTATTGACGGCGACGATGAAGCCTGATGGAATATTAATGGTAATATTACCACCATCCCCAAATGTCTGGGCTAGACCTGCATCAGTGGATATTTGACTGTTGCGGCGCATCAGTAATAAGTCTTGTACCTGTAGCGTAATATTACCGCCTCGACCGAACTCACTTGTAGCTGTGAGTTTTCCTCCGTTATCCAACAGGATGGAGCGAGCGCTTAAATTTAGATTGCCTGCTTTTCCTAGATTGGGTACATTCCCTTCGTAAAATGACTTTAAAAGTTCACTGCTCACATTGATTACAGCTCCATCCCGGACAATCAATTGCTTTGTAGTGACACTGACTTCTCCAGCATCTCCGGAACCTAAAGTTCTGGCCAACAATCTGCTGGGATCTGTTGCTGAAGTTCCAATTAGCTCTACGGACTCGGAAGCGTTCACCGTTAAATTCCCTCCTACTCCTATAGCTGGTCTAAATAGCCGCTGTGAAAGAGATTCCTCATCAAGGAAAACTCCGCTAGACTCTGTTGATGCTTCTGCCCCATCTTGGATACGCAACCTGTTAGTGTTGATTGTAATATCACCTGCCTTTCCAGCACCAAAAGTTGACGTAGCTAATGTAGTTCTTCCAGTATTACTACCAACTAATTCTACGAACTCAGAGGCATTCACGATCAAATTTCCCCCCATACCCTGACCTATAGTAGAAGTGAGTACTTGTGCGCCATCCCGAACAATTAATTTTCTACTGGTAATCATTAAGTCTTCGCCATTTTTGTCACCTCTAGTTTGCGTTAATAATAAAACACCATTACCAACTAGTTCCACAGCGTTGCCTTGCACCTGGATAATACCGCCACGCTCACCACTGGTATTTACAAAGGATAAAATATTAGAACCGTTAACAGTTCGCTGGATTAGTTGAATGTTCTGGAAATCCTTGACTCTTTCATACCCCAAAACCCAACCTTGGTTCGTTGAGTTCAAACTGACCAAACTATTGCTAGCGACACTTCCTAGTTCAATTCTTCCCGACTCTGCTGTTAAATTTCCACCCTCCAGCGTTATATCACCGCCTACCAATGCCAATGTTTTGCCTGGCTGCACTTCCAGACCTACAGGGGAACTTGCACCATTTGGACTTGCTTGGGATTGATTGCGTATGAGAGCCGCAGTTGCTCCAAATTGTAAGCCAATGGGTACACTTACTGTTAGCAGGGGTGTGGTTTGGGGGTTTGTAGCACTAAACTTAGTCCCATCAGCAAAATTTATACTACTTGCTGTACTCGCTATAAATGAACCACCAATGTTTAAAGAAGCATTAGGACCAAACATAATCCCGTTGGGATTAATCAGAAACAGGTTGGCTGTACCCTGAGTTTTAAGAGTGCCATAAATATTAGAACCATTATTACCCGTTACCCGGCTAATAATGTTCTGAACACCGTCAGCATTTTTAAACTCAGCCGTACTCCCTTCAGGTACGGAAAACTCCTTAAAACTGTGGAACAAATTACTTTTTATTCGGGTTCCACCTTCAATAATTTTGAGCTTGTCCTGTGTTGTAACCCGAGAATTTTCAGTTAAAGTACTATCTGGGGTAATTTCTGCAATAGCACAGTTTGCAGAGAAGACTATTAAACTACCTATTGCAACTCCCAGACTTTTCAACCAGACCCAAAGATTACTCATAATAGATATTACTCTTTTTTACGTGAGTTCGACGGGGTTGAAAACGACACAAAAAAAGCTGAGACTGGTATGTTAGAACAAAAATACGTATGGTGTCTTAGCGATGGAATCAATTGTATTTCGGCTAGATGTTACCCAAGTTTTTTGTGATGTGGACGATTTTTGTAAACATTGGAAAAGTATTTGGCAGCAAGTACCGTAGCTACCATCAATGATGGGAGAGGGACTCAGTAAGTCAAGGATGCACATAAGTGAAACGATGACGATTGTAATAGCGCTTCATGCTACTCAAACCCCTCTAAACATAAATTTCACTTATGTGTATCTTGCCTCAATTCTCGTACTCTTTATATATCAATCACAACAACGTTGATGCTTAATACACCAGATGCAATCCAATTCAACGGTTTGCTGATCTGGAATCGCTTGTAAAGAATCCTGATCACTAAATTCAATTTTAGTTAGGTCAATACTACATTGAAACTTAAATTTCAAAGCCCCCTTTTCTTGTATACCATAATCCTCCGTTAGCTTGCTGAAGTTAGAGTTATTCAAAATCTCACTCATTTCTAGCTTTATCTGATCTTTTAACTGGTTTAGCTTTTGAGTATCCATGACTGTTTGTTTTTATTGCAGAGATATTTATGAAATTATATTGTATTATTAAAGAACTCTATAAGACTAATTAAGAAAAAATATTTATATGAGCATCTACAGCGAGAACTTGGCATTTGTGTGTGGCATAATCTAGAACCCAATCACTCAAACAGCTTTCCTTTTCTGCTCTGGCGCGACCTCGCTTATAACC
>NZ_JBALGC010000083.1:0-8313 GCF_036916575.1 Nostoc sp.
GCGGGGGTCGTTTCTTTCATCAGCCTTTTACAACGTGAAAGTTAATCTGGTTGAGCATTATACCTTTTTTTGTCTTTTACTTTTGTTTAAGTCCCATTAACTTTTCTTGAGGTACACGCATTTCTTTTTGTGGTCGTACCAACAAAACCCTTGGCACAACTCCACCATCATCGTTAAAGATGCTGTGTGTGGGAATGCAGACAGCCGCCTTACAAGACTTATCATTTACCATTAGCCGTCCCCAGTAGTTTGTCGTTAAATCGACCGCTTCAATTGCAGTTTTGATGTCAGCTTTTTGAACTCGTTCGATTTTTAAGTAATTGGTAGTACTACCGCTAACCGGATGAGTATAAACTGTCTCTGTGCTAGCAACCGTAAACCGTTCTGCCCGAAGTGTTTCCACTCCGACCTCAAAAATTCCCTGAGCTTTCGCCGTTTCAATTTGTTGACTCAGTAGCAGTTCAAACCGCTCGAAAATGAGATTCTGCATCCCAATTTTTAAAGCCAGCAGACGATTGAGGAACTGCCGCAATGGTGGGAGGTCGATTTTCATTCCTCCTTCCGTGGAAGTCAGCGATAACCCAGTCATTTCCTCAAAGGTTCCGAGTGGGACTTGTGCGAATCTACCCTGATAAATCTGCTTAAATAATTCATACAAAGCATATTCCGCATACTCAGACTCTAGATCATCCTTGGTATCAAATATGCCGTTTCCCCCAGTTTGTCTTTGTCCACGGGTGAGTACGCCGAGACTGTCTAACCTTCGAGCGATCATTGAGATAAACCGACGTTCACCCCTGACGTTGGTAGTTAGAGGTCGAAATATTGGTGCAGATGCTTGATTCGTCCGATGACTCCGCCCAAGTCCCTGAATTGCTTTGTCAGCCCTCCAACCAGCTTCTAGCAAATAGTGCGATCGCCGTCTGCGATTCACAGCGTTTAGATCCGCATGGTAACTTCTGCCTGTGCCGCCAGCATCGCTAAATATGAGTATTTGCTTTTCTCCCGCCATAAATGCGTTTGTTTCAGCAATATTCGCACCAGATAAGCGTGAATCCGATTAACTGTGCCCTTTGCACTAGCCGATACGGATTTGTACGGGCGCGAGTTATTTGTTCTAACAACCGTTTTTGTTGTTCGGTTAATCTGATGGCGATCGCAACTGGTTGAGGCATTTCTCCCCTCTCCCTTTTGTTTTGATTCTTTGAGCTTATCAGTGTTTGATACTACTTCTACCACTGGTTAGTTATTTCTGCCCGCCTGCACTAGCTGGCCTTCAAGCTGACGACAGGTCTGTTTGGCACAACGTTTTATCTGCTCACGGGCTTTCACGGACTACACTACACGTACTAGCGGGAATTGGGCTGCAACTGCTGATGTTTGGTCGTTTCTTTATTCCAGGCAACTACAACCGAACTCATTTCGGTGTCAGTGCCACATCGCTATTTTGGCACTTTGTCGATGTAATTTGGCTGATTTTATTTTCACTGCTCTACCTCTGGCAACCTTAACCTTTATTCATCTTGTGAGAGTCGTGTTATGACCAATCCTGTTTATCAAACCGTAATTGTAGGGGGTGGATTTACTGGGCTATTCACCGCTCTGCATCTGCGCCACGAACACTATCCTCGCTCGACCTGATCGACCAAAACGATCGCTTCTGCTTCAAACCGCTACTCTATGAATACTACTGATGGCGTTGGGCTACGGCTTGAAACCTGCTAAAGTCAATTTGCGCGGTACTTTACTCAAGTTGGGGCTAGATGAAAGCGTTGCCAATATTTTCAACGAGTTTGAGATAGACGGCGAGGCAGGGCATTTAATTCGGCAGGGTACTTATTTGGAATTACTGCCCACACCACTGCACAACTTTAAAGCTACGACTGAATGGCTGAAAGATGAAGTTTTTGAGCGACACCACTGTGATGGTGTGAAGCAAGCAGTCAAAGTAGCTAAAATTGTGGGTGGTGTCGTTGTGGGTGCGATCGTGCTGAGAAAGCTAGTCAAGGCGCTCAGTCAAGACTAAAAGCGCCGAATCTGAATATCTTTTTGTGGCGATTTAAGTTGACGTTACTAGATCTGATGAACAAGCCTAACTTATTTATTACCTCAAGTCAGTTTGATGCTGCCTTATTCGATTTAGATGGGGTACTAACTGCAACTGCAAAGATTCATGCTGCCTGTTGGAAGCGATTATTTGATGAGTTTCTCCAACAACATGCCCAAAAGACTGGTGAGCCTTTTAAGCCTTTCGATCTTGTGGATGACTACAAACTCTATGTCGATGGCAAGATGCGATATGTCGGCGTTCAAAGTTTTTTAGCATCGCGCGGCATTCAATTGCCCTACGGTAATCCATCCGATCCGCCAGAGTATAGCACGGTTTGTGGGCTTGGCAATTTTAAGGATATTTATTTTGATGAAGTGCTTCATTCACAATCAGTTGAAGTCTATGACGGCTCAATTGCTCTTGTCCGTCATCTGCACCAACAAGGGTTCAAGATGGCGGTTGTTTCATCGAGCCATCACTGCGAAGCGGTTCTCAAAGCGGCTGAGATTGAAGACTACTTTGGTGCGATCGTCGATGGGAATCTTACTGATCAATTGCACTTAGCAGGGAAGCCAGCTCCAGATGCTTTTCGATTGGGAGCAGAACAACTTGGGGTGGAGCCAAAACGAGCGGTTATTTTTGAAGATGCCATTTCTGGAGTGCAAGCAGGTCATGTTGGCAAGTTTGGATTGGTGGTAGGAGTCGATCAGACTCAGAATGCCGATGCACTGTTGCAAAACGGAGCCGATATTGTTGTCCGAGATTTGAGCGAGCTGTTGTCATAGATCAGAGATTATGCTGCAACGCGAACAGATAAATCCTCCCAAATATATTTATCCTCCTGAGTCTTGGCGATGGGTTGAGAAACAGTTTTATCCTCGCTTCTTAGGACAAATGGAAACGCTATTTTCCACAGCAAATGGCTATCTAGGAATGCGAGGCGTATTTGAGGAAGGCGAGCCTGTCAGTCAAAATGGCACCTTCATCAATGGCTTCTATGAAACTTGGCCCATTGTTTACGCGGAAGAAGCTTACGGTTTCGCCAAAGTTGGACAGACGATCGTCAATGTCACAGATAGCAAAATTATTAAACTATACGTGGATGATGAGCCATTTTACCTGCCGACTGCCAATCTGCTTCACTACGAGCGGGCAATCGATATGCAAGGTGGTACGCTCAGCCGAGAGATCTTATGGGAAACACCAGCTGGTAAGCAAGTATCTATTCGTTCGCGCCGACTTGTTTCCTTTGCCCATCGACATCTCGCTGCCATTTCTTACGAGGTGACAATTCTCAACGCGACAGCACCTATTGTTATTTCCTCTCAAATGCACTACGACCCTTCTGCCCGTGCTAGTGAAGGCGATCCTCGCCTAGCGAAGGGCTTTAAAGAGCGGGTGCTGCTGCCTCAACAGCACTACATCAAGGATCGTCGGATTGTCCTGGGTCACATCACTAGAAACAGTCAGATGACGATCGCCTGTGGAGTCGATCATTGGTTTGAAACTGCGTGTTCCTACACCGATAACAGTCGGTGTTCCCAAGACAATGGCGAAGTTGTCTTCTCGGTTGATGCCCAACCTGGAGTTTCGATTCGATTGGTCAAGTACATGACGTATCACACCTCTGGCCATTCTCCAACTACAGAATTATGCGAACGAGCAGAGCGATTGCTCGATCGTGCTATGAGCCACGGGTTTGACAATTTACTAGTTAGTCAACGGCAGTATCTAGATGACTTTTGGGATCGCAGCGATATCCAAATCGAAGCACATCCGTCTGAGCCTGATGAAACACCCGATGCCATTCAGCAAGCGCTACGCTTTAATTTATTTCAAATCTTTCAAGCCTCAGCACGAGCAGAAGGAGCTGGTGTTGCGGCTAAAGGACTCACCAGCCAAGCTTATGAAGGGCATTACTTCTGGGATATGGAGATTTATGTCCTGCCATTTCTGATTTATACGGCTCCTCAGATTGCCAAAAACTTGCTGATGTTTCGCTACAGTATGCTGGACAAGGCACGACAGCGAGCGCGAGAAGTCAACCAAGATGGAGCGCTGTTTCCGTGGAGAACCATCAATGGCGAAGAATCCTCTGCTTACTATGCGGCGGGAACGGCTCAGTATCATATTGATGCCGATATTATGTATGCCCTGAAAAAGTATGTGTTAGCCACAGGGGATGAGGAATTTCTGTTCAAACAAGGGGCAGAAATGTTGGTCGAGACGGCGCGGATGTGGTACAGCCTTGGGTTTTTCTCTGGGCGAGTGGGCGATCGGTTCTGCATTCACGGAGTTACGGGACCGGATGAATACAACACTGTCGTGAATAACAACACCTACACTAACTTGATGGCACGAGAGAACTTATGGGATGCCGCTACAACAGTTGAAATGCTACGCGATCGCTATCCAGAGCAATTTATCAGCTTAGTCGATAAGACCGACTTAAAAGTTGCTGAGAGCGAAGACTGGAAGAAAGCAGCAGATAATATGTATCTGCCCTTTGATGAACCATTAGGAATTAACCTGCAAAACGATGGTTTCTTAGACGATGAGGTATGGGACTTTGAAAATACCCCAGCTGACAAATATCCTCTGCTATTATACTTTCATCCGTTAGTAATTTACCGCCATCAGGTAATTAAGCAAGCCGACATCGTACTGGCAATGTTTTTGTTAGGGCATAAGTTTTCCCCTGAACAAAAACATCGCAACTTTGACTATTACGATCCGCTGACAACGGGCGATTCTTCTCTTTCGGTGTGCATTCAAAGCATTGTTGCTGCCGAAATTGGCTATATGAAGAAGGCGATCGAATATGCGAAATACGCCGCGCTGATGGATTTGGGAGATGTCTCAGGTAATGTCAAAGAGGGCTGCCATATCGCGGCAATGGGGGGAACGTGGATGATGATGGTTTATGGATTTGGCGGATTGCGAGACTGTAATGGCTGCTTATCCTTCCGCCCCAGATTGCCTGAAAACATCAAACGGTTGCGATTTCCTTTAACCATCCGAGGGCAACAGCTGGAAGTCGATATTCAAAAGGAATCCGTAATCTATTTACTCCGACAGGGAACAGAGCTGTCAATCCAGCACCAGGGTAACGATATTTGCCTTTCTCAAGGTGTTCCGGTGAGAGTAGACTTGAAACCTGTAGTTGAACTTGAAGGGGGTCCAATTAAGACAGATACGCCTCCATCACCTAGCAGTCAATTTGAAGAATCTGCAAACAGTGGAGCAGAAGAAAATAAAATGTTGCCATATTAACCCAGTAATATTGACTGTATAGCGACTGTGTGATCGCATTCACCCAACACAAACACCCCCCAATCACTAGACACTCAGAGAATTGAGACGTTAGTGGGTGGCGTTTTTGCGATCGTCCTCACGCTGCTTGTTCTCGATATTCAAGCGCCAGAAGCCTCATTAGAAACTGGATCTGCTGGTTCATTAATGCCTTTACCCTGAGTATTGTTCAAGACTTGAGAGTGAAGACTAACCAAAAGATAAGTACTCATAACTATTTCCCACCATTTTTGAATTTGAGAATAGTCAGTCACTCGGTTCAGCAGCCCAGCCCAATTCATTTTTACTTTGCTTGAGTCCATATTCAACCCAATTTCTTAAACCATATAAATTCCCAACTTCCTTATACTTATAGTTCCCGGTGCGAAACTCAGAAAGCTCATTCTATAAAGCCTAAAAACCTTGGTTTTAGTTGCTGGAAACATCTTAAATCTGTATGCTTATTTTTTGGAAATTTAGTTTCGCACCGGGAACTAGTCTAAAGTCCAGTTTCCGATTTTCTCTCGTATTCTGTTGCATTCAGCTTTTAGCTGTCGATAATCATCAGGATAAATATCTGCATAACTTCTAGCGCGGGTCAGCAATTGACGCTGATTTTTTTGCCATTCCCAAGGTTGATACCACCATGAAGGGTACATAAGATACCTTCAATAAATTTAGCTACTTCTTCACAAGTTGAAAGGTTCCCACTTAATCTTAGTCTCATAGACAACTCTATTGCCCCATGACCTCGTGTTTGCGGGTGCTTGTCCAAATCGCTGCAAATTGAGTCAGTCAATAATTCCGACATCTCCCACAGGTCTTTATTCCGGTTATTGGTACGAAAAACACGGGAAAGACTATGCACATTATGAATACGAGGAAGAGGAGGAGAAAGAATAACTTTATGCTGACATGAACGACCGTAAGCGATCGCTGATGAATTAGCTCTCACTAATGGAATGGCACGCTTGATTCATGTGAAACCTCCTTGCTGGCTATCTTGTTGGGGATAGGGTGTAGGCTGAGTGTGTTCCAGACAATTGAATGCCAGTACCTCAAGGAGTTCAACATCTTTTTAATTTCCCATACCCGAACCTGCAACCCCACACCCTTTGATCCAGGAATACCAGGGATTTACGTTTAACAAGCGTGCCATTCCACTTACCACCCTTAAGCCTAATTCCCCTTGTTTACCGTTGCCAACTTCATTTGATGGTTACAAATCAAAATCAAGTCTGAATGTTTCCCCTGAAGAATCTTCTTCTTTTTCCTGTGCAAATGGAGTTGAAGTCATTGAAGGAAGTTGGTTTAACTCAGTATTAATCGGTGTGTCAGCTAAAAGTTGTGCAGGTAATCCAGCCTTGATGAAAACAAAATAGCAATCAACGATAAAGTAAAGCGTGTCCAGGTAACTTTTATCTAGTTTTTGCGATTCTGCAAATATGCGTTCTCGGTAGTTATCTTTGAGCCTAATTTTTACCGGAGCTAAGTCTTGTTTATCTGTCATTGTTATAACTTCACTTAAGAGATGTGTTTGCTGAATTCTTGCTGCTAATAGTTTTTGCCATTTCTAGAAGCCCAAAAACATTAGCTTCCACAGGGTTGTCCAGGATTTTGAAGCCATTCTTCTCTAACAACTTTTTAAATCCTGGTAAGAGGCAACCTCCACCAATCGCCCAGATTTCATCCCCTTGGTGCTTGGCATCAAGTGTCAAATTCACCACTTTCTTCAAGTATCTTTCATACCAATCTTTCAAACAAGCACTGTATATATCTTTGATATCGATGTCACGGCTGTACTTGGTATGTCCCATTTCCAGACAAAATCGGATTTTGGAGGCATCCCCGATTTTTCCCCCATTTAGATGTTTCATCTTTTGGGAAATATCATCGATGAGAACTTCTACACCTATGGGGTAGGCGGTGTGAACTTCTCGTTTCCCCTGGTTGTAACGAGAATACAGGGTTGTACCATTGCCAAAGTCTAAAATAGTTAATTTTTTGGGTAGTTGATGCCCAAACAATGCACCCATCCCCTCTAGAACGACTTTCAGCACTTCTACTTTTACGTCTGATTGTTTGCCAGCAAGTATTGGCTGATATTCTCCATTGAGTACTTTTTGTAGTTCTGATGCCAGACCAACATCATGTAAACTGACAACTAATTTTAAGTGCCAAGCCTTACGGTGTGGTAAATGTGCCAATGCACCCAATAAAGTCAATAATGCGTTGTTGACTTTGTTTTCATTATTATCGGTATTCCGGTCAAAATAATTCCCTGTCCGGTAAGCAGACTCTCCAACAGTATAAGCACTACCGTTAAAAACTACACGCCCTGGAACATCTTCCATCTCGGCATTGGTTATATAGCTGGGGACACGAACTACTTCAAACCCTTCGACTAAAAGTTTGAGACTTCCGTAACCGTTATCAAAACCCGCAGGAAAAATTTTTTGCAACGTGTGAATGTTTGACATAAAGACAAAGGTAATACACTTTGAGAAAGTGAAAGCTATCTATTCAGATAATTTTGGGGAGTGGGGGAGAGAAAAATAAAATAACTCCCCCTTTTTGATCCAGACTCAAGAGTTTATCATAACCCTTTGGGGGCTAAGTGGGGTACAAAATGCTAATCAGTCAAATATACCCCATTTAGCACCTATATGTACCCTATATAGGGGTCAAAATATCCCCAAAGTAGTGAGCTACTGTTGGGGTATATATAGCCCCCATATAGCCCCCAATAGGATTTTTTGAAATCTTTTTATCAATGCATCAGAAATTAATTTAGATCATCGTTGACTCTTTGATTTATACTTTACTATCAATTTTTTGTTGAAAAGCAATTCAGTTTTGATCTTTAACTTCTTGCTGAATCTGACTTTTCCCGTTAAGTCTCTTTTGCAAGCTGCCAACCCTCACAGAGATCGTGTAATTTTAACCAACCTCGCCACAGTACTTGAATGCCA
>NZ_JBALGC010000084.1:0-74572 GCF_036916575.1 Nostoc sp.
ATTGGCATTCAAGTACTGTGGCGAGGTTGGTTAAAATTACACGATCTCTGTGAGGGTTGGCAGCTTGCAAAAGAGACTTAACGGGAAAAGTCAGACTAATAATAAGTCCAATTCACCAACTTCTTGGATCAGTTCTGAAGCAGTTGTCCCCTGTCCTGCAACTACATAGGGATGATCGTAAGGGGGAATGAGTGTCAAAGAGCCATCGCGTGCTAATTTTTGGGCTAATTCTTCTCGGTTTGTTTCTTGGCGATTGTACAAAATTATCTGGGCACCATAACCACGAGTAGCAGTTTGTTTGACAGCGGGAGCATCATCAGGCATGACAATGGTGGTGGGAATATTTAGGAGTTTTCCAGCTAAAGCGATCGCTTGGGCATGATTTCCCGATGAATAGGTAAGAACGCCTGTTTGTTTCTCTGCTACCGATAGTTGCGCTAGGGCATTGTACGCACCTCTAAATTTAAATGCCCCCGTGCGTTGAAAGTTTTCGCACTTAAAAAACACTTGGCTATTGGTGCGATCGTTAACGATTCTAGAAGTCAGCACAGGTGTGCGGTGGGCAATTCCCAAAATTCGTTCTTGTGCTGCTTGCACGTCAGTTATTGCAACGGAATTATGCTGTGGCATTGATGACGCTATTAAATGTTCTTGCTCTTGTTTATATAGATACAGATTTTTATATTTGTGCCTAATATGCTTGATGAAGTAGTCATTAGTCATTGGTGAGCCAGTGCGGTCTTGGGGGTTTCCCCCATGAGCAACTGGCGTTAGCGCAGCGCTAGCGAGGCACGAGCGTCACCCGAAGGGTCATTAGTTATTAGTTATTGATCAAGAGTTTTTTAGTACATACCTCGCAAGAGAGTGGGCGAAAAAAACTTTCTTAACTTCGGACTAATTTAAACCACGTTCCTTGTAGGCGTCTTATTACAAGGACTAATGACTAATGACTTTGCGAAGCGGTTTGATTGAAACATACTCATTTCAGGTGGTTAGCATCATTTTTTGTCTTCATAAATAGCTACAGCAAACATTATATATTGCTGTAGCTAAATTTATAAAACTTCAATTAATTCAAGTTAGTTTTGTCAGATGAATCAAACATCCGAAAGTCGGGAAAAAAAAACTGCTCTAATTACAGGAGCGGCTAGTGGAATAGGCTATCAATTAACCCAGATTTTTGCTCGTCATAGCTATAATCTTGTGTTAGTGGATAAGAATGAAGAAAAACTTACTGAAATTCTAGATGAATTTCCCCAAAAGTTTGGCATTTTTGTCAAAATTTTTGCCAAGGATTTATCTATCCCAACATCCCCAGAAGAAATTTTCACAGAACTACAGCAAGCATCCATCAAGATTGATGTACTAGTTAACAATGCTGGCTTTGGTACTTATGGAGTATTTAACGAAACAGACCTCAGCATTGAACTGAAAATGCTTCAGGTAAATATGGTCAGCCTGACTCATTTAACGAAATTGTTCCTTAAAGATATGGTCGAGCAAAAATATGGAAAAATATTAAATGTAGCCTCAGCGGCTGCTTTTCAACCAGGGCCTCTAATGGCAGTTTATTTCGCAACTAAAGCTTATGTCTTATCATTTTCAGAAGCGATCGCTAATGAATTGGAGGGCACAGGTGTTAGCGTGACTGTTCTTTGTCCAGGGCCAACAGCATCGGAATTTCAACAAACTGCTGCAATGGAAGATTCAAAGATTGCTAGCGTTAACAGAATGATGGATACGGAAACCGTTGCTAGGATTGGTTATCGCAGCTTAATGACAAACAAAACCGTTGTCGTTCCTGGGATGAGAAATAAGATATTGAGTGAAAGCGTCAGATTTACACCCAGAAATTTAGTTACAAAGGTCGTGAGAAGTATGCACGAACTTAAAAAAAATAGGTAGCCGATATCCTATACTCTTTTCAATAAAACCTAATCAACGGATTTTTTAGAGGAAAGAATCTGTTGATCAGGTTTAGCCATTTGCAAAAAATCGGTTAAGATGACGCTTTATCTACTTTGAGAGTTCTGGCGTGAAGAGAATGTGGCTTTCACCAATACTATCAAATGCAGGTGTAGACCAGCGATCAACTACTTTGCCCAGAACTGACATTTCTTGAACCAAGCGGTCAAATTTATCAGGAGTGAGAGATTGGGGGCCATCGGATAAAGCCTTAGCTGGATTGGGGTGAACTTCAATCATCAACGCATCTGTACCAGCGGCGATCGCAGCCATTGCCATAGATGGAACATATTCAGACCTACCTGTACCGTGACTGGGATCAATCATAATCGGTAAATGGGTAAGCGATCGCAACACCGGAAGCACCGATAAATCTAAAGTATTCCGGGCATATTTGCCATCAAAGGTTCTGATTCCCCGCTCACAAAGAATCACGTTTGGATTTCCAGATGCCAAAATATATTCTGCCGCCATCAGCCACTCGTCAATTGTGGCAGACATCCCTCGCTTCAGTAGCACTGGTTTATCTTGAGCGCCTACCTTTTTCAGCAACGAAAAGTTGTGCATATTCCGCGCTCCGATTTGGATTATGTCAGCTACTCTCGCTACTGCTGATAAATCGGCAGCATCCATCAGTTCTGTGACGACGCCCAAACCCGTAGCTTCCCGCGCTGCTGCTAACAAATCTAAAGCGCTTTCACCATACCCTTGAAAAGCATAAGGTGAAGTACGAGGTTTGTAGGCTCCGCCACGCAGAAACTGTGCTCCTGCTGCCTTCACCCGCTTTGCTGTCTCCACAATCATCGCTTCATTTTCAACGGAACAAGGCCCGGCTACCACTATGATCGGATGATGTTCGCCGAAATAAATATCACCGTTAGGTGTCGGTACAACAACCTGGCTGGCTTCTCCATCTCGGAATTCTCGGCTTACCCGCTTGAAAGGTTGTTGCACTCGTACTACTTGCTCAATCCAAGGGCTAAATTCCTGAACCTGTAATTTATCGATGCTAGTGGTATCACCAATTAGCCCTAGCACAACTTTATGAGTGCCAATGCTTTTTTCTACCGTGACTTTCCAAGTTTGACTCAGTTCTTGACTGATGCGAGTAATTTCCTCAACAGGCGTACCGGTCTTAAGTATGATAATCATTTGTTTTTCCTTGTGTATAGTTTGGGTGGGCTAATCTTTACAGGTCGATGCATTAATATTGCGGGTCGATGCACTGGCATTGCAGGTCAATGCATTAACATTGCGGGTCGATATACTGGAATTGCAAGTTGATGCATTAACATTGCGGGTCGATGTACTGGAATTGCAGGTCAATGCATTGGGATTGCAGGTTAAGGTGTAGGGCAGCTTTAGAAGACTTGCGTGTACACCGTAGCTCCTCGTAGGAGAGGTTCGTCTAGCGCAAAAATTCAGCAAGTTGTTCTAGTTTTGTCCAAGCTACGCCGCTTTGCAGAATTTCCTTGGCAAGGGCAATACCTTTAACACAACCTGCTAAAACATCTGTTTCCCCATGAATAGCTTCACCAACTTGGAGTGCTAGGGCTGTATTTAAAGCGACTACATCTTGCTGCGCTTGAGTGCCTTTCCCTTGGAGAACTGCCTTTAAGATTTCCGCATTTTCTAGGACATCTCCACCGCGCAAAGCCGCAGTTGGTGCAAAACTCAAACCAAGTTCTTGAGGATTCAGCGTTAGACAACGCACTTTTTTATCTTGGAGTACAGCCAAGTCAGTTACATCTGCCAAACCAGCTTCATCTAAACGTTCCCGTCCGTGGAGTGCGATCGCTTGCTGACATCCCAATTGGGATAAAGCTTGAACAATCTCCTCTAGTAAAAGCGGGTCGTTGACACCAATAATTTGCCCTGTGGGTCGCATGGGATTTACTAACGGGCCGAGCAAGTTAAAAACAGTCCGCACTTTCAAAGTTTTTCGCAAAGTAGCGATCGCTTTGAGTGCAGGATGCCAGCCAGGAGCAAACAAAAAGGTGATTCCAACTTCGCCAACTGCGGCTTGTACTTTTTCAGGAGTGGCGTTGAGATTTATACCCAAAGCTTCCAGCACATCAGCGGAACCAGTCTTGCTGGATGCCGAACGATTGCCATGTTTGGCAACCTTTACCCCAGCAGCAGCGGCGACAAAAGCAACAGCAGTGGAAATATTAAAGGTTGAAGCACCATCTCCACCAGTTCCACAGGTGTCTATTAGGGGGGTTGGGAATTGGCTACTGGGTACTGAGGATTGGGATTGCAAGATACTAGCCATGCCAACTAATTCTTGTGCAGATACGCCTTTAGCTTGAATTGCAGCTAAAATCGCTCCTGATAATGCTTGGGGAATGGCATCTGTGAGCCAACCCTCCATTAGAGCCGCAGCTTGGGAAACCGTCAACGATTGCCGATTCAGCAACTGTTGCAATAAAGCTGGCCAGTTGTAAAACTCACAAGGGATAAAGATGTTATTGGGTAAAGTTTGAGTTACAGCCATCATAGTTAGTCATTGGTCATTGGTCATTTGTCATTTGTCATTGGTTATCGGTCACTTGTGCTGAGAGAACGCGAACAGCCCCTGGTAGAGAAGCTGTTGGCGCAGCCTCTCCAAGAGTCGTATTGGTCACTGGTCATTTACGAAGGACAAATGACCAATGACAAATAACAAAAGGCAAATGACAATAAGAAGAGAAAATTAAGGAATTAAGACTTTGGCGACGGTTTGCACATCTTTGTCACCTCTGCCGGAACAATTGATGACGATGCGGAGATTGCCTGTTAACTGGGGACAAAGGGTTTCTAGATAAGCGATCGCATGAGCAGTTTCTAAGGCTGGAATAATTCCTTCTAATTGCGAAAGCCTTTGAAATGCATCTAAAGCCTGCTTATCGGTAACACTGTAATACTCGGCGCGACCATAATCCTTTAGATAACTATGCTCAGGCCCAACACCGGGATAATCCAATCCGGCACTAATTGAATGAGCTTCGATGACTTGACCGTCATCATCTTGCAGTAAATAGCTCATTGCACCGTGCAATACACCTATTTTTCCTTTTGTCAAGGTAGCAGCGTGTTTTTCTGTATTTATACCTTCACCTGCCGCCTCGACTCCAATTAAACGCACCGAAGGTTCATGCACAAACTCATTGAATAAGCCGATCGCGTTGGAACCTCCACCCACGCAAGCCAGTAAAATATCTGGTAGTCCTCCCCATTTTTCTTGGCATTGAGCGCGAGTTTCTACACCAATTACCGCGTGGAAGTCACGCACAATCATCGGGTAGGGATGAGGCCCAGCAACCGAACCCAGGATGTAATGAGTTGTTTCTACATTCGTCACCCAATCCCGAATTGCTTCAGAAGTCGCATCCTTGAGAGTTCCTGTACCTGCTTCCACTGGTCGAACTTCTGCACCCATTAATTTCATGCGAAACACATTCAGGGCTTGGCGTTCCATATCCTGGACGCCCATGTAAATCACACATTTCAAACCAAATCGCGCACACACAGTTGCAGTTGCTACGCCATGTTGACCTGCACCTGTCTCCGCAATAATCCGTTGCTTACCCATGCGCTTGGCTAGTAAAACCTGAGCCAAAGCATTATTAATTTTGTGAGCGCCTGTATGATTTAAATCTTCGCGCTTTAAATAAATTTGCACTCCCGTGCCATCTGGTCTTGCGTAATTTGCTGTCAGGCGTTCAGCAAAATATAATGGGCTGGGTCGTCCTACATAATCACGCATTAAGTTTTGCAGTTCTGCCTGAAAACTTGGCTCATTGCAATATTGGTGATACGCCGCTTCCAATTCACTTAATGCAGGCATTAAGGTTTCCGGGACATATTTACCGCCGAATTTTCCAAACCTGCCCAAAGAATCTGGTTGCACAGTTGCAGTTTTGATGTTTAGTATGCTTACCACTGTTTAAAATCCTTTCATGTTCAAGTATTTTTTACTCTCGTTCTAACTTTTTAGAACTTATGCCACAGCTGAATCATCTTTGCGTTTGATTTTTCCAAGTTTAGTAGGTATAGCCCAGTTTTCTGTGATTCAAAACGTCTATAGGGCGCACCAAATCTTGAGAGTTAAATTTTGGTAATAGGGATAGTAAATCTCCTAAGCCCGTAGCTTTGGGGGTAGACATACCGCCGTCCCAAGGCCACATTAGGTCTTTAAGATTGTGTCCATAAGGCTGACTATGACCATCAGGAGGATAAAAATCGCTACCTTGATGACCGTTGTCTTGCCATTCAGCCCAGAGGCGGTCTGCGTTCGCATGATGCAGCCAAAACACCGGGTCATAAGGCGAACTTGGTATATTACTCATCGTACCCAGACTCTTAAACTTTATGGGTCTGGTACTTGCGTCTATCTGTACCCCACCGACTAAGCCATGAATATAGTTATGTATGAATCCTCCTGGAGTGACTTTACCCTGCTCATCTACAGAGATAAATCCTTCCAAAGCAGCCCGAAATAGAGAATAGTCATTAAGACGAAGGACACGCTCAATATCTTTTTTGGGCAAAGGGTAATCACTGGCAGGAGGTAGTCGGAGAAAGCGTACAAGTGATGTACCTAAGGATGTTCCGGTATCTGTGTCAATGTTTAATGCTGGATTCATAACCCAGCCATTTGCAGCCGAAAAAGCCCCAGACTTTACAGGCCCGCCTGTAAAGTTTCCCTGATTTGGAATTTTGATGGTTACTCCTTGACCGTTAGAACCAAGAAAGTCATCATTAAAAATCACATTAAGTGCTTTGGCGTCTGTCCAATCCCAGTATGGCAGAGTAACAGTTGGGTCTACTGCTTGCAGAGCTTGTTCAAATCTGCGGATATATTCTCGATGCCAAGGGAAAAATGCGGCATTTTCATGAGCAAGTTCTTGGACGGAACTATCGGAATGCCCTTTATGGTTATGAATCAAGCGTGTTGCCCCTAGATGTATGGCAACGAATTGGTCGTAAATACTGAGCTTGCTACCTGCGGGAATTATAGTTTTTAAGGTTTTGATAGCTTTGACAAAAGCTGTTTTCTCTGCTGGTGTTAGGTCAGTTACGTTCTTTCTTACAGCTAGGTGAGCCTGTTGTGCTAGAGAATTTTGATGTTTATCTTGTTTGTCTTGCCCGTGGTCAATGGGATTATGAGCGAAGACTGTAAGCGCACAGGCACTAACTAGAAGTAAGCTATAAATGAATATTTTGACTGATTTCAGCAGGAGTTTCATTATCTTAATGGAATGAGGGGAAAGCAGGGAGCGGGGGACAGGGGGCTTTCAAGGGTAGGGGTTTTGTATTTGGTCATTTTTTGACTATTTCAGCCGATGCTTAAATCCTGAAACGAGCAAACCACGTTAAAAAATTGAGAATTTTCTCAACTATTTTCGAGATTCTAAAAAACCTACCCTTGAAAGGGGACAGGGGGCAGGGGGCAGAGGGCAGGGGACAGGAGACAGGGGGCAGAAAGAGAAATAATTGATACTAATTCCCTATTCTCTATTTCCTAAATCTGGGGGTGAATTTATCCCATCTCTTGAAGAGATGGACTTTCGCGCCGACTTTCTGTAATGGCTGTTTTAAGTTCTTGACAAAGCTTTTCTACTGCTTGCAATCCTTCAATTGGGTTACCTTCAGCTAATCTTTTAACGAAGGCGCTACCAACAATCACTGCGTCTGCACCCCATTCTTTTACTTGATGTGCTTGTTCTCCCCCTGAGATGCCAAAACCAACGCCGATGGGTTTATCGGTAACGCTTCGCAAATCTGTTAATAAATACTTTACGCGGTCTTGGATTTGAGCGCGGATACCTGTAACGCCTGTAACACTAACTAGGTAGATAAAACCCTGAGATTGACGGGCGATCGCTTCAATTCTATCTTTAGAACTGGTAGGAGCTACGAGTAAAATTACCTCAATTCCGAAAGATGCAGCAGTCTGTATTAATTCTTCTGCTTCTTCTAAAGGTAAATCTGGCACTACCAATCCTTGCACCCCAGCAGCGGCAATTTTTTCTAAAAATGACTTAATACTTCGGTGCAAAATGGGATTGTAGTAAGTAAATAGAATTATCGGCGCTTTTAGGCTAGGAGTTACAGGTTGTAACATCTCTAGCACTTGCTCTAATTTCGTGCCTTTTTGCAAAGCGCGAGTTGCTGCTGCTTGAATTACAGGCCCATCTGCCAGAGGATCGGAGTAGGGAACGCCCAACTCAATGAAGTCAGCACCATTGCGATCTAAGATACGTAAAGCCTCGACAGTAGTTTCTAAGTTAGGATCGCCTGCTGTGATAAAGGGAATTAAAGCACACTGTTGGCGATCGCGTAAAGTTTGAAAGGAAGTAGAAATAGAAGTCATACTGAAAAATAGTTAATGATTGGTTAATAGTTTTAGAATAATTAACATTTACTAATTATGCGATGCCCACGCTAAATTTTTTGTTAATGAGTCTTTGATACTGGTGAATGAGTCTTTTAGCTCCGTTAACGAGTCTTTGATACTGGTGAATGAGTCTTTTAGCTCCGTTAACGAGTCTTTTAACTCCGTCGTCGAGTATCAGAGCTTCATTTTTTTAAGTTGCAGATTCTAGTAATTAGGTAATAGGTTGGGAGCATCCCAATGCAAGCCAAAAGACACAGGACTGGTACGAAAACCCTGTACAAACCTCTTTCCTTTGTGTTCTTTGCGTCCTTTGCGGTTCGTTATTTCATTCTCCGTCTAAGTCAAAATACCGTATGAAAAGAAACTTGCACATTTGGGATGCTCCCAATAGGTTTATAGCGGTTCCCATTCAGATGCAGTACAACATTATATTGCGAGGTGTAGGGGCACGGCACTGCCGTGCCCCTACGGGTGTACCTCACGTAAACGAGAACCGCTATAAGAAAGGCTTAAAAGACTACGCACAGCTTGCTCTACATCACTTTGTTTAACTAAAGACTCTCCAATCAAAACTGCACGCGCACCAGCTTCAGCGACAAAAGATAAATCAGCAGGTGTATACAGTCCAGACTCGCTGACGACGGTAATATCCAAACTTTGTAATTGTTGTTGACGCTGTGCTAAGAGTTCCTGTGTTGTTCCTAAATTGAGAGTAAAATCTTCTAGATTGCGATTGTTGATTCCTACTAAACGTAAATCGTCAAGCTTTAGCACCCGATCTAGTTCAGCCAAGGTATGAACTTCCACTAGTGCATTCATGCCCAAATCGTGAATTACTTGTAAAAAATCTTGAAGTTCTCGATCTGATAAAATGGCGGCAATTAACAATACAGCATCTGCACCCGCTGTCCGTGCTAAATAAATTTGATAGCGGTCAATGATGAATTCCTTGCACAGTAGGGGTAATCCTACTTGTAAGCGCACAGCCCGCAGATTATCAAAACTGCCCTGAAAAAACTTTTGGTCAGTCAGGACTGATAAACAAGCTGCACCACCTCGTTCATAAGCTTGAGCAATCGCCACTGCATCAAAATCTGCGCGGATAATCCCCCGGCTAGGTGATGCCTTTTTTACCTCGGCAATTAAGCTAGGTTGGTTAGGATTTTCCTGCAAAGCAGTCAGGAAATTTCGCACAGTCGGGGCTGCATTTAACTGTTGTCGCAAAGAAGCTAAAGGCAGTTCTTGCTGCATTTTGGCGACTTCTTTCTTTTTATGCAACACAATTTCTTCAAGAATATGGCGGGGAGGGGCAACTCGGTTAGTCATAATCTGTTATTGAGCAAGGGGAGCAGGGGAGATGAGGCAGGGGGCAGGGGGAGAATAATTAATAACCAATGCCTAATGACCAATGACTAATGACCAATGACTAATGACTCTTTGGTTGTATATGCACACACCACATTTTTAATGATTTCCAGACCAACTTCTCCCGATAAAGTCATGATTGATTCTGGATGAAACTGAACGGCGGCGATGGGAAGTGTCTGATGTTCAATGCCCATAATCACGTCGTCATCAGAAATCGCTGTTACTTTGAGTTCTTTCGGCAAACGTTGCGGTAGAGCGAACAATGAGTGATATCTACCTACTGTAAAGGATTCTGGTAAATTGTTGAAGGTTACGGAATCTGAATCTGTAACAAAAATCCGTGAAGATTTACCATGTTGAGGATAGTTGAGAACTCCCAATTCTCCATCAAAAGCTTCAACGATGCCTTGCAGTCCCAGACAAACTCCGAAAATAGGAATTTGGCGATGAAGAAGGGCACCGACAGTCTCTGGAACCCGAAAATCACTTGGTCTACCAGGGCCAGGAGATAAAACAACTAAGTCAGGGCGTTCTGTGTCGAATAGCGATTCTGAGAAACCATGACGGAGTGTGGTAACACTTGCACCAGTTTGGCGAATGTAATTGGCTAGGGTATGAACAAATGAGTCTTCATAGTCTATTAATAAGATGCGTTTGCCAGGTTTTACACCTGAAATGCGTTTACTTAATTTTATGGAACTGGACTGATGAATTTTCTGACTAGTTTGCTTAACACGCCGAATCGTCTCAAATAAAGCAGCACCTTTAGTGATTGTTTCTTGTTCTTCTGCTTGGGGTATCGAATCATATAGGACAGTAGCACCAACTCGCACTTCGGCGATGCAGTCTTTTAATCGAATTGTCCGCAGAATTAATCCAGTATTTAAATTCCCATTGAAATTTAAATAGCCAACTGCTCCACCATACCAACGTCGGGCGCTACGTTCATGCTGTTCAATAAAATCTATTGCTGCTCTTTTGGGTGCGCCGGTGACTGTAACTGCCCAAGTATGGCTCAAGAATGCATCTAAAGCATCAAATTGCGATCGCAGTGTCCCCTCAACATGATCTACTGTATGAATTAAGTGGCTGTATAATTCAATTTGGCGACGCCCGATAACTCGTACTGAACCAGGTTCGCAGATGCGGGATTTGTCATTGCGATCGACATCAGTACACATCGTCAACTCAGCTTCATCTTTGTGTGAGTTGAGTAACTGACGAATTTGCACCGCATCATCAAGAGCATCTTTTCCCCGGCTAATAGTACCACTAATTGGGCAGGTTTCCACCCGCCTACCTTCAACCCGCACAAACATTTCTGGAGATGCACCAATCAGATATTCTCCACCTAAATTAAAAATAAACCCATAAGGACTAGGATTTATTTCCTTTAAAGTTTCAAATAGCTTGCTGGGTTCTTCTTCATAGCCCTCAAAAAAGTTTTGACTAGGAACTACTTCAAATAAATCGCCTCGGCGGAAATAATCGAGTGCAACCTCAACTTTTTTCGCATATTCGCCTACTTTATGGCCAGCAGTTTGATTTGGTAGAAGCTGTTTTCCACGATAATCAACAGACTCACCTGTTCGAGGAAGATTATTAGTGCTGCCATGCGCTGTTTCAAATTCATATTGGAGACGAAATGCGCGTTGCTGATAGTAGTCAACAACTATCAGTTCATCAGGGAGATAAAGTACCAAATCGCGCTGATCTGTAGGACGTTCTAGACGTTGGGTAATTGGTTCAAACTGGAAAACTAAGTCGTAACCAAAAGCACCGTACAATCCTAAATGCTCGTCTTCTTGACTAGAAAAAGTATGTAGGATTTCCCGGACAACAGTAAATACTGAAGGTTGTTTACTCCGTTCTTCTTCAGCAAATAATTTTTTTGCAGGTTTAACAAAGCCGATAAGACAGTTATTATCTTGGGTAACTTTCTCAAGTTGTTTTGACTTGCATAAGCACTCAAATAGTAATGGTAAAAGTACTCGACCGCGTTCATTTAACGCTATCAAAGTGAAATAATTTTCCTGTGTAGTTAATTCCAATGGTGGATTGACAAACCCAATCGCCCATCTCTTGTATCTCCCTGGATATTCGTAGCTGCTCCTTAACAAGCCTCCACGCTGAGAATTTAAGTAGAAGAAAATATCTTCAAGGGCAGTGTCCATCTTCACTTCGGTGATCGAGCGATAAACACTTACACCACCAAGGGTTTTGTAGGAACGTGAATCAAAAATCATGGGTAATTTATCTGAAATAGTTATTAGTCAATCCTTCATCAATAACCATTAATCATTGTTAGTAGTTATTTTTAGTTCAAGAACAAATTTAGATAATTTGATGTCACTCTCAGCCAACCTACTTTAATCGGTATATTATTTGTAAAAAATGTAATTAAATTTTTGCTTCTTATCATGACTTACGCAAAATCATGATAAAACGAACCGCAAAGGACGCAAAGGAATAAGAGTTTCAGAGAGTTCTTGTGTAAGTCCTGCTTATTTAAGAGTACTAGATATCAAGCAGATAATACATTGAATAATTTTTAGATTGGGTGTCAATTTATTCGCTTTTTATACTGCTTTTCTAGTACTTTTCCTCTTAACGCCGTTTAAAAGTCTCCACCTCACAAATTCGCAGCGAAAAAAAATTATCTCCCATCAAACCTCTGCGTTACTTTGCGCTTCCCTCAGCTACTTGGAGCGTTTAAAATTCAATTCTAAAACTCTCGCAACAGCGATATTGCTTGCCTGTACAAAGACAAATCCACCTGATGAACTTCAATTCCTTTTCCAATACGTCGTAGCAACGTTAAAGTCAATTCTCCACCCAAATGTTCGCGGAACTCAGTCAAACCCCGGAACAGACAATGAGGATGTTCCAGTTGTGATAACTTCTGGGCTAATTCTGGCACATACAATGTAAAACCTAATGCCAACAAAGTATTCAGTATCCGTTGCCACTCTGAGCAATCTAGTAGTCCTAATAGATAGGAATAAGTGCTATCCAAAGCAATACCGATCGCAACTGCTTCGCCATGACGCAAGCGATAATCTGTCAAATGCTCCAGTTTATGAGCCGCCCAATGTCCAAAATCCAGGGGACGAGACGAACCCATTTCAAAAGGATCGCCACTGTTGGCAATGTGTTCTAAGTGCAACTGGGCGCAACGATAGATGATCTGTTGCATAGTGTCCATGTCTCGCCGCACAAGGGCTGCGGTGTGCAAATGGATAAAATGAAAAAAGTTAGTATCCTTAATTAACGCCACTTTGATTGCTTCTGCAATTCCAGAACGCCAATCGCGATCGTCTAGGGTTGTCAAGAACGCAGAGTCATTTACAACTGCATAAGGTGGCGCAAATGTGCCCAGAAAGTTCTTTTTACCAAAGGCATTGATGCCGTTTTTTACTCCAACCCCGGAATCATTTTGTGCTAACACAGTCGTAGGAATGCGGATAAGACGAATTCCCCGGTGAGCAGTTGCAGCAGCATATCCTACCAAATCCAACACAGCCCCACCTCCGATCGCTAATAGGTAGGAGTGGCGACATAATCCGGCTGCTTCAATCAGTTGGTGGATTTGCTCTAGCACAGTGGGATCATTTTTGGCAGCTTCTCCTCCCGAAATTATCATTGGTTGGGCTGCGATCGCTAGTATCTCTGCATAAAACTTGGTATACGCTACTAATTGCTTAACCAATTCAGGTTGATACTGCAATATTCCTGCGTCTACTACTGCTACTACCTTCTTCGGCTTTGTCTCTCCATCTGCTGTAATCACTTGGGCTAAGGTAGGGTTTTTCAACTCAAATAAATTTTGGGTGAAGTAAACCTCGTAGTTGAAACTAACCGAAACACGTTGATGAATTGGTTGCAGATTGAATCTACTTTTTTGCCTGATGTCAACTATCATATTTTTGCTGATATATCTATAAGTTAATATTTGTCTGCATCTGTGGTTTCAAATCTCGTTGAACCGTTTTGGCAGTTGTATTTAAAGGCTGGAGAAAAGTTTTGATTTTATCTTCAAAAAAGCTTTGAGTATTTTCAAATTCTTGAATTAATGCGTCTCTATCTTTCCTGGCCACCAGTTTTGCCAAACGGCTGTAAGTATTAGCTAAAAAGCTAATTGCATCACACCTTTCCTCTGTAGCTAGCATAATATCCACACACAAGTGAGGGTTTTGGGAAAACAAACGTTTAACAATGTCAATTTCTTGACGGTAGTTAGGAGTTGACATTGTTAAGCTCTGCTCTATGTCAATTCTTGCATGTGCCAAGAAAACACCAAGACTAAATCTACAGAAGTGCTGCGTTGCTTGAACAATCACCATCATTTGATCGTGTTCTTCAGGTGTGGAAACAATTAACTCTCCACCTTGACTTTTAATAAAGTCTAAAAACCATTGAAATGAATCATCGTTTCGACCTGGACATATCACCACTTTTTGTCCGAAGAACGATTTGATATTTGGCCCAAACATTGGGTGTAAGCCCATGACCGGGCCTGAATGGTGTTCGAGCATTGCTTGAGTTGCCTGAGTCTTTACGCTCGTGATGTCACACAAAGCTGTATTTGGGGCAAGGTATTTAGCTGCACGCTTGATAACATCAACTGTATATTCAATGGGAACGCTTACTAAGACTAATTCTGCCTGACTCAACAGTTGATCTGCATACTCCCAATCCTCGTATTCGAGAACGCTAACATTGTGACCTACTAGCGAAAGTTGCTCTTTAAATAATCTTCCCATCCTGCCATGTCCACCGATGATCGTAATTTGTCGGGGCCTGACATGATTTATTGCAGATTTAGGAATCAGAGTCGCATGAAAACTCTTGAGCACACTTGCCCAAACAGACTCAGGAATACCAGCTTCAGCAAGTAGGGGAGCCACATCAGCCAGTTGTTCATCTAAAGAAGGAAATTCTGATGCTGCTAATAATGATAGGCGATCGCTCAGTAGGGCGATCAAGCTTTGGTCAGTTTTTTTAAGCTGATCTGAATCAGAGGATTTCAAAGACATTTTTCTTGTCCCCAATTTTCAAATATCAACAAGTGATTCTTTAGAATTCATTTCGGGCAAGATATCCAAAGTTGTTGCTCTTTTGGCAATCACATCAGCAAATAACTCTTCATACCGATCTAGCGCTTGCTCAAAGGAATAGTTTTCTACTGCAAACTTTCTCCCTTTACGCCCTAATTGCACTGCTAGTTCCGGCTGATTATATAAATCCAATACAGCAGCGGCCAAAGCATCTGCTGACTCTGGCTCAACGATAATGCCGCCACCACTTTCTTTGATAGCTTTGGCAGCAGTCCCAGCGGCGGGAACTGAACCGACAATTGGGCGACCACTGGCTAACAGTAGTGGTATTTTAGAAGGCATATTGAAAGAAATCACATTGCACTTTTGCACAATCAACCCGATATCAGCAGCTGCCAACATTTGCGGTAGTTTTTCTCGCGGTTGCAATGGTAAAAGCAAAACGTTATCTGCCCCACAAGCAAGACAATGTTTTTGTAACCTTTCGAGAGCTTGGGATTCGCCTGCGATCGCAAAGACAATATCATTAATATGACGCAAGCGAGCTGCTGCTTCTACTACTGTTTCCAAACCTTGCGTCAGAGCAATATTACCTGAATAAAGCACTACAAATTTACCATCTAGTTGATGGGTAGCTCTCCAAGAGTTATTCTCCGGCGGTAAAGGGCGGATAAAATTCAGATTCACCCAATTTGGAATGCAGGCAATTTTATGAGCAGGTACACCTTTATTTATTAAATT
The DNA here is from genome assembly GCF_036916575.1 of Nostoc sp. GTDB lineage: Bacteria > Cyanobacteriota > Cyanobacteriia > Cyanobacteriales > Nostocaceae > Nostoc. The sequence goes on from NZ_JBALGC010000084.1 coordinate 15,514, forward strand.
ATCCACAAAGCCATCGGCAATCACGCTAATGGTATGTGCAGTTCGGTAGGCAAATTTTTCTAAGGCTTCCAGAGCTAGAATCATCAACTTATTTTTAATTAGCCCAACACGCACAGCAGCTTCCGGAAGGATATCTTGCACATTCAGCACTACTGGGCAGTTGTATAGCCAACCTATTAAGGTTGCAGGTAAGCAAACTAATAGTGGCGGTACTGTTAAGAGAATTACATCAGGTCGTTCGCCCTTGAGCGCCTGTGGCAAACTCGTAAAGACAAAGCTCAACTCTAGCAGTAGCCGGTCTACAAGGTTAGGTTTAGATTTAATCCGCAGGTAACTACGCTGAATTCTGACACCATTTTTTTGTTCAGTAACGTATAACTTACCTCGATATCCATCGTAAATCTGACGCTGAGGATAGTTAGGCATACCTGTGATTACCCGCACTTGATGCCCTCGCTTCACTAGCCCTTCTGCTAGTTCAGTCATCAAAGGTGCAATACCAATTGGCTCTGGATGATAGTTATATGAATAAATCAGAATCTGCATGAGCTGTTAATGTCCTGGAAGCACCTTGATAATGTTGGCTTTGTTGGGTTACCCAGTTTTTATCTCCCTTGTTTTGAAAATTTCTTAGGGGAGCCAGTAGGGTGTGTTACCGCGAAGCGTAACGCACCAAAATTATTGAGATGGTGTGTTATACCCTTGGCTAACCCACCCTACGAAACTGTTACTCAAGCATCAAAACTCAGCACTGTTTTTGCAGTTCCTTCTCTAAACTGAAGACTGGCTTTTGTTGCCCGCGTTTCTTCAATGTAATGGTAGCAGCCCCAAATCCAAGCAATGCTAAACCCAATATTGAACTAGGTTCAGGTACTTTAGTTGTGCCTTCTACGTTTAACACTTGGACGCGACCTTGGAAGAAATCGCCGACATAAAGCTTGCCATCTTTGAGGGCTGTACCACCCGTCCAGTTAAATCTGCCGGGAGTGAGGTCGAGGGGGTTGCCAAATGGGGGGTCAGTTAATCCTGGAGGCGGGACTGGTTTGCCTGATGCATCTAGGGCTGGTTGACCGTAGGAAGTCAAGAATTTACCGTTTTTATCAAACACCTGAACGCGGCTATTGATAGCATCAGCTACATAAACATTCTCTTGGTCGTCCACTTCGATACCAATTGGGTTAAGAAGCTGTCCAGGTCCGCTACCTGCTGAACCAAATGTGTACAGAGGTTTTCCATTTGGATCGAGTACTTTAATGCGGTTGTTATACTGGTCAGCTAGAAAGATATTTCCACTGACTGGGGAAATTCTTACACCTGCTACACCTTGAGTTTCTCCAAGCCCAGTGCCCACAGTGCCACCAATCACACCAATTTGCTTTCCGTCAGGTGTGAATTTAAGGATTCTTTCGCCGTTGAAATCACCAACGTACACGTTGCCAGTTTTGTCAAATGTCACACCGGATGGTCCAAAGAAAAGCCTACCTGGTATCAGAGGGGTAAAATCTCCATTTGCAAAGGATCTAATAAAGTTACCCTGAGAATCGAATTGATTCACGCGGTTGTTGTGAACATCACCTGCATACAAATCCCCTGTTACGGGATTAAAGTCTACAGTTGTTGGCTCGTCAAACTGTCCGGGTCCTGTGCCGCCGGAGCCAATTGCTCCAATATACTGACCGCTGGGACTAAATTTTTCAATTTTGTCACCGAGGTTGTAGTTAGGAGTACCATCCGGGTTTACACCGCGTCCGTTAGATATAAGGGTATTCCCTTGGCTATCCACCGCTATGCCTTGGGGAACAAACAGTTGCCCAGGGCCGAAGCCTGGTTCACCGATACTTCTGTCGTAAGTTAATGTTACAGCCTTGGCTTGGGCTGCTGTTGCCAACACCATGAATCCAGTACCGAGAATGCCGATTGACAAATTTTTGACTAATCCCATGAGTTTGAAGTCCTGGTTGTATGAGTTATACTCTTTCCTAGACTAATTTTGTTCCCAGTCCCAGTTTGGGAACCCGGAAATTTGGGCTGCTGCCTCTTGTTTGAAATGCAACTTTCTGTGTGAGGCAGCAGCCTATTTTGTAAGCATTCCCTGACAGAGCCAGGGAAAGAGGAATTAGACAGTCTCTGCTTTGGCTAGCAACTCTTCACCCAACTTTTCTTGGCGTTTGCGCTTGGCGCGAGCAGCAGTTGCGCCTACACCAGCAAGTGCTAATAAGCCGACTATTGAACCTGGTTCGGGGACTACTTGTGTAACGATACCATCCACCCGAACAACCTCCCCTCGTCCTTTGCCGACACCCTGATTGGTAATATAAATCTTGCCGTCAGGGCCAATAGTAATTCCATCAGCCGAATCTAGCCCTTGACCTGCTGCAACAAGTGTTGTACGAGTGCCATCAGGAGCAACTTGGATCAGAGAACCGGGTAAATCTGTGATGTCACCCCCTAACTGGGACTTGTCGCTGAACTGTAAAACCAACAAATTGCCTTTCTTATCAAAGGTTAGGTCTGTGATGTGTGTAAACCCATCTAGAAAAACTTCTGGTTTGAGATCATCGCCAATGCGGAAAATCCGTGATTTACCTGCTGGATAAGGAAAACCTGTATATTCGCCAACGTATAAAGCTCCATCGGGACCAATTGTGCCACCTGTGGGTACTGATTGAATTGCTGTTTTTCCTCCTGGAAGCTCCTGTAATAGCCCAGGAGGTAATTTTAATCCTGGTGGCAAGTCGGAGTTACTAATGACGTTTTTAGGAATTGCGATCGCCTCAGACTTACTTCCATCAAGTTTAATTTTGTAAGCAGCGTTCCCGCCCCCATCAACGACATAAGCATTATCGCCATTAATAGTCAGATCATAGGGATTGGTAACCACATCCCCTTTGTCTGGATTTTTGGTGATTTCATTCTTGGCAAAGTCAAAAATACTCTTGAGAGCTCCCGTCTTCAAGTCAACTTTGTACAGTTGTGCTAAAAGCGGGCTATTCAGTACTTTATCGGCTGTTGATGGCGGGAAACTACCAAGTTGATTTTGTGGGATAGGGGATTGAGTACCTAGTTTAAATGCTTCTGAATCACGGTTTCCTGGATAACCAGCATAGCCAGTCAGAAGATAAGCATTCCCTTTAGAGTCGAATTCCACGTCTTCAATACCGGCCCCTTGGTTGCCAGTGGGTTGTTCTGCTAGAGACTCAAAGTTATTAAGTAGACGCTGTGTGGTACCGTCTGGTGAAACTTTAACCAGTGAACTAGTGTTACCAGCACAGATAGGCTGAAACAGCGTACTCGGAGATGGTTGGCAATTTCCGTTTCCTCCGATACCTGGCTCTGCTACGTAGAGACTGCCGTCAGGGCCAAAGCTAACACCCCGTGCATTACTGACTCCTTCGACTATTGGCTTTAGGCTTACAGCTTGTGCAGATAGTGTTCCACAAATAGCGGTAAAACAAAATGTAAGAGATGTAAGAGCAAATGACTTGAGTTTCATACCTTTGGAAATTGTGAATTTAGTAATTTGTTTGTGGAAACTTTTATGGTTTTAAAGACAAGGAATCCCAGTCTTTGAGAAACGCAGGGTAGACAATGCCCTTTTTGAGAGGCACTGATATTGGTTTGAAACTCTTTACTTGAGCGCCATAACTCTATCTATGAGTGGTTGGGTAGGTCTTTTCTTGTGCAACCAACCAACGCCCAAAGCACCTATAGCTAATACACCTAAAGCAGAATCAGGTTCAGGGACAGACTTGATATTTTCAATTCTGAGAACTTGTCCCTGTCCTGGGCGATCGCCTCGGTTTGTGACGTATACTGCACCATCAGAACCAATAGTCAAGGCACTAGGCGACTCTAATCCATTGCCACTCAGAAGAGTTGTGCGTGTCCCATCGGTAGCTATTTTGATTACAGAACCATCAAGATTACCCTTCCAGGCTGACTGATTGGCGTACTGCAAAGCATACAAATTGCCCGTAGTATCAAATGCCAAGTCTGTGAGTTGGGTAAAACCATCTGCAAAGACTGTTGGTTTTCCATCAGCACCAACTCGATAGATTTTTGCCCCACCTTCTGGGAAGGGAAAACCAGTAAATTGGCTGACATAATAAGCACCATCAGGGCCTTTTACTACACTTGAGGGTACTGGTTGAGTTGCAAACTGCGATTGCGGTAGTTCATTTTCAGATGGCACCTGTGCAGGTTCATTTGATGGAGTATCGTCAGGTGGAAAGATGGGATTACTCAATATGTCTTGAGGAAATGTGGTAATAGCTTGCAAATTCCTGTTACCAGTATTCACACTTAGTAAGTCGTTTGCGCCTGCATCAGCTGCAACCAACTTATTGCCATCTATTACAAAACGCAAGGGATTGCTATCTACATCACCACCATCAGGATTGTTGGCGAGTTCATAGTTAGCTAAATCAGCAACACTCGTCCAGGAATTGGTCTTAAAGTCGGGAGCGATAATTTTACCGAGGTCAGTCTTACCTAAATTGCGATCGCGAAAGGCTGGATTAGCCCCATACCCAATCAGAACATAAGGTTTACCTGTAGCATCAAATTGGATATCACGAGGGCCAGCGCCTCCAGTACCATCTGGTAATGCTAAGGAAGGAAGTCCTGTAAGTATCCGCTTGGTCTTACCATTCTCAATTTTGGTAACTGCACCACTTCTGCCATAGCATAAAGAATCGCCTTGACCACTTGGTGGTGGAACACAAGCTCCACTTCCCCCTATTCCCGCCTCTGTAACATAGAGATTACCATCAGGGCCAAAGCTCAGACCACCGGCATTATATAGACCGTCAGCAATTACCGAAAATGATGTAGCTGAGGCAGCTTTCATTCCCGAAAAAGCGGCAACACAAAAAGTGAGGAAAGTAATAGTAAGTTGTTTCAGTTTCATGTGTTGCAATGTTGCTTCTTAGCCCTTTAACTAGTTACTAGCCACTAGTGAATCTTGAATTTTTGGTAGGTAGCTCATTCCCCGGTCAAATGATTTCAGATTGCCAGCTTTGGCTTCGAGCAAACGTTTGATATTCATGCTCTCAGCCCCAAAGTCTTCAATTTGAAGTTTGCCGTGGCTGACAGATCCATCTGTTTTCCAGAATGTAATCCGATGTAGGATAAAACCAGAAGCTTCCGGATCAGCGAAAGCATAGGCAGTTGGAATAAGTAGCGCTACAGAGCGCTGATAATATTCGTAGTCTGGATAAAAGTGTTCTTGTTCAACCAAATAGTATTTACTCAGACTATGAACTCGCACAGAAACTTTTACCTTCTGGTCATATTCATCTTTGAAATCGCCTGATTCAAGACCAATCTCGCCATTTGGTCGGAGTAAATGCGCCCACTCATCTATGTTTCGTAAGTCTTTTAAATATTCAATGCCGATTTCAATTGGGGCATCAACATAAATGGTGTCTGTATCAATAAAGTGGCGTCCTTTGGCTGCTGCGGTAAGACCAGCCTTGCGTTCTAAATTACCTTTGAGAGAACGACATTCAGAAGTGTGTACTGTATGAATTCCCTGCATAATCATCTGAGTCTGCCGTTTTGGATCGACAAAGCTCAACCAGTGAAAGTACACGCCTTTTTCATCTGTCCCCGGCTCGATGTAGTCTGTAGGAAACAACAAGACAGGGTAAACCTGAAAATATTTTTGATACTCTAATCCGCAGTGCCACTCAATGCCATAAAATAGCGGATTTTCTAACTTTTTAACATGATAGTAAAGATTTTTGTGATAACCAGATGCAGTTCCGAGCCAGGTATCTTCGTCAATTTGCTCTTTCATCCGGCTATAAAGCGTCCATTCGTCCAAGTTCTTTAAACTACAAAGGTAGTCAAAGGCGCTCTCTGGTGAAGTAGCAATGTAAGCTGATGTCGCAAAGGTATTTTTTTCCACGTCTCACTCCTGAAGATAATAACAACTAAGCTGCGAACGCCTCAATCTTGCTTCGTTTACCGCTCTGAATGCGGTCTTCTGCTAATCTTTTAGCAGCATCGTTGGTAGTAATTCCCTGCTGTTTAGCAATATCAAAAATTGCTAATAGGGTGTCATAAATGTTATGCACTTGCTTGAAAGCTTTTTCTTCGTCATAACCAATCATTTCGTTGTAAACATTGATTAGCCCTCCGGCATTAATTACATAATCGGGGGTGTAAAGAATCCCTTTTTTGGCAAGCATTTGACTATGTAGTTGCTCATTTTCCAATTGATTATTAGCTGCACCAGCAATAATGGAAGCTTTTAGAAAAGGAATTGTATGACTATTCAGAATTCCTCCTAAAGCGCAAGGAGCAAATATATCTACATCAAGAGCGTAAATTTCGTTTGGTTCTACAACAGTTGCGCCAAAAAGTCGTCTTACCTCTTCTGCTTTGGCTGGATTTACATCGCTAACAAAAAGCTTGACATTATGCTCATGTAAGTGCCGACAAAGATTTTTACCAACATTTCCTAAACCTTGAACTGCAACTTTCATTCCATCAAGTCTTTTGCTCTGCCAACGAGACTCTACAGCCGCTTGAATTCCGAGAAAAACTCCTAGTGATGTTATGGGAGCAGGCCCACCAGACTTTTCTGAGACGCCAACAACATATTTAGTTTCTTGACTGATTGTCCGGACATCATCAGGAGTAATATTGACATCTTGTCCGGTAATAAAACGTCCATTCAGGCTATCAACAAAACGTCCGTAAGCTCTCAACAAATCATCTGTTTTATTTTCCGGATTAGCGATAATGACTGCTTTTCCGCCACCAGCCGGAATGTTGGCACAGGCAGCTTTATATGTCATACCACGACTGAGACGAAGCGCGTCTTTTAAAGCAGTTTCTTCGTTGACATAAGGCAATAGTCTTGTAGCTCCCATTGCTGGCCCTAAGGTCGTGTCATGGATAGCAATAATTGCCTTAATTTCGGGATTTTTACCATGACAAAAAAGAACTTGTTCGTGACCCATTTCTCTAACAGTTTCAAATAGCAGCATTTTGACCTCTCGATATTGTTTGGGATTGGTTAGAGAAAGTAATGACCATTACAAAATGTAAATAGATAGACACAAAAACACTCGGGAATATTAAGATTAGATGAAGTAAGAAAAAAATAATGATCAAAAATTAAAAATTCCAGTTTGGTGAGCGTAGTTGTTGGCTGGAATAAAGTTTTTGCCTTTTCTAAATTCATCCTTGGTGTTTCGCTGAATGGACTAATCCAAACCGCGTTGTAAATTCCGCATTCTGGGAGTGTCCTAGTGTCCATAACTATTGAATGAAATTGCAAACTTTTAAAATCAAACCATTGGAAATGAAACTTGCTTGGTCGGATTTTTAGCCAGACTTGATTTAACTCCTTGTGCTGCCAAACTTTTATTACGTCCACCAGAGGGTGCTGGTCGATCAGCGTCAATTACTACATCAATGAGAAAGGGAACGGTTGATGCGATCGCTTGTTCTAATGCTGGTTCGATATCTGACTCTCTGACGACTACGATCGCTTCTGCTCCCATACCGCGAGCAATCATGGCGAAGTTTGTTGGTGGAATTGTTGCGTCTGCACCCTTTAATCCCAAGATTTTCATCCCTTGATGACACATGTTGTAACGCGCGTCGTTGAGTACAATCCAGATTGCAGGAATTTTGTGTTTTACAGCTGTGCTGATTTCGTTATTCATCAGCATTGCTCCATCGCCGACAATACCTACAGCCTTGCCATTGTTCGCTAACGCTGCACCTAAGACTCCTGTGACGGCGTGACCCATTGCTCCGACTCCGGTGCTGACTCGGTAACGATTGGCTTGGGCAAATTGCAGTAGATGAGTTGACCAAGTAAATGAGTTACCGCACTCTGCCATGATTACGGCATCGCTACCCTCAACAATGATCTTTTGAATTGCTGCCATCAATACTTCTGGTCGCACTGGATAGTCTACGTCTGAAGCAGGTTCAATTGCTTTGTGTTCTGGACGAGGTAACGACATTGTGGAACGAGGAGCATCTGGCAACTGCTGCAACAACTCTTGCACAAAGGCTTTGATCTCAGACCGAACCCCGAAAGTTTCAACGTGTGGATACGCCACTCCTGGCACTTCTGGGTCAATATCTACATGGACAAAACCTCCTTTTGGAACTAGTGCCGAACTCCAGAAGGAAGTTGGTTCACTAAGGCGGCTTCCCAATACGAGTGTGCGTAGTGGAGGTTGCTGTTCTATATAAGTCAAGACGGAAGCATGACCGCCTAAACCTGTAACACCCACAAACTGGGGATGATCTTCGGGGAAGATACCTTTACCACGGGGTGAACACATGACGGCTGCTCCAGTTTTCTCAGCAAGTTGGCGGATTTCGTCTGCCGCGTCACGCGCACCGAAACCAACCCAGATGGCAAAGGGGCCAGATGATAATAACTCTATAGATTTAGCGATCGCTTCTTTTGAAGCAGTCATCGCAAAGGGAGGAACATCTAGTTGAGGCAAAGCTATATTCTCAACTAAACTTGTCTGCACACTGGTGGGAATGCTCAAATGGGCAACAAATCCGCCTGGTTGCGCCATAGCCAGAGCCAGTTTGCGGAAAATCTGCGGGAGTTGAGCCGCAGATTCAATAGTGATTGCATAGTTGAATAGCGCTCCTGAGGTAAAAATTCCCCCACTGGGCAATGTGTAAGTGCTAGTTTCTTGAATAGCCCAACGTCCACGCTGCGGTGCTGAGGTGCAAGCCGATAGCAAAATCACCTTTGCACCTTCACCACGAGCCGCAAATAATCCAGTGAGGGCGTTGGTGATCCCCGGCCCGGCTGTGGTAAAAACTACAGTAGGGCGATTGCTAGCAAAGTATGCTTCCGTTGCTGCAAATGCGGCTCCTGCTTCATGGCGAAAGTTCAACACCTCTATACTGCTATTGGATAGTGCACCCCAAAGGCTTGCCATTGCACCGCCTGCGACACCAAAAGCATAGCTTACTCCCAAATTTTCCAACATCTGAGCGATCGTATCGGCAACTGAGAGCGTTGGGGCTGTTTCGTTCAGTAAAAAAGGCTGAATTCTCCCGTTATTCTCCGATTCATCAACCTGATGCGAAACGTCAGACACAGACTCTCCATATCTGTTTGATGGAATTTCTTTGTATGACTCAGTGGTGATTAGAGGAGAGTTTGAACCAGTATAGTTTTGACTCATTAGTTTCACGTAAGTACAGAAAGTTACACAAAGGCTTTTTAGTTTACAATCACAGCAATGGCAATATTTAATACAAACAACTCTGTTGTTTCTTACAGCTATGACCTAGTTTGGTCGGTAGTAGAAATGGTTGATCGCTGCTGATTGATGCTTGTGAGCGCAGTACCAAAAAATTTTACCAAAAGCATACAACAGTTGAGGCTGTGCTTCTTATGAGCAGAATAGAGGAGATAAAGACTGTTGTGCAATCAAAAATCTTTTGATTGAAGTGTCAAATTTTTCGCTTCTACTGTGATGAAAGAGCGTTAAGTACGTTGGCAGGGAAAAACCAAATCATTTAAACGTATATAAACGAGCAACTAAGCTTAACTCAAGGACATCTCAGAATCTTTACAAAACTTAATGTAGTTACTTTTAATAGCACCAACCTATTTATTTAACCGTCTGCGGAGGTTTTTGACTTGTGATAACTATCATGATCAAAACCGCCGTTGCAATGAAAAATCTTTTGATAAGGGTGTCAATTCTTTCGTTTTTATCGTGATTATGACATTTTTAACTTAGTCATTCTAAAAAATTGATATTTTGCGATCGCTCTTAAGGCACATTACCAAATTTACAATAGAAAATCTTTTGATGTGGTTGTCAATTCTTTTGCTTTAAGACTTACACAACTTTTATATTTTTTCGTCAAGGTTGTTTAGGGAAGCCAGCACCCTAATCAGACAGTCCGGTCTTCTCCCAAGTGGCTCCCCATGAGCGACTGATTGTCTTCATTACTTGATAAAATCTATTTTTAATGACATATTACTCAGTAACATATACTTAGTATACGAATACAATGTTTCTTTATGAAAAAACAAACATAATACTATACCTAAAAATATACGTATTTTTTTAAATGTAATGTACTCCTTACGACGGATGACTAAGCATATTTTTCTATAGTTAAATTTATGAGATGATAATTTAAGATAAATTAAGAAAATAAATTGATGAGTAAAATTTGCTCATTTAAGCCAAGCCGATCACTGAAAATTCCTTTATATTGAGAATCAAACGACTGTATACGAGTAGTTTGCCAAAATCCTTGCTGGCGAAAGGTTAAAGGATAAAAATTTTTATCCTTTAACCTTTCCCTAGCCGAAACCCAGCAATTTTAGGTTGGGGAACCATTACTTAGCTCTGGTGCAGGGCTAGTACCGCAAGGCGGAAGTCAAAAGTAACTCATTCAAAAGTTAAAAGTATTATGGAATAAGCTCTTTAGGGATTTTAAATGGTTGCTCGTCTTGCAAAGTGACGCTCCTGCGGACGCTCGTTCCTCGCTACCGCTTCGCTAACGAAGAGGCTGCGCTAACTGATGCCGAACGCGAGTGCGTCTCGTAGAGAAGGCGGGCTACGCCAACGGCGGCAACCGCCGCTCAATGCCAGTTCCTTTAAGTGGGGGAACCCCACCAACGGACTGGCTCGACTTTCCGCTATTTACGCGGTGGCGTACTAGTTTAAATTTAAAATATTTTTTCTACTTATAGATTAAGAGTTTAAAACTTTTATCTAATAAGGTTTATTGACTAATCTGGATTTGGTTTGTCTAAGTTTTGTGTTTTCATAAAAAGCTGTTGAAGTCAAGAAGAAATTCAAAATATTTAGTTTTTTTTTATAAAAATTTGGTTCAATAATTCACTTTTTATTGATATGATAAGTTTTGTTAAGAGAGGAATGTTTTTGAATTACTAACTAATTTTATTTTTTAACAGCTTAACAATGCACCAAAGATTTTAGTAAGTTATGACTATTAACTGATTATTGGCTATGGTGCTGATTGATACCAGGAGTAAATAGGAATATGAATTCTGGCGAATATACATTAGCTACATCAAACAATCAATGGGCGCTACAACCAGAAGTAGAGATGAAGTTTGCTCACTTCTTAATAAATCAGGCTGTAGATGCTGCCTTCTGTTTAGGAGCAAACGCGCAGTTTCTTTACGTCAACGATGCCACTTGCCTGATGACTGAGTATTCCCGTGAGGAATTACTTTCCATGAGGCTGGATGATATAGATGTAGACTTTTCTCTACACAATTGGTCAGATATTAGCTCACAGGGTTTCGTTACCTTTAAATCTCGCTACCGGACAAAAGCAGGTCGGATCTTTCTAGTAGAAATATCCATTAACTATGTAAAACACCAAGATATGGAATTTGGCTGTGCCTTTGCTCGTGAGAAAACTGATGAAATAGTAGAACTGAGCGTGCAAAAGTGGACTGATGAATTAAGGGATGCCAAAGACAATTTGCAACAGGAATTTTCTCAACTCAAGGTAAAAGAAGTAGAACTAGAAACATCCCTATCTTTACTTCGCTCTACTCTCGAATCTACTGCCATTGGTATTGTTGCAGTTAACTTTGAGGGAGATATTCTGAGCTTGAATCAGAAATTTGTGGATATGTGGCAAATCCCAGAGTCCCTAATACTATCCAAGAAATGTCCTCGATGCAAAGCCTTTTTTGAGAACCAACTTAAAGACCCACAAGCCTTTAGTCGGCTGATTTGGGAAGTGTCTAGCCAATCTGATTTCGAGAGCTACGACATTCTGGAGTTGAAAGATGGAAGAGTTTTTGCACACTACTCTAAACCTCAGTGGCTCGATAGCAAAATTATTGGTAGAGTGTGGAGTATTTGGGACATTTCTGAATCGAAACGGACTGAAGAAGCATTGCGGTTGAACGTAACTAGATTTCGGACTTTAGCAGAAACGACAGATGCTAGCACTTTTCTGATTCAAGGCACGCGACTTTGCTACATAAATCCAGCAGTGGAGAAACTCACTGGCTACACAACTGAGGAACTGCTAACAGGCTTTGAACTGCGCCGACTGATTAAAAGCAAAAAACGTAGGCAGGTACGCAACCAGGCTGAAGCAGGTAACTTTGAATACCAAGAGATAAATATTTTGACAAAAAATGGCACGGAGCGCTGGCTAGCCTGCGCGGTTGCCATGTTAGATGGAGTGCTAGATTTTGGAGGAAACCCAGTCGAACTGATTGCAGGCATCGATATTACCGATTACAAATATGCAGAATTAGGTCTTAACCAAGCTTTAGAACAAGCAAAACAACTTAGCGAACTTAGAGCGCGTTTTCTTTCTATGGTTTGCCATCAATTCCGGACTCCACTGAATATTGTTTCATTTTCTAATAGTTTACTAAAGGAAGAAGTAGACAAACGTACACAGAAAAAAATACAACCATTACTCGATCACATTCAAAAAGCCACTGAACAACTCAGCCAGATGTTGGATGATATTTTGTTCTTCTCTAAGGCAGAATCAGCAAAAATAGACTTTGAGCCAAAACCGCTTGATTTAGTTCAGTTTTGTAATGATTTAGTTACACAAATGCAGATGAGTGTTAGACAAATTCCGATTAATTTTGTAAGTCAAAATAAGTCTCTAATAGCCTGTATAGATAAAAAACTATTAGAGCCTATTTTGAGAAATTTGCTTGACAATGCAATAAAGTATTCCCCCTCTAAGATAGCAATTGATTTGAAACTCTCTTGTCAAAATGAGAAAGTAATTTTCCAGGTCAAAGATATGGGTATCGGTATTCCATTAGTAGATCAACAACGAATATTTGAGCCATTTTACCGTGGTAGTAATATTGATCATATACCTGGGACTGGACTAGGACTATCGATTATTAAAACCCTTTTAGAATTACATCATGGTCAAGTCTCTGTAGAAAGTCAAATTGGTGTGGGTACTACGTTTACTGTGAGGTTTCCATTCCTCAAATCAGAGTTTACCAGTTCCGAGTTATGAGTCTTGAAATGAAGATAGTTGTTAATTCATAACTTAACAATTATAACTCTCAGAACAAAGTAATTAATCTCATACCTATTTACATACTCACCAAAGAGTCTAGTAAGCAGCTTCTGCAAAAAGTTATGGTAATAGAAAATGATGCCCGAATCGTCGAAGAAAATTCTCGTCATTGAAGACGATAACGTTACCCGCAATCTTTATTTAAAGGGTCTTGAGGCTAAAGGTTTTGATACCATAGGTGCTGACAACGGTCTTGCTGGTATCCAACAAGCACAAGAGCATATACCCGATTTAGTGATTTGTGATATCACGATGCCCGATATGGATGGTTATAGCGTTTTAGCTACGCTACGCCAAGAGCCTCTTACAGCAATTATTCCTTTTATTTTTCTGACTGGGAGTAGTACCAAAGCAGATGTTCGCAAAGCTATGGAGTTGGGAGCAGACGACTATCTTAGCAAACCTTCTACACTAGACGAATTGCTCAGAGCGATCGCTATTCGCTTGCAAAAGCAAGCTACTCTCCAATACTGGTACACTATTCAATTCGAGAAAGCTGCAAAATCACTATTTACAGATAATACTACAGCGACCACTGTAGGTGTTGCCGTTGCCGTTGCCGAAGCCTCTGTTAGAGAAGCCTCTGGTAGAGAAGCCATGATCCCTGATTCGTCAATCTTTCCCTGCATTCCTCAATTAAAAGAAGTTTTCGACTTTATCGAAGCTCATTATCATCAAGGAATTACTTTGTGTGATGTGGCTCTTGCTGTTGGTTACTCACCTGCTTACTTAACTAACCGAGTCGCAAAGCAGACAGGAGAGACTGTAAACTGCTGGATTGTCAAACGCCGGATGGCGGGAGCTCGTTCTTTACTCCAAAATAATAATGAGACAGTCGAGAAGATAGCGAAAGCATTGGGCTATCAGGATGTGTCTCATTTCTCCCGCCAGTTTCGCCAACATCACGGTTTACCTCCCCAGGCTTGGCGCAAAGAGCATCAGCTTGGGGAGCAAAAACAAGTGACACTCTGGTAAAAGTGCTGAAAGCAGAAATACAATATTTCCCATTGCATCTACCGAATGTGGGATATATGCATCTTGTCGGCTTCAGGCAGTATTTCCATCCTCATTGTCTTTTATCCTCAGAAGGCTACCGAGTTACCCAATTTAAATAAATAGTTGCGTAAACTCATATATTAAATCCACTCTACCCTTACGTAACATGGCTGGATCTAATCTTTCGGTAGTATTGCAAGTCATCAAGACAACTAACCGTTGCTGCATCTGAATACCAGAGTCATCAATTACACTCTGATATAAAGTGCCATCCAGCAAACTTAGAATGTGTTCGGTTTTGTTATTGTATTGCGCTACCTCGGAAGCACGATTTTGCGCTATATTATCAGCTTCGTTAATAACGATACAAATACGCTCTATGTAAGTCGGTGGCACAAAATTAGCGATCGCATCATGATCTAAAATAAAAATTACATACCCTAAAGGTACAAGAATTTCTTTTGCTACTGCCTGTGTCCAGACTGTTTTACCTGTACCTGGTTGCCCATGTACAACAACCGCTAACTGGTTTTGATTAAGAATCGCTTGCTGTACAGAATCAGTAAAGTTTTGAATATCTGCGGGAAATGTGCGAATGGGAAATTGACTATGAACTTTGCCGACACGACTTTGATATCCACTCAGCATAATTGCTAAATCGTAAGTCGCTTTGCTAATTAGTGGCGCGAGATTTTTCGCCATTAAACTATATTGTCGTCGTCCGCGATCGTAGGGATCAATTTGCAACCAAACGTCATACTTCGACCAGTAAGCATAAACAGTATTGATAACGTCTAAGCGTTCCCAACTCACAAATTTATCTCTAGGAAAATAAAAATCTCTTTCTAAGTAATACTGAGTAATAATGTCGGGATTACCCAACACATGTAAAACTCTCAGTACAGTAATTTCTTGCAGTCGGTTAAGAACATAATCAATGGGAATGCTACTACGACTGACAAATTGGACGATGGGCGTTTCCGTACTCAAAACATCTTTATAGCGATGATCTGGTGATTGAGGATCTGGCGTAATATAATTCCAAAACTTTTCAACTTCGTAGCGGGTATTATCAGATACAATATTTAATAAATTAGCCCACCAAGCATAATTATTTCGTCCCAAAATCTCAGCAACATTACTCGCTAAATTCAAACTTTTTTGAGTTAATTCGCGGGAGTCACTGTACAACAGTTGCCACAAAAACTCCCAGTCTAATTCTCGGTTAAACGGTCGCCAACCGCTAGCAAGCAAGCTTTGTCGGGTATTATTTGTAGGAGTGCCTTCATTGCTTCTAAAATAGTCAAAATCCATATTTGTCAGTTATGCAGCGTTGAGCGAGTTATTTTGGGTGAAGTATGAGATTTTGAAAAAGTTTTTTTGTAATATCAACTAATTGCGTACAAATGGTAATTTTATTTCCACCGTGCTGTACTGGGTAGGAAGTCTTTTTAATCTAACTCATTCTTCATGTATTATACTATAATACATCAACAACTACCTGTGTCAACTTATTTAACAAAGCAATTGGTAAGTGGGGGTTAACTTTTAGCTATTGATATACCTGTGCCATTTATACATCTATAGATGAGAACTAATATCATGCCCGTAGAATTACCCAGAATATAAAGCACTTAGCATCATTTTTGCCTGATGTCAAAGTTATTCTTACGTGAATTCGACGGCTCATATAGTGTCCATCTAATTAGCTTAATTAAAAGGCCTCTAAGAGATTTTACTACGTAAAACCGTCCCTCTCCGAGTTCCAAAGGCACAGATTTGAACTTTAGTTCAAGGCAGGGAGAGGTTAGTCAAACTCACGTTAAACTTTGGCTAGGCAGGGTATAAAGAAAAATCTGGCAGATAATCTACATGGAATCATGTAACCGTTGTTGAACCCAATCAAATACCCTTAGTAGGTTAAGCTGACAATACATTGATTATCCTTTCACAAGAGTAATAAAATATCGTTAATCAAGTCGAGTATTTGCCATTTATTTCTATATAACCCTCTGAAAGATCGCAACCCCATACAGTTGCAGAAGCTTCGCCAATATTGAGGTTAACATGAATATCTACTTTATCTTTGGACATAATTTGCCGCAACTGTTCCAGATTTTGATTAGTTAAGCTATTAGGATAAACTTTCACGTTATCAAAACTGATAATAACTCGTTCTGGATTTATCTGCTGTTCATTTTCACATTTGCCTATAGCCATAGCAACTCGTCCCCAATTCGGATCTGCTCCATAGACGGCAGTTTTTACTAATGGTGAATTCACAATTGCTTTAGCTACTGTTTCAGCTTGTGCATAGTTAATCGCCGAATCTACAGTCACCTCAATAATCTTGGTAGCACCTTCTGCATCTTGGGCAATTTTCAGCACCAATTCTTGTGCAACTTCTTGCAATGCACTGGCAAAATCTGATTCTGAAACTTCACCGGCTATTCCATTAGCTAAAATTACGGCGGAGTCACTAGTAGAAGTGTCAGTGTCTACACTCAGACAGTTAAAGGTTTTATCTATAGTAGAGCGAAAAATAGAACGAAGGCTATTTGCAGAAATTGCAGCATCAGTAAAAAAGAAAGTTAGGAGGGTAGCCATATTAGGCTCAATCATGCCGACACCTTTGGCAATTCCTACCAGCTTAGTATTTCCTATTTGCCGTGTAGCTAATTTCGCTACTGTATCGGTGGTCATAATACCACGGGCTGCGGCATGAAAATCAGCAGCAGTCAATTTTTTCCCCAATCCTAATAAACCTGTTCGGATTTTTTCAATTGGGTAACGTCTGCCAATTACACCTGTAGAAGCTATCACAATATTATGTTCAGCAATTCCAGTTTCAGTTGCAACCAATTGCAAAACCTCTTGTGCGTCAGTGATCCCAGCAGAATCATTAGCTACATTTGCATTCTTAGATATAACGACAATTCCTTGTGCTTGTGAATCTTTTAAGTTATCGCGGCTAATAATAACACTTGGTCCAGCGAAAAGACTTTGAGTGAAGACTCCATCAGCAACACAAGGAACTGATGATTTAATAAATACAAAATCATCAGTTGTATCTCGAATTCCCAAATTAGTAATAAATGCACTAAAACCCTGAGGTGTGGAAGATATAGTTAATGACATTTTTCTGAATTTAATAATTTGCTTTAATTATCACATTTATGTGTAATAGTGAGAATTTACAATAATTCATAATTATTAATTTTTTAGTAATTTATTTTATAATTAAAGTCAGCATTTATTAAGTTTATACCGATTAACTGTGAGGCTACATAGAACCAGTTGCTCAAGCCCAAAGTCTTACCAAGCCTGATTTTGTGCAGCTTATTAGAGAATTGGTCTTAGCAACTTTATATACCTTCAATTGCTATTATAAACTTATAAATCAGTTAATGTGAGGATGAATATTATCCATCCATTGCCGCTTTACACTTAAATGTTTTCTTGCAGTTGTTCGGCTAAATTATGTACTATAGATAAACCTAATCTCGAATCACCTTGATTCCAGATGTCTGCAATGAGGAGGCGATAAAATTTCTCAAAGATTCGCGGTAACTCTGTTACCGAAATATCTGCTGAATTACTGGTAGTAATAATAGTCTTTACGGGCGCTTCCGAGGAATTGTGACGCAATACGCTTGGGTTAAGGCTAAAACTCTTTCTTCAAGTCAATTTTTTAACGAACCGCCAAGGACGCAAAGGACGCAAAGAGAAGGAAGAAATTCTTAACCCAAGCGTATTGAATTGTGACGGACAGTTAGGACAATTTCATCACCTGCAGGTTTGTATTTATAGGCGTTATTGAACAATTCTACTAAGATTCGTTTTAAGCCAATGCCATCTGAGAACAACGACAGGAGATTTGAAGGGAGATTTATCTGTAGAGTTTGCTGATGTTCTTGAAGACGGATTTTAAACGGCTCAATAACCTAGGGCAACCAGTGTTGTAAGAGCAACGCATCAGGTGTAATAATTGAATAAGATAAGCTTTCCAGCCGTTGTAAGTCTAGTAGATCGTTAATTAATCTTAGCTCGCGATCGCACTCGGCTTCCATCACCTGTAGATAGCTTTAAAAATATTCCTGAAGTCTAAGGTAAGACACACCTGAAGTATGAAGTTATAAGTTCTCAGGTGAAATATTATTGTAGAGTCTTGTTAAACACAGTCTCAACCACTGGCAATATCTGGCTGCTTAAAATCCCTAGTTTATTTCTATCCAACTAACTAAAAGCTAATGTTAATAAAGTTATAATATTTCTTAAGGTGAAAATCCTATTTAACTTAAGGATTGCTTGTACTTATTAAGTAGGTCAGCGTGAATAATTAAAGGTTTGTATAGCAATCCTATCTGAGTTTGTTGTAAACAAGCAAGTTAAGTCATGGGTTCACAATCAGAAATTAGTAATTACTGATTATGAATTAGTTTAATGATGAAGAATTGTAAGTTTTTGTATGAGCTTTAAATGCTTTCAACTTTCCAAAATAAACTAGATGAAAGACTTCTGAATGTATCTTGTCAAAATTCACCTAATTTAGCACTGAATTGAGTAGACAATATCGGTTTTGAAAATCAATCACAGAAATCTAGAAAAAAAGGAACCATAACCATGAAGCCTATTAATTTCTCTAAAGCTGTTTTAGCTACTGTCTTTGCCATTAGTTTCGCTTCTTTGTCTTTACCTCCTTCTGTTTCTGCCCAAAGCGGAGGCGGCGGAGGCTCCAGTGGTGGCGGTAGCTCAGGTAGTAGCTCAGGTACAGGCACTGGAACTACAGGTAGCGGTACAGGTACAACAGGTAGTGGTACAGGCACTGGCACTGGCACTGGAACTACAGGTAGCGGTACAGGTACAACAGGTAGTGGTACAGGCACTGGCACTGGCACTGGAACTACAGGTACTGGCATTGGAACTACAGGTACTGGCACTGGAACAACAGGTACTGGCACTGGAACAACAGGTACTGGCACTGGAACAACAGGTACTGGCACTGGAACAACAGGTACTGGCACTGGAACAACAGGTACTGGCACTGGAACAACAGGTAGTGGTACAGGTACTGGCACTGGAACTACAGGTACGGGTACAACAGGTAGCGGTACAGGCATTGGTACAGGTACAACAGGTAGCGGTACAGGCGCTGGTACAACAGGTAGCGGTACAGGTGCAGGTGTAACAGGTGGTGGCGGCACAACAGGTAGTGGTACAGGCACTGACACTACAGGTAGTGGCACAACAGGTAGTGGTACAGGCACTGACACTACAGGCAGTGGTACAACAGGCAGTGGTACAGGCACTGACACTACAGGTAGTGGTACAGGCACTGACACTACAGGCAGTGGTACAACAGGTAGTGGTACAGGCACTGACACTACAGGCGGTGGCACAGGCACTGGCACTGGCACTGATACTACAGGTACTAACAGGAATACAGGCATCGCAGCTTCCGAAGGAACTAGCGATCGCGGTTTCGATTGGGGTTGGCTAGGTTTACTTGGTTTAGCCGGTTTATTTGGTTTTCTGCCTCGTAATCGTGATAAAATCCGGGCTTATAGCGATCCTGATGAAGTAACAGGTTCTCCTCGTTCTAAATAGTATTCACCACACTCTAAAAGACGTACAATCGGCGTTTGTGTAAACTTCAAGTTATTACAGCGGTTAGACCACACGCGTAGGGGCATAATACATTGATATTGTGCCCCTACAGTCATACACCAGTTCGCTCAAGTCGAGCTACTACCTTGCCCAATGAAGATTACATTTGCCAAAACTTGTACTTTTGTTAACTCGCGCACAAGACGTTGAGCTTGATGTTTATAAAGTGATATTGGCAACACCATAGGCAAATTATTCATCCATTGCCTAGCAGTAGTGGAACTACATCCTGTAATCAAAACTATTTCTTCAGCGCCATAAATAATAGCATTTGTAGTTAGAGCTTTTTGAATCTGCACCTGCCAAAGGCGAGGCAGCATTTCACCCCATTCAATTCGCTGTAAACTAATGCTTGTGGCTAAAACAATCAAGCGATCGCCAGCATAAAGCTTAACATCATACCAGGGCATCAAGGAGTAATTGTCTCGCTGATATTTCTGGTAGAGAATTGGCACAACACTGTAGCCATAGGCTATTTCAGATAGAAGCAACCCATTTAGTGTATCGCCATCTTCAATCTTGTATTCCGTCACCATGACTATTTGCTCCCTCAAGTGAAACAGGCTGAGAACATTTTCTCCAAAGGCAGCACAAGCAAAGACTTCTGCCGACAAAGCCGCGCCACACAGAACTTGGGCATAGGGAAACAGAGGGGCTATATTATCACTGAATTGGCGGTCTTGAGAGCGGATAATCAAGCTAGTGGCGGGGTTGATTGCATGAGCCATCAAACCAATTTCCAGATTTTCCATGTTATCGTCCCCAACTAAAACAATGCTTTTGGCATGGGAGAGATTCATCTTAGTGAGTGCTTCGGTAGCATTGCCAACGATCAGGGGCATATCGGGTAAAGTGTCTTGGTCGAGAGTGGTAGTATGAATTCCTACTAACGGCTGGTTGAGTTCTTGTAAAAGAGCAGCCACTCTCTGTCCCAAGCGATTTAAGCCAATAATTACCACATGATTGCGTTGTGGTATGGGAGGACGGGAATTGAAAAACTGGAATCTTGAAGTGACAAGAGCATCAGTCAGCAGTGCATATAATACTCCCACAAAAGCTTGACCTGTCAACGTCAGTCCCAGGCTAAACAACCGCAACCACCAAGGCATATGGTCTGAGAGTTGTGATTGCGATCTAAACTCAACACCGCCAAATAAATCTCCGTATCCTCCCAAGAGCAAGACTGCTGTTGCATAGAAAGCTTCTTGCAGGGTGATGTCAGGATAATACAAACGGTAAAGAACTATTCCAACGAACCACAGCATGAGTACGGTAATCGCGTAAATTGTTGCAATTCGCCGAATTTGATTTTGGCTTTGGTAGTAAGATTGCCAAAATTGTACTATTTTCTGTTTAAAATTCTTCGCTGTGATGCCTTGGACAAACTCTTGCCACTGCCAACTTTGCTGATGAAATTTATTTCTATATTGGTTAGATAAAGCTAGTTCGTATGCAACATCAATGTAAACGAGTGTGTCTCCTACTTGCACTTCTGCTTCTGGGTTCCATCCAAATAATTCTTTGAGGGGATCAGATGAAACTGTTGTGTGACTCAAGATGCGGCGAGTTGTGAGATTGAGTCTATGTACTGGCTTGCCATTGCACCAGCTATCCTTCGCCTGTACCTGATGCTTGATTACTTGCAATAGTTGCCCTTCTAAGGTAAAATACCCAATGGCTTCAGATTCGAGAGATGCTAAAGCAAAGGCATGAGCTGAGAGATGGGTAGGCTCAAAGGCAAGAAAATTGCCTAAGTTTTCGTACAAAAGTTTGTTAAAATTTTGTTTGTCAGAACGTACAATCAGACGAACATGCGGATTAAGACGCCGTGCTGCAAAGGCAGCTTCTATATTTATCCGCTCATTTCTTGTGACTAAAAGTATTGAACGACACTGCGCTATACCTGCTTGCTCTAAAACACTTGGTTGGCGGCAGTCTCCGATGATTAACTTTTCTAGTAAACTTGGTACTTTTGGGACTTCCCAATGTTCGCGCTGCACATCGTCAATAGCGCTGACTTTAACATCGTATTCCTTTAGAACTGCAACACAATGTTGCCCTAAACTTTGGAGTCCGCATACTAAGAAAAGGTCTTGGGGTTTTTTTGGATTGCTGGTAGGAGGGGGATGCACTTTCTGTTGATGGCAGCATTCGATACTGCTAACAGTATGTGTTTACTAGGATTATATCTCACCATTCGCGTAATCGCTGGAATTGGGTATGGGGCATTGGGAATTAAGGATTAGAGATTAAGATTAAAGTAATTATTTCCCAATCCGCAGTCCCTCTTCACGACAGCAAACTAGCAGAATTCACATCCAAAAATAACGTTGCTTGGGATTGTTGACGGAGAATAGAAGCAGGACAGTCTGTACTTATAGCTCCTTGCAACATCTTTTTTACTACATTCGCTTTACGTTTTTCTGGAGCCAGACAGATAATTTTTTTAGCTGAACAAATCGTCGAGATGGTGACAGTAAAAGCATATTGGGGGACAGTTTCTAGATTCGGAAAGTGACCTGTGCTTACTTGTTGCTGACGGTTCACTGTATCCAGTTTCACTAGTTTCACCCTGTAAGGATCTTGAAAATTTGCTACCGCTGGATCATTAAAAGCCAAATGTCCATTTTCGCCAACACCAAGACAGCATAAGTCAATTGGTTGTGCTTGCAGTAGTTTAGTGTAGCGATCGCACTCTGTCACTGGTTGCAATGTATTACCTTCTATATAGTGAAATTCTTTAGGAACAACCCGCTTCTCTACACGTTCTTGCATATAGCGTCGGAAACTGGCAGAATGGTCAGCAGTAATTCCCAAATATTCATCTAAATGGAACAGAATAATCCGTGACCAATCTACACCACCCAATGCAATTAAAGCATCGAGGAATTTGAGTTGGGAGTTACCTGTTGCTAACAATACAGCGGCTGTATCCTGTTGCTTGAGAACTTGCTGTAAATGCTTTTGCGCGATTTTGGCAACATCTTGGGCCATTTCGACTTCAGAGTTGTAAATCTGCACTAGTAAATCATCAACGCGAAAAAAGTTTGTAGCGGCTAGCATTTGCTTACACAGAAGGTTATCAATTATACGGCAGTTTGTTGAGAGGTTCTACCTGTCTGCCCTTACATGGCTTATCCAGTATAGATTTTAGGATTTAGCGCGACTTTTTGCCCTGTATTGACGAAGCAACAATCACTAAGGACAAAAAAACAATGTAAACTATTTAAATTAAGTTAACAATTATTTACATTTTATCCAAAAATCATGCTGGCTGCAATTCTCTTTGACCTAGACGGCACTATTGTCAACACCGACCCTATACACTACCGAGCTTGGCAGGAAATGCTGTTAAATTTCAGCATTGAAATTGACGGAACATTTTATAAATCTCAAATTAGTGGGCGGCTAAATCCAGAAATTGTCAAAGACATTCTGCCACAATTATCAGCAGCAGAAGGGCAAAAATTTGCAGACGAAAAAGAGGCGCTTTTCCGCAAACTCGCCCCCCATCTAAAACCGCTGAGTGGATTTTCTGAACTACTAGCATGGACAGATACACATCAGTTAAAACGGGCATTAGTAACTAATGCCCCTAGATTAAATGCAGAATTTATGCTAGAAGTTTTGGGAATCAAAGAAGCTTTTCATACAATTGTTTTAGCGGATGATTGTATTGCAGGTAAACCCGACCCTGCGCCCTACCTAGTTGCGCTGAATAAGTTGGGGATTACAGCAGAAGAAGCGATCGCCTTAGAAGACTCTCCCTCTGGGATTTGGGCGGCGGTGAGCGCAGGTATCCGCACTATTGGCATCGCCTCCACCCACGATCCCCAACTTTTGCAGGAAATCGGCGCATTTATGGCAATTCCAGATTTTACTGATTTACAGTTGTGGACATTCCTGAACTCACTCATCGAGCCAGATTTAAGTGCGATCGCTTCTAATGTTTGAGCGCAAAATTTAGAACTTTTAAAGTAGAGACACCTTAAAAGCGAAAGTGTAATTTTCTGTCTCTACTTATTTTTCAGCAAGAATCGCGTAAATTTCCCGTTTAACTTGCTCTAAAAGCTCACGCACCCGATTTATTCGCTCCATATTGCCACTGCGAGCAACCTGCACTACAACAGCAGCTAATTCTGTTGCGGCATTTCGTAACTCAATAAACTCTTGAGGCTTACCTGTCACGAAACTTTTGAAGGTATCCCAAGGAGAGTCTGAAGCTTCCTGTTGGGAACGTTCTGCCAATAATTGTCTACCCTCATCGGTGATCGTGTAAATCCGCTTGCCACCTTCCTGTGCACTTGTCAGATAACCACCTTCCTCCAGTAATTGGAGTGTTGGATACACTGAGCCAGGACTGAGGCGACGAAAACCACCATAACGAGTTTCCATCTCTTTAATCAGGTCGTAACCGTGACTAGGATGCTCAGATAACAATTCCAACAGGATGAACTTGATGTCACCCCGACGAGTCCGATATTCATCCCCCCAACCACGACCAAACATTTCATTGCCGAAGTGTTTGCCATGACCTCTACCATGATGCTTGCCATGCCCAAACCAAGACCTGACAAGCAATGAATCATCTTCGCTAACTCCTGCCCATGCAGGTGCCCCTAAACGTGACCGAAAGTGTCTAAACATAAATGAATCTCAACTCAACTTTCTCTACTATACGATATATCGGAATATATCGCGATATATCGGAATAGAATTTTGATGAAGATTTTTGAAGTAAGCAACTGTGCCAACACCATTAGGACTTACGCAACGCCCATATTGTCATTGCGACCGAAACGGAGTGTAGGGAAGCAATAAGAGCGTCAGGGGGGATTACTTCTCTACGAGACGCTCCGCGTAGCTTGCTTCGACCTAAGAGTACGCTATGGCTCGTAATGACGAAATTACGTTATTTTTGCGTAAGTCCTGACCACAAGCGATGCCTGCGGCGGGCTGCGCCAACGCAAAGCTAGTCGAAGCTGATGGAGGCTCAAAAATTCAAATAGCTACTAGCTCCCACTTGTTGGACGAAAGACTCTATCCATTGCAAATATTCCAAACCGGCAACTGCTGCTGTGTCATTATGATCTGCTCCTGGAACCAACAATAGTTGCTTTGGTTCGGGAGCAACGGCATACAGTTTTTGGGTCATGAAAGAGGGTACAGTCGAATCAGCAGCGCCATGAATGAATAAAACTGGCATTTTTAACTTTGGCAATTTTTTAATGGAATTAAACCGCTGTGTCAAGATTAAATCCACAGGAAACATCCAAAACATGTTTCGATAAGTTATTAAATCGCGGATGGATGTAAAAGAGCTTTCCACAATCAAACCAGCAGCTTGTGGCTGTTTCACTGCTAAGTCGATGGCTATTGCACCCCCCAGAGAATGTCCATAAAGAAAAATTTGGCTGGGTGGAATCTCTTGTTGCTGCACTAAGTAATTCCAAGCTGTGACTGCATCTTCATAAACTCGCTTTTCGTTGGGAAACATACCCTGACTGCGACCATAACCCCGATAATCAATCAGCAATACCGAAAACCCTAGCTGATGAAACCGATTGGCATGAGTTATATTTGCGCCAATATTGATACCGTTTCCGTGTAAGTATAGCAACACCTTAGCATTGGGTTGTTTGGCTTCTATCCACCAACCGTGAATGTGTTCTACCTTGCCTGTTTTAACTGCTATAGGTAACCAAACCTCTTCGTAAGGAAGATTAAAAAACTCTGGTGTCTTTTCAATGACAGCAGAGGGAAAGAAAATGAACCGAGGTTGCCCAATAAAAAGAAATATACAGATGGCACAGTAGGCGATGACTGCAATTATCCCAGCCCAGAGTAGCAGTTGGGAAAATACTTGTATTATAAATTGCAATTCATTAACTTTCATGCCCGTCATCTAGAATTTAAGGTATAGATTATAACTAAAAACTACTTAATTTTTGTCGCTTTAGCATTTAATAATACAGGATTAAGCCATTATCAAAAAAATTTATCCGAAAAACAAATATTCAGTAAATTTACGTATGCACATTCAAGTCTTCTCGATGAATAGTAGAATCAGCCCATACTAGGAGAAGACTGTGACGCTCTTAAATGAAGCTCAAGTAGAGCAGTTAAAGGAAATAACCACACACTTGCGGCAAGTAAGACAAGAAAAATCCATCCGTATAGAAGAAATAGCCTCTCAAACACTGATTCGAGCAGGTATTTTGCAAGCTTTAGAAGAAGAACGCTTTGAAGAATTGCCTGAGCCTATTTTTGTTCAAGGATTCATCCGTCGCTATGGAGATGCTTTAGGACTGGATGGAAATGCTTTATCACATCCTCTTATAAGCAATGTAGTTCACCAAGACTCCAATAATGATTATAAGGATTCAGACAACAAACCAAATACATACATACCTCTTATTGTTACCTACATTCTCTTATTAGTAGCTGCATCTGCCGGTCTTTTATATATACTTAATCGACCACAAATAACATCTGAATCCCTCACTCCAGAAGTCAATAGTCAACAGTCAATGGTCAATAATCAGTGAACAGCAATCAGGCTGATAAATGGGCAGGGGGTCAAAAGTCAAAAGTCAAAAGTCAAAAATTAGAACCCCATAAATAAATTTAGGGGTTTGTAATAAGGAAGTCTTATATCTGGCATTACGTGTCTCGCTATAAATTTTCTTTTTCTCCATAAATAAATTTAGGCGATGCACTGAGCGTAACCGAAGTGGGCTTATAACCAATTGCGTCTCGATTTTCTGATGCAAGACTTTTGAATGAGTGACTTTTGACTTCGAGACGCAGTCTCGGTCAGGGGGAGAAGAACTATTGATTATTGACCAATGCCTAATGCCCAATGCCTAATGACAATTTTCAAGATATTTGCGGTTGACGTAGATGCCAAGTAGTGGCTTGTTCATAAGCATAAGCTACCTGAAATAGTTGGTCTTCTCGTAGTGCCTTGCCAATTAGCTGTAATCCAATTGGTAATCCCTTGTCATCAAAACCGCATGGTATACTTAACCCTGGTAAACCGGCGAGATTTGCCGGAATTGTCATCAAGTCCAGTAAGTACATACTTAAGGGATCAGTATTTTTTTCCCCTGCTTTAAAAGCTGTTGTGGGAACAGTAGGACAAGCTAATACATCAACTTGTTCAAAAGCCTTTTCAAAGTCTTGCTTAATCAGGGTACGGACTTTTTGTGCTTTCAGATAGTAGGCGTCGTAATAGCCAGCCGAAAGGGCGTAGGTGCCGATCATAATTCGGCGTTTGACTTCTGCACCAAAACCAGTAGCACGGGTACGAGTATACATCGACAGTAGATTGTCTGCACCAGGAGCGCGGTAACCATACTTAACGCCATCGTAACGAGCCAGGTTTGCTGACGCTTCGGATGGGGCGATGATGTAATAGCTAGGTACGCCATAACGAAAACTAGGACAGGAAATGATATGAATTTCCGCTCCCAAACTTTGTAATTCATCTACTGCTTTGGTAACAGCTTGTTCCACCACAGCCTCCAGACCTTCACCAAAAGTTTCTTTGATAACACCAATTTTTAGCCGTCCTCTAGGTTTGAGGTCTGGTTTTAAGCTAGCAGAGTAGTCGGAAATAGCAACTTTCAGGCTGGTAGAATCTTTAGGGTCATGACCTGCGATCGCACTCAACAATATTGCTGCATCTTCTACTGAGCGTCCAAATGGACCAATTTGATCCAAAGACGAAGCAAAAGCCACCAATCCATAACGGGAAACCAATCCATAAGTCGGTTTTATTCCCACAACACCACAGAAGGATGCAGGTTGTCGAATTGAACCGCCAGTGTCTGAACCAAGGGAAACCACACATTCTTGCGCCGCCACTGCTGCTGCGGAACCCCCAGAAGAACCACCAGGAACCCGTGACAAATCCCAAGGATTCGCGGTGACTTGATAGGCAGAGTTTTCTGTGGAACCACCCATTGCAAACTCATCTAAATTGGTTTTACCCACCGTTATCGCCCCCGCATCTGCCAATTTTTGCGTCACTGTAGATTCATATGGTGGTACAAAATTTTCCAACATTTTGGAGGCGCAGGTGGTAAGAATCCCTTTGGTACACAAATTGTCTTTAATCCCAATCGGAATGCCTGCTAGCAGCCCAATTTCTTCTCCTGCAGCAATTTTGGCATCCACAGCACCCGCCTGCTCTAATGCCCGTTCTGCGGTCACACATAAAAAGCTGTGCAATTTCGGCTCTAACGCTTGAATGCGCTCTAAAGCTTCTTGGGTAATTTCAACGGCAGAACGTTCTTTTTTAACCAGTTGTTGGTGCAACTCGCGGATGGATGCCATGATTGCTCTCTTTGTGACTCAAGTCCTTGATTTTAGTACATATTGACCAAAATTGGGTATGGACATTGGGCAATAATCAATAGTTCTTCTTCCCCCTGCTCCTCACTTCCCAGTCCCCACTCCCGATCATTGTAAAAATAAGACTAATACCTCTAGAGAAGTAAGTAATTATGGTGATGGAAAAATTGCCAAGCTTAAACAAAATAGTATTAGGAATTTAACATCATCCGCAAATAGAAGGACTACAATCAAAACGGACAAATGTTTCATGCTCTAACACAAAAGGATTACAAAGCTGTGTCCGACTTAAATCGAGGAATTATGAAATTTGAGGGTGCAGATTCACCAAAAGTAGTCACTATCTCTACCGTGTTGCTTCTGGGATCGATCGCTGCTCTGATAATCTGGGCGCTGCAAGCTGCCTATGCGCTAAACTAAAACCATTAGTAGCCGAGAAGGACACTGGCAAAAACGGTTTCCGTCGTAGCCAAGTGTCCATTAAACAACTAGTAAATAAAAACGCCCTAATAACCATCAAAAATTTCAGAAAAACTTTAGATTTGAGATTTGAGGTTTTAGATGG
The DNA here is from genome assembly GCF_036916575.1 of Nostoc sp. Taxonomy (GTDB): domain Bacteria; phylum Cyanobacteriota; class Cyanobacteriia; order Cyanobacteriales; family Nostocaceae; genus Nostoc. Next base: position 44,174 of record NZ_JBALGC010000084.1, read on the forward strand.
AAAATTTAAATCTAAAATCCAAAATTCAGAATGTTTGAACCTTGGGGTGTCTTAGTTATTTTAATTGTCTGCCCCCTCTTGGGCGGATTACCCCTGATTGCATGGATTACTTACGCGCTTAAGCGCAAGCAATTATCAGAAGTTGGTACAAGAAACATTAGTGTATCGGCTGCCTTTTATCACGGCGGTAAATTTGTAGGAATTCTGGCAGTCTTATCAGAAGCTTTTAAAGGAGTTGCAGCAGTCTTACTGACCCGCATTTTTTTCCCAGATGGATCGTCTTGGGAATTGATTGCCCTAATCGCTCTGGTAATAGGTAGATACTGGATAGGCAGAGGGGCAGGTACGACAAATGTTGTCTGGGGATTTGTTGTACATGATCCACTGGTGGCAATATTTGTATCTTTCTTTGCAGGTATTAGCTTTACAATTCTGCAATCAAAACAGGTAGTCAAATTTGGGGTTTTGCTTCTGTTTCCTCTGTTTGTGGCACTTCTGCACATTAGCGATATCCCCAGAATCCTTGCTGCTGTTGCCTTAGCTGGTTTAATGGGTTGGATTTATACAAAAATTCCTGATGATATGAACCTGCCAGCCCAAGAGGCACAAACAGAATCGCAAGCGATGTTGGAATTTTTACGCGGCGATCGCGTGATGGTTTCTCTAGATGAAGAGTTGGATGCTGCCATAGTCGGAGAAAAAGCGGCTACATTATCCCAAATTAAGCGCTGGGGCTATCCAGTCCCGAAGGGGTGGGTACTTGCCCCAATCGACGATCCTCAACTGTTGACAGAATTTCTTCAGCCATCAGAATTATCTCCCTTGGTGGTGCGTTCTTCTGCCATTGGAGAAGACTCAGAACAGGCTTCCGCCGCTGGGCAGTATGAAACAGTTTTAAATGTTACCAGCCCACAGGCATTGCAGTCAGCAATCACCCAAGTTCAAGCTTCTTACAATCATCCATCTGCCGTGCAATATCGGCGCGATCGCGGTTTAAATGACACAGCAATGGCTGTGTTGATTCAACAACAAGTCCAGAGTGTATATTCTGGTGTCGCTTTCAGCCGCGATCCCATTACCCAACAAAATGATGCGATCATCATTGAAGCCCTTTCAGGAAACCCGACACAAGTTGTTTCGGGAAAAGTCACACCAGAACAATATCGCGCTTTTATCCTTGAAACAGAAAATTCTTCCTCTGTGCAATTGGAAGGTCAAGGACGAGTACCACAAGCATTAATCAAGCAAGTTGCATACTTAGCTTACCGACTCGAAAAACGTTATCATGGGACTCCTCAAGATATCGAGTGGAGTTACGACGGTCAAACACTCTGGGTGTTGCAATCTCGACCGATCACCACTCTGCTGCCTATCTGGACACGCAAAATTGCTGCCGAAGTGATTCCTGGAGTAATTCACCCTTTAACATGGTCAATTAATCGTCCCTTAACTTGTGGAGTTTGGGGAGAACTTTTTACTTTAGTTTTGGGCGATGCCTTTGGCAACGGCAAAGCCGAACGCGCCTTAGGGTTAGATTTCGCCGAAACAGCAACTCTCCATTATTCCAGAGCCTACTTCAATGCATCCCTCTTAGGAAATATTTTTATCCGCATGGGACTGCCGCCAGAAAGTCTGGAATTTTTAACCAGAGGAGCTAAATTAAGTAAGCCATCTTGGGAGTCAACCTGGAAAAATTTGCCAGGACTAGGGAAGTTACTGAGGCGGGAATTAAGTTTAGAAAAAGACTTCAAGCGGGATTATCACAAACGGTTCATTCCTGGGTTGTCACAGTTGGCACAGGAAGATATAGAGAACTTGGAACCATCCAAGCTGTTGACAAGAATTGACTTTATTCTAGAGTTGCTGCATCGAGGGACGTATTACAGCATTTTAGCTCCCTTGAGCGCTGCCCTGCGGCAGGGGATTTTTCGGGTAAAGGATGGGCAAATTGATAACAGCCTTACCCCAGAGGTAGCGGCATTGCGATCGCTGAGTGCTTTAGCTACAGATGCTAAGGAAGTATTGCTTGAGTTTGAGCCACAGCAGGTGTTTGAGCAGTTGAAACAAACTCCCCAAGGACAGAAGATCCTCCGAGAATTTGACGAATTGCTTCAGGATTACGGCTATTTAAGTGAAGTGGGAACTGATATTTCCGTTTCCACTTGGCGGGAGAATCCCCAGATGATTAAGCAGATGTTTGTGCAGTTAATGCAGGGTAACGAACCACAATCAGGCGCTAAAGACGCGATTAATAGCATCTTTGATGGTAAGCGCAAACGCTCTTTTGTGCAACGGCGTGTGGATATTAAAGGACGAGTTACCGAAGTTTATTCACGGCTTTTGGCTGAATTGCGTTGGAGTTTTGTCGCTTTGGAGAAGATTTGGTTAAAGTCCGGCTTACTCAACAAAACAGGAGATATCTTTTTTCTAAACTTTGATGAAGTGCGGCGTCTAGTTGTAAGTGGAGATTCCAGATTAATTGAGCAGTTAGATAAGTTAGTGGAATTGAGGCGATCGCAATTCCTGCAAGATAGCCAGATAATTCAAGTACCCCTTTTAGTCTACGGCAATACACCCCCTCATCCTTTAGCTCCCTCTGCACTCTACTCTGACCAAATCTTACAAGGTATTGGAGCCAGTCACGGGCAAGCCGAAGGTAGGGTGAAGGTGTTGCGAAATTTACAAGACGTGCCGGAAATTGACCGAGATACGATTCTGGTAGTACCTTACACAGATTCCGGCTGGGCACCTTTATTATTAAGGGCTGGAGGATTAATTGCCGAAGTTGGTGGACGGCTTTCTCACGGTGCGATCGTTGCTCGTGAATATGGGATTCCCGCTGTGATGGATGTTCGTGGTGCTACATGGCTCCTGCAAGATGGTCAACGGGTAAGGATTGATGGGTCTAGGGGTATTGTGGAATTATCTAACGATTTAAGACCCGAATGATTACCACTTCTGATGAAAAACTTGCCAGAAGAGTCTGTTTCTCATAATCCCGAAATCAAGAAAAAGGTGATGCTACGCTTGGGCGATTTACCTCACCTGACTAACTTTTCTCAAGCACGTTTTGCTCCCGGACAAACTGCACCAGCACACGCGCATCAAGATATGTGTGAAGTTTTCTTTGTGGAAGCTGGTTCGGGAGTAATTTACGTTGAAGTCATTCAACTAAAGAAAATTTTAGAGAGTCTTAACTACAGCAATTCTAGTTACTTTCTGCCTCGCTCTTGCATTTCTTGCTGACGCATGGGCATAGCGTCAATTTCCTCAAAAATTGCTGTCGCCTGCAATGGTGTAGCATCACTGCGCTTAACACCACCATCTTTGCCCACCAAAATTACGCGAAAATTTTCTTTGTCAACCCCAAAGTACTCACGCAACTTGGCAGCAGAAGACTTATCTATTGGCTGTCTGTTAGCATAACTTTCATCTGTTGCCAAAACCTGAACGAGAACTAAATCCCGATCTGCAAAACCGTTGTTATGCGCTTGCAATAATTGCATTTGCTGCTGATAGGTATGGTTATCAACAGACGGTGCAAAGACTAGTAGCACGCGGTTTTTCCATTTTTGGGAACTGAGGTTAAATGAAGACATTTTGATGGCATGATTGGTTGACCTTTGGACAATATCAGCTTTGCTAACTGGCGACAGGATTATACACGCTAATAGGGGAAGGGCAATTAATGTTGAATTATTCACAATGAGTTTTTATCTATTTTCTATGCTCTCAAGCTATCAATATATTACCACCTGAACCTTCCCACAAATTTTTCGGCGATCGCCTTCAACTTTCTCTTACAAAATGAAACAGCGTTTTGAGAGTTTGTCAGAAGTGGATATTTTGAGCAAGTTTAGCCAATAAATTATCTAATGTTAAATCCTTGGACAAAATTGTTCTAGTTATGTTTATTATTTTTAGCTTTAAAAAGCTGCGCGGACTCCAGGAATTTGAAACCCACGGAGGTGGGTTTTGTCTGTATAGCTGCGATTTCTAATCGCCAGGGCTAGGGTATTTTTACTTCAACTCCTGAGTTATTTCTTAACAGCGTTAATTATGCTTACTGTTCGGTATAGCGACGCGGCGTATAAACCCAGATATTACCATCGCGGCGCTTAATGGTTCGGGTTTTTGTGGAACCAACGAGAATAATTGTCCGCATATCAGCCGTTGCTGGTGCTAACTGGTCAAGTGTGATTACTTTCACCGTCTGTCCTGGTCTACCAAGATTCCGGGCTAACACTACTGGTGTATCCGGTGTTCTATGTAGCAGCAAAATATTTCTCGCTTCTGCCAGTTGCCAGGTACGCTCTTTAGAAACAGGATTGTAGAAAGCAATTACGAAATCAGCCTCGGCAGCAGCGGCAATTCGTTGTTTGATCGCTGACCAAGGTTTCAAGATGTCAGAGAGGGAAATAGCACAGAAATCATGCCCAAGGGGCGCACCAATCGCTGCTGCTGCTGCCTGCATGGCTGAGATGCCTGGTGCCACATGAATGTCGATACTGTCCCATTCGGGTTTGGCATAGCGATCGCATACCTCGAAAACCGCTGTTGCCATTGCATAGATACCGGGATCACCAGATGAAACTACGGCTACATATCGCCCAGATGCTGCCAAATCAAGGGCCATTTTTGCCCGTGCTTCTTCTTGGCGGTTGTCGGACTCATGCCGTTGCTTGCCATCAGCCAGAGAACCGACTAAATCTAAATAAGTTTTGTAACCCACTAGGTCAGTTGCCGACTTAAGTATTTCCTTCACTTCCGAAGACATCCACTGCGATCCACCAGGGCCCGTGCCAATAATCGCTAACCGTCCGCGTGGGTGACCTGTAGTGTTGGGGTCAATTGGTTGAGGGGCAATGGCGATGGCGATGTGGGGAGATGCAGGAGATAAGGGATATGTACCTGTGGCGGCGATCGCTGCCGCTTGGGCGGGGCTATAACCTTGTGAAAGTAAGCTTTCTAGCTGATTTGGGGTAAAAAAGCGGGCAGGCACTCCAAAGGCACTAGCTACGGCGTGGATTGCTGGATTGGCAGCAGCAGTAATTAGTGCAAATATCCCGCCGACTGATGCTCTTTCAAGTGCGGCATCAACTAGTAGCTGCTGTACTAAAGCTACTGCATCATCTGCATAGCCAATGATGCCATTAATTGCGATCGCTATAGTTGCTGGGTGGTAGACAAGGCAGTTGGCTGTAGGAGTCACCAAACGTTCTGTAACTTGGATGGTCAAATCTCCCTTTGGATCTATGGGCAGTTTACTATCGCTCAACCAAGGTGCTATGCCTTCTAGTTTGACTTGCGCCCCAGCTAGTAAATCTGAGATAAATTTCTTCGCATCGTCTGGGTTTGCTAAATGGTATCCAGGAGGAGGAGATAACAGCGTTGTGCCCAAACGGAGGTCGCCTGTGGTCGTAATTGCAGGCTTGACATCAAGCGCTTCGGCAATGCGGCGGGCCAAATCGTTTACCCCAGCAAGTCCGCCCAAAAGAGGGACAACAGCACTACCATCCTCAGCCACAGCTAGCACTGGTGGTTCCTGTTGTTTATCCGAGAGTACGGGAGCTAGCGTCCTGATCAGAATGCCGGCGGCACAAATGCCAATCAGCGGCGTTCCCTGAGCAAATAACTCGCGCAACGTCTCGCCAAAATTAGTAAAGCTGACATCAACTCCGGATGTGCGACCCGCTAGACCGTATAATGTCGCCCCTGGTAGGACAGTGATTATTTTGCGTGCTACTGTCACGCTATTTTGACCTAGTACTACAATGGCGGGTGCAACGTTCATTTGTGTAAAATATTTTATGTTGTCATTAGCCTATCCGTAAACCCACAAACAACCTTCGCAAAGAGGAACTCTGTGCTTGCGATTTTTCCATTTAATATTACGCTCACGAATTTTTTCAAACTCAAAAGATTCAAATCCTGCTGCTTGTGCTAATAAACCCATCCATTCAATTACCGGAATATAAATACCATATGGAGCAGAATCGCCAATTACAAAGCAAACTATTGCAGGACTTTTACATACTCTGCGAAGTGCTGTCCAAACTCTAGCCATGTCAAAAAAATAGCAAGCAATCATCAAATGATAATTCTTTTTACCTTCATATAAATGTCGTTCTTGGGACAATTGGTGACAGGTTTCAATAATACTAGCTTTGATTGGATATAATTCATTAGATGCTAAAACTTCATTGATATTTACATTCTTACTTGTGACGTGCTGTGAACATGAACGAATTAAGTATTGTCTCACTGTAGTTTGCAAATCACTCCAACCGGAAATTTCTTTCATAAAACACATTTCGAGACGTGTAGCATCTGCATAATCATAGTTGTTAGCATATGGCTGTGAGGTGATTACCAAGTTGGTAAAATTATCAGGTATACCCTGGCAAGTCCGAGCATCAGATTGAATGAGTGTCGAACTAGAAGCTGCTGTTTTTACTGCAATTCTCATATCTGTAGCCATATTCTCTGCCATTAGCCCAAAAGCAGACATTGGCTCTAAAAAAGATTGTTTCTTTTTATTTGGTAAAATGTACTGCCAAGGTGCAGTTCCAGCATGAGAAACATGGCGAAGAATCGATACAAGTGTTAACCAAACTAATTGAGATTGAGGTGAATCATCAGCGAGTTTTTCCCAAGCTTGGCGCAATCTATCTAGAGATTCTAGTGAAGATATACTAAAGCATTCATGAATCAGTTTTGGATATGTATCTACACATGGTTGCAGATTTTCAGCAGATTTTATAACCTTTTTTATATGTTCAAGATAAACATCAGCATCAGTTTTATATAAAAGTTTAGCTCTTGCTATACGCGCAACAAAAGGATGAGCCTCAATTCCAAAACATTCAACTCCAAGCCTTTCAGATGCAAGTAAGGTTGTACCAGAACCAGCGAATGGATCTAAGACAGTAGTTTCTCCTGTTTCTTTGAATTGAGTAATTATAGTTTCGACCCATTGTGCAGAAAAACCTGCACTAAATCTAAACCATCGATGAACTGGCAATTTCATGTTATCGATGAATGTAGATGAACTGTCAAAGGATTTAGAAATATTAGAAGAAAATTTCTGAGATGGCAACTCTAATTGTTGATTCATTTAGATATTTATTATTTTGCTTCGTGGTAGTTTTTGATTGTCAACGCCAAGAAGCTGTGATTTGAAATGATGGAGAAGTGATCGCATTTTCTTAAAAAAGGCGATCGCTTCTTGTTTTAATTAGCTTTACGCTCTTTGAGCACTTGATCTAGCAAGTTTCTAGCAGGTTGTGCTTTAGCCAACGCTGCTTGATGGTCATTATAAGCACGAACAAGGCGAGAAAGACTGCTCACACCTGCCTTGAGTTGCTCAAGTTCTTCACCAGCAACCAGTTCCCCATCAAGTAGCCGCCCGATCAACGGTTTGATGTCGCCCACTTCCTGACGGACTTTTTGAAGCTTTTCTAGGTTACTCAGTAAGCTTTTAAGTGAGTTTAAGATGTCGTCAATATCCTGGGTATCCTCTATTGATTCAGGCGAATCTTCAATTGTCACTGTATCTTTGTCTGAAATTGTCGGCAATTCCTGTGCAGATGTTTCATTTTTAACCCCATTTGACCGTGCCATCAACGCTTCCTCAAGGAATTTTCCTTAGTGTATCGCTTATCCCAAGTTACTAAAAATAGTATTGTTATAATTCGTTAAACTTGGTGAGTATTAATACAGTCTATAATCAGGCTTACTTTCAATCGTTCAACGAATATGGAGGGTTAAATCTACTTCTGTTGCCGAAGAATCCACGGCTTTCTTATTCAGTTATATATCCTTTTTCTCAGAAATATTTCTGTTTATTATAAGAGGCATCAAGGATTCATATTTTATTTTTTAAACAACTCAGTACAATTTTAAGATACTTCTTGAATTTTGCCTATTACCTGTTTATGCAAGTAAGTTTAGAGGCAGCATCCCAATTTGGCAAAAGTAAAAGAAGAAAAATTATTCGCGATGTAGACTCATGAATAATCTGGGAATTCAATCTTGTGGTTCTTCTGACTCTTGCTCAGATCCAGAAGTAACGACAGATGATCTCCAAATGCTGCCCTCAGCGATCGCTCAAGCAGCATAAAGCCCCAGAGCAGCCGACGTTTTGCCGTACCAAAGCTGAAGCAAGACAGTCGGCTGGAGCGCTTTGGAGAGCGCATTGTGTCATTGCATTTTCAACCTTAATTTATTGCGCTTGGCTCCATAGAGATTATTTCCCAAATATGGCCATCTAAGTCACTAAAACCATGTCCGTACATAAAACCGTGGTCTTGTGGTTCATTGTAGGTTGTTCCGCCGGCGGTGACTGCCTTACGAACCATTTCATCGACTTTTTCTCGGCTTTGGGAAGATAAACACACAAGCACTTCTGTGCTTTTCGTGGCATCAGAGATTTCTTTGGGAGTAAAAGTCTTGAATTTTTCGTGAGTCAATAGCATGACGAATATGTCATCGCTCACGATCATGCAGGTAGCCGTCTCGTCAGTAAATTGGGCGTTAAAACTGAAGCCAAGTTTACTAAAAAACTCAACAGACCGATTGAGGTCTTTTACTGGGAGATTCACAAAAATTTTAGTAGCCATGTTTTCTCCTTTTGAAAGCTCATTTACGTGTATGAAGTATCGACAAGCCGACGCTAATATTCCGCTTGAGTCGTTTCATGCAGACCGTTAATTGACCGTCTCATCGGTGAAAAGCAAGACTCAAAACTTCGCCAATAACTCGTCGAGGCAGTCAAAGCTGGAGTTCCAGCCTTCGATCACCCCCATCTGTTCATGCTTGCGACGCTCCTCGGCAGACTCATGCATAATTCGGAGTGTAAGTTTGGTATTACTGCCCAAATCCTCGAAAACCGCCGTCGTAACCATTCCCTTTGGCAGATCAGCGTTCATGACCTTTTCAAAACCTTCATCAAATTCATCACTAGTAACAATCCGTTCAAGGGGCACAATTTCGCGGAAGACACCTTTGGCCGGGTACTCCGTGCCGTCTGGGCCAATCATGACATAGCGCCATTTACCGCCCGGACGCAGATCCAACTCAGTCACCCGGGTCGTAAAGCCTTTTGGTCCCCACCACTGCGCTACGTGTTTCGGATCAGTCCATGCCTTAAACACGAGTTCACGCGGCGCGTTGAAGACGCGGGTGATGACGATCTCGCGTTCCGATTGAGCATCAGTGGAATCATTTTTATTGCTCATTTTGTTTCTCCTGGGTTTGTAATTCGTGCAGGTAATCATCCAACCGATCAAGATTCTCTTCCCAGAATTGGCGATATTGCTCGATCCAATCCGCCGCGTCCTTGAGCGGCTGTGCTTCGATCTGGCAGGGTCGCCATTGAGCCTCACGACTCCGCGTGATCAGTCCGGCACGCTCCAGCACCTTGAGGTGCTTAGAAATTGCAGGCAGACTCATCTCGAAGGGCTTGGCTAACTCAGTAACCGATGCCTCACCCTTGGCGAGGTGAGCCAGGATCGCACGCCGTGTGGGATCGGCAAGGGCGGCAAAGATGACGCTCAGTTGATCGGTAGACATTTTTATTTAACCGCACGGTTAATTAAGCAATAGTTTAAATGTACTATCGAAGAATGTCAAGCGCTGACTTAACCCGTCGTTTGAACTCTTACATTGAAATAGGGTTGCCTTGTAGCCCATCAAGAAGGCAATATCTTCTGGTCTGCATACAATAGGCGTCCATTGACCCAAGCTAGTCGTAGATGTAACAAATAATTGCTCATCTCCCTACTGCCCGATGTTCAGCAATTTCGCCATAGCCAACCGTTGCAGTTTCCCGGTAGCACCGCGAGGTAGTTGATCCAAAATGTGAACTTGCTTAGGAACTTTGAAATCTGCCAGCATGGTTGAACAGTAAGCTAAAAGTTCTTTTTCGCCAGCTTCTGCCTTAAGGACAACAGCGGCGTGGATATCTTCTCCTAAAGATTTGTGGGGGACGGCAAAGGCCAGGGCTTCAGCGACAGCGGGATGGCGCAGCAAGACATCATCCACTTCTAAGGGAGAAATTTTTTCTCCACCCCGGTTAATTAATTCTTTAATGCGTCCAGTCAAGCGGAGGTAGCCGTCTGCATCCAGTGTGCCCTGATCCCCTGTACGGAACCAACGGTTTACAAAAGCTGTGGCGTTAGCTTCCGGGTTGTTTTCATAGCCATCTATGACATTAGGTGCTTTTACCACTACCTCGCCCAAGCTTCCTTGAGATAGCAGATTGCCTTCAGAGTCCATAATGCCGACTTCCACACCGAAGCCATAACCTACAGTACCTGGTTTGCGAACTTTTGGCGGTAGGGGGTTGGTGGTCATTAAGTGAGATGCTTCAGTCATGCTGTAAGATTCCACCACAGGAGCATTGAGAATTGCCTCTAGCTGTTCAATGATAATCGGGGGCAAGGAAGCGCTACTAGAGCGAATAAAACGAAAGCGGTTAGCTTTGACAATTTCTGTGTTGCGGCTAGCACGTGCCAAAATTGTCTGGTGCATGGTTGGTGCTGCGGAGTACCAAGTAGGTTTGTAGGTATCTACCAGTTTCCAAAACTCCAGGGCATTAAAACCATTGGGACAAATTAATGTGCCGCCCGATGCCAGGGTTGCCAGCAAACAGCCTACCAATCCGTGAATGTGAAACAGGGGCATTAGGCAAAGTGTACTGTCAGCCGCAGTGAGTGAGTAAGCAGCAATGATGTTGCCGGTTGAGGCGATTAAGTTGCGATGACGAATCGGCACACGCTTGGGACGACTGGTAGTGCCGCTAGTGTGGAGAATCATCGCTACATCATCGGCGTCGGGGGCTGCGGGATTCGAGGATTCTGCTGGTTCTGAGCCTGTTTTGACTAATTCAAACCTCAATGTGCCGTCTGTGTTTACCTTGGCATTAATCAGGATCATGTCGGGTGTGAGGGCGGCAATAGCTGCTTCTGGCCCCTCAGACAATGTAATCAGTGCATTTGCTTGGGTATCTTCGTAGTAGAAGGCAAATTCTTCTTGCTTATATTTAGGATTTAAGGGTGCAGCAGTGCCACACAGGGCGGCAGCCAAAAAGGTAATAGCCATTGGTGAACCGTTAGTCATGGCAATGGCAATGCGTTCTCCCCGTTTCAATCCAAAGTTGTTGAGTTGGGATACCAGTCCAACAACATTCTCGCGCAATTGCTTATAAGTTAGCGATCGCCCCTCAGGCGAGACTAGGGCTGGATGATTGTCTTCCCCTGCTAAAAGCTCAAATAAGTTCATTAAAAACCTCCAGTAAACCGCATCCCCTTGTGGGAGTTGTTAGTAAAAAAGATTGGACATTAGGAAAGAAACTTTTTCCTTGTCCCCTTTATCCTGCTTTATTTACTCCCCCTGCCTCCCCTGCTTAACTTAGTACCATTCCCCATGCCCAATTCAACCATTATTTGCTTTCTTTTGTAAGTAAGTTGACGGCAAAAGACAAGAGCTAAAATTAACTCAATAGTGTATTTGTCGCTACTAGAAATCAAAAAAATCTTTTTCAGCAACTAAACCCCATCGATAAAATATGGATCGTCGGAATTTTCTAAAGTATGTCGCTTTAGCAGGATCTAGCTTTGCTTTAACTAGTTGTGTTCAAGGCAAATATTCCAAATCGCAGGGTGAGATGTCTCCCTCAGCGTCGCCTGTGGCGGTAAATGAACCTCTAAAGGTGGGATTTGTTTACGTGGGATCTGTGGGTGATTTCGGCTGGACTTATGCCCATGATTTAGGCCGCAGAGACATGGAAGCCAATCTTCAAGATAAAGTAACAACTACCTTTGTCGAAAATGTTAACGAAGGTGCTGACGCCGAAAGGGTGATTCGCCAACTAGCATTAGATGGTAACAAGTTGATTTTTACAACTTCCTTCGGGTACATGAACCCAACAATTAAAGTTGCTAAGGACTTTAATGATGTTGTCTTTGAACACTGTGCGGGATACAAACGTGCTGCCAATGTCGGTACTTATCTGGGACGCTTTGAAGAACCACGTTACTTAACCGGCATGATTGCTGGCAAGATGACAAAATCGAATGTAGTTGGTTTTATTGGCGCATACCCAATTCCAGAAGTAATTCGAGGAATCAGTGCATTCACTCAAGGAGTAAGGCTAACAAATCCCCAAGCAAAAGTTAAGGTACTTTGGGTACAAAGTTGGTACGATCCAGCTAAAGAAAGAGAAACGGCTCAAGCTTTGATGAATTTAGGTGCGGATATACTAACGCAGCATACCGACTCTGGTGCCATTGTCCAATTAGCTGAGGAAAAAGGCATTTATGCTTTTGGCTACAACACTGATATGAGTAAGTTTGGTCAAAAAGCCCACCTGACATCAGCTATTAACAAATGGGGTAAATTCTATACAGATAAAGCCTTGGCTGTAATGAGTAATACTTGGAAGTCTCAAGAGGTTTGGGATGGGATTGGTCAAGGAATGGTGGATATTTCCCCGATGAATCAGGCGATTCCAGATGATGTGCAACAATTGGTGAATGCGAAGCGCGATGAGTTTATTCAGGGTACTGCACATCCTTTTGATGGCCCGGTGAAAGACCAAAAAGGGGTGGTGCGAGTACCAAAGGGTAAGGTGTTGGATGATCAGGGACAACTAGCGATGGATTGGTATGTTGAGGGAATTGAAGGGTCAATTCCTAAAGGGAAATCCTAACACTGTTAAACAATACTAATATTTCTGTTTTTAGCTTTTTAAGTTAGTGATTAGTGTTGTTAAAATAGCAGCAGCAGAATTATGAATTTAAAACTTTATTCAAATTTTCTGGCTGCATTACCGCTAAATATTGAGCATTCATTTCCGGTGTGAGTAGTTCTATCATGACTTTGTTTTCCAACCATAACTCAATAACATCAAAAAAAAGAGTTGCGGTTACAATGTAATACTCTCTAACCTTCCTGTTTGCCAATCAACTCAATTTTTTCTTGACAAGTTTCTCTCTTAAAGCCAATTGCAGATACTAGCCGCGATCAAATTGGACACTGGATGGAAGGAATTGGCTTTGATTAACGTGAGTTTTGTTTATTGACCCGATCGCAACATCGATCACAAATCTGTTTTCATTGAGAGGATGTTTGAAAAGTCGTAAAGTATACTAAAAACCCCACCTCCATTCCTCTCCCCGTTGGTGTCAGCCTGCCGTTAGGCAAGCAAAGAGAGGCTTTGAAACCCCCTTCCCTCATAGGGAATGGGGGTAGGGGGTTAGGTTTGGGAGGTTTTAATGTTAATAACAATACTTTTCAAACATCCTCTGAGGCGTTGCCAGAGAAAGTTAAAAGGAAAGTATCAATGGCATAAGGGAGGAAGCAGTCCCAAAGAAAAAATTTCAGCACTAAGCATGAAAAGGCGGAAAATATGAAAACGAATGCGTGAACTACTTAAATGAAAAAGTATTCAAGCGTTTTGAGAAAGCATTCAAGCCTTTTGCTTGCTGAATCTACCGAAATGAGAAAGCATTCAAGCCTTTTGCTTGCTGAATCTACCGAAATGAGAAAGCAATCAGGCATTTTCAGAAAGCAAACAGGTATTTTGCTTGCTGAATCTACCGAAATGAGAAAGCAATTAAGCATTTTCAGAAAGCAAACAGGCATTTTGCTTACTAAATCTACCAAAATGAGAAAGCAAATAGGCATTTTAGCTGATTCAACGGGTCGCGCACAGGATTCCCCAACTTCAGCTTCAGGTTGTTGGGGATGGCAGTTGCTCCATTTGCAGAGAAGTCGCAGCGGAGGCTTCCTCCGTTGGCGCAGCGCCTCAAAGCCTCTCTTCTGTGAGGAGAGAAGTTTGGAGAGAGGTCAAAGTGTATTGTGTATCTAAATGAGAAACGTTATAGGTTTCAAGTTAGCGACAAAAGGCATTAAATTGAGTATATCTACATAGTTAAAATATAAGCTCTACAAGTGTGGTATCCAGAAAAAAAGCCAGTCAAATTGCTAAAGTCTTTAAGAATCACCAGAGAGCCAAGACGAACCAGCCGTCGCTACGCACTCATGGCATTGATACTCAGCTTGATAATTGTTGCTTGCACCAACACATATCAATCATCTCCTTTCCCAGTCAATAAGCTCTCCATTGAAAGTACAGATTTAAGGATTTGGTGGGATAAAGGTTCTAATTTAGAAGAGGATGAAGCGCTCAAGCTGCTGATTAGCAACTGGGAAAAACAAAGTGGTAAAAAAGTCAAGCTTACTTTTTACACTAACGATGAACTATCAGAGAAGACTAACAGGGCACTTCAGGCGCACAATCAGCCTGACATCGTAATGAGTAGCAGTGCTGAGAGGGAGCTTATACCACATCTGGCATGGAATGGTAAACTGGCAGATGTTTCCGATGTTCTTGAGCCAGTCAAAAGTCTTTATTCTGATACTGTACTGGAAGCTGTTCATTTTTATAACAATGTTACAAAAAATCGCAGCTATTATGCAGTCCCAATTAATCAGTTAACAATTCATATCCACTATTGGCGCGATTTATTAGAGCAAGTTGGTCGGAGTCAAAAAGATATCCCTAAAGATTGGGATGCTTTTTGGGAATTTTGGAAACAAGTGCAACATGACTTACAAGCACAGCAAAAGAATCAAAAACCAAAAATTTATGGGTTAGGTTTACCTTACTCTGTTGCTTCTGCGGATACTTACTATATATTTGAGCAGATATTAGAAGCATACAATGTCCAAATTTTAGACTCTAAAGGTCAACTTCGCCTTGATGACCCCAACGTGCGAGGCTCAATTGTTAAAAGCTTAGATTGGTATACCAAATTTTACCAGCAAAACTACGTTCCACCGGATGCAGTCAATTGGTTAAATCCAGATAATAACCGCAGCTTGCTCAACCACGCTGTGGTGATGACACCCAACACCACTCTTTCAATTCCGGCGGCTGTGCGCCAAAACCCTGAGATTTATCGTCATAAACTTGGCACTATAGAGTTTCCTAACAAACCTAATGGCCAGCCGATGCGCTACTTGGTCGCAGTTAATGCCGCAATTTTGTTTGCTGAGTCTGAAAACCAAAAGACAGCCAAAGAATTTTTTAGGTATTTAGTTCAACCAAATACGATAGGAAACTACATTAAAGCTGCTGGAGGTCGGTATTTACCAGTGATGATGTCAAATTGGAAAGACCCTTTTTGGACAGACCCAACTGACCCACACATTTCAACTGCTGCTAAGACATTAATCAAAGGTCCAACGCGCCCATTTTATATTGTCCAAAACCCAGCCTATAGCCGAGTTTTGAAAGATAATGTTTGGGGTAAAGCTCTCAATCGAATTGTAGTAGATAAAATTTCCCCAGAGCAAGCAACAGATGAAGCGATCGCACGCATTAAGCAAATTTTTGACCAATGGCAGTAAGCTTTTATAAATATGACATTTAAAACAAAAGCTAGTCAAATTGCTAAAGGTTCTCAGAATCAGCCACAACATCACCATTACCTGAGATTGAGTCGAAGATATGTGTTCATCGTATTCACACTCAGCTTGATCATTATTGCTTGTACTAACACCTCTAAATTAAAACAATCTTCAGTCACCCATCCTTCTACTGACAGCACAGTTTTAAAGATTTGGTGGGATAAAGGGTTTACTGTAGATGAAGATGAAGCAATCCAGCAGTTAGTGAGCAACTGGGAAAAACAAACTGGTAATAAAGTCAAGCTTTCCTTATATATCGGTGATGAACTACCGCAGAAAGCACGTAGAGCGATTCAGGCGGGTAATCCACCCGATATCATGATGAGTTACGGCGCTGAAAGAGCGTTAAATCCACATCTGGCTTGGGAAGGGAAACTAGCGGATGTAACGGATGTAATTGAGCCAGTCAAGAATCTTTATCCTAAGTATGCCCTGCAATCTGTTAATTATTATAATAATGCTGCAAAAAATCGAAGCTACTATGCAGTTCCAATCAATCAGTCAACGCTTCACATTTTTTACTGGCGAGACTTGCTAGAGCAAATAGGTCGCAGTGAAAGCGATATCCCCAAAGATTGGAATGGTTTTTGGGAGTTTTGGAAACAAGTGCAGCATGACCTGCGGGCAAAACAGCAAAAACAGAATATTTATGGGTTAGGTTTTCCTTTCTCTACTGGGGCTTCAGATACCTACATCTTTTTTGAGCATATTTTAGAAGCATACGATGTGCAAATTCTCGATTCCGAGGGTAAACTCCTGATCGATGACCAAAAGGTCAGACAAAAAATTGTCCAGACTTTAGATTGGTATGCCAAATTTTACCAACAAGGTTATGTGCCACCAGATGCACTCAATTGGTTAAATCCAGATAATAATCGCAGCTTGCTTAACCGTGTCGTAGTGATGACTCCTAACAACACGCTTTCAATTCCTTGCTCTGTCCGCCGAGATGCCGACACCTATCGTCATAAGCTTGGCATCTTAAAATTTCCCAACAAACCGAACGGCAAGCCAATGCGTTATCTACTCACACTTAGGCAAGCAGTTTTGTTCGCTGATTCCCAGCAACAGAAACAAGCTTTGGATTTTCTTGCATATCTCACCCAATCACAGGTGATAAATAAGTATCTAAAAGCTGCTGGAGGCTGTAATTTACCAATCATAGAACCGCTTTGGCAAGACCCATTTTGGAAAAACCCAACTGACCCACACGTTTCAACTGCGGTCAAGACGGTGACGGAAGGTTCAACGCGGCTGTTTTATTATGTGCAAAACCCAGCATACAGCGTAGTTTTAGAGGAGAATATCTGGGGAAAAGCTCTTAATCGAATAATTGTAGATAAAATTTCTCCAGAGCAAGCAACTGATGAGGTAATTAAGCAGATAAAACAAATTTTTTCTCAATGGTAATCAATAATTATTTATATTAACTAAAGGAATAATCTGTCTGCATCAATAGGAAAAGAGAAATATCTTTAAAAGAAGAAATATATGAAGTTCTGGAATCAGCACTTAACTACTAAAGTTGCCAGTTCCTTCTTATTCCTATCCTTGGTAACTGTAGGTGTAGTAGGAGGATTTGCCTTCATTAATGCCAGGGAAGCTTTGAAGCAAGCTGCTTTTGAACGACTCAGTGCTGCTGCCACTCTTAAAGAGGAAGAAATTACCCGTTGGTTTGAAGACCAACAGCGAGACTTTCTTTTAGTCACTCAGTTTCCAGATGTACAAAGGAATTTTCAAATCCTTTTAAATTCCCAAGCCTCCGATGCAAATTATCGTAACGCTTACAAAGTTCTTTCAGATTACCTTGCAAATATAGCTAAAATCAAGCCAAGTCTTAGGGAAATTTCCATTCTTGACCGTAGCAATCGGATTATTTTATCTACTAACAAGCAGCGTGAAGGTCAATATGAAATTTCAGCTAATATCACCTACATTGAACAGATTCAGCCAGGAGACTCCTTTGCCCCCATTTTCTATGTCTCACCGATTACTGGCAAGCCATCAGTTACTTTTGCAACACCTTTACGTGACGCAGCCAGGGTACGCCGAGGTGTTCTCTTAGCTGATTTGAATTTAGACCGAATAGATCAGATTGTCCGGGAACGTACAGGTTTAGGTAAGAGTGGTGAAACTTATTTAGTTGGTTCTTTAGTAACTAAAAACGCTTTTATTTCCAAAGAGAAAGATAAAACATCGGACTTTCCGAAAGGAGTTAGCAGCCAAGGCATTGATGCAGCAATGAGTGGAATCAGTGACCAAGGACTTTATCCAAACTATGCCGGAGTGCTAGTAATTGGAGTATATCACTGGCTCAATGACCAAGACCTTGCTTTAATGGTGGAAATGAACCAAGAAGAAGCCTTTGCCCCGGCTCGCCGATTGGCAGGGACGATGATGCTAGTGGGGTTTTTATCAATGGGATTTCTATTGATTGGAGTGTCTTGGCTAACGCGACAGTTAAAAATCTCTGGCGAACAGTTAGAAAATTACAGCCATAAATTGGAGGTAAAAGCTAAAGAAGCCGAAACTGCCAACCGTGCCAAAAGTGAATTTCTCGCAAACATGAGTCACGAACTCCGTACTCCTCTTAACAGCATCCTTGGTTTCACCCAGCTAATGAGCCGCGATTCCTCTATCAATTCTTCTCAATTGGAACATTTAGAAATTATTAGTCGCAGTGGAGAGCATTTGCTGACTTTGATTAATGATGTGTTGTCAATGTCCAAAATTGAGGCGGGTTTAACGACACTGAATAACAACAGCTTTGACTTGTACACTCTACTTGACTCACTTGAAGAGATGTTTCAAATTAAAGCAGAATCCAAAGGTTTACAGTTGATGTTTGAGCGTAGACCTGAAGTTCCTAAATATGTGCATACAGATGAAAGTAAATTGCGTCAAGTCTTGATTAACCTCCTTGGTAATGCTGTCAAATTTACTCAAGAAGGCGGCGTTAGTTTGCGAGTTAGAATGAAGGAAGAAAGTAAACTACAGCAACAAGAAGAGGTACAAGCAAGAAAAAACTCCCATTCCTCATTCTTCTGGCTTCATTTTGAAGTCGAAGACACCGGGCCAGGGATTGCACCTGCTGAAATTGAAAACTTGTTTAAGCCCTTTGTCCAAACAGAAGCAGGTCGGAAATCTCAGCAAGGAACAGGTTTAGGTCTAACCATTAGCCAACAATTCGTGCATCTAATGGGGGGAAGTATTACTGTTAGCAGTACTTTGGGTGAAGGAACGATTTTTTCTTTTGATCTCCAAATTAGCCTAGCAGAAGTAGCTGAAGCTCCGATTCGACAGCTAAAACGACGAGTAATTGGTCTAGAGCCTAATCAACCAAAATACCGAATCTTAGTAGTTGAAGATAAATGGGAAAATCGCCAACTCCTAGTCAAGATGCTGGTATCCCTTGGCTTCGAGGTGCGTCACGCTGAAAATGGTCAAGAAGGAGTGACGCTTTGGGAAACTTGGGAACCGCAACTGATTTGGATGGATATGCGGATGCCTGTAATGGATGGGTATGAAGCCACTAAACAAATTAGAGCGACTTTAAAGGGTCAAGCTGCTGTGATTATTGCTCTAACTGCTAGTGCTTTTGATGAGGAACGGTTTGTGGTTTTATCGGCAGGCTGTAATGATTTTGTGCGTAAGCCGTTCCGAGAGGAAGTAATCTTGAATATGATGTCTAAATATTTGGGGGTGCGTTATGTATATGAACAGGAACCCCTTCAAAATGAGCAATTTGCAGAAAATTCAGGCCTGAAACTTTTATCATTAGAAGAGATGCTGGCTCAGATGCCCACTGAATGGGTGACACAGCTACACCAAGCGGCACTGTGTACTGATGAAAAGCTGATTTTCAGCTTGCTTGAGCAAATTCCTGAAGAATCTGCTGTTTTGGCAAACACTTTGTCTGATTGGATTAATAACTTTCGGATTGATAAAGTTATTGATTTAACACAACCATAAGAAAGTTTATTAACACTAATAACCTCTCAAAATCCTTTTGCTCTAACCTATCTTTGTAAAAAGTCAAGTTTAGGCATTTCAATATTTATTTAATAAACTTGATCTGCATTAATTCTTAAATAATTACTACAAAAAAAGAGTAGACTTATGATTAATAAAGAGAACCAGGAGCAATGCCACAATCTTCTTAACAAGCTACAACAAGATATTAATGACCTCATTAATAAGATAGAAAATCAATTACAACTACCAGAATTAGACTTCAGAAGTGAGCAGATTCAAGATGAACTTGCAAAACAAATTGTTTTGTTACAACGCTTTGAGATCATAGCTGATTATTTTTGATAAAATTTAATATTTGCTTTTAGAAATCAGTTATAAAAAATATGGATAATCATCAAGTTCAGCTACCGAAAGCAAATATTCTTGTTGTTGATGATACACCGGACAATTTGCGACTTTTATCCGCCATGCTAACTCAGGTTGGGTATGAAATTCGGAGAGTGATTAACGGGCCAACAGCTTTGAAAACAGCACAAGCTGCGCCGCCGGATTTAATTTTACTTGACATTATGATGCCAGAAATGAATGGCTATGAAGTCTGTCAACACTTGAAAGCCTCGGAGAAAACCCGCGACATTCCAGTGATTTTTATTAGCGCCTTGGATGAAGTATTTGACAAAGTTAAAGCTTTTGCAGTCGGGGGGGTAGATTATATTACCAAACCTTTTAGTGAAGAAGAGGTTTTTGCGCGTGTAGAAAATAACTTGACTATCCGAAGGCTGCAAAAGCAACTGACTGAGCAAAATGTACTTTTGCAACAGGAAATTAGCGATCGCCAAAAAGCTGAGTCAGCACTGCGGTTAAGTCAGTTTTATCTAGATAAATTTAAGGATTGTATCTTATTTGTAAATTCGGATGCCCAGCTTGTTTACGTGAATGAAGCAGCCTGTCGTCATCTTGGCTACTCCCGTGCACAATTGCTGACCATGACTGTTTACGATATAAATCCAAATTTTTCGACGGTTGCTTGGCGATCGCACTGGCAAGAAGTTAGACAGAAAAACTCTCTCACTTTTGAGTCTACTCAACGAACTCAAGATGGTCGGGACATAGGCGTGGAAATAACTGTCAATTATCTGGAGTTAAACGGACAGGAGTACCATTGTGCTAGTGTCCGCGATATCTCCTCCTACTAACATCATTTCAGCAAGCAAATAAAGTGGTTTGTATCAGGAATTCTATAAAATGAATGGGTAGTCTTAGACTGCTGGAACAGACTTCTAGTCAAGACTTTTAATCCAAAACTGCTAACACAGTTGGGAAGAGAAATTTTTTCTGACGTTTACTGACATTCTTTACATAAGTTAATAAAAGTTTGACGGCAAAATTCCTGACGACTTATGACTTTTTCATGCTCTTAAAAGTGAGTGATTCACTTAAATTAAAGGCATGGTCAAAGTAAACTTCAATCCAAAACCTCAAGAACGTCTAATAAGTAGAAATACAAGGAAAATTTCCAATAGCAACAGGTTCTTCTGGTTTGCATTTTACATTTAATGATGTCCTTCTACTTAGTTGATTATATGGATTGAATTGAGTCGGTGAGCAAAAGGGTATTGCCCATTGCAACCATGCTGTTATTACTTTTGATATTTAACAGATAATGACAGCATCGAAAATCAAGCAAAGAGCAGCTTGGATAGGGTTAAACCGAGCGATCGTGCGGTTGCGTCAACCCTGCAAAGTATGCGGAAAAAGGAAACTTGAGGAAAGAAAATAAGATGCGAAAAAATAGTAGAAACCAAGATTTTATCCTGCCTAAAGAAGCAATTCATCGCTGTATCCAGGCATCTGAGCAAGGAAATATGGATAGCATTGCTGTTGAAACTGATGAGGTAGGCAAGAACTCTTTGACTGTACAAGATGTTACTACTGATTTAGACATTCAGAATTCACTACCACTAGACCAGGAAGTCAAGCATCTATTGTTTAGCACCTCAGTAATGTCGGATCTAAATGAACAGGTAACATGCTTAGTTGCCCAAGCCCGTAGACATTCATCTGGAAGCCCTCAACGTCAGAAGCTGCTTACACAAATCATTCGTTTGACACAAGGTAAACTCTGGAAGGAAAATACTCCCTACTATCAAGATGCACTGCAACAAACTTGGTTGTATTTCTGCCGCAACGTTTGTGATGGTCTGACAGGGCAAACCTATGACTCCACTCAAGGCAGTGTGATCACTTGGCTAAATGCTTACCTAAAACGCAGACTACAAGACTTTTATCTCAACCAATATCGGGAACAAGCCACAACAGTCACCTTTAGGGTTTGTCAGTTTAAGTCGGGTGAGATTGATGAAACTATTGACCCTATAGATAATATACCAGCTACCCCCCAAGCGCCTCCCATTTTGGAAAACATAGAGACATGGGTAAAGACAGACTCGGATCTGGAACTACGTAATACTCACATTAAAGGGCGTCCCGACGTAAATTGTCAGGTATTAATTCTCAAACGCTTACCCCCGGAAGTTAGCTGGAAAGAATTATCTCAAGACTTTGGGCTGCCAATTCCGACATTAAGCAGTTTCTATCAACGTCAGTGTCTACCACGCTTGCGGAAATTTGCTGAGATGGACGGCTTATTAGAAACTAGACTTTCAACATAGGAAGGTGGCTCACAAAATTCCAGATACTGGCAGCGAAGCAGTATTTTAGCAGATAGCCTAGAGAGGCAGTCCAGTATAAATATCGATTTAGGTTTCACCTATTCACCGAAACAGTGCAGAGTATTGAGTACTGAGTGCTGAGTAAATAGTGGATAATTTCTAATAACTAAAAAGTCAAGTCAATTATCCTCGATGTAATCTTATGGAGCGCATGAGTTTTTGGATTACAGATACAATCGTTGTGCTAATCACGGGTAATGTAGTAATTGCTTTGAGGTCATTGAACAGTGCTTTTTATACTCGAAAGTCATTATCCCCAATCCTAAAACAACTATCAATGCCCAACCGAATGCGCCGAAAAAAAATAATCTTTGAAATCTAGCTGCTTTTTGCTCTTGAACTAGTCGAGCTTTAACTTCTTTAGTTCGTTCAGCTTCTAACCATGTCTCAACTTCTCGCCGATCGCATTCTTGACTAGCTGCTAAAAACTGATAATCCAAATCGCTCAAACTTTTGCCGTGTGACCAAGCTAGAGCTTCAAGTAAGGCTGTCCCGCGTAATAGTCGTGAATTGTCCCGGCGTTGCGAGGCTACCCAAGCGTTGAATGCTTGGGAATAGGGTCGCAATTTTGCTAATTGTTTTTCTACCCAAGTTTGGTTAAAAACCTCTTCATAAATGCGGTTCTTTACTATTAGTTGCCCTTGCTGCTTGGTCACCAATCCTGACAATAGCAGTTCTATTTGCTCCTCTCCATCATCACAAGCTATCTGAATCCCTTGTAAAATTTGCTGATACAGTCCCAGCAAACCTCCAGCACGCTGCTCATTTATCAACAAGCGATCGCGGATTGTTTTTAAATGCTCTGGCTCATCCTTGGCTTCCCATTTCTCAATAATATGCGTTTGCACTAGCTTTTCTAAAATCAACAAGGGAAATTGGTAATAAAATTTTATAAGATGTTGATTAATAATCGGTAAATGGTTATCCAATTTATAACGCTCATCAACTTCTAGGCTTCTCTGCTCTTGAACATCCTTGCTTCCAGAGTTCCTTTCTTGTACCACTATCTGACAGAGCTTTTGAGTTAGAAATGGCTGACCATTTGTCCAAACCAAAATTTCTTTGAGAACTGCCATCGGATTAGTTACTTTACTTTCTAAACCTGCTGCTAATGGCTGAACTTCCGATAAGTTAAAGCCGTGCAGTTCAATAGATTTACCTATATTAAATGGCGTACAGTTTCGATCAGCAATCAAATCTGAAGGTGTTGCTACTCCAAACAGTGCCCAAGTTAGGCGGTTATATTCTGGATTTTCTGCTCGTTGATTGTAGCATGAGCGAATTAGGGTAAAAAAATCGACTACAGAGAAATTCAGACCTAAAACACTATCAATTTCATCAATAAAAATAAATATTTTTTCACTTTTGAGTTCAACTAACAAAATGTCTTCGACAAATTGGCTCAATCGCTGTAATGCAGGTAAATCTTCTCGCTCCGACCACCAGGCTTTGATATTAACTTTGCTAAAGAGATTAAAGCTCCTTAATAAGTCAACCACTATCCCCTTATACCACTGAGCAGGAGTAATATTGCCGTTACCAATCCGAGTCATATCAATAGAAGCACAACTGTAGCCTGCTTGTTCTAATCGATGTCTAGTTTGTAACCGTAAACTAGACTTACCCATCTGTCGGGAACTAAATACATAACAAAATTCACTTTGAATTAGAGCATTATAAAGTTCAAAGTCAGCCTGCCGTTCTACATAACTAGGAGCATCAACTTTGAGACTACCGCCAATTTGATATTCGTATTTATTCATAGCATTTAGGTTAATTGCTCTCGGAAATATAGCTGATACAACTCACAGCTAGACATTGCCTGATTTCCTTCAAGTTTTACTAGACCCATACTTTCTAATTTATAGGCAGCGATCGCTTCTAATTGCACACTTGTTGGAGAGGTAATTACCCGTTTAAGTCCTGTTGCCAGTTCGGGATGTTCTTGGAGATTTGCTAGATGATGCCGTAAATAGTTGCTATAGATGCCGGCAATTGTGGGAGCCTCTTTTAGTAGCTGCTCTAGGCTTACTTGTTGATTTCCCAGATTATAAAGAGCCAGACGAGCTAGATAGGGATGACCACCAATCATCGCTCGTAGAGGAGCCAGTTTTTCCAATCCTTTTTCACTTTTAGCCCAATCCAATCCATGACGCACTGCCAATTCCTGCATCTGCTCTAAACTAAATTCTGGTAACTTAATCGGTAGTCCCACATTAAAAGGGGATTGATTAATATCTAATGGGATATAAGCTTCAGTGGCATGAACTACTACTAGCCGGAGTTTTTGCCATATTTCTAATTCGGAAGCATCCTCATACCAAGAGCGCAGTAGCGGGAGAAAATCCCTAGAGATTTCTGGATACTCGAAAATTCGATTCACTTCATCCAAAGCTAAGACTACCGGAGCGTCGATTTTATCCAGCAAATACTCCTGTAAATATAATGTGCAGCTAACTTTGCTGCCAATATCCTCATCCCAATAATCATCTAGTCTAATCTCTAAGTTTAACTGCCGACTGACGTTAGCACAAAACCAGCGTAAGAATTTTTCTAAGCTAGTGAAAACTTGACTATCTGCCCTCTGTAAACCGATCTGTACGGTATATACCCCAGTCTGTTTAGCATGAGTAAGAATTCTGTGCATTAGGGAGGTTTTTCCCATTTTGCTAGGGGCTTTGATTCTAATTAGGCTTCCAGGTTTATTGATTTCAGCATAGGTGCGTTCTTCAATTGGCGGACGCTCTATGTAAAAAAAGGAATTGAGCGGCACTGAGCCACCAGGATTTTCTAAGAAGTCGGGATTAAGAACTGGGGTTTTTCTCTCGTCTTGCTTTTCTATTACCAAAGAAGATCCTGATATTCTATCTTTCTCTATGCTTGTTTGCTGAGACTGTTTCAAGACTGCTGGCACACTCTGGAGTTTTTCTGATAAAACGCTACTTTGCGTAGGCAAAGCCTGCCGGAGGCATCGCCGTCTCAATACTGAACGAAAATTACTTTTTGTCACCTCCTCTCCGAAAGCTTGTGAAAGTAACTTCCATAACTTAGAACCAACATCTTTTATATAATTGGCATCATAACCACAGCTTTCGGCGATATCTGGATAAGTTTGTCCTTCCCAAGCTTTACGAAATACTATTTCCTGAATATCACTTAAGCCATGTTCAAGAAATGTATCTAAAATTGCTAGTGCTTCTTCTATATTCATTTGTGAAAAGAATAAAGTTTGTTTTAAATAAGACTTTAGCGGAATTTTTCATACTTTTTTCCTTATTTACTTAAATTTAAACAGTTAACTTCATTTCCATCTGCCATTCTCAGATATAAGGGAATGTCAAAAAATTAGGACTTTAGAGGCTATGTATAAAGTAAATCTATGAATCTCATACAAATTGAGGCTAGACTATATTGTATTTGCAGTTTATTTCTCGTTCCCAGGTTGGAGTCGAGGAACGCCAGCAACGAGTGTAAGTAGGAGATGTTCATTTATGCCGAGATGGACTGCACAGGACAAACAAACGTATCGAACCGAGGTGATTCGACGCATTACCGCAGCGATGCCCTCAGTAATGCAGGAATATGCCTCAATTAATTGGGCGGAGGAACTCAAAGGCTACCGTACCGACCATGAATATTACCCTGACTACATCCACGCTTCCATTCATGGTGTAAGCGATTCCTATACCAACCCTCAATCGTGCTTAAGTTGGGATGCTGCTATGGATGCCATTATTCCCCTCAGCCACAATGTTAGTTGCCAAGAGTTGCGCGAGAAAATGGCTGAACTAATTCCTCAAGACGCTCAAATTGAGACGGTGCTAGAGCTTGGTGCAGGTACGGCTGATGGAGCGCTGGCTTTGGCACGGCGGTTTCCCCAGGCCACTTTTCGCGTTACTGATGTTTCGCCTTACATGTTGGTGATCAGTCAGCACAAGTTTAACAAGGTTGGATTTAGTGAGCGGGCTGAGTTCGAGCAGGTGGACGCTCGTAACACTGGCTACCCTGACAACTTCTTTGATCTTGTCACCTCATCACTACTCTTCCACGAGACGCCTAAAGAGTGGACGCCTAAGATTCTTAAGGAGATGTACCGGATCACCAAACCCGGAGGCTGGGTACTATACGCTGACACCTATCGTGGTGAATACGCCTTGAACGCTTCTTTTCAAGAACCGTGGTTGGATGACTTTATCCATTTCAACTTCGAGTATGAGTTTGCGAAAGCAGGTTTTACAGAACTCAATTACATCCGCTATGCCGTGGGTTTGTGGTATATGGTTGGCCGGAAGCAAGAAATGTGAGGATAAAACAAGCACTTTTGATCGCGATCGCATCTCTCAATGCAAGTAGAATAATGAAACGATCGCCCGATCGCCCTCCAAACCTGATTATTTCTAATCTGGAAACAAACTGGAGACTCAAATGACCCCAGCAACGATGTCTGACGACAAGCCCTTCTCTACGAGAGGCTGCGCCAACGGGTTCGGGGGATCGCAAGACGCTCGAAGACTCGCTAACGCTTCGCTAACGACGGGAACCGCCAAGACTGCGACCCCCTCACCGCAAAGCGTCTACGCAACACCAAAAAAAGAATCACCTCTTCTGTTTGAGGGAATGACCTGGAGAGAGTTCAAAGCAGTTGAGCAATTGTTAGACCGTTCAGGATATCGGCTCTCTTTTCTGAATGGAATTTTGGAAATATGACGAACGCTTGGAGAACTCCACGAAACCGTTAAAGAAAGGATCGGTGCTTTGTTAGAGCTTTATCTGCTCATGGCAGGGTTAGACTTTACTCCAACTGGCTCAATGACTCTGGAAAGTGAAACAGTCGCCGTCAAGCGAGAAGCAGATAAATCTTATAAACTTGCTCCTGGTCGGATGCTACCCGACCTAGTAATCGAGGTGGTGTTTTCTAGTAGCGGCATTAACAAACTAGATGCATACAAGCGGTTGAAGATCAAGGAAGTGTGGTTTTGGGAAAATGGTGTGTTAGAAGTCTATCATCTGCGGGGGGAAGGCAATACACTTCACTATGAAAAGGTTTCTAGTAGTGAAGAGGTGAAAGGAATCGATTTAGATTTGTTGTTACGTTGCATCAATATGGTGAATCATGTAGAGGCGATCAAGACTTTTCAACAGGCCCTTCAGAAATAGGCGATCGCACATATTTATGGGATATTTATGGGATGCTGGGTTTCACGCTTGAAAACTGCTGTGAAAACCCTTTTGTTCAGCGGAGGGACTTTAAGCTTTCAGTCTTTTGCACTAAGAAATCAGTGAAGATACTCATAATCGTGCGCTGACGCAATTTCACATTAGCATTAATAGACATCCCTGATTGCAATGGAATTTGACGCTGATTAATTAGTAACTTCTGCCCATGTAGGCGGACTTTTGCAGAAAAACGCCAGAAATTATAAACTTGGTCTGGAGGTAAGGCATCAGAGCCAATCTCAACTAATTCGCCTTTGATATCACCATACTCTTGGAAAGGAAAGGAATCAATTCTTACATCTACTTGTTGCCCTTCTTGGACAAAGCCAATGTCGCGGTTGGTGATGTATACGTTAGCAACTAAGTTATCACTAGGAACGAGTTTTAAGAGCGGTTCGCTGGAATTAATTACAAATCCTGCTGTTTTGGCTTTGAGTTCAAAGACGGTTCCATCTACAGGTGCAGTAATTTTTTGATATTTCAGGGTTTGTTGTGCCTGAACCCATTTACTATCAATTTCTCCAATCTGAGCATTAATTTCATAGAGGCGTTTTTGATTATCTACAATTACCTTGGTTAATTGGCTGTCAATTTCGGCAATGTTTTTGTCATTATCTGTAATTTTGGCAAGTAAGTCTTCTTGAGACACAGCCGCAGTGTTACGAACTTTTTGATTTGATTGAGCGATCGCTAATTGTAATCGCTGCTGTTCCCTATTCAATCGAATCACTTCAGATTGTTTGCTGCTGACATCCTGCTGCTGTTTTAAGTATTGTACTTGGGAGATAGCCCCCTGCTGCGCTAGAGGTTCAAATTTGTGGAGAATTTGTTGATTAATTGTCAGCAACTCTTTAGCATTAGTTAACTCCGCCTGAGTCTGAAAAAATTGCTGTTGTGTCTGTCCTGTTTCTAAATTAGCTGTGGCTAAACGCGATTCTAATTCTATTTGGCGATTTCGCAAGCGTAATTGTTGCTCTCTTGTGAGAGTACTTCCAGCAGTCGCACCGTTTAACTGTGTTCGGTACAACTGGTTTTCGGCAATAATCGCGGCTCGGCTTTTGGTCAAAAAGGCTAGTTCTGGTTTAATTTTCAATAGAGCAGTTTGCTGTGCCAATTCTTGTATTGATATGTTCCCTTGAAGCTGACGGCGGTAGAAGTCATTCTCTTGCTCTAGCGCTTGTTTGGCAAGCAACTGAGCCGTGCGACTTTGTTTTAATGAAGTTAACTCCGCCTCAGAAGTAGTTTTTTCCAAGCTAACAAGTGTTTCACCTTTTTTGACTCGCTGACCATCTTTGACTAGAATCTCCTTGACAACACCTGGAACCGGAGCTTGAATTTCTTTAACTGCACCCTGTGGTTCTAGCTTACCAGTCGCATGAATTGATTCATCAATTTGGAACACTGAGGCCCAAATTACTGTAAAGGTGCTAACTCCAACAATAGTCCAGGCGATTGCTCGTGACCAAGTAGAAGTCTGTTGTAAAAGTACTGGTTGATCAAATTTGTATTGAATATTCATAATAAATGGGGAATGGGGCATTGGGGAGGGCTGAATTAGGAGTGCTAAGGTTAAAATTCCGAGTTTAGAAGCTCAACGTTCAAGCAAAAAGATGCAACTTCCGAGTTCAAAGGCTCAACTTTCGAGTTCAAAGGCTCAATTTGCGAGTTCTGAGCTTGAAGCAATAATATTTCCTCTTGACTCCTAACTCTTAACTCCTAACTCAGCACTCAGCACTAAACTTGCGTTTCTTGTTGCTGATACAAACAGTAGTAATAACCTTTGAGCGCCATCAATTGTTCATGAGTTCCCTGTTCTACCACAGCACCTTGATCCATCATCAAAATGACATCGGCATTGCGAATTGTGCTGAGGCGGTGAGTAATGAAAAACACTGTTTTATCTTGGAAAGCTCTCGCTAAGTTACGGCAGACTTGGGCTTCAGCATTGTAGTCTAAGGCGCTGGTAGCTTCATCAAGAATCAATAATTGCGGATTTTGCAGAACAGTACGAGCGATCGCTACTCGTTGGCGTTGTCCCCCAGATAGCCCTGAACCTCGTTCGCCGACACGGGTGTTATAGCCGCTGGGTAAAGACATAATAAAGTCGTGGGCAAATGCTACCTTAGCGGCGGTAATAATTTCCTCATCGCTAGCATCAGGATATCCCAAGGCAATGTTTTCCCGGACTGTGCCATCGAATAGTAGGGTATCTTGTAACACCATACCAATTTGACGGCGTAAAGAATAGAGTTCAACTTTGCTGATATCGTAGCCATCAATCAAGATTTTGCCAGATTTGGGTTCGTAAAGTCGGGGTAATAATTTTAGCAGTGTGCTTTTACCGGAACCACTTTGACCAACAATTCCTACAAAAGAGCCAGCAGAAAAATCTAAGTTAATATTGCACAGTTGCATCGCCCCATGTTCCGAGAAACTGAAGCTGAGATTTTCAAAGCGGACACTACCTTGAACACTGGGCATAAGGATATTTTGACAGTTGCTGATTTCTGTTTCTTGGGGAGTGTCTAAAATATCAGCAAGGCGTTGCAGAGATAGGGCGGTTTCTTGGAAGTTCTGCCAAAGTTGCATTAGGCGTAACAGGGGACTGGTGACATAACCAGCCAGGATGCGAAAGGCGATGAGTTGTCCTAAGGTAAGTTGCTGATTGAGGACGAGAAAAGCTCCCACCCACAGCACTAACATACTAGAAAACTTGTTGAGGAAGTTGCTAACAGAACTGGCGGTAGTTTGGGTAGAAACTGTTTTGAAACCAGCGCTGATGTAACGAGCATAGCGTTCTTGCCATTGCCAACGCGATCGCATTTCTAAATTTTGCGCCTTGACTGTCTGCATTCCCCCCATCACTTCCACTAAATAAGATTGCGTCTCGGCATTGCATTCTGCTTTCTGACTTTTCCCGTTAAGTCTCTTTTGCAAGCTGCCAACCCTCACAGAGATCGTGTAATTTTAACCAACCTCGCCACAGTACTTGAATGCC
>NZ_JBALGC010000085.1:0-30483 GCF_036916575.1 Nostoc sp.
CTTCACAATTTTAAGGTGCTGTGGGACTGAAAAAATGAAGAGTTAAGAAAGTGAAGAGTTAGGAGTTACCAATAATATTTTTAACTTTTAACTCATCACTGATCACTCCTCACTCTCTTCCTTCTCTTGCTGCCCTAGAGTAGCTGGCAAATGTATTTTGCAACAATATGGCGACAGTCATAGGCCCAACACCACCAGGAACGGGGGTAATAAATCCTGCTACACCAGCGGTTGATTTAAAGTCGACATCGCCAATCAGGCGACTGTTGCCACTAGCATCGGTGACGCGATTCATCCCCACATCTACCACAACAGCGCCCGGTTTCACCATCTCAGCAGTGATCAGTCCGGGACGACCGACTGCTGCAATTAGAACATCAGCATTTTGGGTGATAGTTTTCAGGTCATGCGATCGCGAGTGGGCGATCGTGACTGTGGCATCAGCTTCTAGTAGCATCAGCGCCATTGGTTTACCCACCAAAATACTACGTCCTACTACTACTGCCTGTTTTCCCTGCAAGGGAATCTCATATTCTTGTAACAATCGCATTACACCAGCGGGTGTACAGCTGCGTAAACCTGTTTCTCCCCGTACTAGTCGCCCTAAATTAACTGGGTGCAGTCCATCAGCATCTTTATCGGGATCAATTTGATGTAGCAGAGCCACAGCATCCAAGTGGTTAGGTAAGGGCAGCTGCACAAGAATGCCATCCACCCGTTCATCGTGGTTGAGTGCAGCTATCACCTCTTCTAATTCCCCAAGGGTAGTTTGGGTAGGAAAATGCTTACCAAAAGAGGTGATACCAACTTTAGCGCAAGCTTTTTCTTTATTACGTACATAAGCCGCTGACGCTGGATTATCGCCAACCATCAGCACTGCTAAACCAGGGGGTCGTCCAATTTTTGGTTGTAATTGTGTAATGGCAATAGAAAGTTCTTGCTGAATTTTTGCTGCTATTGCTTTACCATCAAGGAGTTTGGCAGTTTTTGTTTCCATGAGAATTCTTAGCTATATTCGCCTTTTGTCAAAACTCAGCCGCTTTTGGTCTAGGCAAAGTCAATAGTCCCAAATCCAGAGTAAAAATATTGATTTCTGACTCTTGACTTTTAACTATTATTGTGTTCCTGTTTGATGTCGTAGCGTTTTTCTCACAGTAAATCCATAATGTTTATTTTCTCAGATCAGCGACGTTATCTGAAGAATATAAAAATTAAGGATGAAATCAAAACATTTTTTGCTCAGTTGAGAGCGTGTTTCTACAACCAAAGAAAACATTATAGATGGGAACTGACCGAATGAAACTGGTGACAAAGCAAACAGTGACACAAAAATTTGCTCAATCGGTGGCTTTCATGGAACAAGCGAGAAATTTGTTCCTTTCGTTCTTGTACTGGCACAGCATTGTTCCCTACCGTCTGGGGTTAATTTTTTTCTTGGTGGTGGGACTTTCTAGTTGTAATAGTTTGCCTTCATCTGGCTTGAATGGGGTTAACTTAAAAATTGGCACCAATGTCACCCCAATTCGAGAAATTAAACCAAAACAAGACAATCAGGCTATAGTTTACATCCAAGGTCAGGTGGAAAAGCAAGCTCCTCTGATGAAGCAGTGGGCTTATCAAATTAATGACTCGACTGGCAAAATTTGGGTTGTCACCAATCAAAAGAATCTGGCCAAGGGAGCACAAGTGGTGATTAAGGGTAAAGTTCGCTACCGAAGTATCCCTTTAGCTGGGAAAGAATTGGGGGAAGTTTATCTAGAAGAAGAGTAATCAGCAATTAAAAATGAATATATGAACAATCAACCGCTGCATGTAGCGATCGTAATTCTCTACCAAAAAAACAAGTTTCTCATGCAACTGCGGGACAACATCCCCGGTATTCTCTACCCTGGTTACTGGGGACTATTTGGCGGTCATATCGAACCTGGTGAAACGCCAGAGGTAGCAGTAAAGCGAGAAATTTTAGAAGAAATCGGCTACCATTTACCACCCTTTGTTGAATTTGGCTGTTATCCCAACCAAAGAGTTGTGCGTCATGTCTTTCATGCACCACTCTTGGTGGAATTAAATCAACTGGTTTTGAATGAAGGTTGGGATATGGGGTTATTGAGCGCAGAAGATATTCACCAAGGTAACTATTATTCGCAAAATGCTGGCGAAGTGCGACCTTTAGGAGCAATGCATCAGCGAATTATCTTGGATTTTATAGACAAAAAGCAACAGCCGTAAGTCTCAAAGTACCAGAGGTGATCGCTAATTGTGCGATTCTTAAAAAAGCGATCGCTTAGCTCATATAGGGCGTTAACAAAGTGATACACTACACATTGCATACGAGGGTACAAATTCATCTCTATGTCCCGAAAAGAGGGAAGGAGGTAACAAATGACGGGTCAGCCTCCCATTGCTCACGAGGCATTCAAGCAGTTTGAGCGCGAGAAATTCTCCCTGGTAGCCCAAGGATATGATCAAGCGATCGCTCAAGTAACGTCTCAAGTTGATCAAGCCATATTAGATGCCGTCGAAGCGGGGTATGGGAAGCAATTGCTGGATGTTGCTTGCGGAACTGGATGGCTCAGTGCGGCCGCAGTGAGTCGGCAAGCTATAGTCACTGGATTAGACTATGCAGACAATATGGTGACCATTGCCCGTTTGCGATGTCCTGAAGCCGAATTCCAGATCGGGGACGCCGAAAATTCTTCCCTTCGAGTCGAGCCGTTTTGATGTGGTCGTCTGTAGCTTGGGCATCCTTCATTTCCCTAACCCGGAACGAGCGATCGCCTCGTCTTTTCGAGTCCTCAAGCCAGGAGGGCGCTATGCCTTCACCTGCTGGACACCACCAGAGCGTAATCCTTTCATGAACTTGATCCTGGGTTCGGTGCAAACTTACGGCAACATGGAGATAGATTTACCTCCAGGGCCGCCCCTATTCCGCTTTGGTGAAACAGCCGAATGCAAAAGGGTCTTGAGTTCCGGGGGATTCACTTCAGTCTCTATTACCGAACTACCCATGAAGTGGACTTTCTCCACACCCCAGGATGTGATGCCAAGGATTGTTGTAAGTACGGCCCGCCTTGGATCAATCCTTGCAATGCAAACCGAGGAGCAACGGCGCAATATCGAGAACGCTATTATCGAAGGAGCAAAAAAGTATGTCACGGACGATGGTTTGGAAATTCCCGCTTCTGTGGTGCTGGCTGTGGGACACAAACCATGAGCTAGAACAATAGCACTTAGGATTATTTATTAGTTACCAAATTATCGCAATCCTAAATCATTTGTGAAAGATCACAAAAGCCCGGTCACTCACATAACCGGGCTTTTAGCTATCTCAATCAATCAAAGGGGGTAGAGTTGTTTGATCACAACCCATTAGGTAGTAGGTTGTTCCAAATTCACCTTGACAACTTTGTTCTTTTCTTGCTCAGTTTTAGGCAGTGTCAAATTCAAGATACCATCTTTATGATCTGCCGTCACGTTAGTATTTTGAATCCGAGCAGATAGAGGAATTACGCGTTGAAATTTACCGTAATTAAACTCACTTCTAGTAACACCTTTTTCCTCAGTTTTAGTTTCAGACTTCCGCTCCCCACTAACGTAAACAGCCTTTTCTGTGACTTGCACATCCAGGTCTTTCGCTTCTAGCCCTGGCAGTTATAGCTTCAGATGAATAGCATTTTCAGTTTCTCGCATTTCAGCAGCAGGAAATTTGCTCAAACCTCTATCTAACAATACAGATGGTACTCTGGTGTCTTCAAATAAACTATTGATTTGACGTTGGAGAGTGTCAATTTATTTCCAAGAATTCCAACGAACTAGTGTCAGAACTCTTCCTCGTATCAATTAGCTTTTGTTTAATCAGTTTTGCACTTCACTTTGTGCTTACATACTTATCTTATATATAGTTAAAACTGCTTGAAATTCGGTTATTAGCACCAAATGATTGATGATTACCGTCCAAAATTAGACATAAAAAAATTCTGGTTTCCTCTAATTTATCTGTTCGGTAAACTCGAATAGGCAAATTAGATTCAATCATAGTTAACCAATAAATCTGCTGTTGAAGGGGATAGTGCAGAAATGCGATACCTGTCTTGAAAAGTAACGCTACGCACGGTCGCTAACCGGAGCTTTCGGAGTCTCGCCTGGGGAAAAAGAAAAATACATAAGTCTTGATTTCTCGTTTTGTGTCCAGGCTTTTTCCCTCTCTCCAAACCTCTCCCCCACGGAGGGAGAGGCTTTGAAACCCAGTTTTAGTTTTTCTCTGCTTGTATGAAACCACCCTGCGCTAACAGATGCCTACAGGGGGCTGCGCCAACAGCAAGAACCGCCACTCGGACGCCAGAAGATTCCGACGCAAGGCACAGGAATGCACTTGCTCGACTTTTCGCTGGGTTGGGCTACGCGTACAACTGAGTAACAGCGCTGCATAAATTTTTAGATGATCTCAGTTAAATATATATCTGTTCAAGTTTGTCCTGAACTTTACTTACGATTTATTAACCAACACAGCATCAGCGATGAAACTTTTTCCCTCGCTCAATTTGGCACACATTGATGATCAGTTTTTGCGCTAACTAAATCACCCGAATAGGTGAGGAACAAATCAACCGTTCAGGTGACCTGAGTGCAGGAAGTTGAGACTGATAAAAAATAAGACTCTATTACTCAACAACACTAATTGCCCTTTACTCTAACTAAGGATAACCCAATGAAATTCTCTACGTTGATCGATTCTGTAGTCATTGTTGCTTCTATTGCTTTATTACCTGTAATCGGTGGCGCTCAAACAGCTACTAACAATAGTGGTGAACCTATAGCTATCAATTCTAATAATTTATTTACTCATTCTACAAACGTTAGCTACCTCAAACCCTTTGATGCTGCATTTTTAGCTTATCAAGGTAATCTGAAAGCACAGGGTATTCCTAGTGGTAGTGCTTTGGTATCTCAATACCAAACAGGAAGCCTGACTGCACTAGATGTGGTTAAGGCTGTTGTCAACGCTAAAAAGTTACCAGTACAAGCTTTGAATGATAAAGATTACCTAAACGCTGTCGAGTCGCAGCTGATATCATTCAGCAACACTAATGATTTATCTTACTAAGTACAGGGTTACAGAGGTTTATAACGGATTTATGAAATGCTGTACTATGATCTCGTTGCTTTGACAAGAAAATACGTCACAAAAAAGAAAAATCTGCTGTTTCCCCCTAATGACCATCCTATTACCAAAAATTACTTTAACCCCTTCAATCTTGGAGGGGTTTTTAGTTGATGCTACGGTTGCTGCTTGCTCTAGGGTTGCCCCTTTTCTCCAACACATCTTTTCATATTTATTTTAGAAGAAAGCGGGGAGGAAGTGCGATCGCCCCATACACAATAGTGTATTTGAAACTTAGTGCTTACTTCTGGAATGCCTGTATAGCAATACTTTTAGCTAGTTAGCCTCTGGTGTTAAGAACCATCAGATTACCTGCTATCAGCAAGGTGCGATCGCTTTCACAGTGGCATAGTGTATCACACTCCTGAAAAAAAGGGTCGGGTAATAAATTATTTACTGTTCTATCAAATTAACGTTGTTAAGTTACTCAGCAGGTGTAGTTCTCACCTTCAGGCTGTGTTAAATATTGTGGCGCGAAACAGGAGTATAGATACGTTGCAAAAGCTTTCTCCAGAATCTCCTCTATTTGTTTTGTTAATTATTATTAGTTTTCTAGTAGTAACTTTGTCAACTTGGTTAGCATCTAAACCATTTGTTTTAAAACCATTTGGGCTTAATGATATTATCCAACTACTCACCATACAGTTATTTATTTCTTTGTTATTAGAGCGTTCTTTAGAAGTTTTTATAACTACTTGGCGAGGCCCATTCGTCGAGCAGTTAGATCTTAGTATTCAGCAAGAAAAGGCTCTAATTTTAGAGAAAATAAAAAATATGGAAGTCCAACAGAAACAGTTTCCTTCTTTGGAATCAAATCAAATCAGTAGCCTACCGCCTGAAGGAATGAGTTTAGAACAGCAAATCATCCAAAATTTTACACAAAATCAACAAGACTCATTAAAAATCTTCAAGCCACAAATGGATCATATAAATGAAAAAGAGCGCCAAAGAGCAGCCTATAAATCTGATACTCGAACAATTGCTCTATGGACATCCCTTTTATTCGGTCTTTTAATGAGCGCAATAGGTATTCGCTCAATTGAGCCACTTGTAGTTATTGATTTAGATAATCCCATACAATTAATTATTTTCCGTTGTTTAGATGCATTGCTGACAGGAGGTTTAATTGCAGGAGGTAGTGAGGGAATTCATAAGCTGATAAAAGTTTTCCTAGACTTTATGGAAGCTACATCTAAACAAATCAAAAATCAGGGATTATCTTGATGAAACTAAGCCTTTTAGCTAACAAAATGCCAGATAATCTTGCAAATACAATAAAAATACATTAGCAATATTTATTCTAGATATATGGTGTCATCTTGCCATAGATAATCTTTAATATTTACAAAATTGTTGAAATTGCTCAATAAGTCTGCCTCAGATAAAACCTTAACTCCTTCAGTTTCCAACTTGCTTTTTTGTTGGTTAACATAGGTAATCAAATAACCTTTAGAGTTTAATATTCTATGTACCGGATAATCAGCCGTAGAGGTTTTTTTCAGGTATGTAGGAATAGCTCTAAGATAGCTATTATCTACTCCCATGCCTTTGATTATCTGTTTATATGTAACTACTTTCCCACTTGGAATTTTGATGATAAAATTTAGGAATCGTTCATAGGGATTTTCAGACAATGCTGGAAATTTGTTAGCTTCAACTTGAAAATTACTACCAACCTCGATTTTACCTGATTTAATAACTACGCCTAAAATTCCTCTTTTACCTTGAATGCTTTTTAATGATTTTACCAAGTGGGCTATTCGCTTACACGGTTCGCAGTGAAAAGTTAAACGAATTGCCGCGCCACTTTCAAAAGTTAATAGAGATCCAGGCATAAAATTATTAAAGTGTATACCTTGAACCACAATATTTTCTCTCAATTTTCCTGGTTTAATTGAAAAGTCTAAAATATCTTCATATCTAACAATTAAAACTTGCCTGGGACTTATAGGATCGGCATTAATATCTCCTTCTATACCATGACGTACCTTTAAATTTAATGTTTTAAGCTCTACCATTCCAGAACCCGGTTTAACCTTACTGAAAAGATGCATTATTGAGAGAACCATATTCATTCGATGGCGCGATAAATTTCAAATTTATGAGGTGAATTCAGGTAGAGCATTGGATTTTCTAAGAATGAATAAACTTCCATCTCCTCCACGTCCAATTCTTAAGGTTTCATCTAAGTAAGTAATATCGAGCGTGGCAGTTCTGTTAGTAGGATTATTAGCTGGGACAACCTTAAATGGATTTAGTTGGGGAGTATTAATGCCAACAAGCTTCTGAATCGATAGGTAGCGTTTGTCAAAATAAACGTTGATACGTTTGTTCGGTAGAGGCTCTAAATCTTCTTTGGCTGGCTCAAAGCTAGCTGTGACTTTGACATATCCCGATACTAGTCCCAGAGAATGTTTAACTTTAGCTAGATTGAAAAACAATTTATTTGCAACATCAATCACTTGATAAACTTTACCCAGCTTTAATCCCAATGGCAGAGAAACTAGAGAACGGATTTCTCTAGCAGTGGAGTATTGCAGTTGCCAAGCTCCCTCCAGCAAAGAAGTAGCGTTGAGAAGAGGATAGAGATTGGGATTGACGCTCTCCAGTTCCGTTGTCAATTGTTCAATTTCTTCAGCTAAGGTTTTGTCTAGGTTCAAATCAGTAACGGGAGAGCCATCGCTGTTAGTTTGAATCTTCTCAAGCTTGGCTTGTAATTTTTCCTTAATTAAAAGTTGATTGTTCAATGGTTGAAGATTTTCCTTTAGATATCCTATTGCTTTAGTTCAATTGTTATGCACTTCCTGCATAAAAATTGAATTATCTAGATGAGATTAGTCAATGAGTTGTGGGGTAGGAATATGCGTATCGATATCTGCTTGGGATAAAGTGGGGAGCAACCAGCTGCTCTCACCCGCTTTGAATACTTTGGCAGGTTCAACATTAAATTCAATTACACCAGTGGCTGGATTGGTTCTAGCAATAGACTGTGTACCATCAACAAACTTGACGGCGATTGGTTGAGTCAGTTCTTGTGGTTGAGTGTTCCGGCCTAAAACCACTTGAGAACCTGCGGGTAAGTAAATACCATCGCAATCCCAATCATCATCTGTGATTTTTCCTGCGCCCAAGAAGTAGAGTTGGGTTGGAGATTTTTTTGGTTTATTGGCATAGACAGCCAACGTCTTTCCAGTTTCATTGCGGCACTGCGCCCGCTTCCTAGCTGTTTCTATAACATTTTTCTGAAACTGTAATTGTGCCAGTCGCTGCTGGAATTGTTCAGGTGTATAACCAGCTTGCTCAGGTGTATCCTTTACGGTTAAAAGTTGATTGAGCGCCTGAGTCACCTCAGCATAGTCAGCCCCCTTAGTAAAATCCTTGCCTGCCCAAGAGGGTTGAGCAATTACCAGGTTAACCATCAACACCAGAGCGATAAGAACAATTTTAATAAACTGCATATCTTTCTCCTTTTTTAAAATTAGTGTTCATGTCCTTAATTTAAGCATTAGATGACTAAAATAATTAGTAATTCTTAATTTGTAATAGCCTAAAAATTGGTAACAGTTAACTAGTAACTGTTAACTGAATGTTAAACTCTTAACTGAGTTACGGCGATATTGCCGGAAAAACACACATCCACATCGCTACCAGGAGTGCGATCGCGTTTGCCATATTCTCCTACATAATAAAAATTATCGCCGTCAATACGATAGTTGACGGGCAAAGGTTTGGTACAGGGTTGGCAAAACACCATATTAGGATCTGATTCTCCTGGTTGCAAATGCGGCAAATTCACATTCCAGAAGCTTCCCGGTTCTAGGGGACGTTTGAGTAAGTCCGCTAAAACTTTAGCTGTGAATTTGGCGGCCAGATCCCAATCAAAATTTTGCTTGGCTTTGCGATAGTGGGAAATGGCAATTCCGGGAATACCATGCATTGCGGCTTCCCGCGCGGCAGCCACTGTGCCAGAAATATAGGCATCGACTCCCAAGTTGCCCCCAGCATTAATACCTGAAAGTACAAATTTGACATCTGTGGGAATTTGTGTTAAAGCAATTCTCACACAATCAGCGGGAGTACCTGCGATCGCATACTCAGTCTCAGAACGTCGCTGGAGATTGATGGCACGAGTCGTAGTAACTTGATGTCCACAGCCAGAGTGATGATCAACAGGAGCAGCGATAATAGCATTTTTGCCGTTTACAGCTTTGAGCAGAGCTTGAATACCGGGGGCGTCAATGCCGTCGTCGTTAGTTAAAATTATGGTCATGTATATATTATATTGATATAGATTTAGCTAAAATATTCACAAAAAAGCAGGCATTACCGATCATGTAGATACAGCAGGAAAAGCTACTTGCAGATATAAAAAAATATGCTGATTCTGCCAAAAATATTGATCATACGATATGATTTCTAGATGGTTTGCAAATTCCGCCCTAAGCATTTGGGTTAATTCCCAAAATGGGCGGTATTTTTTGTGACTTGCAAGGATGTTAGCTTCAGGTTAATGCTTGCAGCCGCACTCAGAACAAATTTGTGCAGTCAAAAAATCCCGTACAATATATCTGCTAGCAGTAGCAGAAACTTCATACTGAAGAAAATCGGGAACGAGGTGATTTTTAGAGTGGTTCTGTAGTATTTTTGGTGCAAGTCTGTCTTAGGGTTCACACGATGAAACAGCTCCTCAAACAAGTATTTAGCAGTCAAAAACACCTGATCCGGCTAATTCTACCTTTGGTGACGGTTATTTTAGCAGCTTCGCTGTTTACCGCACCTGCTTTAGCCACAGGTGTGTATCAAATACCCAACCTCACAGCAGGGAATAACACCTGGGTTTTGGATCAAGGTGAAGTCATCAGCCGTCTGAATGAAGGTAAGATTAGCAGTGCTTTCGAGGATTTGGCAAAGCAAACAGATAAGGAAGTCAGAATTGTTACTGTTCGCCGCCTCGACTACGGTGAAACACCGGAAAGCTTTACTAAAGAGCTGTTTGAAAAATGGTTTCCTACAAAATTAGCGCAAGCTAATCAAACCTTATTGCTGATTGATACGGTTACCAATGGTACTGCCATTATTACTGGGGATCAAGTTAAGCCTTTGCTCACAGACTCTATTGCCGAGAGTGTAGCCACTGAAACAGTAAGTGTGCCGTTACGTAATGGTAACAAATACAATCAGGCGTTTCTAGATGCAAGCGATCGCCTTGTCGCCGTCCTCTCCGGCAAAGCTGATCCAGGGCCACCCCAAGTCACTGACAATGTACAGGTAGAAGGCACCTTCAAGAAAGCAGAAGAAACCGACCAAGGTAACGCAACTGCTTGGGTAGTAGGATTGTTAATTGCCGCCACCGTTATCCCAATGGCGACTTACTACATCTATCAGATAAATCAGCCATCATCTGATGGGTAATGGGAGAGTGAGGAGTGAGGAGTTATGAATTTCTAACTCTTAACTTCTAACTTCTCACTTTTAACTTAATCTTGAACATACTCTTGCTCTGTGACTAAAGCCATCTCAGCCCGAACAAATTCTCGACCCAAATAAGCTGCATGATTTAATTGAGTTACAGGAGAAGGCTGAGTTTCTTCAAAAATCTTCACGCAAAGTTCTTTCGCCGTCCTCCCACTAAAAACCGTCGTGGAAGTTCGTTCTACCTTTTCTCGCGCCGGAATTACCTTTCCCGTTTCTGGATCGACAGCTAAACCACGCTCATCAATCACATTTGTAAAATGCTTGGCATAAATTAACCCTGCGTCTCGATCCAAGTAAATAATCAAATATCCACCAGGATCAAGGTCAATATGACGCTGGGAAAGTTTATCATCAATTGCCGCTAAATT
Organism: Nostoc sp.; assembly: GCF_036916575.1. Classification (GTDB taxonomy): domain Bacteria; phylum Cyanobacteriota; class Cyanobacteriia; order Cyanobacteriales; family Nostocaceae; genus Nostoc. The sequence goes on from NZ_JBALGC010000085.1 coordinate 11,005, forward strand.
TTCAACCATCAAATCCATAAGCATTTTAAAAAGGAAATTTCTTTCTTCAGGGCTTTACGCTCTATATCAAGTGTAATTCCTATCTTCCTTAGTCTTCTTGATATCTTTCAGATATTTTTGATTCCTTTTACTTAAAAGGAGCTATGGCGAGTGCTAAAGAATTTTTTCAAAAGGGGCGCTTTGATATAGAAGGCTAGTCTCAAAAGGCAATTGCTGACTACACGCGAGTAATTGAGCTTGATCCTAACTATGCTCTTGTTTACTTTTTTGAGGTAATACTCTAGCTTTAGAGGGACAACCACGAAAGGGGATTGAAGATGCCGAGAAGGCTGCGGCTATTTACAATTCCAGAGGATAATCACAATGGGCAGAGGTAATGCTGCAACTGACAGATACTATTCGGCGAGGTATTCAAGAGGGTGAATTTTGACGAATGATAGGAGAAATACCGTATTGCTCGCCAACAGTTTAATTTTACGATTTTGAAAAGAAGGAAAGTAAGCATCTGTTTGCCGAGTAAAGCTCAATTATTCGGCAAACTCTGCTACGAAAATAGTTCCTTTTTCTCAACCATTTTTCTCACTAAATGGCAACTCTGCATTAATCGCCTCAATCTGCTGCTGCTCAAGTTGATTTACTTCCTTAATATAGGGACGTATAATTTGTCCTAAACGATTATTGTAAAAGCGGTGCAGACTGTGATTAGGCATAGCGGGGAAACCGCGCCGTTTTTTATGACGCCCACCCGCACCAGGGTCAAAAATTTGGATGCCGTTAGCGATCGCCCACTCAATCGGCGCATAATAACAAGCATCAAAATGTAAGCAATCTATTTCTTGGAAACTCCCCCAATAGCGTCCATAGAGTTTGTCACCTTTAAATAAACAAAAGGACATTCCTAAAGGATGAGAGTTATCTTCTTCGCTATATGCGGCAACAAACAAGACTCGATGGCGATAATCACTGTGTAGCTGCTCAAAAAACCTCTGTGTGAGATACTTACTACCCCACCAGCCAAACTTATCACAGGTGTCAGCATAGAATTGGTGCATCAAAGGAAACAAAGACTGAGGAATTTGATCGCCACTCAGCGGTTGCAATCTTAAACCTGCATTTTCCACAGCTTTGCGTTCCCGCTTGATATTGCGGCGCTGATTGGCGTTAAACACCTTCAAGTAATCATCAAAAGTTTTAAACCCAGCATTTTCCCAGATGTAGCTGTGGTGCAGCCAAGTTGTAAAGCCATGCCGCTCCAGCATCGGACGCCATTGGGGATCAACGTAGAGAAAATGACACCCAGAAATTCGATTTTTGGAGCAAAAAGTGTCAATTTCATGCACCATCATCGCTGTAATTTCATCCTCATCTTCTCCTGGGGCAAGTAAAAACCGATAGCCTTCAGCTGGGGTAAATGGTGTCATTCCCAGCAATTTTGGGTAATATCGGACTCCGATGCGATCGGCTAACTCTGCCCATTGGTGATCAAAAATAAATTCACCAGAACTATGTCCTTTGAGATAAAGTGGCGCAGCAGCAATCAGCGTTCTATCTCGCCACAATGTCAAGTGATTTGGTAACCAACCAGTTTTGCCCGTAGCACTATGGGAAGTTTCAAGATTATTCAGCCACTCCCATTCTAAAAACGGCGTTTTGAGTGGCATTGCCAAAGCATTCCAGGCATTTTGGGGTACTTCAGCGATTTTGTTTGTCCAAACGACAGAATAGCGAGGCTTAAGTTGTTCCACCATCGTGTGGTTTTTTTAGGGAGTGGGGACTAGGGATTGGGGAGCAGTTCTTGAGCAGGGGGAGCAGTTCTTGAGCACAGAAGTGGAGTTCAAAGACTCGTTACCGAGTATTAAAGACTCATTAACGGAGTTCTCGTCGCCCAGTATTAAAGACTCATTCCCTATTTCCCATGCCCCATGCCCCATACCCAATAACTTTACTTAGCGTAATCTAATCTGCTGGTCGTTGCAGGCGATAGTGCAAAAACACTTCTTGCTCAACTGCATGAACTTCAAGAAGTTGCAACTTCGGAGCTAAATCGGATAAAAATCCTTTCCCTTCGACAGGTGTGGGTGCGATACTACCACCTAAAATCAGTGGACAGACAGTCAGCCATAATTCATCAATTAAATCTAATCCCAGCAAGGAAGCGACTAATTTACCTCCACCCAAAACCACCAAGCGTGTTATATGTAGAGTGGCTAGATGCTTCAAAGCTGCGGGAATGTCAATTTCTCGTGTTGGTGTTTCAAAAACCAGAATCTGCTCAAATTCTGGAGGGCACTCCAGTGCTCCGGTTCCCAGAGTTGAGGGTAGCGTCTGTAAGCGTCCTTTCCATGAAAGTGTTCCCGCTGCTGTCGTGAGTAGCCAGCGTCTAACTGGTTGCTTAAAAAAGTGAATTTCCGGATTGAGGTTTGCAGAGTGTGTAATCACTATATAAACTGGCTGCGGAGGCTTCCCTGCTTGCGCCCGATGTTGCACTAGAGTTGAATTTGTTACGGTTAGTGTTGTTCCGTAGGCAGCCAAAGTACCAGCACCGAATAAAACGGCATCAGCAGCAGCGATTTGTTTTTCTAAGTGTGCTTTATCAACCCTTGAGCCAAACCGAGCAGGCGATCGCCTAAAATCTGCTATTTTGCCATCTGCACTCATTGCTAAAACAACTGTAGTATGAGGACGATGTTGCAACATTAGATTGATTTGATAGTTTGAAAATTTTTTTGCTAGTGTGTAGATTCTTAAAAAAATCCATGCCTGCAAGCTACTCTTTTACAATTTAACCACTGTTTTCATATGCAATACCAATCACGTTTCCATCTAGCATATATGAGTTTTGGTATACCACGTTTCTTTTTGAATTATAGCAATTTGTTATTTTTAAACATTGAAAATAAAATTCTGATAATTTAATAAAATGTCTCATCTAGCTCGTCTAATTGCATATCTTTGCTGTTGTGGTTTGCAGATGCAAAGTGAGACACTCGATGACTAATTACCGTCAATCTTCCTTTCGTCGAATTTTAGTAACGAGAATATTGCTTCTGTTTGTCCCAGTTTTATTTATAGGCGAGATTGTTGCCTTGAATAAAGCACGTTCTAGCATATTGGGAACTGCACGTCAAAATTTAACAGAAAGCGCCATCAGTAAAGGGGAGAGAATTGGAGATGCGATCGCTATCTTAAAAGCAAATTTGCTGAGTGTAAGTAAAACAACGGTGATTCCCTCGGTGCCCATACAAGAGCACGAAATTCTCACGCAGTTAAGGCAACAACTTCCAGCCAGTATTGAGTGCATCCAATTAACAAATCTGCTAAACCAGAAAATAATTGCCAGTAGCTGTGGGGATCAAGCAATTGGAGAACTGAGATTTCCTTTACCTAGTGACGGAATTGATGTTAAAGCAATCTTTCCGCCAAAGACAGGAATAACTGGTAAAATAAACACACAAAATCAATTGCGATTAGTGTTATCTGCACCAGTCTCCGATAGTCAAAGAAATTTAGTTTACAGCTTAAGTATTCAATCTGCATTGTACCAACAAACCAGAAATCCGCCGGGATCTCTTACAGGCGCTATGGTAGTGATTGCTGAAGATGGCAAAATTTTGGCGCACCCATTCACAGACTGGGTAGGAACTAATATCAATCAGCACCCAAATTATTCCCAACTTAAGAGCATAATTAAAAATGCAATTGTAGGACGAAATGACTCAATAAATTTGTCTTTTACAGATGGCAAAGAATTAGTAGCGGGCTATACGGCTATTGTAAATCCACTTACCCAACAGCAGCAGCAAAAATGGATAGTCTTAGCTGTTACTAGTGTCGATAATGCGCTTTTTGGTTTAGAGGAAATCAAACTAATTCTCATCGTTTTGACAGTTGGTTTGATTGGTGCAAGTTTGTTAGCATCTCTATATCTAGCTCCTTATTTGGCACGTCCTGTAGAAGAATTGCGAGACTACGCTCTCAATATTCACTCTCACCACGCTGCACAACCAGTTCCGCACAATTTTCAAATCCGAGAATTCAATCAACTGGCCCAAGCATTAGACCAAATGGTAGAACGACTCAAAGCTGGGGCAGAAGAATTGGAAATAGCTTGGAAAGAAGCAAAAACTGCTAACCAAATTAAAAGCCAGTTTTTAGCTACGACTTCCCATGAATTGAGAAACCCATTAAATATTATTATTAACTGTATTCGTCTGGTTGAAGATGGCTTATGTGATGACCGGGAAGAAGAAATGGAGTTCCTCAAACGTGCCGATGAAACAACGATTCACTTGCTAGGTATTATTAATGATTTACTCGACATTTCTAAAATTGAAGCAGGTAAGCTTTCAGTAGTCATGATGCCTATTGACCTCCGACAAATATTGTTAGAGGTGATTAATCTACAATCAGTTAATGTTCAACAAAAGGGCTTGCAATTGAAATGTGAGTTAGATGCTGAACTAATACCAATTAAGGCAGACGCGGCAAAACTGAAGCAAGTGCTGATTAATGTTATCGGCAACGCCACTAAATTCACTGATACAGGAAGCATCACTATTAGTACAGAAATTGAATACAGTAGTGTTAAATCTCAGGTGGTGGTTGCTGTCAAAGATACAGGTATAGGCATTGATCCAACTCAACAGCACAAACTATTTCGCCCGTTTGTGATGGTGAATGGTACAACCACGCGCCAGTTTGAAGGTACTGGACTAGGATTAGCTATTTCACGAAACTTAATCGAACTTATGGGAGGCAGCATTACTCTTGAGAGTGCAGGACTTCATCAAGGTACGACACTGAAGATTACCTTACCTTTGATTGATATCTCGCTGTTACCTGTTCCAAAGAAAGAAGCAAATGTTGGGGATCTTGGATTTTCCTCTGGGAATGAGGGGGTAAAGGTAAGCCATCACCCTAGCCTACAGGAGTCTGGGGGAAGTCCCTCTTTAGGGATCAACAAGTCTGTAAAAGCAGGGATAGACAAAGAGAAGTCTCCGAAATCCCAGTTGCTATTTGGGAAGGAGACTTGCGAGATTCGTCTTTCGCCGCTGCAAACTATTCTGGTTAGTCTTCCAAAAGCAGAAGTTTGTGCGAATGGGACTTTCAAGAGGTAATTCAGTCAAAAGTCCATTTATCAGAGGTAGCACGGACTTTCAAGAGGTAATTTAGTCAAAAGTCCATTTATCTGAGGTAGCACTACCAGCAACTAGTACTGCAAGGCGGAAGTCAAAAGGAGCCAGTGCGTTGGGCGGCTGTGCCGACTTGTACCCTTACAGGGAAGCAAGCTACGCGCAGGGTCTCCAACAGGAGAAGCAACTGGCGTTCAAAAGTCAAAAGTCAAAAGTTTTATAGAATAAGCTTTTTAGAGCTTTTCAATGCTCTACTTATTTACGCCGGGCTGTACTAGTAAATATAGCTCAATACGCTTGGGTTAAGGCTAAAACTCTTTCTTCAAATCAATTTTTTTAACGAACCGCCAAGGACGCAAAGGACGCAAAGAGAAGGAAGAAATTCTTAACCCAAGCGTATTGAAATATAGCTCCAAACCATATTCTCTGGCTAATTGGGCAAGAATGCGATACCTATGGCGGGCTGCGCCTACGCTCACCAACACCGAACGAATTACTGCAACATACCCTTTTTGGCGATCGCTTCACCCCAAATTATTCATCAACGCGATCGCTATGGTTTTGACGCTGATTTAGAAGCGTTACTAAATAACCAAGATAAAAGATTTGCAACTGTAGCAGCGCCAAAAGAGAACAGCGCAATAATTGCATCACGAGGTAAAACGCCATCTAACCAGCTACCCTGTATTTGAGAAACTGGAAAATCCTGATCTAGACCAATTTTAATCTCTTTAGTTTTCCCAGAAAAGCGGGCTTCTATTCCCTTTTTAGGGACAATTTGTAGATGGCGTATTAATTCAATATTTAGAGGAGTATCAGGATTTTCTCCCATGAGAAACTGATTTTGTTTAATGTCCTGTTCCTGTCCTACCATGCGGATTTTACCTTCCACAATAGTAGAAATTTTTAAATCGTCTCTGGCATCTTTACCATTTCTGTCTAAATCTAAAAATTTTACATCTTTGGTTTCTATCTTTTCTCTAAACCATTCTTCTGATTCAGATTTTGGAGGTTTTGTTAGGGTAATATAAATATTGGTATTTTGCGCGATTTCTAAGTTAAGTTTTTTATTATTTGGATTGACAATAAATTCTAGCGGGGTTTGCTTATCTGGTTGATTTGGTAATTTTAAATCTAGTAATTCATAACCTTCTACTATAACTTTTATTGGTTGTTCACCTAAATATAGGTCTAATGTTGTATTTTGGTTGCTTTTTAAGTTTAATTTAGAGTTAGATTGCAGAGAGAAAGCAAGTTGGTTGCGATAAAAGTCATAACTTAATCCTGCTACTTTTGTATTTGGTTGCAGCCGGAGTTCATCTAGGTTTATTTCACTTGTTGCTTGGAGATTAGCCGGAGCAAGAATCCATCTACTTTCGCTGTCTTTCATCTGGATTTTTAATAAGTCTAACTGATTAAGTTCTGGCCAAGTTTCACTTTTAAAATTACCTGTAAAAGTTAGGGTTTGTTTGCCTTCATTTTCTAGTTCTTTAATGCCGCGAATATCTTGAAGAAAGAGCTTTGATTCTTGTCCGTTATAAATAAAACTCATTTCTTGAGAAATGATATTACCTTCAAATGTATGTTTACCGGGTACAATAGCGGCAAAGGTGAGAATAGTAAAAAATAAAAGTAACAGTAGTACCAAAAATGAATTTTGATGATTTGAAATTGTTCGTAGTAAGCGCTTTAGCGTTGAAGCGCTGATTACAAACAAAGCAATTAGATTTCTTTTCAGAAAATTCAACCATTGGCGAATATTGATGAATTTAGGAAAATTTTCTTTGGCTTTTTGCCGAGATGCCATGATTTATTTTAACCAATTTGGGTTATGTTCAAATACAATTCGTCTTTCAATGCGATCGCTAGGTTCATCTCTTCGATCAATAAAAGCAACATAGTGCAGTTCATAGCGCCCAGATGGGGCATTGCGACCATCCCAGGTAAAAATAGTTTCACCCTTTTTCGGGTTGGGGCGGGAAGTGCTATAGATTGCTGGTTGACCTTTGGAGAGGATTTCAAAGTTGGTAAATCTCACTCTGTCTTGGGAATAAAAGACAAATTCATACTTACCTGAAGTTTGCCCTAGAATGACTGGAACATATACAGGCTGGGAACCAAGGTTATAGGATGCCACAGCGCGAAGGCTGTTAGCTGGGATTTTTGCTTGCCTGAGAACGTAAGTATCCCAGCTAAAGCTGAAACGCGAACCATTATTAGACAATAACAAGTCATCCATTTGATAGTGATAATTATCTCCCAAAGATTTCACTATTACTTGAGGATTTTTACCTCCATTGATGCGGGGAATTTGCACCGTAAGGGTTTTGCCAAAACTGGTTAAGTTTCGGGTAGCAATAGAAATCAAGTTCAAGCTATTGCCGCTTAATTCTTCTTCTTTGATACCTTCGCAGCGATTGGGTGGTTTGCGGCGGATGTAATCGGTAGATTTGGGGTTTCCTTCTGGGCAAGAAGCAGTAGCAGGAAGATGGCTGATGCTGAGGATTAATAGGCTGGCAAGAATAATTTTATAATTCATAATTTATTCAAAGTTAAAGAAACAGAAAAGTAATTCATCACTTGTAGAGACGCGATGAATCGCGTCTATTTCATTTTCCAGGTAGACAGTTGTTTTTGAATTTCAGACATCGGATAAGCCAAATCTCGGCCTTCACCTTTTTTTTGGGCGAAGACAATACCTAAAAGCCGATTTTGCGAGTCAATCACAGGACTGCCAGAATAACCAGGTGTGAGTGTGGCTTGAGATATTTCTAATCGCTGGTTGTTATAGCTGATTTGTCCTAATTCTATAGACCAAGATTTATCTTCACCTCTTTGAGCAGAATGACCAATAACCCGAATGGGCATTTTCGGGGTAATTGCAGCTGAGGAGATGGGTAAGGGTTGGATATCTTCTGGCAGTTTACCAATAACTTCCAAAACAGCTAAATCGAGTTGTTCGTCTGTGGAAGTCATTTTGAACAGCTTGGCATCTCGCCGCATTCGCACTCGGTCTGATGGTGGTGAACTGAAAAATTCTACTTGAATATTTTTACCCTGTTCATAGCCATCAAAAATAACATGACGATTAGTGAGGATTAATGTTCGGCTGCCTTCTCGCTGAATTATGACACCAGTGCCAATTTCTATTCCCTGGCGTTCGCGGGTAGAAAACTCGGCAGTGATGCGTACTACAGAACGCTTCACTGGTACAGTGGGATCATCTGTAGGCAACCATTGGTGATCGTCTTCTACGCTTGCTAGTTTATTCTGTTGCTCTGTCCATAACCGCCTTGCTTCTAAATTGTTGTTCGTGGCATAGACAAAATTGGCGTCAATCTCTTCTGCTTTGTCAAACTGTTCAATGGCTTCTTTTAGTTTTCCTTGCTGTTGGAATACAAAACCCAAACCATTATGAGCAGCAGTATGAATCGTGGTTAGGGTTCTAGAATTGTCTTCTGGCAATGTTAGGGCTTTTTGGTGGGCGGCAACTGCTGCGTCTAATTTGTTCTGGTGTCTCAGAGCAACGCCGAGATTGTAGTAAGCATAAGCATAGTAGGGGTTGAGTTGAATTGCTTTTTCGTAGGCGGCAACTGCTGCATCTGATTTCTTCTGGTCATCCAGAGCATTGCCGAGATTGTTGTAAGCATAATCATGGTTGGGGTTGAGTTGAATTGCTTTTTGGAAGGCGGCGATGGCTTGATCTAATTTCTGCTCGTCATACAGCACACCGCCGAGATTGTTGTAAGCATTAGCATCGTTGGGGTTGAGTTGAATTGCTTTTTCGTAGGCGGCAACTGCTGCATCTAATTTGTTCTGGTAAGACAGCGTACCGCCGAGATTGTAGTAAGCATTAGCATAGTTGGGGTTGAGTTGAATTGCTTTTTCGTAGGCGGCAATTGCTGCATCTGATTTCTTCTGGTAAGACAGAACATTGCCGAGATTGTTGTAAGCATAAGCATCGTTGGGGTTGAGTTGAATTGCTTTTTGGAAGGCGGCGATGGCTTGATCTAATTTCTTCTGGTAAGACAGCGTACCGCCGAGATTGCTGTAAGCATCAGCAAAGTTGGGGTTGAGTTGAATTGCTTTTTCGTAGGCGGCAACTGCTGCATCTAATTTCTTCTGCTCACTCAGGGCATTGCCGAGATTGTAGTAAGCACCACCCAAGTTAGGGTTGAGTTGAATTGCTTTTTCGTAGGCGGCAACTGCTGCATCTAATTTCTTCTGCTCACTCAGGGCAACGCCGAGATTGTAGTAAGCAGTAGCATCGTTAGGGTTGAGTTGAATTGCTTTTTCGTAGGCGGCAACTGCTGCATCTAATTTCTTCTGCTCACTCAGGGTAACGCCGAGATTGTAGTAAGCATTAACATAGTTGGGGTTGAGTTGAATTGCTTTTTGATAGGCGGCAACTGCTGCATCTAATTTCTTCTGCTCACTCAGGGTATTGCCGAGACCATTGTAGGCAGTTGCTAAGTTAGGGTTAAGTTGCAAGGCTTTATGATGAGATGCTAATGCCTCCTCTGATTTCCCTTGAGCATTTAGCACATTCCCTATACCCACGTAAGCTTCGGCATCATTAGGGTTGAGTTGTAATGCTTTCTGGTGAGCTGCTAATGCTTCCTCTAGTTTCCCCTGTCGCCGTAAAGCATTTCCCAAATTGTTATAAGCTTTGCCATTATTGGGTTCAAGTTGCAAAACTTGACGCCAAATTGTCTCTGCTTGGGAGTTATTACCCACTGTTTCGGCAGCGTTACCTTGTTTAAATAGCTGTTCTATATTGTTTTGAGCAATTACAAGCTGAGGTGTGATAGCCAGAGATAGAGTTAAAAATAAAATAGTAAATATACGGTTGTGCATAATCATGCTAATACGTTCTCAGATTTTATCAGGACTCACGAAAAACTCGCCAAAAACCTGATGAATCTTTGAGACAGACTTGTGAATGAGTCTTTGATACTCGTGAATGAGTCTTTAATACTCGCCAACGAGTCTTTGATACTCGTGAATGAGTCTTTGAACTCCGTTGATGAACCTCAGAGCTTCGTGAATGAGTCTTTGAACTCCGTTGATGAACCTCAGAGCTTCGTGAATGAGGCTTTGAACTCCGTTAATGATCCTCAGAGCTTCGTGAATGAGGCTTTGAACTCCGTTAATGAACCTCAGAGCTTCGTGAATGAGGCTTTGATACTCGTGAATGAGTCTTTGAACTCCATTAATGAAGTAAAATGGGCGGTTATTTAATACGATCCCAAAGACGCGATAAATCGCCGTCTCTACAAAGGACTGATTCTTGTAAAGACGGCGATTTATCGCGTCTCATTTATCGCGTCTCTTGCCTTAACCAAACAGTATTGGGTGGTTATTCTCAAAGGAAAATTAGACTTGAGAGCAGTTGTTCAGAAAAACAGCTTGGCCGCCTTGCTCAAGAGATACTGTCAGAGCAGCAAGAATTTCTACTAACTGTGTGCCTACCCAGCCAGACGAAATCTCTGAGGGAGTATTGTTGAGAATAGAGACAACAAAGGAGGAGCAAACCCGCCTCAATGGTTCGCCTGGCTCTAATTCCAGCACTATCTGCCTTTGATTCACAGGAATAAATTGATTGCCCTGCTGCTCAAACTCACCATGTAGTAGGGTTAGAGGTGATGATTGCGACATTTCATCAAAAATCAAACTCCCAAGGCTACCTACAATCCCCAGGCGTCGCTGCTTATCAGGATTCAGCCAGCACAAGTGAATATAAGCTTGAAAGCCATCTGGGTATGTCAGTGTTACCCATACTAAATCAGCCAAACCTTGAGGCAGAGGAGAATTTGTATTTTTCTTCCCCTCTGCTTCCCTGCTCCCCGGCTCCCCTGCTCCCTGTAGCCACACTGTACCCGTTGCTTGTACTTGCACAGGAATTTGACCCAGCCAAGCGTTAAAAATAGCAATATCGTGAATCGCTAAGTCCCACAGTGCATCAACATCTTGCCGGACAGGCCCTAAATGGGTGCGGGTGGCATAGCCATAACGTAGATCACCTAATTTCCCCGCTTGTACTACAGTTTGCCCTTGCTCAACTGCTGGGTGAAATAAATAGGTGTGGTCAACCATCAGTATTAAATGACGCTGTTCTGCTAACTGGCAAAGTTCCCGACATTCTGCGGGATCAAGAGTTAGGGGTTTTTCTGCCAAAACATGATATCCCTGTTGGAGAGCGTCTTTAATTAAAGCATAGTGGGTGGTAGCAGGAGTTGCGATCGCCACTCCTGTCAACCCCGACACTTTCTTCAAATCTTGCCACTGGGTTGTCAATACTACATTTTCATCTAACTTAAACTGCTGCTTGACCGCCGCTAATCGTTCTGGATGGGGGTCTACTACAGCAACTACATTTACTTGAGGATGTGCTAAAAAATTCCGCAGTAAATGCACTCCCCAACGCCCAACTCCGATGACAGCAATTTTAATTTGGTTTGTCATTAGTCATTAGTCATTAGTCATTAGTCATTGGTCATTGGTCATTAGTCAAATAACAAATGGCAACCAACTGATTATCAGTTTATTTGTAATCTTTTGAGTTCAGGGGTTTTCCTGATTAGTAATTGCTAAAAAAGCTACCTTAGCTGCGGCTTGTTCAGCGGTTTTGATCGAGCGTCCCTTACCAACTCCTAGCTTATTTTCGTGCAGCCACACTTCAGCCAAGAAACGTTCTTGATTGCGATGCGGTTGACTGACTTCCACTACCCGATACTCTGGTAAAACTTTAAATTTTGCCTGAGTCCATTCTTGGAGAGCAGCTTTGTAATTAAGTCTGGCAGGATCAAGGCGAATTTCTGTGGTTAGTTGTTGGAAGTGGGGATCTAGCCAAGAGCGGATCAATTCCAGATTTTGAGTGCTTAAGTAAAGCGCACCCAGAACTGCTTCAAAAGCATCCGCCAGTCGTGACTCTTGACCAACTTTATCAGCGGTAGCACTACCAGCGACTAGTAAGTATAACTCTAAACCATAAATTCTTGCCAATTGGGCGAGGATGCGATCGCTCACTAACACCGAACGAATTGCTGCAAAATCCCCTACTGGACAATCGGGATAATTTTCCCATAACACAACAGCCGACACCAGCCGCACCACTGCATCGCCAACAAACTCTAGCTGTTCATAATTTGCTGAATCAGAGACAGTGGGATGAGTTAGCGCTAAATCCAGCAGTTCCCACTTTATAGGTGCTTCTAGCGACAAACCTAATTTTTGGACTAAACTTTCGAGCTGCCGCTGACGGCGTGGATAAGCAAGAGGCATTACGTGACAAGGGGAAGGGGGCAGGGAAAGGCAACTAGCTATCTATCTTATATCTCTAAAGTTCTTGGACTATTACTCTTGCAACTTTTCGCTACTTCTCTCTATCTAGCTTCTCTTGATAGCTTGACGACAAAACTCAGGAGGGTCGTCTTTAGCTTTTACCTCTTCCTTCATTTCTTTGGTGACACGCAAATGTAGATATTCAGTTAATGGTCGCTCTCTATCTGTGGTGAATGGCTTTAAGTTATCTGGATTACCTTTATTTTTAGACATTGTATAGAAATACAAATAAATTTATTTTCCACATGTATATCAGTCAAGAGAAACTGTTTGGACTTTATCGAGTTAAATGGCATCTGGATACAGCATTAGAGATACTGGGAATGCTCTAAATGATCAATTAGCGATCGTACAAAATCCGTACAAAAATAATGGAGTGCAAACCGTCAAAGGTTTATACTCCATTGCAGGGAGAGAGCAGGACATAAGCCGGGTTCTGTTCTCTTGCGAGGGCAGTTATCTATCTGGGACGCTTGTTACCAAACGCCTCTAGCGGCTCTCATTGAGCGGAACTGGTAAAAGACCAACCGTAGTTCCTATCGCCTTGCTCCCAACCGGGGTTTACCGAGCCAGCACCTCTCGATACTGCTGGTGCGCTCTTACCGCACCTTTGCACCCTTACCAAATTTGTTCTTTGTCCTTCGTCCTTTGTCCTTTGTTATTTCACAAATGACTAATGACTAATGACTAATTGGCGGTATCTTTCTGTGGCACTATCCTCACGATCGCTCGCACTGGACGTTATCCAGCAAGTTTGGTCTTTCGGGAGTCCGGACTTTCCTCAAACCAGTGACTATGACTGATCTGCAACCGCCTGCGCCTACTCTCTCCTTAGATCCAGTGTACCCGTTGACAGAAAGGGTTGACAGGTTATTACTTCTTTTTATTCCAAGGTAAAGCGTAAGTCCAAGGTAGTTTCCTGACTGTGAAAGGACAATTGATAATACTAATGGGAGGGAAATCACGACCTGGAGATAGACCTAAACGCACCTCAGATATTCTGAGCACCAGTTGCAAGGAAAAGTCCAACTCCTTTCTTCTGTTAATAAAATCGTTATACAACTTTTTTTGTCCTTTTTGCAGCCCGTTGATCCCAATTAGTGGTTTTTTCGCTAAGTAGGTTCCAGCTACTTGATCGCGCTCAAATACATCTTCTGCTGTCACCGTTTCAGAAAGTGTTTTTTTGGGGGCAATCAGGCTAGGACTTTGGGGAACTGCTAAATCGCGGGTTAAGTCTGGTGATTTCCGAATCACGCGGCGTGATTGCTTGCTATGTTCAACTACTAAAGAACTATTGTCCCAGTCAACGTATACAGCAATATTGTCAGATTTATTTTCAATGCTAAGTGATAAATCTTTCAAATCGTCAATTGGATATGAAGATTTGAGTTTAAAGGAAATTCCAATTTTATCGTCGAGATTTTGTTCTTTGAGTTGCTCGTCAACAATTCCTTTTTTAAACTCAAACTTAATTTGGTCGTCGATGGATTCAACCATGCGGTTAAAAACATAGGAAACACCGATGATATAGATTGTCAAAACTATTAAATTCTGGTCGCTACTCCTCATAACTTAGAATCTCAACTCCTGGTGCTAATGAATGTATATTCGACTCATCATCCATCTACAATCTTTAATTACGCTTGATTGTTACAGAATTTTGTAGCCAGCCCCGTTGCCAAAAGAAGAATAGCAAACCAAGTGCGATCGCTAACATCACTGCCCAGCAAAGTGGATAGCCCCAATACGAATTTAATTCAGGCATATTATATGGCGATTTTTCAGGATTGAAATTCATCCCATATACTCCAGCAATAAAAGTCAGTGGAATAAAAATTGTTGAAACTATCGTTAGTACCTTCATGATTTCATTCATTTTATTACTCACTGCTGAAAGGTACACGTCCATTAATCCAGATGCTAGTTCTCGGTAAGTTTCCACCATGTCCATCACTTGCACGGCATGGTCATAACAATCTCGTAAGTAGATTCGCACTTCCTCACCAATCAAATCACTGCCATCTCGAATCAAAGAATTAATTGCATCTCGCTGGGGCCAGATAGCACGACGCAGTTGCAATAATTCTCGCCTAATTTGATAAATATGTTGTAGTGTTTGTGGGGTAGGTCTGACTATCACCTCTTCTTCTAATTCTTCGATTCGCTCACCATAAAGCTCTAGCACTGGGAAAAAACCATCAATAATCGCATCTAACACGGCGTAAGCTAAATAATCGGCTCCCTGTTTGCGGATGATACCTTTGTTTTTTTCAATTCGCGATCGCACTCCTTCAAAACAATCATGTTCTGGTTCTTCTTGTACTGTCAGCAAATAATTTTTCCCCAATATCAAACTCACTTGCTCGCTGTAAAAACCACATGTTTTTTCCTTTGCTACTATCATGCGGGCAATGAATAGCAATTGGTCTTCATAATCCTCTGTTTTAGGACGCTCTGGTACATTAACTATATCTTCTAAAACTAGAGGAGGTAACTTAAAAACCTTACCCAATCGTTGTAATATATCTTGACTGCCTAAACCTTGTACGTCTACCCAAGAAATAGATTCCATTTCTAAATATGGGACAGACTCCTCTGGGGTTGCTATTTGCTCACGGATGAAATTAGTTTGGTTATAGTCAATCAAGAAAATTATTGGTGGTGGAGCATCTGCATCAATAAAAATGGTTCCAGGTAGAGTTCCTGGTTGGTGATAGAACTCATCTTCATATGGCCTGGTTACTATTTTGGGAGGGCGGTGCAGTTTTCGTGCCATTAGATATTACCTAATAGTTATTAGTCATTTGTCATTTGTCAGTCGTAAAAATAACTGACCAGTTATAGAAGAAGCGTTATGATTTATTTCAGCTTTTGCTAGGAATTTGACAAAAATTAATCCAAAGACAGTTATTTTGAGATTAAGCAACCCTGATAATTATATTTATTTATGTCCAGCGACTTCCCAGCAATACAGATAACATATCGCCTCTAAATCAGCAATGCTATAAAAAACAGTTTGCCTTAATAAGACAAACTGCTTAAAAAATATTTATTTGGGTGAGCAGAAGTTAGAACATGCCGCCCATGCCGCCCATGCCGCCCATACCGCCCATACCGCCCATGCCACCCATATCAGGGGCAGGAGCAGCGGATTTCTTCTCTGGCTTTTCAACAACGATCGCTTCGGTAGTTAAGACCAAACCAGCAATGGAACCAGCGTTTTGCAAAGCTGAACGCACGACTTTGGCAGGGTCGATAATCCCAGCAGCGATCAAGTCTTCAAATTCGCCGGTAGCAGCGTTGTAGCCAATATTGAAGTCAGTATCCCGAACTCTAGAGACGATCACAGAACCTTCAGCACCAGCGTTCTCTACTATTTGGCGCAAGGGAGCTTCTAGCGCTCGTCCGACTATATCAGCCCCAATCTTTTCTTCTTCATCTTGTAGGCTGTTTTTAATCGCTTCTACGGTCTTGGCTAAGTGAATTAGGGTCGTCCCGCCACCAGGAACAATCCCTTCTTCCACCGCAGCTTTAGTAGCGTTCAGGGCGTCTTCAATCCGCAGTTTGCGGTCTTTGAGTTCGGTTTCGGTTGCCGCACCCACTTTAATCACTGCCACACCGCCAGCGAGCTTGGCGATGCGTTCTTGAAGTTTTTCTTTATCGTAGTCAGAATCAGTTTCTTCCAACTGTCTGCGAATTTGACCGATCCGTTTTTGCACTTCTGGCTTAGTGGTACTGCCAGCTACAATTGTGGTGTTTTCTTTGTCAATGGTGATTTTGCGGGCAGTTCCCAGCGCTTCTAGAGAAGCGGTATCTAGGCTTAAGCCAATTTCTTCAGAAATCAACTGTCCATCGGTGAGAATAGCAATATCTTCTAACAAAGCTTTGCGGCGATCGCCAAACCCAGGTGCTTTGATTGCAGCCACGGTGAGTACACCCCGCGCTTTGTTCACCACCAGAGTTGCCAAAGCATCACCTTCGACATCTTCAGCGATGATTAGCAAGGGCTGACCCGAACGAGCGACTTTTTCCAACACAGGCACTAAATCCTGGATGCTGCTGATTTTTTTGTCAGTAACCAAGATACGAGCGTTTTCAAATTCCACGATTTGCCGCTCGTTGTTGGTAACGAAGTAGGGAGAAATATAGCCCCTGTCAATCTGCATTCCCTCAACTACTTCTAGTTCGGTGGTTAGAGATTTGGATTCTTCAACGGTAATTACACCATCTTTGGTGACTTTTTCCATTGCTTGGGCTAGCATATCACCAACTTCTTCATCGTTACCAGCAGAGACAGTGGCGACTTGAGCGATCGCACTTCCTTCTACTGGCTTGGTTATTCTGGCAATTTCTTGTACCAGTGCCTCAATAGTTTTGTCGATCCCGCGCTTCAAGCTAACTGGGTTACTACCCGCCGCGACGTTCTTCAAACCTTCCCGAATCAAGGCTTGTGCCAAAACTGTGGCGGTGGTGGTACCATCCCCAGCGACATCTTTAGTTTTTGAGGCTACTTCCTGAATGAGTCTTGCACCAGTATTTTCCAAAGGATCTTCTAATTCAATTTCCTTGGCAACAGTGATACCATCGTTGACAATTTGGGGTGCGCCAAATTTTTTTTCTAAAAGGACATTGCGACCTTTGGGCCCCAAGGTAATTTTTACGGCATCGGCAAGGGCGTTAACACCCCTTTCTAGAGATCGCCGCGATTCCTCGTCAAATGCAATAATTTTCGCCATGTTTTATTTCTCTAGCGCTTCCATTAGACAATTTAGCACTCACAGGGCAAGAGTGCTAATCTTCCAAGCGGCTCAAGTTACAAATGGAAATAAAAAAATTGATTAATATACAGGTGATGCTCATATTAGATACAGGCAGTAATGCTTGAATTGGGAGATGAATTTAGACAACTCCCTTAAGTCCCTCGGTATAGCTGACCCTAGCGGCACCGGCTGGTTGGCGGTAGTATTTACGTTCCTCTTAGCTTGGCTTGTAACTTGGCGTTTAATTCCGACAGTCCGCAAATTCGCCTTGCGGGTAGGTTGGGCTGATCAACCCAACGCACGGCGACTCAACCGAGAACCTTTACCCAATGCAGGGGGGCTGGCTATCTACGCGGGTGTGATTGCCGCGCTGGTATTAGCTAGCCTTTTACGACCTATCGAACTCCAAAACGTATTGGCTCAGGTACTCACTATTTTGTTGGGGGGTTCGATATTAGTCCTTGTGGGCTTTATCGATGATCAATTCGGCTTACCGCCCTCTGTTCGATTGTGGGCGCAAATTGTTACGGCACTGTTGCTGGTAGCTAATGGTATCAGTGTCAAAGTCTTGTTTGGCACCCCTATCGACTCGCTCCTGTCTATGTTGCTAACGGTACTGTGGGTAGTAGGAATTACCAACGCCATCAACTTGATGGATGGTATGGATGGCTTGGCAGGAGGAATCAGCTTTATTACCGCCATGAGTTTGTTGGGGGTTGCAGCTCAATTTAACAATCGTGCGGCGGCAATCTTGGTACTTGCAGCCTTGGGGGGTGCAGCACTAGGCTTTTTGCGCCATAACTTCCATCCGTCACGAATTATTATGGGTGATGCCGGAGCATACTTTTTCGGCTATGTGCTGGCAGCAACTAGTATTTTAGGCAAACTGCAACAAAACACAGTTTATGCGCTAATTCCTACGGTTTTATTTCTGTTGTTACCAGTGCTAGACACCACTCAAGTATTTGTACGGCGGCTACTAGCAGGAAATAACCCTCTAAGTACTCCTGGCAAAGACCACCTGCACCACAGCTTACTTGCTTGGGGACTTTCCCAGCGCCATGCTGCGTTCACCCTTTGGTCAATTACCTTAGTTTTCAACTTGCTAGCGATGAGAATACAAGGTATGAGTTTGGTTGTGATGCTGACTACCGCCAGTAGTATTATCATTCTTTTGGGTTTTACTGTCTGGCAAAGGATACGCCAACAGCCTTAGTTACTTGTAGGGTGGGCATTGTAATGCCCACCCCACGTCAGCACTACTTACGCCATTACCATACCGCCATCGACGTTAAAAACTTGTCCAGTGACGTAGGCAGCGGCGGGATCGGCGGCAAGAAAGCGCACCATCCCAGCGACTTCTTCGGGCTGACCGAAGCGACCGAGTGGAATGTATTTGAGAATATCTTCGGAGTTGTTGAGATCGCTAGTCATGTCGGTGGTGATGAATCCAGGGGCGACGGCGTTAACGGTGATCCCGCGAGTAGCGAGTTCTTTGGCAACGCTTTTAGTGAAGCCGATTACACCTGCTTTGGCGGCGCTGTAATTTGCCTGACCGGGGTTGCCCATTTGCCCAGCAACGGAGGTAATGTTGATAATCCGCCCCGATCGCTGCTTTAGCATGATTTTACTGACTGCGCGTGTACATAAGAAAACACCAGTAAGATTAAGGTCTATTACAGCCTGCCAATCTTCTGGCTTCAACCGCAATAAAAGGGTGTCGCGGGTAATACCTGCATTGTTGACCAAAATATCCACACGGCTGAACTTTTCGGTGACGGCGTTAACTAGTGCGTCTACTTGATCACTTTTAGAAACGTCAGCTTGGATTGTGATCGCCTCACCTCCCACATCTGTAATTTCTGTAACAACTGCCTCAGCTGCGGCACTCGAACTAGCATAATTGACAACTGCGATCGCTCCTTGTGAGGCTAATTCAATTGCGATCGCTCGGCCAATTCCTCTTGATGCACCTGTGACAATTGCGACTTTATCTTGTAATAGCGTCATTTAATGTTCCTCAATCTTAGAAATACTGCGCTAATTATCTTATGGCGATTTCGGGAACATCTAAATATTGTCTGGATAATATCTAACTCTTGCGGGGTGATAATCTTGCTGTCATACTGCAAGTTAGATAGCTAATGGATTCAGGGTTAGCGCATCTCAAAGCCTATTGACAAGCGGACTTGCCTGATCAGCAATAAGGTTTGAAACAAAGTGGCGCTATCAGAGCTAGGGTA
>NZ_JBALGC010000086.1:0-89759 GCF_036916575.1 Nostoc sp.
CTTCACTGCCTCAGACAAAGCATTGCAGCAGGCACGTTTGCAGGTTCTTAGCGAAGCGGTTAAAGACGCCCAAGCTCAGGCTGGGGCTGTTTTTAATACCTTGAAGTTAACCCCAGGAAAGATTATTGACATTAATATTAACTCAGCTGACAATCCTAGCCCATCTCCTTTGGTGTTTAATGTAGCAGCAGATAAAGCTGTTGCACTAAGTGCTATAACTCCTATAATTGGTAGCCCTCAGACAATAAAAGCTAGTGTTTCTCTAGATATCGGTTATTCTCCAGTTCCAGCAGGACTCTCGATCTAGCTCTTTATGGATTCCAGCGATCTGCTTAATAAATAAGTCTCCTACTCGTTACCAGCTAAGTGTTTCAGTTTCATAGGTAGATGCTAAACCTCTAAGCTTCACTAGGCAAGGGTTTCATTTCTCTTTGATAGCTTTATATCCCTGGAATCCATAAAGAGCCAGCGTAGAAACATAACCACTAAACTAATTTAAGTATTTTTACTGGTTGATAAAATGTACTTAATTTTAATCTCTCACCGATGAACTGAAACTGGTGCGTCACACTGCGTTAACGCACCTATCAATTGGGACACCTACTCGTCAATTTGACCAACGCGGCGGATATTCAAAATGTCACTCATTTTCTTAATTTGGACGAACACTTGCTCTAATTGAGAGCGATCGCGTATATCTATTCCTAAGTCGATCAATGCAGGTTGACCAGTAGCAGTTTTCACCTGAGCATGGCGGACATTGATCCCTTGGTCACTCAACCGTGACAAAATATCCTTTAGCACCCCTACGCGGTCAAGGGCTTCAATTTGAACATCCACTGGATACGTGTGCGGACGACCACTATTTTCGGCGGCTGGGTTCCACCTAACTGGTACTAAGCGCTCATACTCCACACTCTCCAGATTATGGCAGCCTTGGCGATGAATCGAAATCCCCCTACCTCGCGTCACCACACCAATAATTGGTTCGCCAGGAATCGGGGTACAACAGCCAGCTAAATAATATACCAAACCTTCAACCCCAATAATTGGCGAATCTACGGGGCGGGAGGTAGTTGCAGGTGCATCTCGCAAAGCTTTTAATGTAGTTGATTCTTTGGGGACAAATAGCGGCACAGTGGAAACTGGTTGTTGTCCCTTCGCTACTTCTCGCCAGCGATTTAATACTAGGTTCAACGTCACTTCTCCGTAACCCAAGCCAGCGAGTAAATCATCCACGCTGTGGTAGTTACACTTTTCGGCGACAGTCTCCATCGCATCCGACTTTAGCAGACTCTCAAAACCAGTTTTACCAAGTTCTTTTTCTAACAATTCCCGTCCACGGGCAACATTTTCTTCGCGGCGCGATCGCTTGTACCATTGTTTTATCCGATATTTCGCCGCCGAAGTCCTGACAAAGTTCAACCAATCCAAACTCGGATGACTGTTCTTTTGGGTAATAACCTCTACAATATCGCCATTTTGCAGCCGCGTTGACAGAGTTACCATTCGCCCATTCACCCGCGCCCCTGCACAGTGGTTTCCCACTTCCGTATGAATGCGATAAGCAAAATCTACAGTGCTAGAACCTGGACTTAAAGGAACAACATCCCCCTTAGGGGTGAAGACATAGACATCATCTTCAAATAGATTATCTTTGACGCTATCAAGATATTCTTGTGCATCCTTGAGATCAGTTTGCCATTCCAGCAGCTGCCGCAGCCAAGTAAACTTGTCATCTGTCGCTGTCAAATGGCTAATACTAGAACCTCCTGTTTCTTTGTACTTCCAATGAGCGGCAATCCCATACTCGGCGATATGATGCATTTCGAGCGTGCGAATTTGCACCTCTAAAGGACGACCAGTTAGTCCAATCACTCCAGTATGCAACGACTGGTAACGGTTAGGTTTTGGCAGTCCAATATAGTCCTTAAATCTTCCAGGAATTGGGCGAAAGGCATCATGAACCATCGCCAAAGCCCGATAGCATTCCTCATTTGTTTGAACAATAATCCGCAGCGCTGCTAAATCATAAATTTCATGAAATTCCTTTTGCTGCCGTTGCATTTTTTGGTAAATGCTATAAAGGTGCTTGGGACGACCGCTGATTTCCTGGCAGTGAATTCCGGCTTGCTGCAAACGTTCTCGCAAAATCTCTGTAGATTTGGCCAATTTCTCTTCTCGCGCCGTCCGTTTTTCGGAAACGTACTCCTGCATTTGGCGAAAAGCTTCTGGTTCCAAATATTTAAAAGCCAAATCTTCCAGTTCCCATTTAATCCGCCAAATCCCCAAGCGATTGGCTAAGGGTGCAAAGATATCTCGCGTTTCTTGGGCACTGCGACGGCGGCTGGCTTCTGACATGTATTGTAAAGTTCGCATATTATGCAAACGATCTGCCAATTTCACCACAATCACCCGAATATCTTGCGCCATTGCCAAAAACATCCGCCGGAAGTTTTCCGCTTGGCTTTCGGTTTTGCTTGTGAAATTGATTTTAGAAAGCTTGGTGACACCTTCGACCAATTGCCGCACTTCTGGGCCAAAGCGTTCTTCTATTTCTTGACTTGTAACTTCTGTATCTTCAACGACATCATGGAGAAATCCAGCTGCTATCATAGTAGCACTACCTCCCAAGTCACGCAGCAAGTCGGCTACAGCGATGGGATGAGCAATATATGGTTCTCCAGATTTGCGGTATTGACCTTGATGCAGTTGGTAAGCAAATTCAAATGCTCGACCAATTAAGACTGCATCATTATGCCTTCGGTCATCTGCCGCTTCAGTGCTAATTGTTGATGACTCCTTCAAACATTTTTTTAACCATTCTGGAATGCTTAGATCAACTGATGAATTTATAGCTAGGCTGCTCATACAATTGGGTTTAGAGTGGATCGGTAGATAATGTGAATGATAAATAAAACTGGCAGCATCGCCCGAAGAAGATGCTGTCGCCTAGAGACGGGTAAAAAAAACAGTGTAAGGATGATTCTCCAATTGCCGTTGGTAGTCATCCGGTGGAAGTTTCAAGGATCATAAAGAAAATCCATTGATGGGAAACAAAGCCTCAAATCCTGATTTGAGGCTTTTAGTGCTGATAAGTCTTTAAGAAAGTTTATTGTAGAAGAAAAATTACTTGACATTAATATATCTTAATTAGTACTAGATGTCTTTAAATCGTGAGAAATATCTGGCACTCGTAACCTTGTTAGAGCAATTACGCTCCGATGCCACGACTACCCAAATCGTTGCGCCCGAACTGCGAGTGCGTGTAGCCTCGTTGCAGCAATTTTTCGGGCAGCAAATTGTGCCTTTGGCTGATGAAAACTGGCGAGTGCAGTCTTATCAAACGGAGATGAGCAAGCAACTGCGCCTGTTGGAAATAGATGTGATGTTTTTGCAAGGAGCGCGGCAGGCTTCTACTGCACAAACGAGACTTCAGACGATTAGCGATCGCTTGACAACTCTCATTCAATACTGTGATGCGATTCTGCAACAAGAAGCGGAAAAAGAAAAATAACAATTCTTTACCTTTTTCTCTAATTACTCCATCATCTCATTTACGAGCGTTTATGAAAAGTTATTTTGGCAACAAGTTTCAAATCTGTAAAGGGGAATGGGGAGTTAGGAGTTGGGATTTGGGAGTTAGAAGTTATAAGAATTCTTCCTCCATGCCCAATGCCCTGTTTGCCCCATGCCCTTTTAAGTAGTACCAATGCCTTTCAAGAGGAGATTCATAGTGCGGCGCATGTATACTTCTACTGGCTCGGTTGTGGGTTTGAAGATCAGTGCATAATATAGTGACCCGCTCACAAGGTCGATAATTAGGTCTACGTCTGCATCTTTGTGAATTTCGCCTCTAGACTTGGCACGCTTAAGTACTTTAGAAAAGGCTTCACGTCGGAGTTTCGTATATTTTGTCCAGTAAACCTCTGCAAACTGAGGATTGCTAGACGCTGTACTAATTATCAGGGCAAGTGTCTGACGACCAAGGGGACTATGTATTTTTTTGGCGGCATTATTGATTAGGATATCCATGTCTCCCCAAAAGCTGCCAGTATCGGGGATCGCTAAATCATCTCTGAGACTTTCTATAGCGTCTGCAACTAATTCTTCTTTGGAAGTGTAACGCCGATAAATGGTCGTTTTACCAACTCCAGCACGAGAAGCGATCGCTTCTATACTCATGCTTTCATATCCTAACTCTGCAAGCAAGTCTAAGGTTGCTTGGAGAATTGCTTGGTCAGCGTGAATGCTGCGTGGGCGTCCAGAGGGGCTGTTGATTTGCTTATTCATAAAAATATCATCCCCAAGCAATATCTTCTTGACAATTTGCTTCTACCTTTGGGCATAGAACATCGCCTATGGGAAACAAATAAGCCCTATAACCCAGTTCTCACACACGAAGACAGCAGGAGTGACCATCCATCTTTAGTATAGGTATTTCTGCTGCTTTTTATTCAAGTCTCTTGACCATTTTAATATGATACGCTACCGTAGCGTATACATACATGTATTGTTTAATTTTAGCTTTGGCGTAGGCATAGCCTAACCCAGGTATCGCTTTAACCAAATAATTACTAATTCGTAATTAAGAGGATATAAGCCCCACCAAATTAGAGATTTTGGTGGCCAACTTTCGCACAGAGCAAGCACTGATAGCGCAGCGTAAAGCCTGCGGCATGGCTTCTCTACGAAACCTGCGCGTAGCTTACTTCTCGCCAAAGACGAGTATTATCAATTATTTTGACATCCCCCTAAATATTATTGATGTAACAATGGCTACTAACATAAAAAGTTCGACTTTTGACCAATTTGGTTATGTCCAGGGGCCATTGAAGTGGGCGATCGCTTTCACGGCTTCCATTGGTGCAGTCTTAGAAGTGATTGATACCAGTATTGTTAACGTTGCCCTGACTGACATCCAAGCCAGCCTTGGTGCAACTGTCAGTGAAGTAGGTTGGGTAGTGACTGGATATGCGATCGCCAACGTCGTTTTAATTCCCTTATCTGCATGGCTGGGAGATTACTTTGGGCGCAAAACCTACTTTATCTTCTCCTTGATTGGCTTTACCCTTGCCTCGGTTTTATGCGGGTTGGCATTTAATCTACCGATGCTGGTTTTTTCTCGAATTCTTCAAGGTTTATGTGGTGGCGGATTGCTAGCTAAAGCACAAGCGATTTTGTTCGAGACTTTTCCACCTGCTGAACAAGGTCTGGCTCAAGCAGTTTTTGGGGTAGGTGTAATTTCTGGGCCAGCAATTGGCCCAACTTTAGGGGGATTCTTGGTAGATGGTTTAGGCTGGCGATGGATTTTCTTTGTTAATATTCCCTTCGGGATCATTGCAGTAGCGATGTCCTTTGTATTTTTGCTCAAAGACAAAGACAAGAGCCAGACACAAAGCCAAGCCGTTGATTGGTTCGGGATTGGGTTTTTGGTCATCGCTATCGGCTGTATGCAAACTTTGTTAGAGCAAGGAGAGGAAGACGACTGGTTTTCCTCTGGTTTCATCACTACGTTGGCGATCGCTAGTATTATTGGATTGGGACTGTTTATTTGGCGAGAACTGAAAACAGATCACCCTGCTGTGGATTTGAGAGTTTTGCGTCACCGTTCTTTAGCTGCGGGAAGCGTTCTCTCAGCGGTGGTGGGTATGGGGCTTTATGGCACACTCTTTGCTGTGCCGATATTTGCTCAGAGTATTCTGCAATTTACGGCAACACAGACAGGACTATTATTAGCACCTGGGGCTTTAGCATCTGCGATCGTTATGATTTTATTAGGCAAACTGTCGAGTAAAATTGATGCCCGATTTTTAATTGCAATGGGCGCTGTCGGTTCATCTGGAGTCATGTTTCAACTAGCAACAATAACCCCACAAACCGGTACAGATGATTTATTTTGGCCATTGGTATGGCGTGGGGCTTTTACTGTGTTGATGTTTCTCCCTTTGAGTTTAGCAGTTTTAGGCCCGCTACCTAAACAAGATGTTTCTGCTGGGTCTGGTTTCTACAACCTCACCCGACAATTAGGTGGTAGCATCGGCATTGCCCTACTCACCACTCTGCTTGACCGACGAGAGGCTTTTCATCGAGCCATCCTGTTAGCAAAACTTAGTCCTTATGACCCCGAAACCAATCAGCGCCTCGATGCACTCAACGGGGCACTCCAAAGTCAAGGCATGGATGCGACAACCGCTCAACAACAAGCACTAGCTTTATTAAGTCAAATAGTAGATACCCAAGCTGCTGTTTTATCTTACGCAGATTGCTTTCGAGTCGTAGGCGTAGCGTTCATTTGCTCATTACCTCTGTTACTATTCCTGGGTAAAGGCGGTGCCGGAGCGAAAGCGCCGGTCGGTCACTAGGGGTAGAGTAAATAGCGATGCCTGCGGCGGGCGTAGCCATCGCATCCCAATTTTGTCATTTAGATTCTATTATTGCAAAACTACGTAAAAACACGGTTTCAAAATTCTTTTCTACCGGAAGTCACACAAAAAGCTTAATATAAACCGATATATGTGGATCAGAAAAGTAAAAGTCCCACTCAGTTTTGAGCAGGACTATGTGAAGTCTTATTGCTAAAATTAGAAATTTTTATCTTAGAAAAAGTTCATTATTGTAATAATGCTAACGCTGGTCAACATCATTAAAGCGCCCATAATTATAGATTCACCTAAGGGATTGGGGAATTTTGAATTGTTCATTTAAGTAAAATCCTTTTTGTTAATAGTTCTTTAACCATATCAAAATCAGTATAAATATCGATAAAATAACTTGAAAACTTAAATATTCGTAAAGTTTCTTAGTAAATACTGGGTTTTTTACTTATGTAATGATTTTTACTGAGCATTGGTTACATCCCATATTTTTCATCTCCCCCACTCCCCACTCCCCAGTAATGTAGTAATTCCCGAATAGAATAATTACCTGAACTCCGAGCGGAATACGCGCCTTTGTGAGCTAAAATAAATCTTAATCAAGGTAGAAATATTTGAACAGAAGATTATCATGACAGTTTCCACGGCATCTAGAAACCAAACGATCGCTTTTGACTTAGAAAAATTAAATCAGCAATTTGAAACTGCCACTCCCAAAGAAATACTGGCATGGTCTGTAGAGAATATCCCAACAGAATTGGTGCAAACGAGCGCCTTTAACGTCGATGACATGATAATTACCCATATTCTTTACAGTGAACTGAAGCATCCTGTTCCTGTGATATTTCTCGACACCTTGCATCACTTCCCTGAAAGCCTAGAATTAGTTGCCAAAGCCAAACAAGTCTACAACCTGGATTTGCAAACTTACAAAACTCCAGACCTAGACACCCGCGAAGCCTTTGAAGCCAAATACGGCGACAAACTTTGGGACAAGGATATTGCCCAATTCCACCAGATTACAAAAATTGAACCACTGCTACGGGGTCTAGACGAACTCAACAGCGTCGCTTGGATCACCGGACGCCGCCGTGACCAAGCAGTCACCCGTGCGAATATGCCCATATTTGAATTAGATAATAAAGGTCGGCTGAAAGTAAATCCCATAGCCACTTGGACACGCCAAGACAGCTGGGTTTACGTGGCTGAACACGGAGTCATCTACAACCCTTTACACGACAAAGGTTATCCCAGCATAGGCGACGAACCGATCACCACCAAAGTAGGCGAAGGCGAAGACGAACGCGCCGGACGCTGGCGGGGAAGTGATAAAACAGAATGTGGAATTCATATTTAAGGGTAAGTAGGGATAGGGAGTAGGGAGTAGGGAGTAGGGAATAGAAGAAAAGAAGAATTGCTCCCGACTCTCCCCTCTGTGCTTACTCTGCGCCTCTGCGGTTAGATAACACTGTTACACAACAAATTTAGAGGCTAGTTTATTAACCACTTTGCTGGAAAAGCTGCTCTAGAGAAGCTAATTCAGCTTCCGTCACTGCGTCAATCTCTGGCAAAGGTCGCTGCATAATTGAGTAAAGCGATCGCCTTTGCACTTTTGTAGATTGCAAACCGAGTTCGTTCAATTCTTCTCCAATTTTTAATCTCATATTGCGTCGGTCAGCTTTAGTTAGATCAGGACTTTGGAGAATAGCTATTTCAATAGCAGGTAAAACAAATTTCCTTACTTTCTCATATTCGCCCGAAGAAATAGCATTTTTAGCTTGACTAACTAACTCTTTTATAGTTTTTAATGACTCCCAATCTTGCTGTTTGCGCTTTTCTATACGAAACAGCATATAGCTGTAGCCTTCTAGGGGTTTACCATCACGCTCAAAAGTTTTTGTTGTTCCAGGTGAACCAAGACAGAGGCTATCCTTGACAATACAAAGATTATCGCTGTTTATCTTATTATCCTGCGCCAAAATTGCAGCAAAATAACCTGCTTTCAGGGAATTACTACCACCTCCATCGGCTTCAGAAAATGTTTGTTGGTAGCCTAGTTCTAATCGACGCTCACCAATATCGAGTAAATCTTCAATACCCCGATATACTGGTTCTACTAGCTTTATAACACTTGAAAGTTCTGGCACAGGTAACAATTCAGAAAATCTGCCCATCGTCTTAATAAATTTACCGATGGAGTCATTATTAGCTATGCTAAATAAGCCTGTTTGTAACTCGACTAATCCATCATTAAAGGGAAATAAAGATGTGAGAGGATAGTTGCATTGAATGACTTTATCCAGATTATCTGCTATTGATTTTTCTAGTTGTCCAGGTGCAGCTAGATAAGGAATTATTACGGATTTTCCACCGTGATTGAAGCGGACAGCAGCATGAACCACCGGATATCTTTGCTTGAACCATTCTACATCTTTAGCCAAGCGCATCTCCACTAGCCACATACGACAATAGGCTTCACCTGCAATAATGGGTTTTTCATCATAGTCTACATCAACTCGATGTTTTGGTAGAGAAAGGGTTTTATATTTTGGAGCCTCACGGCTGAAAGTTTCAGATAAACTCTGGAAAAAGCTCATGAAATTATTCCTCTGTTACATCAACCTAAATGCGGTGAAATCTGATTCCAAATAGCACGAATGGGAATACCTCCTGTTGAACCTGGAGTCACGGTACGTCCTATACCGGGATTTCCTTGATGAATTGCAATCAATTCCCATTGGCGATTAAAAATTGGTGCGCCAGAGCAACTGTCATCAGTTTTTAGATTATGGTCAATGTAATCTTCTCCTACTTGTGTAATTTGTCCAAGGTCAGAAATTATCACTGGATTTCCTTGGGGATGATGAATAATACGAATATCTTGACCGCTATCTAATGTTTCATCGCTACAAATAGATTTTTGTTGCTGAAGATTATCTTTTATTTTGATTAAAGCGTAGTCAGGGCGATTATGATAGCTGACAAAAGTCATATCTAGTTCAAATAAATCTTTGTCTAACTGATGACTGTCAGTATTGTAGTTAAAACGTACCCAAGCTTGTCTAACTTGAGTTTTGCTAAAAATGTGATTGCAGGTTAGTAATATATTTTTACCTACCAATACTCCTGTACCAATACCCATTCCTTTGGGTGATTCGATTCTACAAACAGTGTTACGAGCCTTTAAAGCGTTGAAGTTTTCCCGACCTCGTTCAGCTAATTTAGTGAATAAGTCTATATCTGGGTCTTCTAACTCATAACTTTCTCGTCGCTTGAGTAAATATTGCAACAAATTTATCATCGGGTGATAATTTATTCGCTGATTATAAACTTTATAATCTTTAAATTTTGCTACTAATCTGTTGCTGAATTCTACAGGATTATTAATAAAATTTAGGGGTCTAATAAACGAATCTTCAACACCAGATGAGCTAAATACACTTCTCCAACTACTTGCATTATCAAACCTTGTAGCAAAAAATTTTTCTAGACTTTCCTCTAAATATATAACATCATTTTGCTCTAAAAAGATTTCCGGGTTCATGAATTTCTCATTTGTCCAAATTGAGCTATAATTTTCAGTTACAAATAAGGAATTATCAACAGTTTGGGTAGCTGCGACAGAGAATGAATCAGCGAGATGTTTCGATGTTTGTTGCTGAAATATGTCATCTAATTTTAGATTATATGTTTGCACATTTTTACTTAAAATTGGAGTTATGATTATAGAATCTGTAGTAACTTGGGTATAAGTGGTCTGATTAAATCGACGCTTCAAATCCTGAATAAACTTTTCTAGTGAAGTTTTTTGAAGATAGTGTTTTTTTAAGGCTTTCTCAATTGTTTTAAGCAAAGTTTCATATAGATTCTCAATATATTCTTCTCGTACAGTTTTTGAATTATCTAGCTTAAATGACCAGTAATTATACCATTGCCAAAGAGATTGAAATTGATTAGAATTTTGAGTATTTATACCTATTTTTGAAGGATACTTATTTGTAATCTCACCTCCCAATAAAGCTTTTTATAGCCCTCATCTTCAGACTTAACTAGTTCAACAGGCTGTCCTTGAGTAGCTACCGAAAGCATAGTTAACTTTAACTGTTTAATCTTTGCTATCAGATATTCAAATCGTGATATTTGCCACTCGTCAACTAATTCTTCTTGAGATTTTTCTTTGATATAATGCTGGCACGAAATAATATCAATTTGATTTAAAACGTTAGTGTATAGGTCGTGAATATATCCTGCTTTTGAAGCATATCCACTTTTTAAAGATGACCAGCGATCGCGCCAATCTGAAAGAGATTTAAAGTTATTAGGATTTTCGATGTAAACCCCTTCCTCTTCAATAGATTCCATCAGGTCAGTAATATTTTCATAAAGTAGTGTATACTCTTTCTCTTTTTCGTGAATTTTCAACTCTCCAGTAGAAACCGCAATCATAATTAATTGCAACTGTTGAATTTTAGTTAACAGTTCTTCAATTAGTGCTACTATCATAGAAAATCCAAGTTTTATTTAAATCTCTGTTTATAAAGCTACACTAGCAACTGTGTTTATTTCTGATTGCGTAGATTCTCTATATACTCAACTAGTCGGTTTATTTGAGTGTCTCTGTCGCGATTCCATTCACGAGACCAAATTCTGTAAATGCGCCAGCCTAATTTTTGTAGAACTTCTTGGCGGAGGCGATCGCGATCGCGTGCTGTTGGATAGTCACGATACGTTGCTCCATCACATACAATGCCTAAAAAATACTCCTCTGTTTCTGGCTTGAGGTTATCTATCAACACTAGATCAATCGGGTAAGCTGAACGACCTACCCGTTTCTTAACTGTATATCCCCTTTCTGTTAGAACCTGATAGATATCTTCTTCAAAGTGTAAATCTGAGTGAGATACCTCATCAGCAACCTTTTCATTTAGTTTTTGACCGCTGCTTTGAGCGTATGCAAAATACTCTTTAAGCAATGCAGCTTGTTGACCTTTTTCTGCGTCAAAATCTTCTGATTTAATTGAGGCGACTAAAACAAACTTACATTTAGCACGAGTTATTGCAACATTTAATCTTCGTCTTCCTAAATCCTGTTGAATTTTACTAAAGTAACCAAAGTTGTGATTTAACTTATCCGGTTGTTCGTTATCATAACCAAAGCCAAAGCTGAAAAAAATCACATCTCGTTCATCACCTTGAACCTCATCGATTGGTTTGATAAAGAACTTGTCTGAGTTATCTTGACAAAGTTCTTGTATTTCTGGATACTGAACAGTGATACGGTTAACTTGCTCCCAAATGGCTTTTGCCTGTTGTTTACTTGAGGTAATAATACCCAAAGTTTGCTTAAGGTGTCGCTGAAAATGCTGCACTATTAGCTTTGCAATTTCCTCCGCTTCACGGATATTATCTTTGCGCTTACCACCACGGTCATATATTCCTCCTTCAACAGGATGGAAATGCACTCCTCGGCTAACATCTTTCACAGGGTTGGGGAAAGAAATGAGTTTTGAATTGTAAAATTTTTGGTTTGAAAAGGCAATGAGGCTCTCATTTTGGCTGCGGTAGTGCCACCTCAAAGTAAATTCTTTCATAATTGATAAAGGGGAACACTCATCAAGCAAATTTTCATAAACTTCTTCTTCATCGTTGCTATCATCGGAAGCTGCACTTTCAAAGTAAGAAGTTGGCGGTAGCTGCTGGTTATCTCCAACAACAATTAGCTGTTTTGCTCGCATAATAGAAGATACTGCATTTTCAGTACGAACTTGAGAAGCTTCGTCAAAGATAACAACATCAAACTCCACTGCCTCTGCATCTACATATTGACTAACCCCTAAAGGACTCATCAACCAACATGGCTTGAGGGTAGTAACAAGTTGAGGTGCATTTTTGATAAATTGACGAATTTTTTGTTGTCCCCTTTGCTTTTTACTTTCATCTTTAAAAGACTTCACTTGTTGTACTGCTTCCGCCTGTGTTAACCAATCTTGCCAACGTTTGGCATGGAGTTGTCTCAAACGTTCTATTGCAACTTCATACTGTTGTTTATCTTTTTCGGAAAACTCATTTATTTTCCGCTCGTGGAAATCCTGGTTAAAATTTCGTAACTCTAAATTATCATTATGTATATGTCGCAGCCAATTTTCATATACGCCTTTTTGTAAAACTGAAAACCAATCATTTGGTAGGAAGTTAGAATTTCGTAGCTTAGATAAAAAATCTTTGGTTCCAATAACTTCTAATTGACGTACAATTTGTTGATAGTCCAACCACTGTTGGAATAAATCAATCTCATTGTGGGCTTGTTGTCGGAAATTTTCAATTTCCTTTAAGGGTGTTTTTTGCAATACACCTAATGCTGTTACTCGTTCTTGAGGAAAGTTGTCTCTTAAGAATTTAAAGCCTTCTTTAATCTGATTTAAGGATAATTCCAAATTTTTTAAAAATGTTCTTAGCTCCTGATAGCGTTCTCTTGAAGCAATAACTGTGGCTATTGTCTCTTTATCTAATTGGCGCTGTTGATTTATTATTTCCAACCATTCAAGACCCCGTTCAATACCTAGTAAATCTGTCATTTCTTCATTAAATGAAGAACCAAAAGCTGTACGAGCTTGATATTGTGGATCTTTTAATATACTTAAAATATTTTGGCGCTCAATTGCTTCTTCAATATCTGCAATTAATTTTTGCTCAGAAACTCTATTTTGGTCTTGCCGTAGAGCTATGAGACGTTGACGTTCCCGCCTCTTAGCATTACGCCATTGCCAATAAGCTAGTTGAATGAAGCGAAAAATACCTGTAAATCTTTTTGTAAAAAGTCTCCTAAGTTCTAACAAATCAAAAGTTAAAAATTCACGAGCATACTCAGCATTTAGTGTAGAATTAATAGATTGATACTTTCTGGTCTCTTTTTCAAAATCAGAATACAACTGTCTTAAATCGACTAAATCTGTTGAAAAAGACCAAGTTTCAATTCCTGATGGAGCATCAAGAATATGAGCTACTGCTGGCTGTAACCGTTCCAAATCATACAATGTTTCGAGTGGTTCTGTTATTTTTAGCAGTTGCGTCAATGAAGCTACAGTATCCTGAGCAAGTTTTATTCCTTGACTGAGATTGTCAATATTATGACGTAAATAATTATTGATATTAGACGACCAAGATTCAGATTTTAGTGGACTATTTGACCATATCGTTTTTTGCCTTCCCCGAAATATAGCCTCGAATTGACCAAGTTTTTCCAGTGGGATTTTTGCTTCCAATAATCTGGTTTCTGACCAATCGTCCAGATTATCAAGATTAAACTCTAGCACAGGAGTTTCTTTTCGTTCTAACCGGAGAATTGCGCCATACAGGTCAAAAACAGATTTATTTAATGGTTGCTCCTGTTTATGTAGACCTACTACATGATCATTGAGAACTTGTTGATAGTCACGTAAAGGTTTAAAGAATGTATCCCAATCTTGCTGTTGTGCTTCGTTTCTTTCTGAAAGCTGAGTGACAGTTTGGCCTAGTTGATTGAAGAAATCTTTTGCTTTTGTTGTTACTTGATGGTGTAAATTTAGACAAGCATCCTCCAACTTACTTTTTTTAAGCCTGTCAAAGACGACTTCTAGAGCAGTTTGCTTTTCGGCAACTACAAGCACTTTCTTATTTTTGCCGATTAACTCAGTGATGATGTTAACAATAGTTTGGCTTTTTCCTGTACCAGGAGGCCCCTGCACTACACAGCTAAGTCCTGCCTTTACAGCTTCTATAACTACTTGCTGGCTGGAGTCTGCGTCACGTATTTGATAAATTGATGAGGGGTCTATTTTCTCAAGTTCTTGCTCTTGAGGAATGGGGGGCTTATTGACATTATCAGGTGTTCGTTTTATAGCTAGTTCTTTCAAGATAGGATGATTAGCTATCTTCTGCTGATTGTGTTCCAAGTCTTTAATCATTGCTGCTTTTGCATCCTGGAACAAAGTAATGTGTGCTGTTTCTTCTACATGCCAGTTAGGTTGTTTAGCGATCGCACCACGAATAGCATCAAAAAAACTCTCATAACTCAATTTTGGAATGCGATCACTCTCAGGCAGTACAATATTAAAATCTTCACGTAACTTGTTGACTAAAATAAATTTAACAGAAATATCATCATCAGTAGAGTAGAGTGTGAACTCTGGCAACTTTCTGCCCTTTTTTTCCAATTTGACAGGAACAAGCAGCATTGGAGAAACATACTTTTCCTGGGGTTTTTGGGGGTCAAACCATGTTAAAGTACCAAAAATTAGAAAGAGACTATTAAAACCCTTCTCCTCCAAGCTTGATTTCGCACCTTTAAGAAGTTCATCTAATAGCCTGATCCGGTCAGTATCACTCTGCTTGCTTGTGAGTTGACTAAAAGGAAATGGAGTGGGTTCTTCTCCTACAAAGTTTTTATATAAAACTGAAGAGGTTGTAAGAATATCAATTACTGGTTTTTTATTTTTGCGAAAATCAAGTAAAGGATTACTGTTAGAGTCGCCAGCAAGTCTTTTCTTCCAAATATTGATTTTTTCTTGGATTGCCTGAGTGTCCGAGATACTCATTCGGTTTGAATTGGTAGTGATCGACAAGACTAAGCTTGTATTTTAATACTTCTATTGTAAGTAATATGTATTATAAAAATCATCATTTGTTACAAATTGCAGACACAGCGATTATTATTCAAGTAGACGACACTTTTAAAAATCTCAATTTTAGCGACGTTATATGTAAAGCTTCTAAGCTATAGTTTATTAAAATGCAGACTGCTATAAGCAATACTATGATTGGCGTGGTAATTTAACCTCATATAGTTAAATTAAGATATGTATGATTAAAATTCTTCACCTCTCCGATATCCACATGGGAAGTGGCTTCTCCCACGGACGAATTAATCCCGCGACGGGATTAAATACACGACTGGAGGATTTTGTCAATACACTGTCTATATGTATTGACCGAGCGCTGACAGATGCCGTCGATATGGTGATATTTGGTGGTGATGCTTTCCCGGATGCTACACCACCGCCTTATGTACAGCAGGCTTTTGCTAGCCAGTTTCGTCGTCTGGTGGATGGTAATATTCCAACAGTGCTGTTGGTGGGCAACCATGACCAACATTCCCAAGGACAGGGAGGAGCGAGTTTAAATATTTACCGCACTTTGGGAGTACCAGGATTTGTAGTAGGTGATACATTAACTACTCATTGCATCCAAACCCGCAATGGCAAAGTGCAAGTAATTACCCTCCCTTGGCTAACCCGTTCCACTTTGATGACTCGCCAAGAGACTGAAGGTTTGTCTTTGGCACAAGTCAACCAACTGTTAACGGAACGCCTGCGAGTTGTCTTGGAAGGGGAAATTCGCCGTCTTGACCCCGATGTGCCAACTGTCCTTCTGGCTCACTTGATGTCTGACAATACTACCTTGGGCGCAGAACGCTTTTTGGCAGTAGGTAAAGGCTTTACTCTACCCCTATCTTTGTTGACGCGACCTTGTTTTGATTATGTAGCATTGGGACACGTCCACCGTCACCAAAATTTGAATAAATCCAACAACCCACCGGTGATTTATCCAGGAAGCATTGAGCGGGTAGATTTTAGTGAAGAAAAAGAAGATAAAGGCTATGTGATGCTAGAACTGGAGCGGGGGAGGGCTGAATGGGAATTTTGTCCCTTAACAGTTCGGACTTTCCGCACTATTGAAGTGGATGTCTCGAAAGCAAATGATCCCCAAGCGGTGTTAATGAAAGCGATCGCTAAATATGATATTCAAGATACTGTAGTACGGCTAATTTACAAACTCCGCTCCGAACAGATGGATTTAATTGACAGTTCTTCTCTACATACTGCTTTAAGTCTCGCTCATACCTACACCATTCAAGCAGAATTAGTGAGTCAATTAGCCAGGCCCCGGATTCCGGAATTGAGTGCAAGTAGCAGCATCGACCCAATGGAAGCCTTGAAAACTTACTTGAACAACCGCGAAGACCTCAAAGACATAACAGCATCAATGCTGGAGGCTGCACAGAAGTTATTAGCAGATGATGTGGAAGTCTGGCTGGAAGCAGCAACTAGTGAGTAGAATCATTCGTGAGAGGTTAAGGTCAGGTACTATTTGTCAATAAGCAATAATACTTAAAATATCGCTAGAATTGGGCTAGAATTGGGGTTGAAAACACAATTTTTGAACAGGCGATCGCGTAATTTTAATACGCATCTTTCATTCTCACGCCATTGGTTCAGTACAATAGTTAACTTAATACCTCTGCTAGTTCAAAAAATTCAGCATAATTTCTAATTGACAAAAGTAAGATTATCTTAACCTCTCACCAATGGAGTAGAATAGATGCTAATTATATTTTCATCTTTTAAGGGGAATGTTTCCTAACAAAGTTGTTTTTAGTTAGGCGGTTCTAAGTAAAAAAATATCCAACTATTTCTTGTGGGATGGAAAGAAGTCTAAGCGGCGGCTTCTAGCATTCAGAACTTCAAAGTGTCTCGCGATTGGTGCCAAGTTAAAGCATCAGCCCAGAATGTCAAGAACCTGCGGCGTTGTGTGAATGTCGTTGACGAACAGCTTTAAGCAAGCCCATAAAGCGCTGATGCTCGACCAGCCAGGGAATAAGTTGTAACTCTGGGTTTTGCAACAGCGGGCGATTAAAAAAAATACAATGTACCATTAAATGGGTTTTCCAACAAGCTGCTACAACCCTTTGATAGATTGTCTGATACAGGTTAGGATAATCCATCAATTAGAGGAAAAACTTTAAGCACGCTTAATCGCGCTGTAACATGAAAACCATTCAAATATAAATTTGGGCAGATTTTTGAAGAGTTTGCTACTCTACAGATCAATTGTCGTTTTTTTATAGCCAAAGAAAATTAAGGACTCAGTAAATTAAAGTTATCCAGCCTTGAATAAGCTACTCTTTACAGGTAAATCTTTTCGTTTTATAGCTTTTTTCCTACCCTTAATCATCTGGTGGGGATACAAAGAAGTACAAAACCAATTTGTACAACCGCAAGCAGTTGTAGTGTTAGGTGGTTCAACGAGACATTTAGAGCGAGAGAAGTTTACAGCAAAATTTGTTCGTGAGCATCCAAATATACCAATTTGGATTACTGGAGGTAGTCCACCTAGATTCACCCAACGAGTGTTTACCAAAGCTGGTGTTGATCCCAAACGTTTACACTTGGACTATGAAGCCGTAGATACAGTTACTAATTTTACTACCTTGGTGGATGATTTGCAAGCTCGCGGCATCAAGAGCATTTATTTGATTACTTCAGACTTCCATATGCGCCGGGCTTGTGTCATCGGCGAAATTATTTTAGGTAGTCGAGGTATTGATTTAAAACCAGTGCCGGTTCCTTCAGAAAAACCCCCTGAATCTATCGAAAAATCTATTCGCGATGGAGCTAGAGCGATACTTTGGTTAGCAACTGGTTATACTGGTGTAGATGCAGCTAAAAATAAACGGTAAATCAAACCAATTTTGGATTTTAGATAATGGAAATGAAAATCTTCATATTCAGAAGGTTTATCGATTTGAAACAATACAAACTATTTCAATTTGGGATCATTTATAGGAATTTGCATGAGCTTGATCTTAGTCAATACAGGTAAATTAAAAGAATCAATGCCAATAATCTTGAGATTAACTCAGTAATAACAGACACATCAAAGTACAATTGTCGAAAAACTAGCGCAACACTAACGTTCAAACAACACAACATACAAACCAATTAACAACTTTTGCTCACTTGCTTCCTTGGTGCATACTTTGTGTCCATCAATGTTTCGAGCGGCGGTTTGGGGAACTCGAATTTATCTGTGTAGTTCGGGTAAAAAAACGCCCCAATTCCCTCCACAATTTGATACCCTAGCTTAAACAGATTTGAGAAAAATTAAAGCGTGGAAATTCAACTTGGGCGGGGAAAAACAGCTCGTAGAGCTTACGGAATAGATGAAATTGCTCTAGCCCCCGGTAACAGAACACTAGACCCCAGTTTGGCAGATACTAAGTGGCGTATTGGCAATATTGAGCGAGAAATCCCGATAATTGCCAGTGCGATGGATAGCGTAGTAGATGTTCGCCTAGCTGTACTTTTGTCACAGTTAGGAGCATTAGGTGTCCTCAATTTAGAGGGTATTCAAACTCGCTATGCTGACCCAGAGCCAATATTAGATCGGATTACCTCTGTGGGGAAAGATGAATTTGTTGCCCTGATGCAAGAACTCTATGCCGAACCAATAAAGCCGGAATTAATTGAACAACGTATTCAGGAAATTAAACAACAAGGTGGCATTGCGGCAGTGAGTGCAACTCCAGCCGGTGCAAGTAAATACGGTGAGGCGGTGGCAAAAGCTGGGGCAGATTTATTTTTTGTACAGGCTACGGTAGTTTCTACTGCACATCTGTCACCAGAGTCTTTAGTACCACTTGATTTAGCAGAATTTTGCCGTTCCATGCCCATCCCCGTGGTGTTGGGTAATTGCGTGACTTACGAAGTCACTTTGAATTTGTTGAAAGCTGGGGCAGCTGGGGTACTGGTAGGAATTGGGCCTGGTGCGGCTTGTACGTCCCGTGGCGTGTTGGGTGTAGGTGTACCACAGGCGACTGCGATCGCTGATTGTGCTGCGGCACGAGATGATTACTACAACGAAACTGGCAACTATATCCCCATCATAGCTGATGGCGGTTTAATCACTGGTGGCGACATTTGCAAATGCATCGCCTGCGGTGCTGATGGTGTGATGATTGGTTCCCCCTTTGCCAGAGCCGCCGAAGCCCCAGGACGAGGTTATCATTGGGGTATGGCAACTCCCAGCCCAGTCCTACCTCGTGGCACCCGCATTCGCGTTGCCACCACTGGTAGCCTAGAGCAAATACTTGTTGGGCCAGCAGGACTAGATGATGGCACTCACAATCTTTTAGGAGCCTTAAAGACGAGCATGGGCACCTTAGGAGCTAAAAATATTAAAGAAATGCAACAAGTGGAAGTTGTGATTGCGCCTTCTTTATTAACTGAGGGTAAAGTTTATCAAAAAGCTCAACAATTAGGTATGGGGAAATAAAGCTGGGGACTGGGGACTGGGAAAAAGTTATTTTAATCCCCAATCCCAATCCCTAATTCCCAATTCCTAATCCCTAATCCTTCAATAAATTTTTCTAGGCCCCTAAACAATTGCTGGAAAAATTCGATATGTCGCTTACAATAGAAATAGCGGAGACGCATGTTTCCGTTCACTCCTCACACCACACTCCGCCCGGA
The DNA here is from genome assembly GCF_036916575.1 of Nostoc sp. Classification (GTDB taxonomy): domain Bacteria; phylum Cyanobacteriota; class Cyanobacteriia; order Cyanobacteriales; family Nostocaceae; genus Nostoc. Next base: position 19,664 of record NZ_JBALGC010000086.1, read on the forward strand.
CTACTGTTCGGGCGGTTCCTTATGTTTATAAATAAATTCTAGAGCTTCTTTGCAAATGTACATCCTCGCACTCTCAAGCTGAGGTTTTTGCTATGGTAGAATTTTCACCAAGTTCAGATATTATTGGCGAAGGTTTTAGGCATGTCAACAGCCGCACAAGTTACCGATTCTAGTTTCAAGCAAGAAGTACTCGACAGCCATGTACCAGTTTTAGTTGACTTTTGGGCACCCTGGTGCGGACCATGCCGTATGGTAGCTCCTGTTGTCGATGAAATCTCCGAACAGTACAAAGGTCAAATAAAGGTCGTAAAAGTCAATACAGATGAAAATCCTAATGTTGCTAGTCAGTACGGCATCCGCAGCATTCCCACATTAATGATTTTTAAGGGTGGACAAAAAGTTGATATGGTAGTCGGCGCTGTGCCTAAAACTACATTAGCTTCCACTCTCGAAAAGTATCTTTGAAACTCAATCGGCAATAAAATCCTTTTGAGTTATCCATGTTGTTGTAACTTTAGGTTAATTTTTATAAACAAGTTTGAGAGGCACGAATTTATCGTCTCTTAAACTTGTTTACATTTGTATACAGTTTCAAAATATTTTTAGGAGTTTTCTACCTCAAAAACAACTCTTTAATTCCCGCACTACCAATTTCTACCGCTAGCGCCGCTAACAGAAAACCCAAAAGCTGAGTTACAATCACTCCACCTTCTGCACCAATCCACTGGTCAATCAGATTTGCTAAACGCAAAATTAACCAAGTGACAAACATCGCCCCTAATATACCCACCACCACAGCAATATGCGGACTTTGTGATTTTGACATCAGCAACATCACCGTTGTTAAAGTCCCCGGTCCCGCTAGCAGTGGTAAAGCTAGTGGAGTAATTGCAACATCGCGTCCTTCCTCAATAATCGGCTGATCTAACTCTCCCCGTAGCATTTGCAAAGCAATTAACAGCAACAATAGTCCTCCTGCTACTCGCAAAGAGCCGATACTGATTTCTAAATAATTTAAAATTATTTGCCCACCAAAGGCAAATAGTAAAAGAACTGCGATCGCAATGATAATTGCTTTATCTATAACTTTATTTCTTTGGTCTGACATCATGCCCTTAGTCAAAACTAAAACAATTGGTATATTGCCCACAGCATCTGCTAGGACAAACACAGCGATAAATGTTTGAATGAGAATAGAAATATCCACAGCAGACAGTTTTTATTAGGGTTTGATCACAACCTAATCCTGATCTTGCTCAGTTTGCTAGAACCCAGAGGAAGATTAAGATCAGTAATAAAACAAGTCTGTTAAAGAAAATCTTGGCTGATACATTTCTAATTAAGTTCCACAGATGTTGAAGTAGCGATATATTTTGATAATCTATCTTCCATAAATCAACTATTCGTTGTTGAATCTATGAAGTCTTATTTAGCCGCCGCTATTCAATTGACCAGTGTGCCGGATCTACAGAAAAATTTGGCACAGGCAGAAGAATTAATAGAGCTTGCCGTGCGTCAAGGTGCTGAATTGGTAGGTTTGCCAGAAAACTTTTCCTATATGGGAGAAGAAAAAGACAAACTCGCCCAAGGCAATGCGATCGCTCTTGAAAGTGAAAAATTCCTTAAAAAAATGGCTCAACGCTTTCAAATTACAATCTTAGGCGGCAGCTTTCCAGTTCCCGTAGACAATACAGGCAAAGTTTATAACACCACTCTACTCATCGACCCAAACGGTCAAGAACTTGCCCGCTACTACAAAGTACACTTATTTGATGTTAATGTTCCCGACGGCAACACCTATCGGGAATCCAGCACGGTTGTGGCTGGTACGCAATTACCCCCCGTTTATTTCTCAGAAAAATTCGGTAATCTAGGACTTTCTATTTGTTATGATGTCCGCTTCCCTGAACTGTACCGTCATCTGGCAAATAAAGGAGCTGATGTTATCTTTATTCCTGCCGCTTTTACCGCCTTTACTGGCAAAGACCACTGGCAAGTACTACTACAAGCCAGAGCCATCGAAAATACCGCCTACGTCATTGCTCCTGCCCAAACAGGTAATAACTACGCCCGCCGTCTAACCCACGGCCACGCGGTCATTATCGACCCTTGGGGCGTAATTTTAGCCGATGTTGGAGAAAAGCCGGGAATTGCGATCGCACAAATCAAGCCCACTAGGCTCGAACAAGTCCGCCGTCAAATGCCCTCTTTACAACATCGAGTCTTCTAGGCTCTGGGGACAAGGGGGATGAGGAGATGAGAAGCACAGGAGAATAATCAATGCCCAATGCCCATTACCTAAGAATAAAATAAAAAACCGGGTAACCACCCGGTTTATGCCAATATAAGAATCCTCAGTCTTTTAGGAGCATAGCAGCAGTTTGCCCCTATTTATTTGTTGTCAAAATTAAACTTTAGCAGCTGCCTTGGTAATAACGTTGAGTTCACCTTTAGCATACTTAGCAGCAAAATCTTCCAAAGAAATTTGCTTGATCTTGCTTGCGTTGCCAGCTGTGCCAAATTCTTGATAGCGTTCAGCACAAACCTTCTGCATATATGTAATAGAAGGCTTGAGGAAGTGACGGGGGTCAAACTCCTCTGGTTTTTTAGCCAAAGCTTCACGTACAGCAGCAGTAATAGCCAAACGGTTGTCGGTGTCGATGTTTACTTTACGTACACCACTCTTAATACCTTTTTGGATTTCTTCTACAGGCACGCCGTAGGTTTCAGGAATTGCACCACCATATTGGTTAATTAGTGCAAGTAAATCTTCTGGTACAGAAGAAGAACCGTGCATTACCAGGTGGGTGTTAGGCAGACGGCGGTGAATTTCTTCGATGCGGCTGATGGCCAAAATTTCCCCAGTCGGCTTGCGGGTAAACTTGTAAGCACCGTGGCTTGTGCCAATAGCAACAGCCAAAGCATCTACTTGAGTTGCTTCTACGAAGTCAACAGCTTCATCGGGGTCAGTTAGCAGTTGTGAGTGGTCGAGTGTACCTTCAAACCCGTGACCATCTTCAGCTTCACCAGCACCAGTTTCTAGAGAACCCAAACAACCCAGTTCACCTTCGACGCTGACGCCCAAGGCATGAGCTACATTTACGACTTCGCGGGTAACACTGACGTTGTACTCGAAACTGGCAGGAGTTTTAGCATCAGCTTCTAAAGAACCATCCATCATCACGCTGGTGAAGTTGTTCTTAATTGCTGAGTAGCAGGTAGCAGGAGCATTACCATGATCTTGGTGCATGACAATGGGAATGTGAGGATAGGTTTCTACCGCTGCCAAAATCAAGTGGCGGAGGAAGTTTTCTCCTGCATAATTACGAGCGCCGCGTGAAGCTTGCAAAATTACGGGGCTATCTGTCTCGACAGCAGCCTTCAGGATCGCCTGAATCTGCTCCAAATTGTTAACGTTGAAAGCTGGGATGCCGTAACCGTTTTCAGCTGCGTGATCCAACAGCAGCCGCAGTGGTACAAGCGCCATAGATAGTCCTCCTAATGTGGTTGTCAGCTAGTTGGTGTGAGAGAAGCGTAATAATCACGCTAAATCTTAAGAGTTTTTTCAACTTATAGGAAATTATAACTACTGTCGTGTGTCTATGTTGAAAAAGTTTACGCCATAGTTAATATAATATATGTTCTATATTTGCTGTCTACTGCTGTACTATGCTCCATACTTGCTCTGTATTGCTGTACATTTAGTTACCCTACAGTTAGTAGCTCTAGTAGCCCAGTATTCAAAATGGTCATTGTCAAAGCGATCGCTTGAACTTAACGGTACTAATTTCTGATGCTCTGAGGCTGTTTTGCCCTGACTATTGCATTTGGGATTAAATTATGCATAGCCTACGGAATTAGTGAAATTTCACCATAAAGGGGCATGCCGAATAGCCCGTTGTAGACATTGCACTGACAATTAACAACGTGCGTTAGCCAAATCTAACGTACCCTACAAGATCAAGCGATCGCATTACAGTACAAACTTCACAAAAAAGGGATGTCCACTCTTTTTGATTTCATTTAGCTTAACCCAATTGACTCCATTATTGGAAGTGTAGAAGTTAGCACCAGAACATTTATTACTGGATATACCCGTAGGACAAGAATAGGTCAAATTCAGAGGTTGACCATTTACCGAATAGGTTACGCTACCCTTTGTGCCGAATAACCCCGGATAATCCTGTATCCAGAACTCTCTTTGCTCTCCTGGTAGAATCTGCTTAGGAGGATTGACGACATAATAACCATCATTAGCTTTGGATTCAATTAAATCCAATTTAGAATTTCCATTGGTGTTGTCAATAATCACATAACAAGAAAAATCCATTGAAATAGAAGCAATTACTGAGTCTTGAGGAGCAGCATAGGGAATAACTTGATAGGAAGTATTCTGCTTAACTACCTGATAAACACTGGGTAGGCATTTATCTGTATAAACCACTGTGAAAGTAAATGTTTGTGAGGGAATATCAGGAGTTGAAGGACATTCAAAACCATTATTAGCATATCCAACCAAACCATTGGTGATGCCTACTTTGGGTGCATGGGTATGTCCTAAAACAATCAAGTCTGAGTCAGAGGTTAGAGCAGAGTGTTGGGCAAACCAAGGAATATAAGTGCCATCTAAATCGGCTATTGCCGATTTGACTGTGGCTAATATACCATTTTTACCTCCTCCCCAATCAGCAATCCACTGATCTTGCAAAAGACGGTATAATTCTTTTGCTTTTGCTATTGTTGTTGTTTGACCGTTAGGTAAGATAATCGGTTCCTTCTGTGGTATTTCAGTCACGTTTGTGATGTAGTCGAGAACTAAATCAACTAAGCCCATAGAGCCAGAATCAATTGCGGATTGAATTGAGGAGACTAAGCCTTCTAAATTCATCCCGTTAGGAGCGCCTTGACCTGTCAAATCAGCGACGGTTTGTCCAGGTTTCAGGGTTTTATTTAACATATAAGCTATTGCGCGGGTAACGAAATAGCCTAGAGGTAATGGGCTAATTTCACTCTGGAGGTAGGGGGCATTAAACATCGTAAATATATGCCCGTGAGTAAAGGCAATCTTTTTTCCTCCCGCAGTGTGAATGTAATAAATTGGGTCTGGAGAATATTTGATTTGGTAATTCGATGAATTTGCAATTTGATGCAAATCATTTTTAGTGACGTTCATGTCATGGTTGCCATTTACATAAGTCACATTTCCTTTCAAAGCCGTTAAAGCCTGATTTAACTTTCCATTAACTCCAAAAATATTGGGATTAGCGTTTAAAATAGCAGTAAATTCAGGGGGTTGATGATTGGGGGGATAAGTCCAGAAATCGAATATATCACCGAGTAAAATTAGTTCTTGAATTGAGTCAGCCTCACTAATTACATAGTCGAGAATAGCTGCAAAATATGGTTCATGGAAGTTTTTTTGATACCAGCTTGTGGGATGATTCGTACTAATATGTATGTCACTTAAGCTAACAATTTTATTTTTTGACACAATTGATTTTTTCCTAAAAAATAATAATTTAGAACTTATGCATGATTTTCGTCTACTCTTATAAGACGATTGCTAACCCCAATTTGGAAATTTTTTAATTTACAGGCATTTTTTCTCTCCAAAAATCCACTCTCAGCTCCCAGAAAGCATTGGTAACTTATGTTTTAGCTGCTTTGAGTCAAAGAACTGCAATAACCCTCTTCTAGGAAACAGAAATGTTTCTTTACATCCATAGGGAATGCGATTGCTTTCCTCGGACGCTTCTATCACTCTCCGAAAACAAAAATCGAAGGCAACTTTTAAAACTCTCACTGGAATTGGGTTTGTGGCTTTATTTTCTAATATGATGGATATAATGATTGCTTTAAGCTAAAACTCTTGTCTAGCAAGTGTTACATCTTTTTCTCTAGGGAAAGTGACACAAGAGGGATAAGCTGCGATGCGATCGCTGTATCATTCTTAAACCCTGCCAACGACGATCGCACTGACTGTGATTAAAAAGAGCATAAGCGTAGCCTGTTGTAGACATTGCATAGATACTTAACAAGGTGCGTTAACTTTCTTCGCAACGCACCCTAACAGACTAGGCCATTGTACTGGTATTAATCAGTTCTCTAGGAACGGCTAATACGATAGGTAAGTGTGTAGTCCCAGGTAGACCAACCTGTACCCCCTTTTTTGGACATTACCCAGGCTCGCTCTTCATGGGAGGGTCCTGTGGAGGAAATGTCTAATTCCGTACTACCCAGTAAATCATCTCTATCCAAAGAACCGATCCAGCTTGCTGCGGTTGTAGCTGCTGAAAGTATCGTTCCCGCAGCAGCTCCATTTGGACCTGTTGCTGCTATAGCACCTGAAATAGCACTACTAATCTTTTTAACTGTATCACCGTACTTAGCCCAGTCTTTTCCAGCATCTTCGTCGTAAGCCTTTAGTCCGCCTTTGACGCTTTGCCCTTGTGGGATTTCGCCCTCAAATAAAACGGTTTGGTCTGGTTTGAAAGATTTCCTTTGCTTATCATTGATTTTAATCGGAGTTGTCAGAATTGCCTTAGTGGTTTGTCCTCCAACCAAACCACCGACGAGATAAAAATCGTCAGCACCGGTTACATCTTCGGTATCTCGGCAATAAACGTCAACTAATTCGACTTTTACCTTTGTCATAAATTTCTTAACCTGTTGTGTTTGGTGTTGTGTTCAGAATGGCACTCTGTTTATAAGCATCTGAATGCCTTTTTTTATTCTTCACATCTATAAAACGTTTCCACTACTCGATTTTGGAATTTTTCGAGTTAGAGGCATTTTTTCTCTAAAATAAATCCACCCGATCAAACCAGACTCAAGCACGAGAATTTTTCCGCACCGTCGCTTGTAACCGTATCAAAGTCTCCTTAACTTCCCCACAAGCCTGATAAAACAACTGCAAATTCAAGGCACTTTGATAAGCCTTTATCGCCTCTAAAGTATCCCCCAACCCAAAACAGGAGCGATCGCACTTCCTTGGGTAAGATAAGCGATCACTCTTTCTACATATTCAAAGCTGTTTCAATTCAAAGCCTAACAAAGACGTGACGCCGATAGCGTAGCGTTAGCGACGCAGGAGCGTCACAGCCCGTCGTAGAGATCGCATAGCTAGTTAATAAGGTGCGTTAACTTTCTTCGCAACGCACCCTAACAGACTAGGCCACTGTACTGGTATTAATCAGTTCTCTAGGAACGGCTAATACGATAGGTAAGTGTGTAGTCCCAGGTAGACCAGCCTATACTGCTTGTTTTGGACATTTTCCAAGCTCGCTCTTCATGGGAGGGTCCTGTGGAGGAAATGTCTAATTCGGTACTACCCAGTAAGTCATCTTTATCTAAACTAGCAAGAATGCCTCCTGCGGTTGTAGCTGCTGAAAGTATCGTTCCCGCAACAGCTCCTTGTGGACCTGTTGCTGCTATAGCACCTGAAATAGCACTACTAATCTTTTTAACTGTGTCACCGTACTTAGCCCAGTCTTTTCCAGCATCTTCGTCGTAAGCCTTTAGTCCGCCTTTGACACTTTGTCCTTGTGGGATTTCGCCTTCAAATAAAACGGTTTGGTCTGGTTTGAAAGATTTGGTTTGCTTATCATTGATTTTAATCGGAGTTGTCAGAATTGCCTTGGTGGTTTGTCCTCCAACCAAACCACCGACGAGATAAAAATCGTCAGCACCGGTTACATCTTCGGTATCTCGGCAATAAACGTTAACTAATTCGACTTTTACCCTTGTCATAAATTTCTTGGCCTCTTGTGTTTGGTGTTGTGTTCAGAAAGGCACTCTGTTTATAAGCATCTGAATGCCTTTTTTTATTCTTCACATCTATAAGACGTTTCCAGTGGTCGATTTTGGAATTTTTCGAGTTAGAGGTGTTTTTTTCAGATACAGGACTAACAAATAAAAAAATATCCTCTTAGTAGGGTGCGTCAGTAGAAATAATCTCTTGATATTCATAGATCTGTCTGACTGATGCACCCTAATAATCATAAATTTGGGATAATTTATTTTTTGGTCTTCCCTAAATTCATCCCATCAAACCAACTTCAAGTACGAGAACTTCTTGGCACCATAGCTTGCAACCGTTTCACAGCCGCCTCAACCTCTCTGCGACGAGGATAAAACAACTGCAAATTCAAAGCATTTCGATAAGCCTGTATAGCCCCCAAAGTATCCCCCAACCCCTCTAAGGCTCTTCCCTGCCAGTAATGAGCAGTAGAAAGGTCGAAATCCATCAGTTCTTTGGTTTGCTGACAAGCCATTTTCCACCACTTCCGACTTGCTGCATCATCCCCCAGTACCTGATAACTCTCTCCTAGCCACACCGCAGCAGGTGTAGATTGCAGATAACCCCCCACTGCTGGTAATAACTGCCATCCTTGCTGTAGCGCTTCCACGGCTTCCTGGTGTTTGAGCGCTAAAGCCAACACCCGCCCATAACGAAACCAAGCATCAGGTAACTGGGGCTGTAGTTGCGTCCCTTGAAAAGAAACACTACACCCCCGTTCCATATCTTTAAAAGTTTCCACCAGCACCCGTCCCGCCGTCGCCCAAACACTCCAGCGTTCAGGAAACCGCTCAAGCATTTCTTCCACTATCGCAGCAAGATTTGCCTTATTCCCCTCTTTTCTTACTCCCCTCTCCTCATCGGGTAGAAGGTGAGGTGCAACAGGCAATATCTCACACAACGCCCGATAGATTTCACAATCGTTGGGATACAAACCATAAGCTTTCAGTATCATCTCAGTCGCCGCCTGATATTCCCCTGTATGGAACAAGCACTGCCCATAGTAATACCAACCGCTAGGATGATTGGGGTGTTGCTGGGCAAACTCTGCTAACACCCTTACCCCTTGCGTCCAATCCCCCCGATAAAGGTGATAATACGCTAGTGATTTGTAAGCTTCATCCGCGTGAGGAGCCTGTCGCAGCAAAGAACCAATCAGCTTTTTAGTCTGCTTTCCCTCTTCACCGGATACCAATCTCATCCCGCAACGCTGATCTAACTGTCGTTGGAGTACCTGGAAATCATCGGGAGCTAAAGCGATCGCTTTACTTAACCTCTGCCTAGCTTCTCGAAAGTCCCCCATTGCCATCAGTGCATCATAGCTGTGAATCAAAGCCACAATATCATCTGAGTTGAGCGACAAAACCCGTGAAAAGGCTCGTAAAGCCTCAATCGGATTTTCTCTCCCCTTCTGCACTTGTCCCAATGCCAGCCAGTGAACTATTTTGTCAGGTTGTAGGTCAGCCGCTGAATCAAAAGCTATGATTGCTTTTTGAGTCTCACTTTTACAGACAGCAATTAATCCGCCTATGTGGTGCTGAGTTGCTCTATTGCAGGACAGTGGTAAGGCGCTTTCATATACCTCTATAGCCTCTGCCTCTCGTTTCATCATCTGTAAGATTTTCCCCAGTTGCAGCCGCACATTGATCAATTGAGGCGATCGCTCAATAATTTGGCGATACTCTGCGATCGCCTGCTCCCAGCTTCCCATTGCGTACAGCAAATCAGCCAATTCTAATCGTTTTTTCCATCCTTGGGGATACTTTTGGATGTACTTACTTAATGTTTTTAACTTCTGATCTTGCCTAGTTGGCTTTTCGTCTAAAACCAGATGAACATTCATCTCCACCCCAGAAGGCTGGGGGAACTGTACCAAGTATGTTGCAAGGTTTCCAGACATGTAACAGTTACTTTGTAATTAATTTCTTCGATGCTTGTTGTTATCGGCACTTCCCAGTCAGATATCACCCTTTGATCAGGTTTAAATTCCACCATCGGAACCACCCATTTGAATCGGGGTGGGAAGGAATCTAAGGAAGTGTCATCTTCCCCGGCCAGATATTTGCTTAACTGCTTTTGCAGAATAGTTCGCGCCTGTTGAACCCGTTTGTAAACGTTGTCTTCACAAAGGGCGAGTTGCTTGGCAATGTCTCTGTAAGACTTTTCTTGGCAGTAGCGAAGGATAAAAGGTTCGCGCAGTCTCGTGGGTAAGGACTCAATTTTATGGCGAAGGTATGCCCTCAGTTCATCACCAAACATCTTTGACTCAGGAGATTCAAGCCTGAAAGTAACTACTGGATGATCTCTAAATTGAATGTCCTCAACGTTTTTGATCCTTTGCGCCTCTCGCTTGCGTTCTCGATGTAGATCCATGCAGAGGTTGTGGATGAGTCGGCTCAACCAAGCTCTGGGCTTGGTGATTTTATTGGCATAGTCTGGCCATTGATTCCAGGCTTTGAGCATTGCCAGGCTGAACAAGTCTTCGGCATCATGACGATTACCTCCCATCCACTGTAAGCAGCGACTGTAAAGATAATCTCGATACTGCTCCCATAACTGCCAAAAGTAAGTGTAATCGCTCCCAGACAAACCCTGTAATCGTATTTGCTTTGTCGGTAAGTTTTTAGTTTCCAGACTTGCTAAGGAAATAAAAGCTTTTTGCTCAAAATTTACCTGCATCTGTTACTTCCAGTTGAAAAGCTTAAATTCAGTTATTCACCTTCAGCCTGCACTTAAATAACCGTAAAATTACTGAAATACGCTGACAAGTTAGTTAATTTCCCTTAACCTGTAATCTTTTTTTTATCTTCAGCAAAAAGCGATGTCTACGACGGGCTACGCCTACGCTCATGTGAGAATTTTTTATTCCCCAGAGCGATCGCATTCACAATTTTCTTAATAGCGATATAGCTAGCCTCGACGACTTTTATCCTCAAAGACTTAGCAAGCATTTTTTCCTTTAATATGGGTCGCCCGGGATTCGAACCCGGAACTAATCGGTTAAAAGCCGAGTACTCTACCGTTGAGTTAGCGACCCTTTTTTGCTTTTCGCAACTTTGCTACTATAGCATAAATATCTGTAGATTTGTAAAGGCTTTAGAAAAAATCTGCCCTGAAGCGCACAGATGCTGTGTAGCTGCTTCCTGGTTCTAACACAGTCAGATGTTCACCAGTGTTCAAGGAGTTGCGGGGAGCGCTCCACGGTTCTAAACAATAGAAATCTTTGCCTTTGAGCGTCCAAAACACCAAAATTGGATATTCATTGCTATAATCTAGAGTCAGTTTTAACCTCCGGTTGTTGTCTGTCACAGCAGCAGATTGACTGGTTAGCTGCTTAAAGGCAACGTCAATTTCATCGCGGCTAAAGTCAAAATTACCATTGAAGGGATAAATTTCCTTGGTTATCTGGTCTTGATACTTTTGTGAAGGAATTTCAAATTCTAGCCCAGCTTTATCATCTGTCAAAAAATAAGGATGGAAACCCGTTGAAAAGGGCAGTGAAGTGGATGAAAGATTTTTATACTGCTGGCGAATTTTTAAAGTATTACCTTGGAGTTCATAAGTAAACAGCACTTGAAAGTCAAAAGGATAAACTGCCCGTGTTTGCTCGTTGCTGTTGAGAACGAGGGTGAGGCTAGCTTTATCTTGAGTAACTTGGTCAGTTACTTCCCACGGTAGATCACGGGCAAAGCCGTGTTGTTTAAGAGTATACTGCTGCCCATTGTGAGTATAAGTATTATCCGGTATATTGCCGCAGATGGGAAACAAAATAGGATTTCCACCTCTGACGCTCAAATCAGGATTAGCAAAACGTTCAGTATCTAAGTAGAAAATTTCTTGCCCCTGTATACGCCAACGAGTGATGATACCACCACGTTCTGGCACAACTTCCAGTTGAGAACCAGCGGTTTCATCTGAAAGGATGTAGGTTTTGTATTGTTGCTGTTGAACTGCAATGGTAAACACAAGTTTAGTCCTGGGATTGGAGATTAGGGATTAGGGATTGGGGATTAGGCATTAGGGATTAGGGATTAGGATTAAAATAACTCTTTCCCAGTCCCCAGTCCCCAATCCCCAGAATTTATTCGTCTTCTGCAAAAACGAAACGATATAACTCGCTGGGGTCTGGTTCTGGGCTACTTTCGGCGAATTTAACTGCCTCGTCGATTACACCTTGAATTTTATGGTCAATGGCTTTAAGTTCTTCCTGATTCGCTAGGTTTTGCTTCAGCAAATAAGCTGCCAACTTCTTAATTGGGTCACGGGCGAACCAAAATTCTTTCTCCGCTTTGCTTCGCATTTCATCAGGATCTGCCAAGGAGTGACCCCGGAAGCGGTAGGTAAGCGCCTCAATTAACGTTGGGCCTTCACCTGCACGGGCACGGGCTACAGCTTCTTGTGCTACGGCTCGGACTGCTAGTACATCCATGCCATCTACTTCCACGCCCACCATATTAAATACACTGGCTTTTTTATAAATCTCTGGCTGGGAAGTCGCTCGCTCGTGAGACATCCCAATGGCCCACTTATTATTTTCGACTACAAACAGAATTGGCAGTTTCCATAAGGCTGCCATATTTAGCGTCTCAAAAAACTGACCGTTGTTAGCTGCACCGTCACCAAAAAAGCAAGCTGTCACTTGGTCAGCGCTTTCATCTTTTAGGACTTCGCGGCGGTATTTGCTTTGAAAAGCCGCTCCAGCTGCCACAGGAATTCCCTCAGCCACAAAAGCATAGCCACCCAACAAGCGATGTTCAGCAGAAAACATGTGCATGGAACCACCGCGCCCTTTGCTGCAACCTGTGGCTTTGCCAAATAATTCTGCCATTACCTCCTTTGCTGGTACTCCCGCACTCAGAGCATGAACGTGGTCACGATAGGTACTGCAAACGAAATCTTCACCCGGTCGCATTGACTGCACAACACCACTGCAAACGGCTTCTTGACCGTTGTACAAATGGACAAAACCAAACATTTTGCCCCTGTAGTACATTTCAGCGCACTTGTCTTCAAACAAGCGCCCTAATACCATGTCCTCATACAACCGTAACCCTTCTTCTTTAGTAATGTGCGTAGTAGCAGGATTAAATGTGGGTAAAGTACGCTCTTGAACCATTATTTTTGAGTATCCCTGTTGTACAACTTAAAGTTACGGTCTTAAATAAGTTGGTCTGATAACACCTCAGCTTTTAACAGGCTAGCGTTTGTAAGACTCAACAATCAAACTTTATTTATGCACCAAAAAAGGGTCTTAGGGAATAGCTGAATTTTTCATTTTGCGGAAAGTTTGAGTTAAGGCTTGCTTAAATCAGACGCCACTTGCTTTAAGCCAAAAGACCCGACGCCAGTCGCTCATGGGGAAACCCCCTTTTCTACCTTGCGCTTTGCGTTGGCGTATCCCAAGGTAGAGAAGGCGCTAGCCTCTCACGAATGGGAGAAGACCGTGCTGGCTCTCCAACGCAGTGGCTCAACTTTTCAAAACGGATTTTTTTTAACTTTTCAGCCCATGCCCCCCTGAGGATTTGACTCTAACGACAACATCTGCCGCTTTGGGTTTTTATCTCTCACTATTCCCCTTCATAGACTAGCAATCAAAATAGACCGCTTTCTGCATATCCATTAACAATTTAAAAAAAAGGACGCAAAAGTCTTTATACCCAAATAGGTAATTGTAATTAAAGGTTAATTATGATATGATTTTTTTCTCCTGTTATCAGGGTCAACCTCGAACAGTGGTATTTTAATGACCGCCTACTGGGGAAGTCCCAAATAAATCATCAATAGATTCTTGCAACCACAACATTTATGCTGTCACTAAAACAGTAGTTGTGGTTTGTGGTATCGAAGGCTGATAATAGTCGTGTTAAACAAAAATACTAAGAATTAAAACAAAAAATTGAAGCTTTCTAGGCGAAAGCAAAAAATTAGTACTAGAATGTGACTCAAAATTTCGGGAAGGTACAAAACAAGTTGTTGCAATATACACTTGTAGAGTAAATTCTACACGGGATTATCATGGCACGGTTTTACAGGCCTAGAAAGCTCTAGGTGAATTATGTTGATCACGGTGCAGGGGAAGTAGGCTGTGCGAATTCCGCTAGATTACTACCGAATTTTAGGACTACCGTTGGCGGCAAGTGATGAACAATTGCGGCAGGCATACAGCGATCGCATTGTACAATTGCCACGACGTGAGTATTCTCAGGCAGCAATTTCTTCTCGTAAACAACTCATAGAAGAAGCTTACGTGGTTTTATCAGATCCAAAAGAACGCAGTACCTACGATCAGCTTTATCTTGCCCACGCCTATGACCCTGATAACCTTGCTGCTGCTGCAGTAGCACTGGAAAATCGTACAGAAAGCACCAAAAGGGGCATTGACACCCAGAGTCTGGGGATCGAAATTACCCCAGACGAATTAGTTGGCGCTTTATTAATTTTGCAAGAGTTGGGGGAATACGAACTTGTATTGAAACTAGGTCGTCCGTACCTGGTAAATAAAAATGGTACTACAAGTGCAAGAAAAGGCAATAATCTAGCAGACGAAGAAATACACGAAAGTGCTGAACATCCAGATGTTGTTCTCACTGTTGCCCTTGCTTGTCTAGAATTAGGTCGGGAACAGTGGCAGCAAGGTCACTATGAAAATGCTGCCATATCCCTAGAAACTGGTCAAGAACTGCTAGCACGCGAAGGGTTGTTCTCCAGTGTACAGGCAGAAATTCAGGCGGATCTTTACAAATTGCGACCATATCGAATTTTGGAGTTGCTAGCACTACCTCAAGAAAAGACTGCCGAACGACGCCAAGGCTTGGAATTATTGCAAAATCTCTTAGAAGATCGTGGTGGCATTGATGGCACGAGCAATGATGAATCTGGTTTAAATATAGATGACTTTCTGCGATTTATCCAGCAGTTACGCAACCACTTAACAGTCGCAGAGCAGCACAAGTTATTTGAAGCCCAAAGCAAACGTCCTTCTGCTGTTGCCACTTATTTAGCTGTTTATGCCTTGATAGCACGCGGATTTGCTCAACGTCAACCTGCTTTAATTCGTCAAGCAAGGCAAATGCTCATGCGTCTGGGCAAACGCCAAGATGTACATTTAGAACAGTCGCTATGTGCATTACTCTTGGGACAAACCCAAGAAGCAACTCGTGTTTTAGAACTTAGTCAGGAGTACGAAGCTTTAGCTTTTATTCGGGAAAAATCTCAAGACTCTCCAGATTTGTTACCAGGGCTGTGTCTATATGCAGAACAGTGGTTGCAACACGAAGTATTTCCACATTTTCGAGATTTAACAAACCAGCAAGCTTTCCTAAAAGATTACTTTGCTAACCAACAGGTGCAAGCTTATTTAGAAGCACTGCCAACGGATGCAGAAACAACTAATGAATGGGCTGTAATTAACCCCCAGTATTTTCCCCAGCCCCAGACAAATAATCCGCCTTTCCCTAACAATTCAACTAGGACTTCAGGGCAATTTAATCACAGTAGAACACCTGACCTAGATTTGCCAGAAACACCAACAAAAGAAACACCCGAATATTCAAATTTATCACCACCCATGTGGAATTCATCTGGGGGTGTAAAATCAGAGGTTCCTACTGCCGAACGGATGAGCAGAAACACTAATCAGCATTTGAATGGTTCAGCTAAAACTGCTGCACTTGGTCATAACCAAAAGCGTAGAAGGAGAAAACCTACTCCATCTGCTAGCCGAGAGCGTGTACCAGATAATCGTCCTCATTCTCGTCGTCCTCGGCGGCGGCGAACCTTTGCTAACACCATAGAAGGGAAAACACGGCTGGTATGGAGGGTGTTTATTTCTTTGGTGAGTCTATTAGTTTTCTGGGTGTTGGTCACAACAGCTCTTGGATGGTTAAAAAATCTGTTTTTTCCTACACCATCTGCGGATGGTTCACAATTGTTTGTACAAATAAATCAACCACCAATAGCTATTCCCGATCCAAATAGTAAACTACAATCACTAGAAGGCCCTTTAACAGATGCAACGGCAGAGGAAGTTGTTCGGACTTGGCTATCTACCAAAGCTGAAGCTTTCGGGCCGAATCATGAGATTAATAATTTAGATCAGATTTTAACTGGTTCAGCTTTGTCTCAATGGCGGGTGATTGCTCAACAAGACAAAGTAAATAACCGCTACCGCAAGTACGATCATAGCCTGAAGATTGAGTCTGTAGAAAAAATTGATTTATTTAGCGATCGCGCTGCTGTGGAAGCTACAGTCAAAGAAGCCACAAAGTTGTATGAAAATGGTCAGTTTGAAGGTTCTTCTAATGATAAGTTGCGAGTTCGATATGATTTGATTCGATACACAGGTAAATGGCGTATTCAGAGTATATCGGTTGTTGATCAAATAAGTTGGAATTTTTTGGTGATGTCTACGACAGGGTAAGGATGATTCCGCCAATTACTAAACCAATAAGTTGAGAACGGGCTAGTTCTGGGTGTGGTCTTAACAGTAGCCTGGAGCCGATGACATCTCCACGCTGCAAAGTGCAGTTGTGGTTAATTCTGGCAGCGGCATACAGGCACACGCCAAATAAAGCGCGATCGCGCTCAAGAGCAGGTTAATCTGGGGCTGAATGCTTTACTGTCGGTACCATTTGCTAATGACTATAACAGCCTACATCCGTGACAGAACAGCAACCTTGGATAGCTTGTCTTTATCCAGCCCTTGGAGTTCATTCAGATGTAGCCAGCCTTCTTTAACTAATCCAGCAAAGACAAACAGCAGAACCGAGTATTGGTAGTCATACTTACCCTCAATTTCATGCCTTTTAGCACTCAAGAAATCGTGTAACTGCCAGAGTTCACCCAAGTCCACAAGCGTACTTGCCTGCTTTTGAACTTGTTTAAGCAAAGCCTCAATTTCTCGTTCGTAGGCCTTATCAAAGGCAGTTCGAGCTATCTTCTTCTCAATGTCCGTCCATTCAGCTTCACTTGCTTGCATGATTCAACCTGAAATTTCTGCGATAGTTATTTGGTTAGGATTGTTCCGTTTGCCCAGACGGTCTTGAGCGCTCTAGGTTAAGAAAGCGCTCAGTATGAGCATCGGCGATTTACTTGTCTCTAGCGTCTGTTTAGTAGTTCACCAACCCCGAAACAACGCCTGTATGTAAGTCGGGTAAAGGGGAAAGGAAATAAACCTTTCCCCCTTTGCCAATAAATTGCTTTCGTTAACAAAAGTGAACAACTAGCGAACTAGGTTCAAAAGTTCTTTGGGAGAAGCTAATAAGTCAATGGCTACGAAAAAGATATTACCTTGCGGGTTGAGCAAGAATCGCCAAGCCATATTCATGCCTACTGCTGCACCAAACCAAGGGGTTTGAACCTTGCCTGTCACTTTCACCTGAGTATAGCCATCATCTGTAGGTTCAGCGACACCGCGTTCTGGGAGCAAACTCAGGTTCTGGCATTCTTCCCGGAAGAACCGCAAGATCGCATCTTTGCCCACAATCGGCCTCTGGAAGGGAGGCTGCAAAGCACCGTCTGCCACGAACAGTTTGATCAGCTGATCAAAGTCATTTGCATTCAATAGGTTCATGTAGCTCGACACAGTTGGGTTGTCGATACCTTGAATGGTAACTTGAGTGCGCTCTTGCATTTGTTTGGGCGCGACCACAGGTTCAGAAATTCTGGTGTAGCCGCCTAGTTTATTTGCATCAAACCCCATGTCCACAACAGAGTTCCGCAACACGGTAATCTGTTGTCCTTGATCCAAGCCTTTGAGAGTTTCCAATACAGCATTAGCGTTAGCTGATAGTTTATAGCCAGCCGGAATTGGCGCGACAATTCCTTGCTCCATCCATTCTCCAAGCTGATTCCAGAAACCTAACTTAATATTAGGCGACCAAGTAGCATAGGTACGGCAAATGGTTGTATCTGCCTGGTTTGCCAGATCGCACATCACCTGAGTTTGCTCAGGAAATGTCATTTGCTTGATTTGCTTCAGGATTTCTTCTGCGAACTGCATACTGGCTGCGCCAGGAGCCGCAACCGTCACGGTCTTACCCATCTCCAAGAAAGCGAACCATGTCCATGCAAGTTGATCTTCGGCGCTAAGTTGGTTGAATCGAGCAGTTAGAGCTGGCACGGCATCAGCCGACAGTGTGTTGGGGAAAATGCCACGAGCGGATTCGATAGTGATTGCCATATAGAGGATTACCTCACTAAGTTTTCAACTGACACAACGTGGAGCAAGACACATAGCTTACAGTTCTGCTCCTCAATAAAAATATCACAAATCTTTACAAAATTTAAAACATGTTTACATAAATCGGTGCAACTTACTTCCGTTGTCAGCTGCGCCAGTTAGATGTTGATTCTTTAATTCGCTTGGAATGTTACAAATCACCCCAATCAAAATTTAGGAACCGCCCAGCATTCAGCTTGGTATATTTTTCAGTGTGTTTGATATCGCGGTGTCCCAGAAAGTCTTGAATTTTTCTAGTGTTATAACCCTGATTCACCAGATAGTAACCGCAAGCATGGCGCATCATGTGACAGTGAACTTTGATATCAAGCCCTGCCTGCGCTGCCAACCGCCCAATCAGTTTTCGCGCTGCATCAGTAGACTAAGACTTACGCACGCTTTACGAATTCTTGGCATTCTTCTCTTCGAGACGCTTCGCGTTGGCGGAGCCTCTGGCACAGAAGGCGTCTTAGCGGTTCGATAAATCAAGGTTTATGGCAATTTTTGCGTAAGTCCTGTAGACATTACCTCACCGCGCTCGGAAACGAAAATGTATTTGCTATCAGGTAGCATCTCTCTGAGTTCTTTAAGCAAAACCAATTCATCATCTCTCAAGGGATGCACCCCAGAGTCACTGCCCTTTTTCCTGATGATGAAAATCTGACGTTCGGGCCACATCAGTGCATTCCAGCGCAAACCGCATTTAGATCCTACAGCTTCTCCTACCCTCAGACCGTGGCGAAACATGATCGGCATAGTGTATAATCACGATGAGAATAACAAGCTTTGCGTTCTAGTACAGCCAGCGTTATTTTCCAGAACTTTCCAACACCCATAACAAACTCTTCAACATCAAATAAGCAGAAGTCCCTCCTGGATCTTGATGCCCAACACTCCGTTCTCCCAGGTAGCTAGCTCGTCCCTTTCTCGCCTGCATCAGTATAGTTTCTTGCAACCCCCTTTGGGCTGCTGCTACAGCCTGTTGCATAGCTTCCACTGTCCCCTTACTTTCTTCTACAGCTTGCCCAAAAGCGGCTACAGATGGAGACAGTACATCCACCATCGTTTTGTCTCCTAATTGCGCTTTGCCACGTTGCAGCACTCCGTCTAAGCCTGCTTGGAGTAGCCCTAACACATCTTGTTCTGTTAATTCTTGCTTATCTACTACTGCTGTACTGGCTCGCAAAAACCAAGTGCCATAAAGAGGGCCACTGGCACCGCCAATAGAAGAAATCAAGGTCATACTCACGGTTTTGAGAATGCTGCTGATGTCCTTGTCTGTAAGAGTTGGTAACTGAGTGCTTACCTTTTTGAAGCCACGCTCCATATTGATCCCGTGGTCAGCATCTCCGATCGCCGCATCTAATTCTGTCAAATATGCTTTATTCTCCTCTATCTCGGTTGCATAAGCCTGCAACCATTGTAATATCTGCACTTGAGTCACCATATCAACATAATTCGTAATGACACTCGAAGACTCGCTAACGCTACGCTAACGTAATTATGAAATTCCCCAGCGCCAACTTGGTGTTTTGACTGGTGCATCCCATAGCCGGATCATTTCATCATCTAATTTCAGCAGGGTAATGGAGCAACCTTGCATTTCCAGAGATGTAATATAAGGCCCAATCAAGTTTCGCACAATTTGCAATCCTTGCTGGTCGCAGATTTGGGCAAGTTTGCGGTAAACAATATATAGTTCAGAAACCGGAGTTCCACCCATACTATTGACAAAAGCTAACAAGCGATCGCCTTTGGCAAATGGTAGACTTGTTAGCTCTACATCTACCCATTCTCCTTTATCTTCATCCCACTCGCGCAGTATGCGGCTATATGGTGTATCCTCAATGAGCGATCGCGTTAAAATTTCGGTAATCTCATCTACTGATTTGATTGCTGTACGTTCTGTTCCTGGCTCACCGTGAATACCGATACCTAATTCGATTTGGCGAGCACTCAATTCAAATGTCGGCGTTCCATTAACTGGCACTGTACAAGATGTTAGAGCAATTCCCATACTCCGCCCATTCAGATTTACTCGGCGACATAAATCTGCTAGTTGTGGCAAATCATACCCAACCTCAGCCGCAGCACCACAAATTTTTTCTGCCAGTATTGTTGTTCCCACACCCCGGCGTCCTTGGGTATAGAGGCTATCTTTCACTGCTACATCGTCATCAATCAAAATATTTAGCGATCGAATACCCTCACTACGGGCTAACTCCGTTGCCATTTCAAAGTTCATCACATCGCCACTGTAATTTTTGACGATATAAAGGATACCAGAGCCTCCATCTACTTGCTTGGCTGCTTCTAGCATTTGGTCAGGAGTCGGTGAAGTAAAAACCTCACCAGGACAAGCTGCATCCAGCATTCCTTTGCCCACGAAACCAGCGTGCATTGGTTCATGTCCACTGCCACCACCAGAAATAATTGCTACTTTACCCGGAATAGGTGCATTAGCTCGATAGACAAAGGCGGGATTGTAGTTGAGTTTAATTAAATCGGAATGAGCCGCCGCCATACCTTCTAGACTTTCTTGCACAAAGTCTTCCGGCTTGTTGATCAGCTTTTTCATAATCCGTGTTTGGTTAAAAGGGTGCTAAAACTCCAGGTTATAGCGCTTCTCGTTTCTATGCAATATAGTTTGACCTCTCTCTAAATCTCTCTTTTAAAAGGAGCAACGGTGTATACACAAGTCGGAAAAACTTCATCCACCAAAGATTTGCGGTGAAGCAGCGCTCTTGGTAGGGTTGACAACGCTAGTCACTCATGGGGGAAACCCCCTGTTCCCGCGCTGGCTCCTCCGCAGGCGACTGCACCAAGCGTACCCCTTTGGGGAAGCAAGCTACGCGCAGGGTCTCGTAGAGAAGTGCGGGCTACGCCAACTCATTTGTTATTTCGGCGTACTGATTTGTTATTTCGGCGTACTCATTTGTTATTTCGGGATACTCATTTGTTATTTCGGCGTACTGATTTGTTATTTCGGCGTACTGATTTGTTATTTCGGGGAACTCATTTGTTATTTCGGGGAACTCATTTGTTACTTCGGCGTGTCCATAACGCACCCTACGAAACTACTAAAAGAGTTGAAACCTATACTGGTCATACTTGTGTGTACACCGTAGTCTAAAAGGAGAGGACTTGGAATTTTCCCCCTTAGAGCGTCGGTCTACGGTGTATACACAAGTCTCTTATAGCTTACTCACCTGGTTTTTCGCGTCAGTTTTACCCCAGCCTAACCCTCCCGAAGATTGGGGAGGGAACAAGATTTCTTATTTCCCCCCAATATATCGGGGAGCCACAGCGTTGGGCGGCTCTGCCGACTTGTTCGCTCTTAGCGTTCCCGCAGGGTAGCAAGTGGCGTGGGATTAAAGGGGTAATTCGACTTGTGTATACACGGTAGCCCGCGTCGGTTAGGGGGTTAGGTTTTTCCATATCGCGTCAGAAAAGTCAGTTATCTAATGTCAATCCAAAGACTCCATTAATTCAATACACTTATGCATCTGCTGGCGCATGGTTTCTCTATCAGCATGAAACCTTCGCCCATGACCTGGTAGCACCCACTCAAAAGAGTAATTAGCCAAGTTACGCATTGATTTAGTCTGTTCTGACCAAGAATACCAACAGGCACTGTGGAATGCAGCCAGTTGGTGCAAGCTTTCTGACCAAGCGAGATGGTCGCCAGTGAACAGAAACTTATTTTTATAAAGTAGAACAGTTTCTCCTTTAGTGTGACCAGGAACTGGGATAATTAATAAATCTGGAGTCAAAGTAAATGGTTCAGAACCAGTTAGCTGTATTTCCACATTGCGAGTATCCGCAGTAATATCATCAGCATGAAGGATGCGATCGCACTGGAAATGCTCGGCAAACTTTTGATGATCTGCCACATCATCCTTATGAGTTAGGTACATATAACGAATTCCACCCATCTCTTCTAAACGCTTAACTAAAGGCGGCGTAAAGCGGGGAGAATCCACCAATGTGTTACCTTCTGGAAGTTGAATTAAATAGCTAGCAGCAGCGTAAGATTTTTCAGAATGATAGCCGCAGTGGTAAACATTTTCCGCTACTAATATTGGAAACTGTTGTTGAGCAATTTTGATATCTTTTGGTTTTTCAACTGTGCCAATAGAGCTAGTAGGACATGCCAAAAGTGCTTCAAGTGCTGCTAATCTTTCTGCATCATTGATTGGTTGATGATAAACCACCGACTGTTCATCAACACGAGAAAACACTTCAGGAGTCATCCAGCGACAGGTATCACAATCAATACAGGTAGTATCTACATAAAAATCGCCGTTGACATTTTGGGAGCGACGTTGATTTAAATGAGCCATATTAATCCTTTTGCTTCCAGCCGCTTACCGGGGAGCGATAAACTCTATATCACTACGCTAGCAAAAGGGAGTTGAGACTGTAGACTCCTGAAGGATAGATACCAGGCTATCTTAAGCAAGATAGCCGTATCTAGACTTAGGGTTAAAAATTGTTCGTGGCTGTAGCCAACGGCTGGAATAACATAGGCTCAATCACTTTATTTGAGAAAATACATGAACTTCGTCTAGATTACTGACAAAATTCAATTGGGCTTACCATAAAAGGAAGTTCTTTGGTATCTTCTACAGCCATTTTCATCACCCATATCTGACGTTCAGGAATCCATTTAAAACCTGCCTTTTTTGCAAGTTCCCTATTGTCATAGGTTACAAGAGCTTTAAACCAAGCTTTGGGTCTTAACGCCATTTGAAACATGGCGTTTAGGTTCTCCATCCGATCAAAAAGATATGCGATCAATTGGCAGTCTGTTAATGCCCTGTGATTTCCAAAAATACCAACATCATGCGCTGCTGCTAATTCAATGAGAGATTGACCAAATCGGATTTGACGAGGCCATTTGAATTCAGTACAGGTACAAAGCCAACGAAGTGGTTCATTGTTAGAGTTCGACAAAACAGGTAACAAACTCTTTCCATTATTTGAAGAACCAAACCACTTCTGATCAAACTCAGCATTGTGTGCGACAATAACTTGCGCCTTTTTTGCCATCTCAGTTATCATCCACACACTTTCAGCCGCTTGTTCTTTTGTTATTTCCATTAACGGTGCTGACTTAATCCGGTTTATATGCTCTGCTGGATTATTCTGTGCTGGCAGGCAAATCTAAGTTGGGTAGACTTACGTGAAGTTAAGTTTATCAATGCTGATCTTAGTGATGCGATGCTAGAAGCCAGCAGCCTAACTGATACTGATCTGAGTAGAGTCAATCTAAGTAAAGCCAATCTTAGTCAAGCTGATCTTAGCAGAGCCAATCTCAACAATGCTGACCTTACTAATGCCAATCTAACTAAAGTAAATCTCAGTGAAGCTAATCTTAGCCAAGCTAACCTAACTCAAGCCAATCTTAGTCAAGCGAACTTCAAAGACACTGATGTAAGTAATATCATTTTAACTGGTGCTGATTTGAGCTACACCAACTTGAGCGGCTTTAACCTCAATAGCATTAATTTAAGTGGGGCTAATTTAAAAGGCGCTAATCTTAGTAATTCCTCTTTAAAGGGTACGAACCTTAGTCATGTCAAATTCGATGATACAGATATGAAGTCTGCTGACTTAACTGACGCTAACCTTACTGGGACTGAATTTTATGGTAATGACCAGTATGGTATGATACAGCCGAAGGCGGACATAAGGGGAACAATATCACCTTCAGGAGATGTTTACAATGATGACATGAATAATGGTATGGACTATGAGCGCAGTCCTGAAGACAAGTTATCTGAACATTTCTAGTTGTTAGGCTTCAATTGATTTTTGCTCAGAGAGTAATTGCAATCATTTTTGATCAAGTTTCGATAATTAGGTAACTTCGTCATCAAGTATCGGTAGAGTATGACCTAAACGCAATCCTAGTACAATCCATCCTTCAAGAGTATATTGTAAATCCTCCCGGCAAGCTTTTAGTGTTGCAGCATTTGCCCACATTCCTTGACATTCTGGAATTTCGCCATAGAAAGTTCCATCGTCAAGCAACTCGTAGGTTGCTTTGTGCATTGCTGTACGAATGTAATTTGTCAACATTGCCAAGATATCAGCAAGATTAATGAACTTTGGCTAAAGTATAGCAACAGGCGTTTTGGCTTTAGTGTTCAAAGACAAATTTGGTTAAAATTAGACTGTGATTGGATTAAAGTAGGCGATCGCATCGGTTGGCGTCTAAACAATTGCTGGAAAGAATATTCTGAACTACTATTTATTATAAATTCCCCAGAAGGAGCATTTACCACTTTCTGGGGTGGAGAGGGAAGAAGTTGATTTTTAGTTATTCTGGCGCTTGGGGGATTTTTTCTCTCTTGTCAGGTCTTGTAGATTATAAAATTTAGTAGTTATGGAAAGATTCGCCATGACTGAAATTGTATTTCTCGTTGAAGATGATCCAGATGGTGGTTATACGGCTAGAGCTTTAAGCGAGTCAATTTTTACTCAAGCTGACGATATAGAAACACTACGGGAAATGATCCGTGATGCGGTTCACTGCCATTTTCCTAATGAACATAACCGTCCTAAAATCATTCGGTTACATATAGTCCGTGATGAGGTAATAGCTTCTTGAAACTCCCACGAGACTTATCTGGTTCAGAATTAGTTAACGCTTTAGCTGGTCTAGGATATGAGATTAGTCATCAAAAGGGTAGCCACATTCGGTTAACAACTCAACAGAATGGTGAGCATCATATCACGGTTCCTGCTCATGACCCGATTAAAATTGGTACACTTAACGCCATACTGCGAGATGTTGCTGCTCATGCTGGTTTAACTCGTGACGAATTACTTGTATTGCTTTTTCCATAGCGATAAATGAGTGAGTGTAATTAATGTTTAATAAATTCACTTATGACTAAAACTTTAGTTGCTGCAGCTACGCCCGTCGTAGACATCGTAAATCCGCAAAACTCTAATTATTATGTATATTTTTTAATTTCTGAAAACGCGATCGCGCCCTTTTACCAACGCGATCGCTAAAACTTCTCTCCCCCTAACCAATAAAATGCAGCTGATTGATCGCCGCACTAATTAGATGATGAGTAATGGGAAGACTATCTACCACCATCCCCAAGCACAACAGCATCATGTAAGAGATGGAATAGAGAAACAAATCTCTAGCTATAGTGCGATCCTCTGGATGTTGCAACAAACGCCAAGATTTGTGGATAAATAATCCTCCCAGACTTAGGGCGATCGCAGCATAAAGAATTCCACTCGCTCCCAAGGGATAAACCAGTAACACGGTTGCAACTACGGTAAGCAGGGTATAATACCAAATCTGCTTCACGGTTGTCGTAGTACCTTCAATCACAGGTAACATTGGTATCCCAACTTTTGCGTAGTCATCTTTAATCATCAGAGCTAACGCCCAGAAATGGGGCGGTGTCCATAAAAAGACGATGCCAAAAATTAACCATGCTGACCAGCTTAATGTGCCTGTGACAGCAGCCCAACCCACTAACGCCGGAATTGCCCCAGCCGCCCCACCAATGACGATATTTTGGGTGCTGTGACGTTTCAGCCAGTGGGTATAAACCAAAATATAAAAGACGATACCAGAGAAGGCTAGCAGGGCGGCTAACAGGTTGGCAAATACTGCCAAGAGTGTAAAGGAAATCGTCGCCAGAGCGATCGCAAAAATTAGAGCATCGCGTGCCTGCACCTTACCGGAAGGCATCGGACGATGGCGCGTCCGTTCCATGTCATAATCAATATCCCGGTCATAGACACAGTTAATCGTCTGGGCGCTTGCAGCCGCAAAAGTGCCACCAGTCAGAGTTACTAGCAACAGCAATGGATCTACTTCTCCCTTAGCAGCAATCCACATACTCCCAGCCGTGGTAATCAAAAGCAACGGAATAATCCGAGGCTTTGTTAACTGGTAGTAACTTTGAATTACTTGTAAAAATGTTTCGTGGTGGCGAGAGACATTAGTCTCAATCATTTTGGCTCTGCTTCCTTATTTTTCAACAACTTATATGCAGCCCCCGCTCAAGCTGGCTCTTTGGGTCGAACGAAAACACAGATTTTTTGCACCTGCGTGGGTCGCAATACTCGCCGTTGCGGCTTTCATGAGTGCTGAGTACTGAGTTAGAAGTTAAGAGTTAAGAGTTAGGAATTCTTCCCTTGCTCCCCGTGCTCCCTTATGTCCCTCATTCTTTACTCAGCACGGGCTAAACGCCCCGCTATCGCTAACGTGACTCAGCACTAACTGAGTCACGCAGTGCCAGAGCTGTGAAAGCCACCAAAGTACCCAGCAAAGCAGCTCCTATAGCTTGGTGAGAGACGGTGAGAGGCTCGACTTGGAGATGTAATTTGAAAGTAGCGAATCCCAACAAGATTTGTAAGGTCAACAACCCACCAGCCATATTTGCCAGTCGTCGCAAAGCTGGATGTAGTGCTGGTGTACGCCAACAGATAAATACCATTGTCAAAGTTGCCACTGTTGGCGGCACCAAACCAGCAATATGGCTGTACATCACAGTACAAAGTTGAGAACCGCCGAGGCATTGGTGTAGCGCCCAGCGAGACCCTACCAAAGCACCCAAGAGACTTTGCAGGTAAACTAGAACAGCGGCAGTTAAACCTACCCAAGGCAACTTACCAACGGTTCCATTCCCCTGATAGGGTGTAAGTGCCGTGCCAACAATCAGGAGGGTAGTAAAAAACAACAGCGCCGTTCCTAAATGGGCGGTAACGATATCAAACCGCAACAATTCGGTAACGGTGAGTCCTCCTAAGACGCCTTGGAAGACGATTAAAAACAGGGCGAATGTGGATGCCCAAGGCAGCCAAGAGGGCAAGAAACGACGATGCCACCAGGACAAACCGAAGAGTGCGATCGCGCTTACACCAATTAAAGCTGCATCCAATCTGTGAAACCACTCCAAGAACACCTGGAGATTCATTTGCTTGGCTGGCACGAGTTCGCCATAGCATAAGGGCCAGTCTGGGCAAGCAAGTCCAGCATTCATCACGCGGGTGGCAGAGCCTATTGCCATCAAAATTAAGGTGGCTATGCACATTTTCCACACCAAGCGACGAATCATTTCCTTGGGCTTTTGCTGCTGAAGTGCCGCTTCATTTTGTTGTTGTAGGACAAATTCGCTCATGAATGATACCTTCTGCCCGCTCTTGGTGGATCTCTTAAAATTTTCAATTTTCTTTTAGCGTCCCATCTTCACCCTAGCGTATAGGCTAAGGGTTTACAGATTAGCACTCACTTATACTTTGAATCACTCCAGCAAGGTTTTGCTTGAAGCTTTAGGTATTTTTCAACATGTGAAAAATTGATTAATCACAATTAATTTAAGCATTCTAAATTTTTCCTTAAATTTTTCGACTGATTTATATCTACTTTTGGCAGTAGCTGATCAAAGAAGGCAGGAGGAAAGAATTATGAATGAAAACTTTAGTTCTGGTATAAAACCTAGTGCTTCAATCCCACGCTTTGAAACGTGAGTTACTGCTGCCTCCTGCTTGCTGATAGTCACCTTGTACTCAAAATTAGTAAAATAGTCAAAAAAATTAATAAAAATTTCAGACCTTTGGACTCCATGTCTTACAGCCTAGACTACCTTAGTAAGTGAGCAGCTTTGAGATAACGTAGTAAATTCAATTAAGTAAGCCGTGAAGATTCCAAGTTCAATCTGGACATTACTCATTGGCATCGTGCTAACGCTAGCCAGCCTTTGGTACGGTCAAAATCACGGACTGTTGCCAGCAGCAGCCACGGATGAAGCTGTATTGGTGGATGGTCTGTTCAACGCGATGATGATCGTTTCTACAGGTATATTCCTAATTGTCGAAGGTGTTTTAATTTACTCTGCATTTAAATACCGTCGGCGTGCAGGTGACAATGAAGACGGCCCACCAGTTGAGGGCAATATACCTTTAGAAATTCTCTGGACGGCGATCCCAGCAATTATCGTTATCGGTATTTCTGTTTACAGTTTTGATGTCTACAACGAAATCGGTGGCTTCGATCCCCATGCGATCCATGAAGCACCGACGAATCAGGAATCGATGAAAATGCCAGGGCATGGAACCGCACTAGCAGCAACTTTAAACGATACTCCTCCCAGCACTGAACCCAACCTCAATCAAGAAAAATCTGAAGAGGCAATGCAAGACCCAGCTACCGCAGAAGTCCGCAATGCTGACCAAATTCCCCAACTGCGGAATGCCCCTGGTGTCGGTGTTGTTGCTCCAACAATTGGGGGCAGTGCTGATAAAGCAGGCAAACCACCAGAATTGCGGGTCAACGTTACAGGTCTACAATATGCCTGGATTTTCACTTATCCTGAAACTGGTATAACTACAGGTGAAATGCACGTACCCATCGGGCGTGAAGTGCAAATCAATATGACAGCCAATGATGTCATCCACGCCTTCTGGGTGCCCGAGTTCCGTCTGAAACAAGATGCGATCCCTGGTAGACAAAGCGAGATTCGCTTCACACCCAAAAAAGCAGGCGATTATGCTTTGATCTGCGCTGAACTTTGTGGCCCATATCATGGTGCGATGAGAGCATCAGTAGTCGTTGAGACAGAAGAAGCCTTTAAAAAATGGGAGCAAGAGCAGCTAGTTGCCAGCAAAGAAATGCTAAATCAAGCTGTTGCTGTTAACCCTGCGAATCTATCCCCAAATGAATTTCTTGCTCCTTACACCAAGGACATGGGAATTCAGCCAGAAATGTTACATCAAATTCACAAATAGTCAACAGTCCACGTCAAAAGTAATAACTCGCAAGGGGCTAAACGCCCCGCCATCGCTAACAGGACTCAAGACTCAGAACTCTTATGACACAAGCTCAATTGCAAGAAACTGCCAATATCCCCGCCCTTCTTGAGGAACCAAGGAGAAAATGGCAAGACTACTTTGGCTTCAACACCGACCATAAGGTGATTGGGATTCAATACCTAGTCACTACATTCATTTTCTACTGCATTGGTGGCGTGATGGCTGACTTGGTTCGTACAGAACTGCGAACCCCAGAAGTCGATTTTGTTACTCCTGAAGTCTACAACAGCTTATTTACGCTGCACGCTACAATCATGATTTTCTTGTGGATTGTGCCAGCTGGTGCAGGTTTTGCTAACTTCTTGATCCCCTTGATGATTGGGGCCAAGGATATGGCATTCCCGCGCTTGAATGCTGTTGCCTTTTGGATGATTCCCCCTGCGGGTTTATTGTTGATCACTAGTTTAGTGGTAGGCGATGCACCGGATGCGGGTTGGACTTCCTACCCTCCCCTGAGCTTGGTAACAGGTCAAGTAGGTGAGGGAATTTGGATTATGAGCGTCCTCCTACTAGGTACGTCATCGATTCTAGGGGCAATCAATTTCCTCGTCACATTGCTCAGGATGCGTATCCCCGGTATGGGGGTTCACCAAATGCCCTTGTTCTGCTGGGCGATGTTTGCTACCTCGGCACTGACTTTGGTATCTACGCCAGTGTTAGCAGCAGGTCTAATTCTGCTTTCCTTTGACTTAATTGCCGGAACAACATTTTTTAACCCGACTGGGGGGGGTGATCCAGTAGTGTACCAGCATATGTTCTGGTTTTACTCTCACCCGGCGGTATATATCATGATTTTGCCCTTTTTTGGAGCAATTTCAGAAATTATCCCCGTGCATTCCCGCAAGCCGATTTTTGGCTATAAAGCGATCGCCTATTCCTCTCTTGCCATTAGCTTTCTGGGGCTAATTGTTTGGGCACACCACATGTTTACCAGCGGTATCCCCGGTTGGTTACGGATGTTTTTTATGATCACTACGATGATCATTGCCGTACCCACGGGAATTAAAATTTTCAGTTGGTTAGCAACCATGTGGGGTGGAAAAATCCAACTCAACAGCGCCATGCTATTCGCAATGGGCTTTGTTGGCACCTTTGTGATTGGTGGTATCAGTGGCGTAATGTTGGCAGCAGTCCCCTTTGATATTCACGTTCACGACACCTATTTTGTCGTGGCACACTTGCACTACGTCCTGTTTGGTGGTAGTGTTCTCGGCATTTATGCGGCGATTTACCACTGGTTCCCCAAAATGACGGGACGGATGCTGAACGAATTTTGGGGTAAGGTTCACTTTGCCTTAACAATAGTTGGTCTAAACATGACCTTCTTACCAATGCACAAACTGGGATTAATGGGTATGAACCGCCGCGTTGCCCAGTATGACCCCAAATTTACCTTTATCAACGAAATCTGCACTTATGGCGCTTACATACTAGCAGTTTCAACATTCCCCTTCATCATCAATGCGATTTGGAGTTGGTTATACGGCGAGAAAGCTAGTAATAATCCTTGGAGGGCACTTACCTTAGAGTGGATGACAACCTCACCGCCAGCGATCGAGAATTTTGATCAAACCCCAGTACTGGCTACCGGCCCCTACGACTATGGTTTGGAAAACGCTAAAGAAGGCGTACCTTTATCTGATCCCAATCCAGTCTTATCTGGTGGCCCAAACTCAGTATTAAGAGCAGAACCCGACCCAGTGGTTGCTGCCAATCCCGAAGACCGGAAATAAAGTTATGAGTTATAAGTTATGATTTATGACTTTAATAAAGTTGTTAGTTCAAAATTTCTAACTCCTAACCGGAGCTTCGGAGTCTCCGGCTTTGCTCCTAACTCCCCCCTCCTCCCCCTTCTCCTCTAGGCATTAAAAATTCATGCAAAGTCAAACTATTGACCCAGCTAAAACCGAACTGAATCATCACCACGCAGCAGAAGCGTCCGTCGGTCATCACGAAGAACATCCAGACCATCGTCTATTTGGGCTAATTGTCTTTCTGATTGCTGAAGGGATGATTTTTATGGGACTGTTCGGAGCCTACTTGGCTTTCCGTGCTACCTTACCTGCATGGCCCCCAGCAGGCACCCCAGAGTTAGAACTATTGCTACCTGGAGTCAACACCATCAATCTAATTTCTAGTAGTTTTGTCATGCACAATGCTGACACTGCGATCAAAAAGAACGATACGCGGGGTACGCAAATCTGGTTAGCAATTACTGCTGCGATGGGTGCTATTTTCTTGGTAGGTCAAGTATATGAATATACCCATTTAGAATTTGGTTTAACTACCAATTTATTTGCCAGTGCATTTTACGTTTTGACTGGTTTCCACGGATTGCACGTTACCATTGGTGTTTTGGCAATTATTGCCGTGTTATGGCGATCGCGCCTTCCGGGTCACTACAGTAACGAAAAGCACTTTGGCATTGAAGCAGCCGAAATCTACTGGCACTTCGTTGACGTGATTTGGATTATTTTGTTCGGATTACTGTATCTACTGTGAGTATTAATTATTAGTTGTTCACTCCACGCGAACAACTTAATAGGCCCCCAGTCGGGGGCTTTTTTTATACAATGCTGCCGTTGCAGCTGCCCTGATGTCAGATTATTTTATCTATCGGCTGGCAGCAAAACCTAAATTAGAACAGTTTCTAGAAGATTAAATATCTGGGAAGTTATCTAAACGGTTTTTTATTTCCTATAAAACAATTTTATCCTTTACCTAGCAACAGTAACACAAAATCTCTTAAAAGTAGTATAGACTTTTACCACTATGAGTTTTGCTAAATTCAACTAAGTTATTGCAAGTGATACAGGCGCGAGTAAAAGGTGGGAAAGGTGGGAAAAGTTGGATGTTTTGTAGAAACTATTGAATAACTAGTTAATATGCTGTAACTTGATATGTTAGTGATTGACAAATAACACTTATTTGCCTCAAAAATTATTACTCGATATTTACCTCAAGAACTTACTTGCTCTTTTTTAGTTTTGTCGAAATCACGTTGATATGGCGACGCGATCACGGTTAGTAATGATTAAAATCTGGTAACAAAATTGTAGTGGACATTGTAAAAATATTTGTACCTTTTAATTCGCCTATTCAAGGTTTTGTCAGTAATCAGACCCAACAGTTAAAATAAATAAATCTCCTGACTCTTGAATGTAGTCTTCTGTCCGCAGTTCTAAATACTGTGGACTAGTGTTAAATTTACTTAGGTGATATTATTGAAGCACTACAAAAATAAATTTTAGATTAAGATATTTATAAAGCTATTAAATGAAGCAATTAACCGTCTAACCATAAAACTGCTCTAAAGCATATGAAGCCTGAGAAGCTGACTGCCTCAAATACCAACAAATCTAGCGGCAGGCATTCATAACCTCACCCAAGCTCTGAATGGTCAGGAAATTAGGAAATAGTATACGCCATATGAGCCAGAACCCTCTAGTCAGAAAAACACACCGAAGTCGCTTTGAGACTGTCAAACTGTTACGAAGCCGAGGCTCTGGCAACACTTACTTATTAGCAGGTGCTATACGTAACAAAGAGCAATCTTCTCTCGTCACAAAAACACTTCGGAATCGCTTTGAGATTGTCAAACACTTAGGAAGTGGAGGATCTGGTGATACCTACTTAGCCGTAGACCGAGATTTACCAGGACAACCCCATTGTGTCGTCAAACATTTCCACCCAAAAGATTCTAATCCTGCTGTTCTACCTATCGCTAAAAAGTTATTTGATCGGGAAGCAGAAGTTTTATACCAGCTAGGCAATGACCACAATCAAATTCCGAGACTGTTTGCCCATTTTAATGAAGACGGGGATTTCTATTTAGTCCAGGAATTTATTGACGGTGATGCCTTGACTCAAGAAATTGTACTAGGTCAACGTCTTAGCGAGAATGCAGTCTTAAATTTATTAAAAGACATCCTAGAAGTGCTAGCTTTCGTCCACCAACACAATATTATTCACCGAGATATTAAGCCTCAAAATTTAATGCGGCGGCACTCCGATCAGAAGATTGTGCTAATTGACTTTGGGAGTATTAAGAGAATTGGTGCTTTGGGAGGAGGCTTAACAATTGCTGTTGGGACTCCTGGCTATATGCCAAGTGAACAGGCTAAGGGAAAGCCAAAACTTTGCAGCGATATCTATGCAGTAGGTATGATTGGCATTCAAGCTTTGACGGGTTTAATACCTGAGCAACTACAAGAAGATCCCAATACTGGAGAAGTTATCTGGCGCGATCAGGCACGGGTAAGTGACGCTCTTGCAAATGTTTTAGATACAATGGTTCGCGATCGCTTTAGCCAGCGTTACCAATCTGCCACAGAAGCTTTGCAAGCGCTTAATTCTGTTCTGGCGTTGTCACAGTCCTCACAATCTGCTGCCATAAACCAAAACACTGATGATAGCTATTTACTAACTTATAAAAACTTTATTTTGCTGCTGGGAATAGGGCTTGGTACTATCACTAGTTTTATAGTAATAGTTTTAATCTATACATTTATTAATACAGGGAGATCGCCTTCAAACCAACCTACTCAATTAAATAATTTTTTAGATAAATTGGTTGAGCCACGGTTCACTAATGTTAATGTGAATAGCCGAGTAGCCAAATTAGCAGCTAATAGAGGAGTTGATCAGAGCAATTCCACCATTACAAAAACTACCAAAAAGAAAATTGAATCTCACTACATGAGAAAGAATTAATCATGTATTAGCAATCATAAAATTGTCTATTAACTGGTTTATTAAAGATTTACTTATAACTTAAATATCTAGACATTATTTAGAGGATAAATACCTAGAAATTCCTGTAATATAAACCCAAGAAACCACATAAAAAAATATGGACAATACAAATCAAAAAAAAGCTATAATTCATAGCGAAATTGCCCTCTTTCTTAGAGGTTTGATTATTGGTAAAGTGCTGACACTCATAGTTATTGGCGGACTTCTTTGGTGGTTACTCAAGCCGAATTTATTGTCCCGCAACAGCGTTGATTCCTCTAATCAAAATTCCAATACCGTCCCTAATAATGGAAATAATCGATCAACTTTTCAGACAGTTGCTAATGTCCCCACTGACTCATTTAACTACGGAGGCAGTACAGCTTGGGCATCTATCCGGCAATTGGTAGATACTCAGATCCAGAGCGATCGCCCTGAACTAAAATTACGTTACATAGACCCTGTTAATAGTAGCCCTGGTTCTAGCTCAGGCATTCGGATGTTGCTTGATGGGCAACTGGACTTTGCTCAGTCCTCCCGTCCCTTTACAGATGAAGAACAAGCTATTGCAAAAGAGCGAGGCTTCACCCTTGAGCAACGTCAGGTGGGTAAGGATGGGATAGCAGTGGTAGTCAACCCATCACTCAATGTGTCAGGTTTAACTGTTGATCAATTACAGAAAATTTATTTGGGACAAATTACTAATTGGAATCAAGTAGGTGGGCCAAACCTACCCATCACACCTTTCTCCCAACAGCCAAAGGACGCAGATACAGTAATATTTCCTAGCAACAGCGACTTGAAAAACCAAGCACTTGGCTCTAATGTGCAATATGTCTACTCAACTACAGAGGCAGTGCGCCAACTTAGGAAAACCCCTGGTGGTGTATATTACGCTTCTGCCCGTTCTGTAGTACCTCAGTGTAGTGTAAAGGCTTTGCCATTGGGTGGGACTTTTAGTCAGCTAATTTCCCCCTATCGCCAACCGATGGTGTCGCCTGAGCAATGTCCACGTCAGCGCAACCAGCTAAATACTCAGGCTATCAAAAATGGCAGCTATCCGATTCCCGCTAACTTGTTTGTGATTATTAAGCAGAATAAAGGTCGGGAACAACAGATTGGCGATGCCTATGCCAAACTTTTATTAACTGACCAAGGGCAAAAGGCAATTGAGCAAGCTGGTTTCGTAGGGGTTCGCTAGTAGATTTGGAGGACAATTAAGCCCCTTTCCTACAGATCCCTGACTTCTTTAAAAAGTCGGGGATCTTCTTCTTCACGAATGATTAAGTAGGGCTATATAACTCATACCAATTATTTATGAAGCTGCGCTAAATAATGCTTCAAGGATAAAGTCATAAGAAGTAAGAGAAGCAATTATCTCAGGTGTAATTGCTTTGAGGGTATCAGTTAACTTCTGCTGTAGCTGTGCGATGGTTTTACAATTTTCAAGCTTGGAGTTTAGATTTGAGAAATTCCCAAAACCGCTCAATTGGGTTAAGTTCAGGAGAGTGAGGAGGTTGAAAAATAGGGATAATGTTATCTGGACATTATGAACAACTTTATAGACCTAATTCGCTCTTGAGCCATTGTTGAATTTGACCGTAGCTTTGAAACCCAGATGGCTCCTGCAACCGCTTTTTCAAGCGTTCTAAGTCCTCTCCACTGATGAGCGGAACTTTTCCGGGTGCATGTTTGACTTCAAGCAATCCCCTTCGTCCTTCGTCTTTATACTTCCTAACCCAACGAGTGATGACTCGCTTGTGGTCGTGATCGAAAGCCTAAAAGCATCGCCTAAAATTCTTATTATTTCGTCAACTTTCAAAAGTTTTCGGTCTACTGAAATTTAATTAATATCTCTAACAATTCACCAAGGGGAGGAGCATCTCGCAAACTGGGCCAAATTATAAACTCAAACTCCTCTTGCACTAGTTGTGCCAACTTCACCGATAAAGCAGTTTTATCAATTCCACCCATCCCTAATAGTGCAACTAAGCAGCATTTATCTTTTTCAATCCACCGTTGCAGCTTAGTTAGTTCATCTGTACGACCATAGAAAATAGAGACATCAATTGCTTCTCCCCAATCGATTTTATTTTTGATTCCCGTGTGGGTAGATACTACGGCATCTATTTGGATTGTAGGAACCTGATGTACAGCCTCCCTACTGTAATTGTGAAGTTTGTACCCGGCATTTTCCAAATGTTTTGAAACATTACTCCAACTTTTGAGACATACACCCGTCAAACTTTCAATATATCGATACAAACCTCTAGTGGGACTTAAACAAAAAACATCCATAAAATAGCCTCAAATCTATATACACAAAGACTTTGACATCGTTAGGCTTAGTTTCTTGATATATCTGGGTTTGAGCCATTTTTGAGTATTTGGTGTATTTCTCTTACCCTGTATGGGTTTGAGGCTTGTTTGTCCCGAAAAAATGTTTAAGTCCCGCTAGAAAGTTCAACCCTCAATCCACTTGGTTGTCGATTAAGTTCCGTAGCAATCTCAGTTGGACTGTAATCGCACAACAAACCTCGCAAGCAAGCTTTCTCAGTTGGAGTTATTTGTCTGCATTGCCTACGTCGTTCTTGCTGCTTGGCATTCGCTATATTTTGATACAACTTCTCCAAGTTCCAATGCTCGTTTGCCTCAGCAAACTTTTGCGTGAGATCATCGCACTGTTGATGAGGGTGTAATGCCATTACAGTTATCGTTAGACTCTATCTTTAGTATTAGTTATTTTAAGCACAGTATTTATACGAATATAATACTACATATAATCTTTACAATTTGATAAAATTAACGACTGTTAACTTGACTACAGTTTGTCGGTAAAGATAAGTATTTTTTTGTAATATAATGTTATTTTCTGTACTAGTATAGCAAAAGTTTAACGTTGCGGGAAATTGCTAATGATGTTGCTAACGCACATTAGGTGATTTGGAAGCGAGAGTTTTTGTATAAGTTATATCTATCCTACATTTATGCAAGACGTTGATAAATCTCATTTCAATGTTTTGCGATCGCACGTAAATTTACAGCGATTTTCAAACATAATAGACCTCATTTTTACCTCATGCAAAAGCGCAAAAAACAACGCCAACCAGTGTGAGTTAAATAAATGAAAACTGTTGTAAGTTAATTAACCCCTAGAAATTATTTATGAGTTTTGACAATCCTGCTATAGGTTTCGACCCTGCTAGCCAATTTGGGGCGACCGATGCCATCAGTCGCCTTAATGCCTTAACACAGTATGGGTTAGAGGTTAGCCCAAATGATCCTTTGTTGCTACGCGGTAGTACTCTTTATCTCGGTGAGGCTGATACTACTGTTGTGACTGGAGCAGAAAACGATCAGATTTATACCGGAGCCGGAAATGATAATGTGATTGCTGGTGATGGTAGTAACACTCTTTATTTAGGAGAAGGTGTCAACGTTGCCATCACTGGGTTGGGTGATGACTTCATCTATACTGGGTCAGCAGGGGATGTGATCAAAGCGGGAGATGGTAATAACCGCATCTATGCTGGGGAAGGATTGAACACAATTTTTACAGGTTCAGGTAATGATCAGATTTATACGGGTGCTGCGGATGATCTGATTTATAGCGGTGCAGGGAACGACATAATTTATGCTCTAGAAGGCAACAACTTTATCTCTGCTGGAACTGGAGATGACACCGTGTATGTCGGTAGTGGTAGCGATCGCTTTGAGCTAGTCAAGGGTGAGGGTGCGGTTACTATTTTTGGCTTTGGCAATAACGACACAATTCGCTTGGGAACAGGGCTAACTTCCAAAGCGCTGTCTTTTAAAATTCAAAACGGCGATACCCTGCTCAAAGCTGGCGATGATTTGCTGGCAACGCTGAAGTCGGTTCAGTTGGGCAAGGTAACAATCGATAATTCGCCAACGGCAAGCTTTGTTTCTGGAGTCTTTACCGTTGGAAAGACTGGCCAAGTAAGCGTCGATTATTTGTTTGATGGTGGCGGATATGAAGGCGAACTGGCAATATTCAGTTTATCTGGTTTAAACGATAAAGTAGGGTCTGCTGAGTTTATCAAAGAAGCTACCCGCAGAGCTTTGAGTAATTCTGAACTAGGACATATTGTGATCTTTGATCGCGATCAAGGCGCAAGATTTCAAGAGAATTTAAATGCACAAAGCAATTTGAATTCTGGTATTTATGATGGTGTGGAACCTGTATTCATGCATCCGGGGGATAAGTTTGGAATCATGTTGGTTCCCAAGGGAACCGTTCAACAGGTATTCAATAATGATCCAAATAGTAAATATGTCAATCCTTTATTCTCGTTAACAACAGTCAAGCCTCAAAATCGTTACAACGGCCAGTTCGCCGACATTACTGGAGATGGTAGCGTATTCGGAATAGAGGACTTACCTGCCGAGGGACGAAGCGATCGCGACTACAATGATATCGTCTTTCAGGTGCAAGGTGCAGTTGGACGTGTAATTAGCTTGGATGAACTTCTAATAAATGGTGCGGTACAGACGCAGCAGGACTGGCGGAACAGCGATTTGGGACAAGCCTTGGTTGAGTACACCAAGCCGTATGCTTCGCCTAACATGCCTGGAATTGGGGAAACTCTTTCCGAGCGCGTGTTAGAGATACTCAATCAAGCAGCAAATAATAAGCCTTCTAAGGGGCAAATCAGTTCCCCAGGAAACGGGGCGAACGTAAATCAAGCGATCGCAGATTGGATTAATACAGCTAACAATCGTTTAGCCACGCTGACGACAAATGGAGAGAGTGCAATCAAGGGACTTGATAACAACATTTCTGACTCATCAGCCTACTTGGATCAGCAGTTTAGCGATTTGCAGGTTGCTCTTTCCAATGATGGAACGTATATGAGCGCCTGGAAGGACTACTTAAATAAAGAACTGTCTAGACTTCAGACCTACACGCTTGCCCAAGTTACCGACTTGAGAAATGAAATTCTTGGCACAGGCAAATATTTGTATCAATGGGCAGACTATACCGCTAAGGAAATTAATAAAACCACTGACTATCTGGACAAATGGACAACCTATGCCCAAAATGAAATTGGTCGAATTACGAACTTATTAATTGGTCAGACCGATTATATTGCCGACAATGTTGGTGTTAACAATTCGGACTATAAGAACTTGGTGAAAGAGCGTAAAGCGATCATTAATGATGCTTCAGCCACCAATTCTCAGTTGACAGAAGATAAGAATAAAGCCGTCAATGAAGCCGTTGATGTTTTCCACGCTTTTGATAGCTATCGGCTACAAACGATTGAGGATGCCTCAACGCAATACACGGCGTTGAACAATGAACAATCTTCCGTTTTCACAGATGCTCTGTCGCGGCTAACGGAACTTGAGAGCAATATAAATGGCGTGTTAACGGATGCCTGGAACCAGTATCA
This sequence comes from Nostoc sp., assembly GCF_036916575.1. GTDB lineage: Bacteria > Cyanobacteriota > Cyanobacteriia > Cyanobacteriales > Nostocaceae > Nostoc. The sequence goes on from NZ_JBALGC010000086.1 coordinate 58,683, forward strand.
AGAACTGGATCGAACTCGTCGGCAAGCCATTGACGATGCAAAAAACCAAGCCAGTTTCCTCAACTACGCTTGGACTAATTTAACTGGAGATACCAAGGCACAAATCGATGCTTGGTCGAAGATTGCGGCAAATCAAAAAGGTTGGCACAATACAACCCTTGCGGAGCGGAAACAAAACGTTGGGCTTCCTTTAATTGGCATTATTGACACGGGATTTAGTGCAAATAATGCGGATATTGACTACTCCCGAATTACTTCTGGCAAAGACTGGATTAGTCAAGATAATAATTCGCTTTTAGAACCTTCAGATGAGTCGGCAACTGAACACGGAACTCAGATTCTAGAGGTAATTGCCGCAACCCGAAATAATGGCATTGGCATTGATGGCATCAATGATCGTTCTCCGTTATGGTTAGGGCGTGCCGTAGGATCAATGGATTGGGCACAGTCATTGATTGATTTTGTGGATGCGGCGATCGCTTCCAAACAGCCCAATGCAGTAGTTAACCTCAGCTTTGACCTCACTCAAACCAACGCAGATGGCAGTGTAACTACTCGCTTTGAACTCACTCCCCTAGAGCGGGCTGCATTGACCTATGCTCAACAAAACCAAGTCTTGATTGTCACAGCAGCCGGGAATCAGGGCGCTACAATATCTGCACTAGGGCAAGCAGTCGAGGAATTCGATAATATCCTCACTGTGGGAGCAGCACAGGGATGGAGTCGCGCTGATTATTCCAGTTATAGTGCGGTTAATTATGACCACTATGGCAAAGGTGTGGATATTCTAGCGCAAGGTGTAGCAGCAAATGATGCTGTTGGCACATCCGTTGCGGCGGCAAAAGTGACTGGAGCAGTTTCTCTTTTATGGGCAGCCAATGCAGGGCTAAACTATAGCCAAATTGTCGATATTCTTAAGCGCACTGCAACCGATTTAAATACGCCAGGGTGGGATGCTGAAACCGGAGTAGGGCTATTAAATATTTCAGCTGCGGTGGATCTGGCCAAAGCGACTCAGCCACAACGCTATACACCGCCTAATTTTGATCTCATTCAAGACGAACTGAGAAACAATGGAATTCCTAAAGCAAAATGGTCTGACTTCTACCGATTTGCCTACTACAAAGATTTGGAAGCAAAACTGACTGGACAAAGCTGGAGTGTTGTAAATGCGGTGGCGACCAAACGAGAAGCCTCCTTTCTAAAATCCGTCGGTAATGGACTTAAGCAATTTGGTGATGCTGTTGGTCAAGGCGCTAAAAATATAGTTTTTAGCCCTCCAACACAGTTTGCTGGCGGTTCACCTGGAAGCGGTGGCGGCAACTCAGGTGGTAATCCCTTCTCAGGATTGATTAGCGGTGGTAGAAAGTTCTTTTCTGAGAGAAAGTCTGAATTGAAACAAGTTACTCAAGACACTTCTAGTGCCTATCAAAATGGGAAAACTTACCTCAAAGAAAAGCAAAACCGCCTTATCTCTGAGGTGACAACAGGTGCGACTAATGTCAAGAATCAGGTCAAAAGTACGACAGCTGCAATCAATGAAGCAACTCGTATCGCTCGTAACGCAGTAAGTGACTCTACCACGGCCATTACTCAAACGTCTAGTCAAATTGGCGACAACCTTAAGCAGTACGGCGATCACATCGGCGATGAAGCGCGAAATGTAGGCGATCGCGTTCAAACTGCAACGCAAGAGCTTAAGCAACTGTACGACGAGAACCAGCAGTACTTGATTTTGGTCAATCCGGGGGCTGTGATCGGTGTTGCAATTGCAGAGGGACTGATTAATGGTGTTAAAGAGGGCAAAGTTGGGCCTGTACTCGATACTCTCAAGAGAGTTCCGGTGCTGGGTACGGCAGTCGGTGGACTAGAGGGACTATATTACGCTTCTCAAGGAGACTGGAAAGAAACACTTAAAAATTCTATCGATAGCGCACTAGCATTTTATGGTGCATCTAATGTGGTCACGCCCACGTTAGTTTCGTTGTTTGTGGACATCTCTTGGGAGCTAAAAGACGAAGACTACAAAGGCGCGATCGCAGCTGCATTGTCTAACTTTAATGTGGAGCCTAAAGTGGCAAACACCTTTGTAAATACTACCTGGGCGCTGAAAGACGGTAATTTTAAAGATGTTCTAGATAAAGGGTTGAGTAGTGCTGGCTTTAGCAACGCTAATCAGTTTGTAGACATCGCTTGGGGTGTCAAGGATGGCAATTACCAAAAAGCCTTGACAGTTGGATTGCAGTCTGCTGGACTCAGCAATTTGAAAATAGACCAAGGCAAAGCAGATGCATTCGTAAATTCGGCTTTTGCCTTGCGTGATGGTCAGGTTGGACGAGTCGCGGATCAACTCTTAGCTGTTGCAGGTGGAAATGCTCAACAACTTGCAACCAGTTCGTGGGTGCAAGCATTACGCAATGGAAACCCCAATGATGATCGCGCCGCTTTTTCTCAGGGGCTATCGACCGTGGGCTTCCAGAATGCGAATCAGTGGGTGGATATCGCTTGGGACGTGAAAGAAAATCACTATCTAGACGCTTTATCAACAGAATTCACGCTGGCTGGATTCCAGCAGGGTAAAGACTGGATCAATATGGCAGGTGCATTGCAGCGAGATGATTACTTCAGCGCTCTTTCAACTGGTTTCAAAGTGGCTGGGTTTGAGAAGGGCGAGAATCTAGCGAAGGCAGACCTTGCACTAAGGCAGGGAGATCCGATTAATGCCTTCTACGAGGGACTGTCGCTAGTGGATGGAGTCAGCGAACTAGTGGATACATTCAAGTACCTGAAAGATGGTAACGCCAAAAAAGCAGTTCCTTCAATGATTATAGCAGCTCCTAAGTTATTGACATTGATCAGCTAAACTGTTAACAAGCTGGCAACATTATTATCATGGTCACTGTGAACTAGGATTTGATTAGGTTGAGGCGTTGCTGAAAATTAATGATTTTCTGGGCAAGAATCAGCGTTTGATATCAATAGATCATTTAGAATTCAGCAATGCTAAATATCGCTGACACTGTGATGCGATCGCACTTTGCATTTTTGTACATATTTTTAATTATTCTGCATAGCTGCGGCAAGTTTTTCTAAATTTTGACGAATATTGAGACTACGGAGATGATTTACGCCCCAGACTCGCTCACAAATATCTAAAGCTTGCAGATAAAGGGGTTTTGCTTTGCTGTAACGTTCTGTCGCACGATAAATTTCTGCCAAATTATTGAGACTTTCAGCAACATTGGGATGATTCTCTCCCAATAGGTGCTTATCAAGTTCTAAGGCTTTTATACATAAGGGTTCCGCTTCATTGTAACGCCCCTGTTCCCTGTACATATAACCAAGAGCGTAGATAGTATCTGCTAAAAGCGGATGCGCCTTTTGCAATAGACGCTGCTTGAGTTCCAATGATTGCAAAAATAAAGATTCGGCTTGATCGTAGCGTCTTTGAGCGCGGTATATTAAACCTAAATTGTGCAAATCTGTTGCAACTTCGGGATTCTCTTCTCCCAAAAATCGCTTATCTAGTTCTATTGCTTGTTGCGACAACGGTTCAGCTTCACTGTAACGTCCTTGATGATAATAAAGTAGCGCTAAATTATTCAATATAAGAGCGAAAGAAAGATGATTTTTACTAACTAAACGTTTTTCGAGTTCTAATGATTGCAGATACAAAGGTTCTGCTTCGTCATAACGTCCTTGTTCATCATATAGTAGTGCCAAATCGTTCAGACTAGCGGCGACATCGGCATGGTTTTCTCCCCACAGGCGTTTCCTCAGTTCCAAAGCTTGTTGATATAGGAGTTCTGCTTTAGTATATTGTCCAGTAGATTTGTAGAGTCCTGCCAAATTATTGAGGCTAGTAGCAAAAGAAGGATGGTTGTCTCCCAAAAGACGTTTCGTCAGTTGCAAAGCTTGTTGATATAGTGGTTCTGCTTTATTGTAACGTCCTGTTGCACGATATATTCCTGCTAAATTGTTGAGGCTAGTAGCTAAGTCTATCTGCAAACCTAATTCATTTTGCAATTCACTCGCCTGACGCCAATACTTAATTGCTAATTCCTGTTCTTCTTGATAATTTTGAGATTCACCCCGATCTAATCTGCTGCGGTAAATATCACCCAACCTAGAATATAAGGTAGCCAAAGTGGGGTCTTTAGTTCCCCGTTCCTGTTCTACTTTCTCAATTAACCTTTGTAAATCTTGAATGGGCAAGAAAAAGGGGTTATTTTCATTAGTATCTGTGCTGGCTAATTCTGTGTTTCTAAAAACAAAACGTATATGTTCTAGTTCTTTACCAGGAATAGCATTCGTCTTTTTAGATTCAAACCGGAATACACCGTTGCGCCAACTCCAAAAATCAGGGGCTTTTTTAATCAGGTTGACTAAAATTTGCTTAGTTACCCAAAGCACGATCGCAAAGGGAAACTCGCGCAATCCTTCCCTTGTCCACTGTAAGTAACCAAAAAATTTCTCCTGTTCCGATTGCTCATTTCCCAACCTGAGAAAATAAAGTTGTTCAGCACCCGTCACAGTGATCACCGCCGGGTTGTGCTGATGGAGATATTCTTCTTGTTGTACCAGTTGGTTAAGAGCAGCTTTTAGGCTAGGTTCCTGACGTGCTAAAGTCACTCGATATGGACGAAACTTAGGTTGTAGTTCGGCTTCATACTGGGCAATAATATCATCACGAAAGCTAGCATCATTGCAAACTGCAATCAGTAAATTCAATCCCTGCTTTTGAGCTTCAATAGAAACAATTAAATCATCATAAGCATCTTGATTTTCTCCCTGTTCATCTAAGAATTCCTCATTTAACATTAATAGCTCCCTGTCTTTTCAAGCTTTCTATAATAATTGGATGGACATCATACCAAGTTTCATCAGTGCGATATTCTAGAACATATAGCCCATGTAGCAAATCCAAAAACTCTGTTTGTTTAGGGTCATTGGGCATAAATTGTTCATAAATACTCTGCAAAATATCTATATCAACCTTTCCTAAACGTATGGAAAAGTCATTGCGAATTTTATTGATTGCTTCCAGAAGAATTTTATCATTAATAATAACTTCTGCTGAGGAATTTCGCCGGATCATCCGCAAACAAATACGACAACATTCCTTAGAAATGCGAATTAACTCTCGCAATACACCACCACTGTAAATCACAATTTTTTCAGCAGTTTCTGCTGCGATTAATTCACTAGAAATTCGCTTTTGTAAAACTTCACCGAGAATCTTTGTTGCTTCTGGGCGAGGTTGGGCATTAGGGAAACGATTTTTACCTTTCTCAAAAATTTTTAAGACAGGCATTGCCACAACCTGGTCGTTGGTTTCAGTGGTAATTATTGTGCTGATAAATGTTTCACGAAGTACTGCGATCGGGATAGTGTAGATAATTTGAAAGTTAGGTTGGCAAAGAGCTTTAATGTTATCTCGATAAATTTCGTTAACTCTTCCTAAGTCAAGTTTATCTAAATCATCAATAATTACTAAAACGTTTTGTTTAGTCGCAGCTTGAATGAGAGCAGCAATTTCATTAATTCTAGCAACTAAATCTGATAACTTGCGTTCAAATTCTTGCTTAATTTCATCCCGAACGCTAGCATCAGCTTTTAATTTAGAGCTAATCAACTTTAAAAGGTCAAAACCTATACTAGCTTCTGCCTGTAAATTTAATTCTTCAGTGCGAGTGCGGGTAGCAAACCACTTATAAAGAGCTTCTTTAGTAGATTGAGGAATATCAACTCGGCGTGCTTCTGCCTCTGTCATTAAATTAACTGCGATCGCAAATAGTATATTAATATGGTTAACGGCCGACATTTCAATTTTGTCAGCAATAGAGAATAGAACTACAAAATATTTATTTTGAATTTGTCTGCTAAACTCAGCTAACAAAGTAGACTTACCACATCCCCGATGTCCTGTAAAGACAATTTTGCCATCTCTATTGGGACTATCTTCCACTAATTGGTTAAGGTCTGCAATCAAATCATCACCATACTCGACTCTAAATCTTTCCATTTCGTTCTGTTCCATCAACGGAAATAGTTCGAGATTGCTATATGCTTCTTGAAAGGAGTTTAATAATTCTTGAGACATTGGATAGTGCTGTAAACGTGCTAACTATCCATATAATGGCTCATGATTTTTAAAGTAAAAGTTCAGGTATTCGCAACTTCCTTAGCTTTGTAAATAAATGACTACTAGGTGGATACTGTCTTATGCTTTTCAAGAAGATACTCTATCTTCCACAATCCTAACCAATAAACAAGTAATAGAGGTGAAGATAAATAAGAATAAATAATATATTATACATGTTACAAATATGAATAAATAATAGTTTATACATTTAAAATAGTCAAAGCTACCTAACAAAAAATAAAATTAAATTTTCATTTATCAAATAAAGTTTTTACCTGTTTTGCTTCTGTCTCCTCTTCCTACTCTTGAGAACTAAAATGGTAGCACGAGGAACTTTCCCTGATAGTTTGGATGAATTAATAGCAGAGTGCGAACTGACACAGGATGAACCGGAGTAGAAGCGCAAACAAATATCCTCTACTGCAATAAATACAGTTACCGCCACCTCAATGATGCGCTTGTAGTAAGCGCCTCTAGCCCTAGTTTTATGCAATTTAAATGCTCATGAGCTTAACACGCACAAATTGAAGCAGTATAAGGCAATACGCTTGGGTTAAGGCTAAAACTCTTTCTTCAAGTCAATTTTTTTAACGAACCGCCAAGGACGCAAAGGACGCAAAGAGAAGGAAGAAATTCTTAACCCAAGCGTATTGCAGTATAAGGAATCTAAACTTTAGATTAACCCTTGCATTAAGGAATAGGAACCGATCGCAATAATCGCTCAACAACAGTTCTAGCATTGCGTCCTCCTCTGGGAATAAGCCGATGGCAAAGAACGTGAGGGACGAGAAATTTCACATCATCGGGGATGGCATAATCACGCCCTAATAGAAAAGCTAGCGCTTTGGCAGCCCGTTGTAATGCTAATGTGCCACGCGGACTGACGCCAAGGGCTATTTCCTCATCTTGGCGTGTTGCCCGCACCAATTCAAGGATGTACTGCTGCAAGGAAGTTGCCACTTTTATTTGAGAGCAGAGGTAACGCAATTCCTGTACTTCTGCCAAGGTTATACAAGGCTGTAAATCAGTAACCTTCACACCATTTTGCAGCATCTGGAGTTCTTCTGCCTCGGAAGGATAGCCCAAACTCAGCGACAACATAAACCGATCCATTTGCGCTTCCGGCAGGGGAAAAGTACCTTGATACTCGATAGGATTTTGAGTGGCAATCACAAAAAATGGCTGGGGAACTGCACGAGAGACACCATCGACTGTTACCTGATGCTCTTCCATAACTTCCAGTAAAGCTGACTGAGTGCGGGGTGTAGCGCGGTTAATTTCATCAGTTAGGAGGATATTAGCAAAGACTGGCCCAGGAAGAAAAGTAAATTCGCCGCTTTTTGGGTTCCAGATGTTGGTGCCAGTGATGTCAGTTGGCAGTAAATCAGGGGTACATTGTAGCCGTTGAAACTTGCCATCTAGTGAACGAGCTAGGGATTTAGCAAGCAGGGTTTTACCAACACCAGGGACATCTTCTAGGAGGGCATGACCACCACCTAGTAAGGCTACTAGCACTAAGCGTATTGCCTCAGTTTTGCCGACGATGGTAAGAGCCAGATTTTGTGTTAAGGCGTCAATTTTTTCTCTCATGCGGTACGGGGAGTGGGGATTGGGGATAAGGGGCAATGGGGATTGGGGACTAAGAACTGGGAGATATAAATTAAATTCTTCCCAATGCCCAATGCCCTATCTATTGTTCCCACTCAGCACTGAGCACTCAGCACTGGGTACTCAAAATTCAGCACTCAAAACTTCTCTAGCAACAACGCAGTCAAGTTGAATTTGTGTTTTCAGGGCTTCTAGAGAAGGAAATTTTTGTTCAGGGCGCAAAAATTTAACTAGCTGCACAGCCAGTTTTTTACCATACAAATCACCAGACCAATCGAATAAATGTACTTCCGCAGATGAATAAATACCATTTACAGTTGGGCGGTTACCGATATTCATTACGCCTAAGCTCTCACTTGGAGCAGCATCTGATGTTTCACTGAGAGTGAAAACGCGGACAGCATAGACTCCTTGACGAGGCAAAAACTTTTCTTTTGGTAGTTGGAGGTTGGCGGTGGGAAAGCCAATTGTTCTGCCCAATTGTTGACCTTGAACAACATCACCAAGGAGGGTGTAAGGGCGTCCTAGTAGTAGATTTGCGTTTTCGATGTCGCCGTGCTCAAGGGTTTGACGGATCAATGAAGTGCTAATACGAGCATCTTGAGTTGGAGTAGTACTGACGCAATTGCTTTGGGTGGGCGAGTCACCTGTATAAGTTTGTAAGGGAACAATGGTAACGGGAATATTATGCTTGGCGGCGAGTAATTGCAAATCCTTAGCAGTACCACTGCGCTTTTCGCCAAAACAAAAATCCTGCCCGATGCTAATTCGCTGGCATCGTAGTTGTTGCACAAGAATTTTTTCGACGAATTCTTCGGGGGTCAAAGCAGATAATTCTTTGTCAAAGGGTAGTAGTACTAGTTGTTCTACCCCAAGCGATCGCAATTGTTGGACTTTTTCATCCAGTGGCGTTAACAAAGTCCGGGGTTGCCCTGTAAAAAACTCCTGTGGATGGGGGTCAAAGGTGACAACTGTTGAGTAAGTATATTCTTTATTTGTCAGTTGTCCGTTGTCTGTTGTTAGTTGTTGATTTTCGTTTGACTGCGGGTTACTAGCTACTGACAACTGACCACCAGCGTGCAAGACTGGTTGAATTACCCTTTGATGACCAAGATGAACACCATCAAACTTGCCAAGGGCAACAGCAGTCGGCGTTAGCAGCCCTTCGCTTGAAGGAGCAACCCACACAGAACACCCATTTTTAGACAAATTTAGCACGTGGATTCTGAGATTTTAGGTTTATTTTAGCTATCAGCAGGAAGCTACCTTATGGTAAACCTCCTTGAGGAGGACAGCTTTTGTAGACGTTCTTGAACTTCCACCAACTGCCCATGAGGTTTTGTGCTATTAGCCAGGATGTTGATGCTACCCATTTTAACTATCAGCCAAAAGCCTAAGCCACGGGAAGTCGCCCAAGATGGTTTCTTGTGCAATTAGCTGTCAAGCTAATTGCTAAGTCTAGATAACCCCAAATACCAGAGCTAAAAAGGCTCTAGTTTCGTGCTGAGACTGCAACGAGGTTACCCTCCGATCAGCGGCAATCTTAGGGCGTATGTGGATGTCTGGGCTGTGTTGGTGAATCTATAAAGTGTGTCCTCCTGTTGTCGCCCTTATTCTGTGGTCGGCGCTCTGACAACTCTGGGCAGCGCTGTCTCACCGTGCAGCCAACAGGTACGCTCTCGCGCTGAAAGCTTCTGATCACCAATCTAATCTAAAATCTCCAATTCCTCCGATCGCAATCTTTAGATAGAAAACTTCCTAACAGGAAAAGATTCTGATAAGGAAACTGAAGTGGAAACCTGAAGTATTATTCCTTCCCGTGCCATGATCGCCCCAGGAAATTTCGCCGCTGCTTGTTTCCCTACACGATCCAAAAAGTCGTCATCGTGCGCGGGGTCGTGGTGGTAAATTACCAGAGTTTTGACGTTAGCAGCTTGTGCCACTTTCACTGCTTCTTGCCAAGTAGAATGTCCCCAGCCAATTTTCGGGGATTTTGAGGAATAGTATTCTTCGTCAGTGTAGGTGGAATCGTAAATCATAATGTCGGCATTACGAGCTAGCCAAAGCACATTGTCATCGAGTCGGTCAGGAAAATGTTCGGTATCAGTAATGTAAACAGCAGCACCGCCACGCCAGTTTACGCGGTAGCCTACTGCTTCACCTGGATGGTTTAAAGGCGCTGTTTCTACGGTAACGTCATCAATGTGTATTGGTTGCCCTGGTCGAATGTCGTAGAAATTTAAATTGGCTTGCATAATCTGCAAGGGTACAGGAAAGTTTGGGTGCAACATTTGATCATTAAGGCGCTGTTCTATGGTAGAACCATCAGGTGCGATCGCGCCGTAAATATGAAAGTCATTCCCCTTAACAAACCCTGGGGTAAAGAAGGGAAAACCCTGCATGTGATCCCAGTGAGAGTGGGTAAAAAATATATGAGCTTCTAATGGCATTTGGCGCAATAAAGATTGCCCCAAAACATGTAGTCCCGTACCAGCATCGAAAATTAAGCGTTTATCGCCCGCTTGCATTGATATGCAAGGGGTATTACCGCCGTAACGAACGGTGTGTGGCCCTGGACTGGGGATGCTGCCGCGAACGCCCCAAAATTGTACGGTAAATTGGTTCTCTATCCTAGACATGGGTGTTGCTTGCTGGACTGAGCGGGCGATAAATGGAAAAATTGTTACTTATTTTGTCTAAGTTTATGCTGTCTCACCGATTTTGGTAGAGGGAGGATTTCTTGGTAAAACAGCATACCCTGTTTCTGGCTGATTGTGTAAATGTGGATGAGATCCTGTCAGGTAGAATTTTCCAGTTTTTGAGGTGAATGTGTATCCGTTATTTCAAGAGTGCCCCTACGTTATAGCCTACATTTTTCTGTGATGCATTTGAATAACCCCAGTTTTTTCCGGATAAATCAACTCATTTATAGAAACTTGAATTCCCACTCAGACAATTTATCTAGTCCAGTTGTGTAGGTAAGATTGTATTGTAACGGGGTAATACTGATGTAGTTTTTACGTACAACCTGTACGTCTGTCGGTACATTTTGAGGCAGATTTAATCCAGTTGGGGGTTCCACATCCTCAATTACCTCTCCGGTTAACCAGTAGTACGTTTTTCCACGAGGATCAACTCGTTTATTAAACACATCAATGTAACGTCGCACTCCTTGACGGGTAAGAGTAACTCCGGCAATTTCTTCCCACTGAACAGCAGGAATATTGACGTTGAGCAACATTAAATCTGGCAACGGTTTTTGGGCTAACTGGTCTACGAGAATTTTGGCAAACTTAGCAGCAGGTTGAAAGTCTTTAGATGTATGACTAATAAGACTTAGGGCTACACTGGGAATGCCTTCAATTAGACCTTCCATCGCCGCAGAAACAGTGCCGGAATACAAGATTTCAGTTCCCAAATTCGCACCTTGATTAATGCCAGAGAGAACCAAATCGGGGGGAGTCTCTAGCAAAGCCCACAGCGCCAATTTGACGCAATCTGAAGGTGTACCATCGCAAGCCCAAGCTTTGACAGCAGGATGAAAAATTTCTTCAACAATTTCAGCGCGAATGGGTTGGTGTAGAGTTAATCCGTGTCCAGTTGCCGATCGCTCTCGATCTGGGCAAACTACACTAACATCATGACCTGCCTCTGCCAAGTAGTTGGCTAGGGTACGAATACCCAAGGCAGAAATGCCGTCATCGTTGCTAATTAGTAATTTCATAGTCATTAGTCATTAGTCATTGGTCATTAGTTATTAGTTATTTGTTATTAGCCATTTGTCAATGTCTGAGGTCACAGGCAGCAAAAAAAACATACATACTCACTAGTACCCTGTGGCGTCAGTTTACCTACCTTTAACAAGGGGCTTCAGCCCCAAGCCTTGTTAATTTAGGACTTACGCATCAAGTACGAAATGTAGGGGCAATTCATGAATTGCGTCTACGGTAAATCAAGGCTTTCACTGCCTTTTTGCGTAAGTCCTGAATAGAGATGTTAGCTAGATTTCTGCGCCCGCTGTACTAGCCCAATCGTCTCTAACTGATAACCAGAGATTTGGTTTCGATGCTCACCTTTGGCTGATGTTAATGGCATAACTGTAAGTTTATTTATCGAGCAGTTCACAGCTTTTGACTATAGACTAATGACTAATGACCAATGACTAATAACTAATGACTAGCAATTTAGAAGCTCAACTTTTAGCACTGCGGCAGTCAGGAGAAAAAGCGATCGCAGCTGCTGATACCCTAGAACGTCTGGAGGAACTCAGAGTTAACTATCTGGGTAAGAAAGGGGAACTGGGGGCACTGTTGCGAAGTATGGGGCAAATGAGCGCAGAGGAACGACCGAAAATTGGAGCGATCGCCAATACAGTCAAAGAATCCTTGCAAACTAGTCTAGACCAGCAACGCGCCGCCCTGGAATCTGCACAAATTCAAGCTTTGCTAGAGGCGGAAACTCTGGATGTAACTATGCCGGGAATTTACAGCCCCCAAGGTCGCATTCATCCCCTCAATGGTATTATCGACCGGGCACTGGATATCTTTGTCGGTATGGGCTACACCGTGGCTCAAGGGCCAGAGATGGAAACAGATTACTACAATTTCGAGGCTCTCAATACCCCGCCTGACCACCCCGCCCGTGATATGCAGGATACCTTCTACCTCCCAGATGGTAATCTTCTGCGGACTCATACCTCATCGGTGCAAATTCGTTACATGGAAAGAGAGGAACCACCGATTCGGGTTGTTGCTCCAGGGCGAGTTTATCGGCGAGATAATGTAGACGCGACTCACTCAGCTGTTTTTCATCAAATAGAACTTTTAGCCATTGACGAGGGACTCACTTTTACAGATCTCAAAGGCACAATTAAGGTATTTTTACAAGCAATATTTGGCGAGTTACCAATTCGCTTCCGCGCCAGTTATTTCCCGTTTACCGAACCCTCGGCGGAGGTGGATTTGCAGTGGAATGGGCGCTGGCTAGAGGTGATGGGCTGCGGTATGGTCGATCCGAATGTACTTAAGTCTGTGGGTTATGACCCAGAAATTTATACTGGGTTTGCTGCCGGTTTTGGTGTAGAACGCTTTGCAATGGTGTTACATCAAATCGATGATATTCGTCGCTTGTATGCTAGCGATTTGCGGTTTTTGCAGCAATTTTAGGAAGCGATCACTTTAAATAATCAGGCAAACTAGACTCAGCGATGAGATGACCGAATTTTAGATTTTAAATTTGGGATTTTGGATTGAATAATTCAAAGTTCAAAATTTAGCACGGTGTAAGCTGATGCAGTTCACTTGGGATGAAAATAAGCGGCAATCAAATTTAGGCAAACACGGGTTTGATTTCGTAGATGCTTCTCAGGTTTTTGAAGGTGCAATATTCACGTTTGAAGATGAGCGCTATGCTTATGGAGAACAGCGCTTTATTACACTGGGACTATTGCACGGGCGAGTGGTGGTGATTGCCCATACAGAAGTTGGGGATGAAATTCGTGTGATTTCGATGAGGGAGGGAACTAAACGTGAGCAAATCATTTTCTTTCAAAGCCTCTCAAACTGACTGGGAGAGAATTGATGCAATGCAAGATGAGGACATTGATTTTTCTGACATTCCAGAAGTGACTGAAGAACAGATGAAGCAAGCAGTGCTGCGGGTTGGCGGAAAACCTATTGAACGGGGTCAACAACGTGTCGATATCCTCCTAGATGCTTTCATCGTGGAATACTTCAAGTCAAAGGCAGGTGAACAAGGATATCAAGTGCTAATTAATCAGGCATTGGCAGAATATATCCTAGCAAAAACAGTAGATTTATCAGTTTTAGAAGTCAACGAGACTTTATCAGATTGAAGTAAACTATCACTACACAACTCTCCTTTACGCCATATGACTGCGATCACTGGCAAACGTCTAACGCTTGAGGAATATTTGAAGTATAACGATCGCACCGATAGCCAGTATGAACTGATGGCAGGTGAGTTAGTTGCAATGCCACCCAAAAGTCCAAAAAATGTCCAGATATCTCTGTTTTTACTGGTAAATTTCCTCAAGTTCGTCCCGTTCAATCGGTTGAGTAACAAAGCTGAAATTGTTGTTGCTGGTTCTCGTGCAACAACTCGCATTCCTGACTTAGTTGTGCTGACGGATGAACTTACAACAGCCTTAGAAGGTGCAACGCGATCTACAATCACCTTGGATATGCCACCTCCGGCATTAGTTATTGAAGTCGTTTCTCCTGGCAAAGCTAATGAAGATCGGGACTACCGCTACAAACGTTCCGAGTATGCTGCTAGGGGAATTGCTGAATATTGGATTGTTGATCCACAAATAAACAGAGTTACTGTACTAACATTAGTTGATGGGTTTTATGAAGAAACCAGATTTACAGGGAATACTGCGATCGCTTCTACCATTTTCCCAGAATTTCAGCTAACGGCAGAGCAAGTACTCAACGCTGGAGAAAATAATGCGGTTAAAAGGCAGACAGACGAAGTGATTTGAGAGGTGCGATCACACAGTTTTCTTACTTAGTTGCAGATAAAGAAGCTACTTTATTGTACAAAAACCTTGCTTGAGTACAGTTACCCCATTCATTAACTGCAATTACAATTGCTTTCGTCTCAATTTCAGAGCAACATATCTTATAGTAAATCCTGTAATCATAAGATACTAAAGATGAATAGGAGAGATTTAATAGCTAGAGGATATTTCCCAAAAGAACTACCTCCTCCTTTTAATACAATTTCCCTCGCTGACTTTGCTACTTCTAGTAAAATAACATTTCCACGTTACCCGAAGAGAACTGCAAAAATTTATAGTCATAACCATGTTAGATACAACTCATTAAGAAGAAACTTAGGTGTTCCAAATCCAGTATTTTTCTTAGAAATTTCTGATTTATTAGATACTCATTGGTCTACAGTTAATCAAATAACAAAACGTTCTAATTTTTCAAAAAGTAAGCCTACTCATACCCCTCATCCACAACGTGAACGTTCTATTTCACCTATTCTCGATTTCTACTTAATTCCTGTTGAAAGAGCTAAAAATAGGATAGCCGGACGATATATATTACATACAGACATTTCTCGATTTTATCAATCTATTTACACTCATAGCATTCCCTGGGCAATACATGGAAAATCATTGGCTAAACTACAGAGAAATGACATGACTATTCTAGGAAATAATCTTGATAGAATTTTGAGAAATAGTCAAGATGGTCAAACGCTAGGTATCCCTATTGGCCCAGATACTTCATTAGTTATTGCCAAACTGATACTTTGTACAACAGATATAGAACTAGAAAAGCGATTAAAAAACACTTGTACCTATCCATTTAAAGGCTTCCGTTATAGTGATGATTATGAGTTTGTCTTTCAAAATATTTCAGATGCTGAATCAGCTTTAAGCCAAATTCAACAGGTACTTTCAGAGTTTGAATTAACTATTAACTCTGAGAAAACCAAAATTATTGAATTACCATGCTCTTTGGATTCAATATGGGTTTTAGAACTATCTGACTATAAATTTAGCGAAAATGGGCTTGCACAAATGCAAGATATTATTCGTTATTTTGATAAAGCATTTCAACTTAGAAATGAATTTCCTGGGGAACCAATACTCAAATATGCAGTTGCACGAATTAGTAATATTAGCAATCTTGACATCAATAATTGGTCTCTTCTTGAAAGTCTTCTCTTACAGTCAATTACTATTGAGCCTAGTACTTTGCGTGATTCTCTTTCAATAATTCAAGAAAAGAAGGTAAACAAATATAATATTAACTTCTCTTTGCTTGAAGAAGTTATTAACTTTCAAATCTACAGAAATGCAATACTTGGACATAGTAGTGAAGTAGCTTGGGCTATTTGGTCTGCAATGGTTTTTGACTTATCAATTAACAAGCTAGCTACAGAGTCTATTTCTAAAATGGAAGATTCTATAGTAGCAATTTTAGCTTTAAATGCACGTAAGCAAGGACAGATTAAAGAAAGTTTAGATACAAGTACATGGGAACAATTTTTAAATGAAGATGAACTTTATGGTCAGCAATGGCTCCTTTGTTATGAAGCTAATCTACAAGGGCATTTATCTAAAGGAGTCGATTACGTATCAAAAGATCCTTGGTTTTCTCTGCTAAAGGATAATGGCGTTACTTTTTATGGAAGTAAGACTCCCTTAGTTATTCCGCCAAGCTCTACTAGTGGCCCCTCTGGTAGATTCTGAACTTTGGCTATTTAATTTAACTTGTTAACACTAGTGTTTGGCGAGAAATTATTCTGCGCTCGCACCAGCCTCCTGCTGACCAAAACTATTGGTAAACTAAAGTCAACGCCAGTTCTGCTGAGTGATTCGTTCTATGTTTGCACATCGTGACGGTTTTTGCTGTATCAAAAGACCACTAAGAGGTTTTAGTAAGCAAAACCGTCCCTCTCCGAATCGGAGAGGGACAGACTTAAACTTTAGTTTAAGACAGGGAGAGGTTCGTCCAACTCACATTTATTTAACTATTCCTGAATGACCGGGGATATCTGCCAAAGGTTCAAATCTACCACCTATGTATTTGGCGAGAAACTCCTCGGCGATCGCATCCTTCAATTAAGCGATTTTCTACTCTGCTAAACCAGCCTACTGCTGACCAAAACTATTGATAAACTAGAGGCAACGCCAGTTCTGCTGAGTGATTTATTCTATGTTCGCTGAAACCTCCTCACGCTACGTTACCCGTAACCCGGAAATTTTGAGTGGAGAGCCAATTATTATAGGTACTCGGACATCTGTTCGTGCCATTGTCGGTTTGTGGCGGTTGGGGATTATGCCAGAAGAAATCCTGAACCATTTGCCACATCTGACGCTGGCACAAGTGTTCGATGCCTTGAGTTTTTATCTCGATTATCAAGCAGAGATTAATGAATACATCAAGCAAAACCAAGTACCCGATGAATTAATACATCCATCTGTAAAAGCTATGTTAGGCAAATCGTGACAGTTTTTGCTGCGCTTTACAGCGATGAGGATATGTCAGCTTTGGTTGCTACACTGTTACGTTCGCGCGGTCTGGATATCACAACCGTTCCTGAACAAGCAACCCTCGGTAAAACTGACCGTGAGCAACTTGAATTTGCAACTTTTATGAGCAGATGTATCCTGACACATAACCGTGTCGATTTTGAACGGTTGCATCTCCAGTATATAGATGAGAATAAAGAACATTTTGGAATTATCGTTGTGCCTCAGAAAAACGCTTATGAAATCGCACAACGGATTGGGATTCTGGTCAGCACACTAACTGCTGATGAAATTAGAAATCAGTTGTTTTATGCATAAATCGTTTCAAATTAAAAATATTAAGGTGGTCGGTGAATGACACTAACCACCATGCGTGAGACTTTATTTAACTATTCCTGAATGACCGGGGATATCTGCCAAAGGTTCAAACCTACCACCTATGTATTTGGCGAGAAACTCCTCGGCGATCGCAAAAAAGTGCAAGCGATTTTCTGGTCTGACAAAACCATGTCCTTCATCACTGTAAAGTACATATTGCACTGGTAAACCAGCTTGTTGCATTGCGTTGACAATTTGATCGCTTTCTGATTGTTTCACCCGTGGATCGTTTGCACCTTGACCGATGAGTAAAGGTTTTTGAATTCGGTCAGCAAAAAATAAAGGCGATCGCGATTTGAGAAACTCCTCTTCTGTCTCCAAGTTGCCAACACGATGATAAAGTATTGCTTTAATCGGTTCCCAATAGGGCGGTATAGTTTCTATCAGCGTAATCAAGCTACTTGGCCCGACAATATCCACGCCAGCAGCAAAGATTTCGGGTGTAAAAGTTAACCCCACTAGGGTGGCGTAACCTCCATAAGAACCGCCCATAATCGCAATCTTTTGCGGATCAGAAATGCCTTGTTCTACCAGCCAGTTCACACTGTCAATCAAGTCGTTGTGCATTGTACCACCCCATTCCCGATTACCAGCATTCAAAAATGCTTTACCGTAGCCCGTGGAACCGCGAAAGTTCACTTGCAGAACAGCATAACCCCGGTTAGCTAGCCATTGCGCTGTGGGAGAGAAACCCCAAATATCCCGCGCCCAAGGGCCGCCGTGAACCAGCAGTACTGTTGGTAGATTCTGGGTAGGTATTCCCACAGGAGTTGTCAGGTAACTGTGGATAGTCAAGCCATCCCGCGCTTCGTAGGAAATCGGTTGCATTGAAGCTAACTGCAACGCTTCGAGTTTGGGTTGGTTGCTAAAAAGGAAAGTGCTAGTTTTGGACTCTCGGTTGTAGGCATAGTAATAAACTGGGCCATTGTCAGTTTTATAAGCTAAAACCCAAGTTTTATCTTCCAAGTCGCGGCTAATTATAGAGAATTCTCCAGGACGCACCTTGGCGATTTCCTCAAAATCAGCGGCGATACTGCGATCAATTACCTGCCATTGCTGTTTATCTTTGTAGAAAGAAACTGCTTGGATAACTCGCGTCAGCGGCTGAATGATTATCCCCACAACATCATACTGCTGGTCTTCAGCAATGACGCTTTCTTGACGAGTGTCTAGGTCAACAGATAGCAGACGTTTGGCGTTAGCATCGTGATTCCCTTGAATATAAAGAGTTTTGCCATCAGCAGAGAAGCTAACAGAATTCCCTTCCTCTTCTGGCCCCCAGTGGCGGAGAATTTCCCACTGTTTATCTAGCGTTTTCTGCAATAAAAGGTCAAAGCCACCATCGGGTGTGCTAGCTGTCGCTGCACGGACTTGGAAATCGGCATCAGATGTCCAACTGATAATGTTACCGGGGTTGTCAGTGTCGAACTCTACAGCACCATTTATTAGGTTGATGCGGTAAACGTCAAACTTTTGGGGATTGTTCAAGTTCAACGCTACCAGCATTTGATCTGGAAATTTCGGTTCCAGTTCCACGAGTTCAGCTTTCACACCCTGGAATGGCGTTAAGTCACGCACAATTTTGGAGTGAATATTAACCAAGTGGAGGTGAAAGTTTTCATCACCATCCGAGTCCTGCATATAAATCAACTGGTCGGCGTTATAAGTCCAGAAGAAAATGCGGATACCGCGCTTTTTGTCAGCAGTTAGTATCTGGTCGTCTTCTTGTCCTACAGTTCGCAACCAAACCTGTAAGACATTTTTCTCATCAGGGGCAATATATGCCAAGTACTTGCCATCAGGCGAGAGTTGTGGGCTGGTTTTTTCAGGATTCCCAAACAGAATTTCGCGCGGAATCAACGGTGCTAGGGAGGGTGCTTGAGCAGATGACATATTTTTATCCTCTACTTGACCTCTTTATTGTTACTTAGTGGTGAAAATGACAATTCATCCTATTGGATGAACCTAACTGGAGAATAGATAGGGGAGCAGGGGAAAGAAGAAAGCTTTATCTTAGGGACTTCCCGCAATAAGATTACCTATCTTTTCCTTTGCGTCCTTCTCTGCGAGACGCTACGCGATGGCGGGTCGTAAAAAAAATTTAGGTATTCTAGCGGGAACGCACGACAGCGAACCAGCGAGAAGGGAGTAATACTTGTAAATGAGTCTTTTATACTCGCCGACGAGTCTTTGATATAGGTAAACGAGTCTTTTATAGGACTTACGCAACGCCGATATTGTCATTGCGACCGAAACGGAGTGTAGGGAAGCAATAAGAGCGTCAGGGGGGATTACTTCTCTACGAGACGCTCCGCGTAGCTTGCTTCGACCTAGGAGTACGCTATGGCTCGTAATGACGAAATTAGGTTATTTTTGCGTAAGTCCTGTTTTATACTCGCGGACGAGTCTTTTATACTTGTGAACGGAGTTATTGTATGGAATATTCTATTTCCTACACTCTGAAGTGTTCTACTAATTTGTCAAGTTTGATTTAATAGGTTCGTAGTTGGCGCTTTAGCGAAGACAGCGCCAACTACAAACAATCGTTAACCCAAGCGGATTGGGGACTAATCCTTGGCGTGACCTATTGACGGCAATTGTCGCAATGTCCGCAACGCCAGTTAGCACCTTCTTTGTCAAAACCAAAGGCATTTAACAAAAACTGCCAACGACACTGCTTTGTAGTCAGATATTGATGCATTTGTTTAGCGGCGTGTAATTGCGTTGGTGGCTGAGTTCCCGCTTTTTGCCCAATGGTGTAATGGAAAGGATCAAGCCAGTTTAACTGACCGTTGCTATGGAGTAAAGCTAAGGCGATCGCACCTTCGGGAAATTGTCTCTTTACTGCATTTACTTCTCCCTGTTTTGGTAATTTTTTCACAAGTTGCTGCGCTATTTGCTGTTGCGATCGCATTTGTTCTTCAAAAAACTGCTGTCTTTGCTTATCTTCTGAATCTAACCACCCTGTAGGTTCACTCACCAATGTTAACGCTTGGGCCGGTTTCCCATCCCTTCCAGCCCGGCCAATTTCTTGCACATATTCAGACAGCAAATGTGGCGCGTGAAAATGAATTACCCAACGAACATCAGGTTTATTTATCCCCATACCAAACGCACAGGTGCAGACTACAAAGGGTATTTTGCCACCTAACCAACTTGCTTCTACTGCACGGCGTTCTGTTGCACCCAATCCCGCATGATAACTAGCTGTGGCATAACCCATGTCTGCTAACCATTGGGCTAAATCCTCGCTATCTCTCCTAGTGCGAACATAAACTAATCCCGATTGTTGCGGTCTATTTTGAATAAACTTTAATAATTGTTGTTTCCTACCTCGTGGTGTCCAAGCAATGCGGACGCTGGGATGCAAGTTAGAACGGTAGGGATTCAAGCGGAAAATCTCTGGTTGCTCTAATTGTAAAACTGTTTGAATAATCTTTTGGGCTAAAGGGTCAGCAGTAGCGGTAAAAGCAGCAATGCTAATTTTTGTTCCCGGTGGTTTTGATTTTAGTAGTGCAGGACGTACCGCCCCTAATCTGCGATAAGCTGGGCGAAATGTCTCTCCCCACTGCACTAAACAATGAGCTTCATCTAAAATCAAACCATTAATTTGCAATTGCGGCTGACATAATCTTTCCCAGACTGGCGCACTTAACAAAGTTTCTGGCGATAAATAAAGTAATCTTAATTGTTGACATTCTAAAGCTTGCAGAGTTGCACGGCGTTGAGATGAAGACAATTCACTATGCAAAAGTGCTGCTTTTTGGTGGCTTTCTCGTAGTTCCTGTACTTGATTTTCCATCAACGCCACCAAGGGCGAAACTACCAAGGTTAATCCTGTTTGTAGCAGTGCAGGAAGTTGAAAACAAATCGACTTACCGCCACCTGTGGGCATAATAATCAGTGCATCTTTTTGTGCCAATAAACTGCTAACAATTTCTCCCTGTGGTGGACGAAAATCTTCATAACCCCAGATTTGTTGAAAAGCAGCACGGACTTCTTGCCAAGATTTGGTTGTAGACTGATCCATAATCAATGATAGATGCACCCATATCCTTGAACACTGAATATAGCCTCTGTTATCTAGCTAATGGTTCAGTAATTTCATCATTTTAGGTTGCAACCCACTGACTGCAAGAATGAATTAGAATTAATTATTATGGATCAACATATTAAATAGAAGATTCAGGCAGATGAACGAAGAATTAAAACATAAATTTTACATCAATACAGATAAATTTAAACTAGATATTCAAATAATTCATGATTTTTTACAAACTTCCTATTGGGCTGAAAACATCCCATTAGCTACTGTGGAAAAGGCAATAAACAATTCTTTATGTTTTGGACTTTATGAAGGTAATCAACAAGTTGGCTTTGCTAGAGTCATCACTGATTATGCAACTTCTGCGTTGTTAAAAGATGTTTTTATTCTAGAGCCTTATCGAGGACAGGGTTTAGGAAAATGGTTTGTAGAATATATTTTGGAATATCCAGAATTACAAGACGTTCAAAGGTGGATGTTAGGCACAAAAGATGCTCATGGACTTTATCGGCGTTATGGTTTTAAAAATTTGACAGAGCCAGAAAAAATCATGATGCGTTTAAATGCCAATGCTAATCAAGCATAAGCAATGTCTAAATTGAGCAAAGTTTATGTAAAGTAGTTTCACTCGATATAGCGCTTCTCGCTTGTATGCAATGCACTTTGACTTCTCTCCAAACCTCTCTCTTAAAAGGAGAGAGGCTTTGCTCTTACTCCCCAACGCTAGTAGGGAAGCAAGGTGGTTTCATACAAGCAGAGAAAAACTAAAACTGGGCTTCAAAGCCTCTCCCCCCGTGGGGGAGAGGTTTGGAGAGAGGGAAAAAGCCATGCTACAAAACGAGAAATCAAGACTTATGTATTTTTCTTTTTTCGTATGAAACCACCCTGCCCAACGCTAATAGGGAAGGGGCTGTTCTTGTTAGGTCTTTTGGACTCAACTGAGAAACGCTATAGCGCTCCTGGTTATTTACTAAAAGCGCTGATTGAGCAAACTATTTGACTACGAGAAAAACATTAGTGACTGTTCTGATTTTGGGAATGGAAGGGACAACCACCTGCCGTTAATTTCTGAAGAAAGTCACTCCTATCAAAATAATGCTCTAAAGACTCAATCTTCAAATCTTCAGTTATGCGAGCAATACTAACTCCCACTACTTCTACTGTTTCTCCTGTAGGTGCATAGTCTTTATAGGAACCATTAAATGTTCCCCAATGTCGCCACTTAAAAGTAACATTAGGCGGGCCCGAAAGCACTTCTGTTAATTCCCAAAGAAAGCCATTACGAAAAGTATTATGAAAAACTTGAACTGAAGATTCAAAGGTTTCTGATTTTGAGCTATACTGCTCACTTTCACCTAAAAATAAGTTATAAGTACCTTGAACTGCAACATCTTCAGCAGTGTATTTTTCTCCTCCATTGCTACTCATCTTAAACTTATCAGTAACAATCGAAAGCCACTGTTGAGGATTAGATTTATTAGAAGCTTCCATCTCAAAAGTGCGGACTAAATTTTGAGCGATCGCTTCTAAAGAATCTTCTGGATGCTGAAATTTGCTTTCTTGATGAAGAAATTCATTGGTGTAAGAATAATCTGGGCGTTTTCCTTCTCGCCACTGTACTTCTTCATCATGAGCAATGACTATATCTCTATCTTGCACCCAGAGCGGCAATTCTGGAGTTTTTTCGCTACTCATACAAGCTGACTGACTATAAACATCATTTTTGATGATAAAGTTTTATGGATATAAAGTAAATCTAAAAATCTGAAAAAGTAAAAAATATTTATAATGCAATATAGTTCAGTTAAAGTTATTTGTGGTATTTTCGATGTCTAGAGATGTTGCATTGCAACCTCCCTACATTCTTGCAAAAAAGCGAATAAGAGCAAAAGAAACCACAGATAAACACCTATATTTATCTGTGTTTATCTGTGGTTCTGTTTAACAAATCTCAACTTATGCAAGATATCTAATCCAGTATTGCATCCAGCTGGGAATCATAACAGAGATGCTTTTACACTTTCTGTGCAGATACTTTCTGTTGCTTTTCTTGAGTTTGCAATGCAGAGTACAGCCTGTTCAGGGCATTTACATAAGCTTGAGCAGATGCCACGATGATATCTGTGTTCGCTGCATGACCAGAAAACACTCTAGATTCATAACGTAAACGAATCGTCACTTCTCCAATGGCATCAATACCAGCTGTTACTGACTGCACAGAAAATTCAATCAACTCGTTGGGCACATTCACCACCCGGTTGATGGCTTTGTAAACTGCATCCACTGGCCCAGTCCCGATCGCAGCATCGGTTAATTCTTCACCTTCTGGGGTGCGGAGGGTGACTGTAGCGGTGGGTTTGGCATTGCTACCACAGGAAACTTGCACCAACTCTACCCGGAACAAATCAGGTGCTTGTTGGATTTCATCGTTAACAATCGCTTCTAAATCCCAATCAGAAATTTCTTTCTTTTTATCTGCTACCTCTTTGAATCTGACGAATGCTTTATTTAATTCCGTATCCGACACTTCAAAGCCCAATTCTTTCAACCGAGTGCGGAAAGCATTTCTACCTGAATGTTTGCCCAAAACTATTTGATTGTCTGTCAAGCCAATCAATTGGGCATCCATAATTTCATAGGTGAGTTTGTTTTTTAGCACACCATCTTGGTGAATTCCAGACTCATGGGCAAAGGCATTTGCTCCGACGATCGCTTTATTTGGTTGTACTAGCATTCCCGTCAAATTGGAAACTAAGCGTGAGGTTTTGTAAATTTGTCGGGTGTCGATATTTGTCAGGGATTCTTGAGAATCTTCTGCTCTTCCCAGATAGGGATTAAAATATTGTCGCCGCACATGCAGCGCCATTACCAATTCTTCTAGTGATGCATTTCCAGCGCGTTCACCAATGCCATTGATTGTACATTCTAGTTGCCGTGCGCCATTTTTCACGGCTTCTAAGAAGTTAGCAACTGCCAAACCTAAATCATTATGACCGTGAACGGAAATAATCGCTTGATCGATGTTGGGGACATTTTCGATAATCCCCTTAATTATGGCTCCAAATTCGCTAGGGGTTGTGTAACCCACAGTATCGGGAATGTTAACTGTTGTTGCACCAGCGGCGATCGCTCGCTCTAACACTTGGTAAAGAAATTCTGGATCAGAACGGGCTGCATCCATCGGCGAAAATTCTACATCTGTCATGAAGGACTTGGCGTATGCTACCATTTCCTCGGCGATCGCTAGCACTTCTGCCCGTGACTTTCGCAACTGATACTCTAAATGAATATCAGAAGTCGAAATAAATGTATGAATTCTGGCGTTAACTGCTGGTTTTAATGCTTCGGCGGCTGCTTCAATATCCGCTTTAATCGCTCTTGCCAAACTGCAAATTACCGGGCCATTTTCTGTGCCCACAATTTTGGCAATTTTGCTGACTGCTTCAAAATCTCCGGGACTGGCAAAGGCAAAGCCTGCCTCAATTACATCTACACCCAGACGCGCTAATTGCTTGGCAATAACTAGCTTTTCGTCTATATTCAAAGTCGCTCCCGGACACTGCTCTCCATCTCGCAATGTCGTATCAAAAATGATAATTCGATCTGTTTTGTTTGTCATTTGGGGTTTGTTGTTTAATTGTTACTTGTGGCTCAATATATCTTAAACCTTAGTTTTTCTTTTACTCTTTCCTTTGTAAATAATTACTAAGGCTACTAACCTTCGGTTTTTTCTATTTGATCTCTGATATCATTTAAATCTATATATCTATCGGTTGCATTCCGTAGCTCTCTAGCTATCATTCCTTCTGTTGATACTACCGTAATATGTGTATTTTTTGAGCGTAATAGTTCGATTGCTCTTTCAAAATCTCCATCGCCACTGAATAATACTACTCGGTCATACTGGTCTACTGTATTAAACATATCTACAACAATTTCAATATCTAAATTCGCTTTTTGCGAGTAACGACCAGAAGTATCATCATAGTATTCTTTAAGAATTTTAGTTCGGACTGTATATCCCAGACTAATTAGAGCATCTCTAAAACCTCGCTGATCTTGTGGGTCTTTTAAACCAGTGTACCAGAATGCATTAATTAAGGTTGTTTCTGATTGCTCATGTTTTAAGTATTCTAAGACTCGCCGCGGGTCAAAAAACCAGCCATTTTTTTGTTGAGCATAGAACATATTGTTTCCGTCTACAAAAATAGACAGACGATTCATTGGAGAACCCATACAAATTTACACCTAATAATATAAATGAATTTAGATGGAACAATAGATTATAGCAATTTTCAAATAGCAAGTTTGCTAATATCTATAAAGTAGCTCTTCATCTATAAGTTTTATCCTACCTCTTTCAAGGCATAAAAACGGCTGCAACATTAGAGTTGAGATACTGTGTGCTAAACCCTATTCACCTCCGACACTGCAAGAGCCACCCTGTGATCAAAATCTACCAATAAAATTGAACCAGTAACAGCATTTATAGCTGTATAACACTAAAGTTTACTCCTAAAGAGGTATAGCATAGGCTGACGGTAGGATATAAGTTAATCCCTATCTATAGGTAAAGCTTTCAGTATCAGGACACGCTTTGTGGGGAGTACCAATATTGCGCCAGAGACAGGAGACGGACTTAGGACAGCTTCTGGTAAAGCACCCAATTATGAGCGTACCTGTTGGTTAGGTGAGGGAAAAACCTCGCTATAACCAAATGCACAGGCAAAGTATATCCAGCTCTGATCTGTGAGACAATCACTAGTTGTAACTCACTCAACAGAAAAAGAAGAACTTAGATAGTGCTTGAGTAGGAATCTCTTGGGGGCTAGCTCTGTTAATAAAAGTTTGTTGATGAATAGAAAATACTTTACAAATGTATAAAATTATCATTTAAGTCTTATTTAAATGTGCTTGCATTAAAACGTGGTCTAAATAAAAGTGTTCGACTTAAATCAATCAGTAACACGACATGGCAGAAGAACCTACATCTACCTTAACTAAAAACTATGTCTCTGCTGCCAATAGACTGTCAAGTAAACCGACAAAAGTAACTTTGACAGCATCGGCTCGTCAGTCCAGGTGGATGGTTCGCTTAGGTCATCTACTCGCTGGCGCTTGGGTAATGGGGGCAGCACTGCTGAGTGCTTCCGGTTGGGAATTGGTTCAATTGATCGAAAATCAGACACAATCTTATTTTTTTCAACTGCGTGGGCCGATTGTGCCTCCCGAAGACATCGTAATTTTAGCAATAGACGATCAGTCAATATCAGTTCC
This sequence comes from Nostoc sp., assembly GCF_036916575.1. Lineage (GTDB taxonomy): Bacteria > Cyanobacteriota > Cyanobacteriia > Cyanobacteriales > Nostocaceae > Nostoc. The sequence goes on from NZ_JBALGC010000086.1 coordinate 85,152, forward strand.
CGAACAGTACTATAAAACAAATCCCAAACAGTATGCCTATCTAGAAACACTGAAATCTTTTCCTTATAAACGTGCTGCATATGCTCAGGTAATTACAAAATTAATTAAAGCCGGTGTCCGCTCGGTGGGGGTAGATGTCGTTTTTGACACGCCAAGTAGTTATGGAGTTACTGACGATCGCCAACTCCAGGCAGCATTGCAAAAATATGGCAGTAAAGTTACCTTAGCAGCCGTCTACGAAAATTCCCAGACGCACCAAGGGTCTTTTATGCAACTGATAGACCCACAACAGATGTTTCATACAGGCTCAGTGTCCATTGGCTCAGTTAATTACCCCGTGGAGGTGGATGGAAAAGTTCATCGATTAGCGAGTGAGTTTTCTAAGTTGTTAGCTGAAGATAATTTGATAGAGAAGCTACCCTCTTTTGATGAAGCAGCGCTCACAGCAGCACAAGTAAATTATCCTCAACCAAAAAGCGATCGCATTTATTTTTGGGGGTCTGCGGGTACATTTGAGCAAATACCCTTTTGGCATGTACTCGACCCGGAAAACTGGAACACCTATTTGCAACAGGGAAAGGTCTTCAAAGACAAGATAGTGCTGATTGGTGCAACAGATAAGTTAAACAATGATTATTATCCAGTCGCTGCTAGCAACAGCAGTAAACCCATGTCGGGCGTGGAAATTCACGCCAATGCAATCGCAACTTTGATGTCAGGTAAAGCGCTCGCCCCAGGAATTAACAGTCCACCGTTGCAGGGTTTGTTTGTGCTAATTCTAGTTGGCAGCACAGCCTTGATGATTAGCAGACGCAAGCGTAGTATCAATAGATTTCTATATAGCCTCGCCTTGTCTGGTACTTGGGTAGGAATTAGCTATGGGTTATTTGTCTATGATCAGTTAATTTTTCCTACTGCTGTACCAATGATTGCGATCGCGATGACCGGACTTTGCTACCTGGGAACCTCATTGGTGAGAGAAAGCATCCGAAAACGCCAATTACTAGACATTTTTCAGAAGTATAAAACTTCCGCCGTTGTGCAAGAGATTATCAGCCAACAAGATGACTTACAAGACTTAATCCAGCAACGAGATTTAGCTTTATCAGGAAAAGTCCTGGCTCAACGCTACAAAATTGTCAAAGTTCTCGGTTCCGGTGGATTCAGCGAAACCTACATTGCCGAAGATACTCAACGTCCTGGTAACCCGCGATGTGTTGTCAAACAATTAAAACCAGCCAACACTAAACCACAAGGATTGCAACTTGCCAGACGTTTTTTTAACTCAGAGGCGCAAACACTAGAAAAATTGGGAACACACAATCAAATCCCTCGACTTTTGGCGTATTTTGAAGAAGATGAAGAATTTTATTTAGTCCAAGAACAGATAATTGGTCATCCTTTAAATCAGGAACTCCCAGCAGGCAGAGCAATTGATGAAATTGCAGTTATCAAAATTGTCAGGGACTTATTGCAAACATTAACATTTGTCCATAAAAACAACGTGATTCACCGGGATATTAAACCCAGCAATATCATCCGGCGACACTCAGACGGAAAACTGGTATTAATTGACTTTGGAGCCGTCAAAGAAGTCAGCACAAAACAGCTTGATCATCAAGAGCAAATCCCCTTGACCATTGGCATTGGTACTCAGGGTTACGCACCAAGCGAGCAATGTTTTGGGCGTCCCCACTACAGTAGTGATATCTATGCAGTCGGTATGGTTGGGATTAAAGCCTTGACTGGTATAGCACCTCGTGAGCTTTGTCGAGATGCTGATGGAGAGATAAAATGGAGCGATGCCTACGGCGGTAAACTCCAGGCGCAAGTGAGCCACTCTTTAGCTAATATTCTCAGTAAAATGGTGCTGGAGGACTTTAAACAGCGATATCAGTCTGCATCAGAGGCTCTTAAGGATCTTGAAGCTCTTGAAGCTTTTAATGATGTTGTAAATTCCCAAAGCAGATACCCTATGCCACAGGATGACTCATTAATGAATACTTTAGACGATTTAGGCACTCCCACAAAATCTTGTTCACAAGGACAAGAGACTGACAAATAAAAAAATATCCAATTGCTGTGGAAGCTGTTCTTGAGCAGGGGAAGCAGAATCGGATAGTTATATTGGATACAAGGATTTGGATAATTTAATTTTTGGAGTTCCCCAAGAATAATTAGGCATAAGGGCGGGGAGCAGAGAAGAAGAATTTTCCCCCATGCACCGCGCCCCCTTCTCTGTTCGTGCCTTTTTTACTCAACCCTGCACGTGATTTTAATTTAAGGACAAGAATTCTTCTCCTGTCGTCGGATGAATGACTATTGTTTCATCCAAATCTTCTTTGGTAATGCCCTTGCGAATTGCCACGCCAAGACTTTGAATGATATCTGCTGCGTGTTCACCCACCATATGAGCACCCAAAACTTGCCCAGAATCACCATTTAACACTAACTTCATAGTGGTTGGCTCATTCTGTTCAATTAGCTGATACAACAGTGGTTGGAACTCGGTGGAGTCGCATTGTACAGATTCACCAAATTTTTCCCGTGCTTTCGCTTCTGTCATTCCCACACTAGCCGCTTCTGGACGGCAAAAAACAGCAGTGGGCACATAATCATAATTCAGTTTTTGCGGCTTGTTCCCAAAAACTGTATCGGCAAAGGCAATACCTTCTGCCTTAGCCACTGGAGACAATTGCAGGCGGCTGGTGCAGTCACCTACAGCAAAAATGTTTTCTTGGCTGGTGCGGCTGTATTCATCTACTTTAATTGCACCATCTTCGCCAAGTTCAACATGGGCATTTTCCAAACCAAGATTCTTGGTATTTGGAGCGTAACCTGTGGCAACTAAGATGGTATCTGCTGTAATTATTTCTCGGTTCTCAGCAGCAATAGTTAACAACAAACCTTCTTCTGAGAATTTGATTTCTTGAACGGTGCTATTGGTGAACAACTTAATTCCACGTTTACTCAAACCCTGTTGTACCGCAGAGCGAATGTCATTATCAAACCCCGATAAAATCATCTCGTCTTTTTCAATTACCGTCACCTCGCAGCCGAAAGCGTGCATCATGCTGGAAAATTCGATGCCAATGTAGCCGCCGCCAATGACTGCTAAACGTTTCGGCAGATAAGGTAGCTGAAACATCTCGCGAGATGTGATGGCGTATTCTATACCTGGGATTTGGGGCTTGAGGGGTTGCCCTCCCACAGCAATTAAAATTTTGTCTGCTGTAATTTTGCGTCCATTGATATTGATAGTATGGGTATCGATGAAAGTGGCATGTTCAGAAATTAGTTCAATTCCAGCTTTGTGCAATTGCTGAAAATAGGACTGGTTAATCTTGTCAATATGCTGGTGTACTGACTTAATAAATAATGTCCAGTCAAAGTATGTTTGACAGTCACTCCACCCATAACTGTGCGCTATTTGATTTTGCAGAGCGAAGTCAGCGGCGTAAACAATCAGTTTTTTGGGAACGCAACCGCGATTTACACAAGTTCCACCGATGGCTTCTTGTTCAGCAACTGCTACACGGACACCGTAGCTAGCTGCTTTTTTAGCTGCTGCCAATCCCCCAGGCCCAGCACCAATGACAAACAGGTCGTAATCAAATGTCATAAAAATCTGTTCCTTTTTTACTGTTTGGAAAGCAGAGCTATTTCATCCCTTATAGTTATTCAGACAAAGCTTCATCTACTGTCTTTGGGTGGACAAATTGGGATGAAACCACCCTGATATGTAGCAGATTGCCGCCTTCCTAGCAATTAGACCCAAAAGGAACAGCGATCGCCCAATTATCGCTAAGTTATATTACATTATCTTGCCAAAGAAGCATTTTGTCTATTCTACAAGAGGTAGATGTTTGCGATCGCTTAGTTTGGGCGGGTATGCGATCGCACTTTTAAGCAGCAGCCATCCTGTAGAAAAACTGGAGATGCCTTATTTGCGGATGATTATGGTTAATCAAGGAAAATTTGCATTTTCTCTGTATCCTATCTCATTCCCAAGTGCTTAAAACTATTAATAGGCTTAGTTGACAATTGGCAGGCTTTCTGTAGACTGATTGCTCAAAGTAAAAAGAGCCACATCGCCTATAACGGAGGCTAATGGCTCCAATACTGAGTTCATTGAGGATTGAGTCACGAAATTTCGGTCTTCCCAAACTTATAAAAAAGGTTTTTGGGATTAGTGAATCGGTGTTCTAGCTTCTCGTGCCTGCCTCAATAGATAAATTCCCTGAACTCAACCCTATAGCCTTAGCCGGGACATAGCCCTTCCTGGCACTCAGGGCCTCGAACAATATGGGTATCATAAAAGACCTTTACTGCTGTAGAGTTGTAACGGTCAAGCTTCTGCAAGTAATTCCAAGCGGTGAGTGCAATTGCTGTATCGAGGTTCTGTCGTGGTGTCAGGATAATACGTCCGTTAAAGTAGCTCAAAGATCGCGCCTGCTGCCGTAATTGGGTCAACTCTTGATCTTTAATTTGCTTAGGATTGTAGCTAATAATTACCCCACCGTGTTCCAAATTATGTACTAAAAATTCATCGGCGGGCGGTTCTTTGTATATACCCCACGCTGCTGGGTAGGGGTAGTGCGGTCCGGA
>NZ_JBALGC010000087.1:0-57031 GCF_036916575.1 Nostoc sp.
GTGCCATCAACATCAACACCACCGGGGATGGATACCGAATGAATATCAGGTTCGCCGTCAAAAGTAAAATAATCGCGGAAATAAGCAAATTGTCTGTCTAACCGGGGTATGTCAAATACAACTCCCCCAGGCACAACACTTACCATTGGTGCAACTTTCAAGTTTAACTCTTCACCAAGCTGCTGCACTAAGTCATTACCGATGTCTTCTACTTTCTTGTAACTAACACCCCGTCCCAGTTTTACCCTAATACGGTTAAAGGTAGGGCCATTTTTGGCATCAACATACTTAGCATTAATACTAAATTCTTCTAAGGTATTAACTAATAGTTTTCCTGCCTGTTCCATAGTTAAGTTCTGTGAAGTAGCAATCTCATTTGCACCACTATTTATATCTAAATATTTAGGATTTTTTAAAAGAATTAAACCATTACCTGTCAGTTTTAAATCTAATGGCTTACCTGTGGCACGCGCAACAAGCACTGCCGTTCGGCAGCAATAGTTTTTAATGAAGTTATCTCTAGATTTATTAGCTAAATCAGTAAAATAACCAGTTTCCTTATTGATCAAAAATAAATTATAAAGATTCTCCTGAACTACTTTATAACCAATCTGCTTGAGATAAATATTTTTGATTGATTCAATGTATTCAAATAAAGATTCAATGGGTGAGCTGCTAAGTATCTCAATCATTTTTTGATATACGTTATTTTGCTCCCACTGTGATGGCATTCGATTGAGATGAATATACTCAAGTGCATAACGTACAAATTCATATTGGTTTAAAGTACAGTGTTCTGCACATATTGATAATATTTCTTCATCGTTTGTACCTGCAATTACTGATTCGTATATTACCTGAAATAAAAATTCTAAATTAAATTCTATAACTTGACGTGATAATTTTGCTCTAAAGTCAATCTGCTTTAAAACAGTTTCAGCATAATAAACCATTACGTCAGGTAAAGCTTCCCGTATATTATCTATAATCTCTTCATTGCCCAAACCATCTTGTTTTGCCTGCACAATTGCAGTCAAAAGCTTTTGTTTTTGAACTTCAATATTACCATTAGTGTTATTGTATGGTAATAACATCACTGATTTTTACCTCCTAGAAATTTCAAATTTTTGTAATTGCTGCTGATAGTAAATTCTCAACTGCGCTAAAGATTTTGGGTTTTGATTGTACGAGTTGCAAATAAGACTGGCCCATACCCTACCTACTTTACATATCGCAGTATCAAACCTTCCTGCTTCAACATCGCTTAAGGCATTATTACGACGAATATATTCAATTGCCATCTTGTCCTGAGAAGCGGGGCTAAAATCCTTTAAGTTTAACTTTGGCTGAATATCATACCAACTTTTATCCAACATTTGATAAGCACCAGCCGCAGTTGAACAAATATTTTTACCATTGATAGGAGCGCACTGTTTCTTTAACGGGTGTGTAGAAAAATTATTAAAAGTTCTGTTAAATACTAACTTTCGATAACTTTCTGTCTCACTAGTTCCTGTTTCTGCCCAACGAATTGTTGCTAAAAAAGCACTCAATCTTGGTGAATAAGGATGTGGTGAGTAAGAACTTGTACTAACTCTGCCTCTGAAACTATTTAATGATGCTGAAAAAACACTAGTACTTTGAGAAATTGAAAAATAAATTCCCAAAGTAATTAAAGAAGCAGTTGACAAATGAATGGGTTGAAACCGGGATATAAATTGACGGTGAGGACTCAAAATCAACCCACCTAAACCACCAATAATAAACCCAAATTTCCAACTATCAAGTGCCTTACCAAAACTACGCACTTGACAGACAGTATCTGCACTCTTTGATACCAATCCACATGGCAGTGAAGCCACTCCATAAGAAAATGCAACAGAGCAAGTTGCACCAACCAAACCTGATATAAAAATCGGTACAATTTGCATTTCTCTTGCCAATAGCTAAATAACTTCAACGGTTAGCTAAATACTCGTGTAAATAAGGACGGGGATTCTGCGCTACACCATGAGAGCGAACTTCAAAATGCAAATGTGGCCCCGTTGAAAAACCAGTACTACCGACTGCTGCAATCATTTGCCCACGCACAACTTGTTGTCCCTGCTGTACATACAGCTGACTAGCATGACCGTAGAGAGTAGATAAACTTCCCTGATGCTGAATAACAACCGCTTTGCCATAACCACCCTTGTCGCCTGCAAAAACCACTCGACCACCATCAACCGCATAAATTAGTGTCCCCTTTGCTGCACCAAAATCAATCCCCGTGTGAAACCTGCGTTCGCCTGTAATGGGGTGTGTTCGCCAACCAAACTCTGAGGTAATAGGTGTACCAGGCGCAGTTGGAAAGGCAATTCGACCGTTATTTAAAACCTGATTACTACCAATAATTTTAGGTAGTATTAGACTTTGGAGAGATTTAACTAAAAACTGAGATTCAACCCACCCAGAAATTTGGGGAATGACCATAGCTGCAATTAAAACTGAGGTTGGGATCGCATATCTCCAATTTCCACTCGAGTTAGTATCGACCGTCTCATCCAAATTAGTTACAGTCGAATTACTAACCTCCTTGCCACCGTCAGTTTCAAAGATTATTCGCATTATCTCAACGCCTTTTTGCATTAGCAGGAGAAACCTGCCAACAACCAATCCTTGCAGTACTCAATACTTCCTCAAAATCATTCCTAGCCACACGGCAATCAGGAGAATTTAGGCCATCCCCAGATGTTGCAGGTTCCCTTACTTGAGGAGAATAGCGTTTAGGAACAGGAGTAGAAGATATATTCACGCCAGGTGCAGCAGTGGGTACAACAGCCGACGATGAAAACTGAAGCTTTTGTACCAATGCCACAGCATTACGCCAGTTATAAAACTGCAAATATCCCGGTTGTAAAATATCTGCAATCCATACCAGCAGTACGAACCCAAAAATTGCCTTTACCGTCATTATTCCAATTGCTTAACCACAGGCAGGGCAAAAGAGGGAACTTCCTTGGGTACAACTTCAATCTTCTTCCCAGACGCATACCCCGGCCCGGTATAACTGCCATTTAGGAAAAAATTCAACAGCATTATTAACAACCACACTCCCACACCAGCTACACCCACAGGAGATTTAATTACATCAGATAAAAAATATACTGGATACCAGCCAAACCTCCAGGGGTTTTGCGGGTGCAACCGATGTGCTTTCCAAGTCTCAATATAGGGAATCTCTATCTGAGGAACCCTCGGCTTATAGGCAGTAGGCGCATTAATATACCTAACTTCTACTGGCTGAGTATCATAACTAGTTATGGGAGAAACGTTAGGTTGCTGATTTACTATTCCTCCTTGTTGCTGTACCTGCTGCAACATGTTTTGCAAGCGGTTTGCAGGCACAATTGCTCCACCTTCAGAATAATCAACATCAAAGTTGCGGCGCTGATTTCTGCTCATAATATGACCTCAAATTAAGTAACTAGCTGGCAGGTTTATCATTTACCTGGGAGTTAGTATCTTCCCAGAAATCTTCATCCTGAAGTTGGGCGTAAAACTCCTCTGGAGATAACATTCCAGGTTGATTTTGCACTCCATCTTCAACAAACTGGGTACTATGTATTCGCCCTAACCCAGAAACACTAGAACGAGGAGAAAATTGGACTACATTCTTGGCAGAGAATTCGCTATTGAATCTCATCCCAGAAGAAGGTGATACCGGGGGCATTAAAGAAGGCTGAATATCAGTATTAGAAACACCAAGATGAAGTTGTTGATTGCCGGGATTAGGCAAGTTATCAGACAATTCATCTATCTCTTCAACTGCATTGTTATAGTTAGAAATTCCCCAGCCCGAAAAACAAGCAAATCCAGCCAGAAATATAACTGCACTCATCCAATGCACTCCTGAATTCGGAGATGGCATCATCTCGACCGTCGTGCGAGTTGAACCTTCAAGGGTAGTACGAATAGGGGTACGTTTGACTGCCGCTACAACATTGAGCGAACACAAAGCTATGCAAATTATCGCAGCAGCAAACTTGACATACATGACATCACCCCCTCGATTTATTAACAGGTTGTTTATTAGGAACTGGCTGAGGTAATTGCTTCTTCATTTGTTGGATATACATCCGCCTTTGCTCCTCCCGTTGGTGTATTCTCTCGCGGATGTCTGCCACCTGTGCCATCTGCTCTACTGGATCTAAATACCCCCGCGCTCGTAACAGCTGCGCCTGTGCAAGAGAATATGGTTCTTGAGCATTCTTAATCTGAATTAGCATTTGATTTAGATCAACCGATGGTTGAGATTCCAAGTTTTGAGCGTAATCAATTGCCTCTAATTTACCCAAAATCAAAACAGCAGCCGCTCCAGTTGGTATCTTCTCCTCAACTTTCGTACCATCGGTTTTGCGGTATCCCCAGTAAAAAGTATTATTTCCAGAAGCCGCTTCTAGTAACACATCCAGCGAGTTGAATTTAACTATCTCCAGTGCCGGCATATAGTGAAGGCGGTAAAACCCAGATTTCTCATTAGCCTGCATTCTGGATATTTCACTCCGCAATTGCTGTCCCCACAATGCCGCCGCCAACTGTCGCCAGCCCGTAAGAGTAGGCGCACCCTCGACTGAGGAGTAACTGGAAAGATGGTCTATATTGTAGTCAGTACGAGAAAGCTTTTCTAAGTACACTTCCCGAATTTGGGAAACTTGCGTCTTTACCTGTTGTACCTCCGATATTTGATTACCTGGAACCTGTTGCTTCCATCCAACCATCAATGCAACCGCCCCGATAACAGACAGCGCACTAACAGTTGAACAAACCGTCCACAGGGTAACATTTACCTTTTTCTTTCTGCGACTTGGTTGTTTATTTCGCACAGGTGTAGGAGTAAACATAATTTACCCCTCATGTATTATCAATAACCAACTGCAACTGAGGGCGCTTGTTTAACTCGCGTGCGATCGCCTCTTGGCGGGCGCTCCGCGCCATCGCAATTCCCGCACCACCCACAACTATCCCAGTAAGTAGCAACAAAGGATGCAAGGCAAGGGTCGCCCCCACTCCCAATAATTGTCCCACCATCCCAGAAACACCCAGGTTCATCAACAAACCACCTGCCGTGTTAACCAAAAAGTCAAATGCTGCACTCATACTTGCTCCCTGGCAATAATGCGATTAAAATGAGTAATTGCCTTGATTTTGAAAGGTTGACTAGGTTTTTTGTTCGTCCCTGGTAAACCAAATTATTACTAGTGCCAAAATTAAACCAACTAATTCACCTATACCCACACCAATCAAAATTGGCTGAATACTCAGAATTTCCTGTCTCTCTTGAGTTGGGGGAACTGCTACCCACGTCCCAATAACAGTACCAGCTACTACCGAAAGTAAATTTATACCAACTGCCTGGGTAGATGTCTTTCTCAAGTTGAGTAAACTCTCATCCCGTATTTGATAGCAGATGGGTAGCATTTGAGCTACTATTTCTTCGGAGATTGCCCGGTTTTCGGCTGCGAGGACTTCAACTGTCTCGGCTGCGGTGTCGATGTACCGACCAACAGTGGATGAGTCTCTTCCCCCCAGTTCACTTTGCCGAAAAAATCGTTATCGATGCGCGAGTTAATTCGCTCTTGCGCTTCATCGTAACCAGGTGGAACGGAAGTATCACCTTCACCAAGTAAACTGCTGCCATGAAAAACAAATTCTTCTAGAGCAAGTGTGGAAGATTCAAGCACCACCTTATGGCGTAATTCCCCTAACTGAATACCCCTATCTGCATCTCGGTAAAGTATTCCTACAAAGCTGTCGGGCAAAGCTTGCTCTGGGTCTACGCCAAATCGCTGTTTGATGTACTCGCGCTTGTCGAACTTATGTTCGCCTACTTCTGATTTGCGATCGCGCATTGCAATCAAGTGCTGGCCAGCTTCTTCAAGGGACATACCTTCACGGGAGGCTGTCTCTTTAAGTTGAACTAATTGCTGTTCAATTGTTTCATCAAGCGTATCATTTGGCTGCAAAGCTAAATCTAACAACCGACAGCAGGTACGTACTACATCAGGCGACACCTGCAAAGTCTCTGCCACTTTGTTGATATGCTTCATTTCGCTCAATTCTCCTAATTACTGCTTGCACAATTGGGTTATTTTTTTCTTCATCAGATATATGCTTAGTCAAAAAATCATAAAGGCTTACGTCATTGACTTTTTGCAAATAAGCATCTAAGCCACCAGCAGGAATCACTTGCTGTAAATATTCCTCACAAGTCAACCGCCGAATCTTGATAGCAACGTAGAAAACATCTGCAATTTCGACTGTTGTTGCATCAAAATATCCTCCCCGCTTTCGGGGTTTAACTATACCAGCATAGGGATACCACCGTTGTAAAGCGGCAATGGAAATCCCGTATCTTTCGGCAAGTGTTTTCTGGGTGTAGATAACGTTCTCACATATCATCAAACTCTATTCCAACTGAAAGACTTCATCAATTGAAAGCGAATTAAACTAGCACCTTACCAAACTGCTTGTAAATTAAAAAATAATTTACAATTTATGTCACTTTAGTACAGGTATAGCTCAACTCAGATACAACTAAACTTCAGTTACTCTCCTACTAAACTGCACACTTGCCAAGTTACATACTGCCTATTGATAATGCAAGCATGTTTGTATATATGAGTAAAAAAATAGAAAAATAACTCTTTTGGTAAGAAACTGCTCTAACAGAAATATATAACGCGATGTGCTACTTAATAGTCTGTGACAAGTTCATTGAACTTTTACCCATTTATCTTGCCATATCGTGTTATGAAAATACTTGCCTTCACAATCTGATAACTACAAAGCTTATTCTTATTGAGAAATAGCCTGTTGCTGTTTCTTTATCGCACGCGCTATCAAAGGAGCTTTTTTTTCTAATCCTTGTAGAGTCAAATCCCCATCCAAATAAAGTTGATACCATTGTTGACGCTGGCGCAAGACTCTTTCATCATCCCGTAACCGCAACCGTTCCAAAGCAAATTCTGCCTTTTGACGTTGTTGTGGAGGAACTTTATCTGTTAATACTAATTGTAGGGAAGGAAGTAAAATTTCAAACCAATCTTCTCCCAAATCCAAAGGGTCAAGTACCTGGTCATCAAGCGTACCTTTACTACTGTTTATCCAGGCAGAAGCAAAGCGTAAATTGCTCCATTCATAAGCTAAATTGCGATAATTTTCACGGCTGCGATAATGATCTACTGTACCAACTGGTTCATACATAACGCTATAGCCACACAGATTACTAAATCCATCAGCTAAATAACTTTTGAAAGGCGACCAATAATCTCTAGTTCCTTTTTTAGGGTTTGGATTTTTTGCCAACCAAGCATTTCCTGGTTGTCGCACTTTTTTATCAAAATCAGGCGGTTCTGGAGGAGGATTAAATGGCATCATCTGTGTTATACCCCTGATAGCCCAGAATTTCTTTTCTCCGTTGTAACTATCCAACGGGGCCAAAATGGGTCATGTCCTGGTAAAACTCTTTGAAGTTCCTGATGAATTTGTGTTGGTATTCTCAGATTTTCTGGAAACGCATTCATATCATCAGCACGCATCCAAGCCTCTGCTGCTTCAATTGCGATTTCTGCTTCTTTGGAACGGGCTTGTTTGAGTCCGAAAATGTCTGAGGTTAACCATCCAACTATGTCCCCTTGTTTTGACCAAGGTACTTCGTCAAGGCTAACCTCTCTATCTTGTAATTTAAATAAAAATAGTTGATCTTCTTGCTCATTAAAATTTGGCTCTAAGAGGATGTTTGAAAAGTGGTTAGCTGTGATTTTAATTACGTTATTACCCCCCTTAGTCCCCCCTTGTAAAGGGGGGAAACAAGATAAATCCGATTCCCTCCCCTTTATAAGGGGAGGGTTAGGGTGGGGTAAAAAAATATTTGATACATCAGCCATGACTTTTCAAACAACCTCTAAGGAAGCAAGAATAAGTGGAGAATGAGTAGTTACTAAAGCCTGTATCTTCATCCTGGGTTGTAATTCTGTCACCACAGATAAAATAGCTGGTAAAATCACCCTCTGCCAACGAGGATGCAAATGAGATTCAATTTCATCAATTAGTAAAATTATCTGATTTACTGGCTTTTGTTGTCGCAGTTCTGAAGCTTTTTTGTGTTCGTACCAAGTCCACACTAGTAAATAAGCTAGTCCCAAAATACGCTTCATTCCGGCTGATGTTTGAGTAACAGGAACATTCCCGTAAGGTAGGTTAACTGTAGGAATATCGCGCACGTCTTCAATAGAAACTCGCGTTGGTTCTCCTACTTCTATCCATTCGGAAGGGTGAGGTGCAAGTTTGTTAATGACATTAGAAAAGAGTTCAAATGGATATTTATTAGGTTGATTCTGCCATGTAACCCAATCTTGAATTAGACCATTACAAATAACTTTACTTTTTGACTTTAATCCATTCCAAAGTGTATTTGGATTAAAATTATAAGCAATATCGCGTTGGCGAGCAGGGTCAAAAACAGAAAAACTACCATCAACCCGCACATAAATAACTACTTCTTTTAATAAAGGCGGCATTTGTAAATTACGCCATTGCTGTTCAGAAAAATCAAACTGGCTCTGATACTCTCTTATATTTTTTTTATTGCTAACTACGGCTGTAATTTGCGGATTTTCACCTCTGACTCGCTGTGGGTACGCTGGTTGCTCTGCCCAATTTGTAGTCATCACCCACCATGCAATATCGAGTAAAAAACTTTTACCTAAACCATTATCACCCGTAAATATATTGAGCCTATCGGCAAATGCGACATCAAAATGGGCAGCAGGACCAACTTGTTGGAGGTGAAGTTCTTTTAAGATTTGGCTCTCATACACAAATTTATATTGATCAACTTACTTCTTGTAAATTAAAATTGGATAGCTCAATAGCAGTTAATCATTTTTAATGAATCCCTACAATATCCTTAATCAGACTGAACTTCAGTGTGTTAGTGATAGCATAATCCAACCCCTACTAGAAAATTGCGAGACTGCCTCACATATCCTGATTTTAGTCTGGCCACAACTTGGGGATTTTGATAGCCTTGAATATGCATGGTGGTTACAGCGCAAAGCTAACAAATTGCCTCCTGAAAAAGTCGCTATTCGTGCAGTGGGAATTGGCTCACGCACCTCTGGAACAAGATTCTGTCAATATACAGGATTTTCACCGGAAAATTTATTTGTTGAACCCAATGCAGAATTACATCACCAACTTAAACTTTATTCAGGTCTGAATCTGACTCTACCTGGACTTTCTGTGTCTCATCAAGCTTGGCTAAATCTAATGTTAATGTGTGCAGGGTTTGGAAGTCCAGGAACGCTAAGAGAAGTTTTTCGGGGATACAGGGGAGATCGTCAAGCCCCTCAACTCATTGAAGATGATGAAATTATTCAAGGTACTCCTCTACCTACTTTTAAAGGCTCGTTTTTCCGATTAGCTGGCGGAAATGGTTTTCAACGTCCCTTTGAATTAGCAACTCTACGGCTAGGTAATATGGTGGAAGTTCTGAGCAATTGGCACACTTATGTACCAAATTCTGCCTACTTAACTCAGCGTGGTGGAACTTTTTTGTTTGATAGTAAAGGCCAGTTACTTTACTCTCATCGAGATCCAGGAATTCTGGGCTTTGCTGCTAATATGAGTCAGCCTTTATCATTTTTATCCTTTATCGAAGCAAATAGCTTTACGATGGGTGATGCGTAAAGGCCCCGAATGCGCTTTGCTAAATTCGGGGGATATAAGCAAACTTTCCTGAATTTATTCATCAGTGTTCAATTGTTTGGCGTGATTCATTAATCTATGCAATGATCCTGTTGATTGCTACTTGGGACTAAATTCAATTGATTTTAATAATCCGTGAGCCTGCTAGTCGTGAAGAAATAGACGAAATGGTGAAAACTTGGGATGTATTCATTAAAATAGCAGTAGACATCGAACGCAAAATTCTTGCAGGTGGTGGCGTTCGCCATTACGAATGTGAACAAGAGTTACTTAAAGACGGTAGCAGACAACGAGATATTTGGGGTGTGGATTGGTCTCCTTTGACTCAGGAAATCGTGTTTGAGTCAATCATCAACATTCGCCCAAGCCAGAATAACCGTAGTATGATAATACAGTCTAACCAAATTCGAGAACAAGTTAGCCAAATTACCAAGCAATTGCTAGGAGGATTGTAATGCCTAACTGGAGTGCAATTGAAGCGAGTTTTTTACGTCAATCCCACGCGCAACAATTAGGAGAATTGGCAGCTAGTTTGGCACGCCTTAACTCTTGGTCACAAAAGAGTGCAATTCGTGAATTAGTTCCAATATTGTTGTCAGAAAGTTTGTTGTACGTGTCTTTAATACAACAAAAAAGTGAAATAAATAATGTTGAATTAAATCAACTCCAAGACTTATTACAAAACTGGATTAATGTTTGGGACAAATCAATGGAAATTACAGATATTGCATCTGTTGCGTCTACTTGGTCACAGCGAGTATTGGAGATGTCGGGTTTGCTCGCTTCTTAAATCGTTGAGTGCATAGTCTCAAGTAATGCACTTGACCACTTGACCACTGCGATCAGCTACGCTGGGCGGTTACGCCATCGCTTCTCGGTAAATACTGCTGTATCAAGAGTTTGCAGTTGCCTCATCATCAGTAGTAAAGTATTTAGAGGTATAGCAATAAAATAATTATTTTTGCTTAGTAATTAATTATATTTTCCTACGGGATTATGAGAATACTACACAGCAATTTGCTCCCAGCTAGAATTCTCCTCAAAAATATCTATTTCATCTTGAGATAGTATTTTAGGTTGCATTTGTTGTAGGTCACGCAGTACCATTTCGGTATCCTCAGCATTAAATTTATAGTACTCAGTTAAACTCCCTATGGGATGATTAAAGCTTTGATAACGGTGTTTGAAATATAATTCAATATTTCCCCTGTGTTCCCAAGTTCCTAATACTTTAATAGCAGCACTCGAATAATGAGCAAGCAAATTAATTTTTACTTCTGCTACTCGCTTGAGAACGGATCTAGTGGTTACTCCTATTTTGTAGATAATTCCAATATTAGTTTCAATCTCTAAAAAATATAGGCTAGAGGATAGAATGCGTTGAAGTTGAGCGCGATACAGCTTCAAATCAGTAAATCGATATACTAAATCTGGAGCATTTTTGTATTCGGCGTGTTTAAAAGCTAGCTGAAGTTTCAGCAGTTTTTTAAGTAATAGTGGCTCCTGTACATCATTGAACCGCGCAAACTCTAGCGCTCCAACGGGAATTTTACCCAAATCACTAAATTTATATTCTGTTGGGGTTAAGTATAGGTTTTTTCTTAACACTCCTGCTTTGAGTAAACCAGAAGTAATTAAGTAGGAACTAATAGGGTAATTTTTGGCTCCGTACTCCTGCCAAAGCAGCTTTAACTGTGCCAAATCCTTGCCAGATAATTGAACGTTGAAATTGTCATAGAGTGGCAGAGTAGGGAATTCTCGGTTAGCTATGGGGCGGCAGGTTTCTTCATTATGAGCAAAATGATGCTCTTTAACCTTGCCTTTTTTAGCAGTTAGACTACTATTACAGTAAGGACACTGAAGTGAAGTCTTCCCCCTATTGATATCTTCAATACATATCAAGATACCTTCTTCATTTACACCATATTTTAGCCACATTGCCACACCATTACTGAATAGTTAAAGTTACTCTTACTAGTGTGCTTTAACTTTTCCAATATGTCTCTATCTTCTGGATTAATATAATGTTGATTTGAAGAATTAATGCACTAACTACCCCCCCAAGGTTAGAGAGTTAAGGTAGCTTTTTAAAGGCTTTACTGAAACTATGCTTTATTCAAAGTTGCCAAGACCCATCATGTGATAAGCAATAACAGCAGTATCAAAGGGTTCCAGGTAAATGATATTTATGGGATTACTGGGTAAAGTAATTGATGTTTCACTCTTGTTAGAAGTAGCTGTTTGATTATTAGCGATTCTAGGTAGTAAAATAGAACCAACAAGATTTGCCAAATTGAGCGGTTTAGCGAGTTTCATAGGTGATTCTGTGTTGGTTATTGAGAGCTAATTTGTAAACTCAAGTAAAGTACTTGTCTAATAAGGGTTTCAGGAATTTAAGTCAATACAGTACTTATTCTCTGAAACTCAGACCTAGCAATGAGTTGAGTACCCTTAAGATTTTCTTTACGAATCAGCTCTGAATATATATATTTAACTGAAATAATCTAACAACTTATGCATCACAGTTAATCATTTGTAGGTGCGATCGCCTGACTACAAAACTAAAGAGATGGGGGCGACACCGAATAGCCCGCCGCAGGCATCGCTTGAAAGCAGACTACTTTTGATGTGCGATGGCGTACCCGCCCGCCGGAGGCATCGCTCTTTTTTCCTCTCTACGAGACGCTGAACGCGAGCGCTTGAATGATATGATGTCTGGCAAATTGTCCATAATTAAGCAGCCAGTTCAGGCCACCAGTGAAAATTGGTTAAGCCATGTACAAAATCAGGCTTGTCAATAATTTGACGACAACGTTGAAATAATATCTCCTCAACCTCGTCAAGACTTTCAAAACTTCGATTAGCAATCGGTTCATTCGTGAGTGGCCACAAACGCTCTGCTGGTTGTAATTCTGGAGAGTGAGAAGGTAAAAACTCTCCTGTATACCTTGTGGAATCTTGACCTTGGTGCTGGAATACCAGCCTGCTTTGTCAACAACCAAAACTACCTGTTTTTTCTCACCAATGCCAAAATGTTGCGCGAAATCTGCAAGTACTTTATTAAATAATTGAATATTTACGTAGGGCAGTATCCACCAATATGTTTGGCCTGAATTACGTGCTGGAAGACGCGATTTTAACAGAATTAGTGGGGCGATGAGCAGGAGCCAGCAGTACATTTATTATCGTTGATTACTTAAGCAAACCGCACCTAAGTGCGATCGCTTCTAGACGCAATCATTGTCTAGCAAAAGTCAAGTCACTTCAACGATATAATCAAAGCTGTCAATCTCCTGAACAGTCTTCTTCATCTACCCAATCTTCATCCCAGAGAAGTTCATTGTAAACCTTAGTTGCTTGAGATATTTTTAGGTTGTGAGCTGCCGTCACACAATTTCTTGGTTGCCAGGCAATGAGGGCATATCTCCTATGTAAATGTCTGACAGCATCCTTGCAGTCATTAATTACTGGAATATCTTCTTTGATGTATTTCCGCAATTGGACTCCTAAACGAATTGCCTCCATTTCATAATTTTGAAAGTAGGGTTCTTCAACATCAGGTGTAGAAATCAGTAATCCTCTCACCCAGGCATAACTTTTATAGATAGCCTTCGCTACAACTAAATTGACTTGTTTTGGTGTCCAGTTGCTCCTTTGTAAAAAGTTATCTATTGCTGATTCATCATCTAAATCTATATCTACGTTAGATTCTGAAAGTATTTCCGAGATATCTGTATTTTCTAGGAACAGTTCGTACCATTCTTGAAATGTTTCGGGACTAAATAGTTTTCTCGCTTCTTCAAATTAAATTTTATCCCATCCAGCATCTGTAACTATTTCGTTACCAGTCTTTGTAATGAACAGATTTTCTTCTTCTACCATCCAAGGGAAGGATGTCTTTTGATGTTTTCTCTTTCGTTTAGCCATTGAGCCATTGCAATGTCTATCGCCTTGCCGCCAAAACGTCTACGCACTCAACTTTAATGCTATCGTCGATTATTTGGTAGGTTTCTTTACCAAATAGCAACTCCTGTTTGTGACAGTACGTACACCATAGAAGCAATGTACTTTTTTTACCTATATTTCTCAGGAGTATCACTCACAAAAATCATCCACCCGGATATCCCGCCAAATGTCAGAAATCTGCCAGCCAGAGTTGCCAACAGACTGTACTGGAGGATTGTCAAAGAATGGAATATAGTCAGGAACTTTAGCCACTGGAATTGCTGCTGGTTGCTCATCAACCACAGGGGCTGAAGAATTGACGGTATCAGCTTGAAGATTTTGGTCTTCAGCGTGTTGGATTTCCATCATTTTCATCAGAGTCAGCTTGTCGGATTTTTTGATGATCTTCATATCTATGTATTGAAAGTTTTCATTCACTGCTCTCCAAAAGCATTGGCTCAAAATTTGGACAACAGCAAAATTGGGAGAAATTGGGTGTTAATAATTGCACGAAACAAACAAGATACAGCAAATCTATGAAAAATACGAGTCCCTTGCTGAAGAATTTATCAATTGGATACAAATTTCTTCTTCGTGCAGATGTCACAATATTTTACACAGATGTTTTGGGCACTCCTTAGTCTCATAGGAACCATTAATTCTCAAAATCAAACTGGCATATATCAGTTCAGTAGGAGCTATTCAGTTTCATATCTATGTTTGTATTACCTAACCTGCACACTTACCAAGTTACAAACGCACTTGTTGAGAATGCAAGCACGTTTGTATATATGAGTAGAAGAAATAGAAAAATAACTCTTTAGGTAAAAAAACTGCTCTAACAGAAATGTATAGCCAAAAAGGAGTCACCTACTGAATACTTATGCCTACAGCGAGTTTAAAGATACGAGAAACTCTTCTTGAATTAAACGGTCGATATGTTCTGCCACTTGATGAGCAATATCTTCACCATGAACTAGTAGTCCCATTTCCATATTTAATGTCAGAGCGTACTCAGTGAGGTTAGCACTGGAAATAAACAGGTGCTTTCTATCGGCGATCGCACATTTAACGTGTAAGGAACCATACCTTCCTTCTGAATCTGTAAGCCGCTTATTTCGTGGCCAAATAAAAATGTGTGCTTGTTGGGCAATTTCCAGTCCCAATGCTGCACTGACTCCAAAAGGTATTTTACCCTTGCTAGATTCGGGGGTTTCAGCAATAATTCGCACAGTGACTTCTCGTTTCATTGCTGTTAATAATGCTTTTGCAATCTCTGGAATCTTATAAACAGCAAAACTGACAAGAATTATTTCCCGTTGCGCTTCGTGAATTAATTGTAGTAACACTTGTTCTGTTCTACGAAGTGGTATTCCCTCACTTGTGGGGCCAGTCCAAACTAACTCAACAGACAACTCATTCTTTGCTGCCACCTCACAGTAAATTGCTGTGGCTAATGCAGACGCGATCGCACTACTGTCCAAATAAATAGCTTCCCGACACCAAGTTTCTAACAATTCCCCTACTAATCGGCGAAAGTTAGCATTGGGCAATTGTTTCAAGATAGATGCTTTCAATTCAAAATTACAATATTTTGCTGGACTGTTTCTCAACAAATCAATCACAGCTTCCAAAACAGGAGATGGAAGTTGTTTGGCACAAGTGCGAATTTGAGCTAATAAAAGCGGCGGCAAGAAACTCACACTTTTACCTCTGGGAAGAATGCCAAATCTGTAGTTAAGACAGTGGAAATCAAGACTGCGCGATCAAGATATTTATTACCGCGTTCACAAGAGGTTTCTGGGCTAAACAGACAAGCATGGCAAGCTGCCCAATGCAGAGATGTAGCTCCTTTAAATGGGGTATGTTCTGCACATAATGGGTCAGAAGCACATAAGCGCATTTGTTCTAAAGCTTGGTCTATATGATATCCAAGTGTTTTAGGCTCTCCCAAACTGACTAAACCACCCAAAGTACCTTCGCTATCAGGTGCGGCAGTATAAATTAGTATGCCTGCCATTGGCCCACCTTCATCCTCTGGACGTTTGGAATAGATTCGCTCTTTTAAACTGGCAGCATTGTAACCACACTCAAGAGCCATTTGCCGCATTAGGGCATGAGCGAAGGAGTGAAGTAAAATGTAGCGTATACCAGGAAAGTGAATTTTGTCTGGATCAAGAGAACGGACTCTACACCAGTTTCTATAAGCATCGACAGCTTGAAGCTTATAATCTTGTAACTTTGGATTTTTTTCCCATTGATGAAGTGTCGTTTCTTGGAACTGGATAAAAATACCTTCGCCTTTGACTTCACTGGCTGGTACCCATTTAGGATTGCTGCGACTTAAAGCTACGCGATGTTCTGTAAGAATTTCGCCAGAGTCAATAAAGTCGCCAGGGGATTGAATACGTGTAAAACCAATTAAGGCACGCACTTCTCGCAATCTTTCTACTAACACTACCTGCGAAAAGTAATTTTCATATCCGGATGGTGGTTTTACAGGGCGTAGCTGAAAATCTGGAGTGTTAAGATTTGGGTCAGCAGATGAAAAAACCTGCCATTCAGGTGTTTTCAAATCTCTGGCACTTTCATCATCAATGTTGCTCTGCTGCTGATGCTGAAGTTGTTTTTGTTGAATGACTGACCAAATTCTATCAGTTTTGTACTTAGATAATTCCTGAAGTTGTCCTATAGCGGAGAACGCTTGTAATAATACTTCTAAGGCGTTTAGGTTATTAGTTTTTCCTAAAACAGTCCAGTTTTGTTCAACCAACTGCTCTAATTGATTTGAAGTTATGGGAATTGATAAAGCTGAGAGTGTAATTGGAAACCAGCTATTGGATGCTCCCAACAAGATAGTTTTCATTTGTTCATCACAGCTTTCATCAAAATTGCGTAAATGCGGATGACGACCGCGACAACGCGGCATATTTTTCTTGGCTAGTTCACCAAACGCATCAGACAATCGACGTTCGCTGTTGCAGCCATTGCATTTAACTACGATATCTGAAGGGGAACCAGATACACCGTATTCCTCTAACCTTATTGACCCCTTGCAGGCTGTATTGCCACGATGAACAAAATATAACCAAGGAAAGTCATCTAAATGTCCGCGATCACAGGAGACGAGGAAACGCGATGGTATTGCTGTTGGGTCTTTTTTTTGACTTTTGGAACAGTTGAGATGAACATAACGGGTTTGGTCTGGACGATAAGGATTTTCCTTAAGTTGGAAATAAGGATATAAGGGTGCTAGTAAACGACATTTTGGGCATACCATCCATCCAGGAAAGGGCGCAACGGGAATTCCTGTTCTGGCATATTCATCAAATGGACTTCCGGAGGAGGCATCCTCAGCAGGTATTGGAGGCGCGAGTAGTTTTTTAACTTGTTGACCCAATTCGCGGCGAATGGCTGCAAGGAGACGTTGTTCCCCCAATTCGACTACTCCCTGTTGAGTGTTCCAGTCTTCCAAACCCATAACCATAACTGAAAGATTGGGCAAGTCGAGTACAGCACCTACACCAAAGGAAAATAAAATTTGGCTGGGTCGCAATTCACCTACTCTATATTTATAGTTAGATTGGCTCATTTTGGTAATGGGTAATTGGTGATTAGTAATTTAATCAGGGATTAGGGTTTGCTGATTAGTGATTGATAATTGGTAATTGAAAGTTTACCCATTACCCATTACCTCTTCTTTCATTGGTTGAGGTAAGCGACTAAAGTCATCATCGGGTACTTGATCTTGAAAAATTAACCCTACTGTCGGTTCGACGTTTCGCAGGGAGTTCAAACAAGTAAATTCTTGCCAAATTCCTTGACCTGCTGATTCTAATAGTTCAATGGTTAAACCATCACGCTTGTCTGTCTGATATTTGAGAGTACCGCCTCCAATCAAGTTTTGTGCTTTACTCAACCAGATATCTAATTTGGCTTCCAGTGCTTGTTTAACGAGTTTTTGAGCTTCTGTACCCGCAACTAAATTAGCGCGATCGCAAATTGTATTAATGGCAGATTGTATATAAGGATGGTTGCGTTCAATTCGTCCTGCTTGGTTGTTACCGTTAAATTCTCTACCCGCCAACCGCACAAGGGATATAAACAACGCGGCTAAACCCCTGTCAATCGCACGGGGCGCAAAGGGAGTTAAAGATAGCGCTTCTACGTGTTGATAAAATGTAGCGTGGTAATGCTCAAATCTTTCGTAGTGGGATAAATCTCTAGGACGCGCCCAATTATAAACTGTAAATACGATACCAGGGAATGTCCGCCCGACACGGCTGGTAGCTTGAATATACTCGGCAGTATTTTTTGGTTGACCTGTAACAGCCATCACACCCAAGCGTTTCACGTCTACACCCACGGAAATCATATTAGTAGCAAGTAAAACATCCAGTGGTTCAAGCTGATCGACTTTTTCCCCAGCTTTGCGTTTGGCTTTGATTTGTGCTTCTCGGACTGGATCGAAGGATGTTTCTAGCCTATCTAAAACTACGGGAATATCTGTAGAATCCTTACGGGATGTAAGTTCCTCCAAGTTAATCCGCAGACGTTTTGCTAGTCCCCGGCTATCCATTTTCGCAAGGCGGATGCGAATATCATCATCCACTAAGCGTCGCATACCCCCTAATTCCCGCATTGAGTTGAAGTAACCGACCAACGTCATCCAGGGGTCAGCACGATTTCCGTATTGTTTGTTTTCATACAGGTCTTGAGAAGCAGCAAGAATAGCAACATAAACTCGAATTAATGCAGCTTTTAGCCGTCGCCCTGTGGCACAAATACCGACATAGCGCCGCCCTGGATTAGTCTCATTTGGTTCTCGCTGGCGTGAGAAGAAATTATCCCCTACATCCAAGCCTTGCGGTGGAAACACTTGTACTTTCCGCAGAAATAGGTTATGCATCTGAGTTTCTGCTTGACGTATTGTTGCAGTAGAAGCTATGACTTTGGGGCGAACCTTTTTACCATCCACTTCCCAAGAGGAGAGTTGGTCTACTGCGGTTTCATAAAGTCCTACTAACGTACCGAGGGGGCCGCTAATCAAGTGCAACTCATCTTGGATGATTAAGTCAGGTGGACGTAAAGGGTTGCTGTGAATTGTTTTAGCACCGGGTAAATACGCAGTTTTTTTATGGGAATTAGTATCTTCAATATCTGATGTCCGAAAACCATGCCGTTCACAGTAACCATCTACTTGCCCAAATAGCATTTGAATTTCCCCTTTCCAAGGCATTTGGGCAAATTTATCTACGGTAGCAATCAACAGCGTGGGTAAACGACGGTAGATTTCTTCATCAACTACAAGGATGGGTAAACCTTCGGTTGAAGATTGTTTTTTACTAAACAGACAACGCCCCAAAGAGTCGCCGCAGTAAATTAGAGTACGGGCACGACCTTTACTAAAAGATTCGACTTCAATGTTTTTACCTGGGTCGATTTTAGAACCACACCACGGGCAATTTGTGAGTTGGTGAGGGGAACCGCTAGCACTTTGCTGGTACTGCCCTCGCGCTTGTTTGCAAAATTCTTCGCTTTGGTCGGTGTGGTTGGGGGTAGTGCGCTGACCTACCCACAACCCAATACGGAATGGTTCGTTTCCCCATTTGGCTGGGTTGTCTCGACGAATAGATTCGCAAGCACAAATTAAGGCAGTGGCGCGTTGAAATTGTTGTAGCGTAAGCAGGCGTAGGGTGTAGCGCATAAGGACTGCAACGCCATATTCTCCAGAACGCCCCGCAATTACCCCTTGTAACCTCCGCAAGCCGATGGTGTAGGCGGTTAATCCCAGGTAAGCTTCGGTTTTACCACCACCAGTGGGGAACCAGAGTAAGTCTGCAATAGCATCGGTTTCGTGACTACGATCGCAATGGTGTAAGTCGGTTATGCTGGGTAAATTCAGCAAAATAAACGCTAATTGAAAGGGAAACCAGGTCGGATTAGGGATTTCGTCTTCTGGTTCAGGCGTTTTACCTTGGCGTACTTGTTCTGAGGAAATAGAATGAACACGCTGCAAGTGCATGGCTTGATTCATAAATCGGAAAGCTTCGGCTGCTTCAGGGTTGGTTTGCAGCAGCGTTAAACCTGACTGAATGCGTTGAAGAGTGCGATCGCAATTTTTAATCGCTTCTTGGGCAACATCTTGATAATCTGCTAATCCTTCATTAGGGTCACAGATGCGTTGTGCTTGTTGTTGAATCCAGACTGTGTAAGCTGTAACCAGGGGATTTAGTTTACTGGTTAAATCTGGGGTTGCAGTCTCCCCCAATTCCTTCATATCCAAAACCAATCCCGCTAATTCAGGGATTTCATCTGCTTGAGGTGGAGAGGTTTTGGGAACTTCGTAGACAGGTACAACGTTGGTAGATAATTTAACAGCACATTCTTTAGTATTTTGTGCTGTTTCGGCGTGGACGCTTACCCCATGACCAATGGCGAACTCTACCTGTTTGCGATAAAGCATTGCCATTGCTTTTTCTTCAGCATAAATTACCGGGTCAAGCTTACCAGCCTGACGCGGTTTGTGTCGCTTGAGAAAAATATCAAGATGTTGGAAATCTGCTGATTGTACGCTTAATTCTGGTTGAAATAACCACGCTTCATCACGTAACTTGGCGGGTTCTTTTTGCCCATTAATTAAAAACAAGCTAACAATCCAATCCCCGTTACTTTGTTGGCGAATTTTGCCTTGTACTTGCACTTGGGGATATTCTGAATGCACCGTCCATTTAGTAATTTCTCCCTCAATTAGAGGAATGGGAGGTGAATTTCCTAGAATTTGTTGGCGCTTCCACACCATTTTTGGTGTATCATCTTTTTTGGTAATAGTTTCGCTTTTAGTGCGTTTATATTGTCCCCAACCTGCATTAATTTGCAATACTTTGGCTGCACCACTAACGCAAAAAGTCATACCAAAAGATGAGGGAAACATCGTTTCAGCCGGTGGTACACTAACCTCAGTAGTGCCTTCCTCGACAGTACCTTTACCAACTACAGCCAATTCATCAAGAAGTTCTGGTTGTTGATAGTCAACTTCTCTAAATAATTCGTCTTGCACTTCGTCAGCCACAACCGATTTATTTACAGTCTCAGCACTGATGCGGCGTTGTTGCGGTGCGAGTAACCCTACAAGATAGCGATCGCTTACACTATCCTCATCTACTTCTTCTTCCTCACCACCCGCAGGCCCAAGTAAATCTGCCAATACTGCTTTTTCTAATTCATCACGGATTTTATAAGGTGTGGGTAACTGCGATTCCAGAATTTTACTAGTTTCATCTGCTTTTACTTCTAGCTTTTCCTCAATAAGCGGATCAATCGCAAGTATAATTTTCTCTTCTAATAATTGACCTTCGTTTGTTGAAGGTATAAATTGCGTTTCTAATAGTTTCCTCTGTTCCCAAAGTTGAGGAGTTACTTTAGCTTCTAGCGGCTTTTTCTTAGAACGCGATTTTTTAGCTTTAGGTTTCTGCTTGTTAAAGAAATTGATGATATCAGTAGCAATCTTCTCTGCAATATCTCCATTTATTAACCAATCAGCATCTTCTACTTGATCAATTCCGTCCAGCAAAACCACAAGCTGAGACTCTGGTGCAGACACAACCGCACTCCAATCAAGCTGAATTTGATGTTCCCGAAGTTGTTTATTGATATTTAGTAAATCTAATTCACCTGGAAGTACAGAAGGAAGCTTAATAATTTCCATATTGCTGATAAAAGTAATAACCCACTAAATATTAATAATCATTCCATTCCCCATCCCCCATTCCCTATTCCCTATTCCCAAGATTCCACAATTGAAAATCAAATTTTTCCAAAAGGAGAGAAGAGTTGCTTGCAGGAACAATAACCAACAATGCCCGCATAGCGCGAGTCATACCAACAAATAGAGTACGGCGATCGCGTGCTAAAATTTCTGTAATTTCATCCTCCGGTGTACCTTTGGGAATTGTTGGATAGGTTGCATCCAAAAATCCTGCGATCGCTACAATGGGAAATTCTAACCCCTTCGCAGCTTTAAGCGTAATAACTTTAACACCTTGTTTATTTAAGTCCAAGTCTTTGCTAGACATGAAATGCGCTTCTAAACCTAAGTATGAAAGTTGACCAGCTATTTTTGTACCAGCACTTTCTGTCGGCACAATTACGGCACAAGCGTTAATACCCAACCGAAATTCACGGGCAGCACTTTTGCAAAATCGTACCAGTAGTTCTGCTTCATCTCCTGGATTATTTACGGTACGGACAGCCGGTGGTGGGCCATTGTGGATATAGTCTCTAGTTGGAGAACGGGAAATTTCTCCGATTCCCAATTCCCCATTCCCAATTCCCAATTCCCAATTCCCCATTCCCTCATCATCTAAAATCGAACTTGCCAAGTAAGATATTGCAGCTTCGTTAATTTCGCGGGTGGTGCGGTGATTAACGCGCAGTACTCCTGTGCGTCCGACAAATTTCAAGTCTTGGCTAACGTCACTCCATCGAAAGCTACTACCATATATGGATTGATTGGCATCGGCGGTAATGAACAGGCGGTTAGGGTGACGGCAGACTTGAGTCAAAATACGTAAAGTATTGGGGTCTAAATCTTGGGCTTCGTCAATTACCACTGCATCATAAATCGGCGGGTTATCCATCTGCCGTAATGTTTCCAAGGCACGGGTACGGACTTGCTGCCAAGTTTCGAGTTCTTGTTTTTCTAGCAGCTGGTAAAATTGTTGACGCAAGTGCCAGATTGCTTGACGTTGCGTTTTGTTAAGGGAAATTGCCCTACCGCTTCGTGGCGTTGCTTGATATGCTTCGAGAGTTTTGATTTCGCGTGCTTCGATAACTGTAGCAATTTCATCAATGAGATAATCAATACTCAGACGTTTTAACGTTTGTTCTTGCGCTTGACGTTGTAGTAGGTTGCCTTCTAGAGAATCAATTACGTAGATTAGCGCTTGCTTGATGGTTTTTCGCAGGACATCACCAGAAGCAATATTGGGTTTTCCGGTACTTTGGGAAATGACTGACGCAATTATTGCATCGGCAGTTTTGACATTAACATACTGTATATCTTCGCCCAAGAGACTTGCTAAAAGTTGTTGAGAAAACGCAACCAGTGCATTTGTATAGGTTGTAAATAGGATTTTAGGTTTTTCGATTCCGTTGGCTTGGAGGATTTCTACCAACGCACGAACACGGTAAAGTGCAACAGTACTTTTTCCCGTTCCGGGGCCACCTTTTAGCAGTGTAGGGCCAGAAGCGTTGATTGCCCAACTGACGAACTTTTCTTGTTCGGGATTGAGTTTGAGTAAAAATCCCAGCAACTCACCTTCAGTGAAGCGCAATAAATCATCAGTGCTACCCGTAACAAAGCTGGGTTGGTTCAGAACTTGGTCAAAATTGGGTTCAGCGATACAATCAAAAATGCGATCGCACCACTTACCTGGTAAGTTGACTGCCATTAAATCATCTAATGTCCGACACGCAGTTAATGTTGTCCAATATTCTTCCGGTAGTCGCAACCTGTGAAGTAAATCTTCGGTAATTTCCACGGGTAGCGGGCTTTCTGTGTTGGAGGTATCAGGCAAAACCAAGCTTGGGGTATAAGTTGGTTTTACAGCCAGCAATGCTTCTACATCTGGGAGAGTGCTGATATCGATATCAGTTGTTTCAGCAACTAGCTTATCGCCTTTGTATACATCTTTACGGGCATCTACACCCAGCAAGATTACCCATTGATCACCAAAAGTATAAATTATGCGATAGTCCCCTGAACGCAAGCGATACACATCACCCTTGTAGCCATGTAATTTCTTCTTTAAATTACCGTGGGGTTTGGGATCATCGCGCAATACTTCGATTTTTTCTAAAATTTGCACTACGTACTCTTTAGGAATAGCCAAGAGTTGGTTAGTGAAGGTAGGTTTATGGATAATCTCGAAGGTCATTATGGATAAGTATCTATACGTAGAAAATATAAGTGTGTTTAAATACTATTAAAAATTATACTCAATCTTCAACGAGGAATGGGAAATTGGTAATGGGTAATGGGATAAAAAACCTTTTATCTGCTTTCTGCAAATGATTTAAATGCCAGCAAGTTAAACTTTTACTCATTTTTTAAATGTAATATTTAGTTGATAACTATAGTAATTTATTATTATAAAACTTTTATTTATTAGCCAGAAAATTATAAAATTGTATTGGATTAAATTTGGGTGTGATTAGTGTCTTTTGATAATGTTTGTAAAATATTAGCAGAGAAATATCCAACGGATTTTGCCCGGTGGTTGCTCCCTCATGAACCGCGACAAATCAAAGTATTAAAAACTGAATTAAGCATCGAACCAATTCGAGCCGATTCTGTCACTTTTTTACAAACAGAGAATCGTATTTTGCATTTGGAATTTCAAACAAGAGCAAAATCTGAAACTCCCATTCCTTTACGAATGTTGGATTACTTTGTCAGGTTAGTGCGACAGTATGATGTTCCAATAACGCAAGTAGTAATTTTCTTACAAGAGACAAGTAACGAAATTGCTTTTACTGAAGAATATGTAAATGAAATGACACATCACCGCTATCGTGTTGTGAGAATGTGGGAACAAGATTCGGCATTATTTCTAGATAATCCTGCATTATTACCGTTAGCACCTTTAACACAGACAGATTCACCCCAAAGGTTATTATCGCAAGTTGCCCAGAGTGTTGCTAGAATCTCAGATAGGGAAACTCGGCAAAATATCGCAGCTTACACAGAAATATTAGCAGGTTTGAAGTTTAAGAAGGATTTAATTCAGCAATTTTTAGGAGAGGAAATTATGCAAGAATCTGTAATTTATCAGGATATTTTGCAGAAAGGAGATAAGCAAGGTGAAGAACGTACAATTATACGCCAGCTTAATAGACGGTTTGGTGAAATAGATTCATCATTGATTGATAGAATTAGAGTGCTATCTGTTGAAAAGCTAGATGATTTAGCAGAAGCATTACTAGACTTTTCAGAAGTATCTGATTTAGTAGCTTGGTTAAATGAACAAGAAAGAAATTAATTTCAGGTGTTGATAAACTATAAAGTCGGAGTTAAAAACTCCGACTTTTTATATAATCCGTATTCATATAAATTAAAGTAAATCTAAATTACTTAATATTTTTACAACAATAGGCTATTTATTTTATAGTAGAAATGTACTATATTAATATCCGATCAATTATGGAGTGAGGATTTTATGCAAGAGTCAGTAAATGATAAAGATATTTTATATCCAGGTGCGTACCATTTGTTTAATTGTTTAGTTCGTAGTCGTTTTTGTGATATTAGTGAACTTGAGGAAGAAGCGCCTGGAATTTCTGAACGCATTCGCAGATTGAATCTTCAACAGTTAGAAGGATTTGCAATAGCTTTTATTGAATTTACAGACGCAATTGATTTAGAGGTTTGGTTAGACGAATATGAACATGAAAAAGATTGGGAAAATCGCTTTATAAAAAAGGTAGTAAATAATTATTAACCCAAGTTGCGGGTTATCAAAATCCGGGTGTTTTTCATCCGGAAATTAGTGCGATCGCTAATGACAAATTCGCGGTGGCGCGTAGCACTACCGCGATTTCGACCCAATGATCACGAGCAGTGTACTAGATCGGGTTAAGGTATTAATAATTTCTTGCTAGAGAAATGCTTGTTTTAGGGTAAATGCAAAAATAAATGCTTCTAGCTTCAGTAGAAACCCCTCATACGTGACTGCATGAATCGATTTGGGAAATAGACTTGTAATCGCGCTAAACACAGTCTCAACGTAATGACGAGTTGATTGTTTCACGTATTGATTCCAAGGCTCGTCTTGACGCTTAGAGTTCTTTTTCCTCATCACTTTCAACGCGATTTGACTCGTCTCGAAGAGATCATCTTCCGCAGTGTAATCAGTGTATGCGGAATCACCATAAACTTCACTCCCTGGGAATAAATTTAACGGCAATGCATTTAGCGCCCGGACATCATTCGCATTACCAGGCAAGAATATAAACTCAACAGGGATGCCACTTTTAGTCGTTAATAACTGAACTCTAACTCCATAAAAATAGCGTTTTTTTGAGGCAATATAACCCCTGTAATCAGCTGAAGTGATTAACTTGATATTGAAAATACGGATGTTGTCGCACATTGCTACAGGGAATGAATCTAATAGATCCTCAGTACAATTACTACTCTCTTTTAGTATCATCCCTATTTGATGAAATAAATCATTCATCAGCATCGAGATACCGTGTAATCGCCGATTAAAACGTGATTTTTCCAACATTTTAGGAATCAGATTATGGTCTTTCATATAGTTGCAAGCCTCGCTCTGATTACCACTGAAAAACATTGCCGCAATCAGAGCCGTTGTCATAATTTCTGCATCACTCATCTCTCTGCGAGCATCTTCATAATGTCCAATCGCTTTCAATAAGTCATCAGTGATAGCATAAACAGTAATTATTTCGTTTAACATCTTCCCCTCCGTTTTTGTTCCTGGAGGGGATTTTATGATGGATACTGACCCCATATACCAGCCCGAAGCCCTGGCGATCGCATAACTAGCAACTTGGGTTATTAGTTTATCCTCTGATTCCCAATTCCCAATTCCCAATTCCCAATTCCCTAAAATAAACTCATCTGCCCATTATCATTATCTTGCTTTTTAGATTCCGCTTGCGCCTTTTTCTTACCTCCAGATTTACTTTTTTTGTTACCTTTATCATGTAAACCCTGTGCTACCTCTTCAGCATAGCGTTGGTGATTTAATTCTAATAATCTATCTAGCACTTCTCGCCGTGCAGTTTCGCTGATGGTGAAGCGTAAGCCTTGTTTAGTTTGGTGGAAACCATGAGATAATTCTAAATCTTGCCAACCGTAAGCAGCAGCTACAGCATTATCCATCTCTATGTGCAATTCGCGCAATTGTTGAATATCGGCGGCGGTTTCGTCGGGATTGTGGAAGCGGTTGTAGGTTTTGGTTAATCCTTCTTGGCGTGTTTGCATGATATTTTGACGATGGTTGTAGTAGCGATCGCCTATTTCTTCTAGGTTTGCGGTTGATATGGGGAAGGAGAAGGTTTCAAAGCAGTCTGAAGGGGTATACTGCATATCAGTTCTCAGACTCGAACTATATTCACGCGCCCAACATTCATGAATATTTGATTGAAGAATTGTTAAAGAGCAACCTGAAAACACTACTACCTTTTCGTTGTAAACCCATCCATTAGATACATAAGTTACTGAATGCATATTAGCAATTCTTGCTCTGATTAACACTTGTCTTATATTTGCGATCGCATTATAAAGTGCAGGACATCTTTCAGCATATTGCCACCATCTTTCACGTCTTTCTTTGCGATTGTTTTTATCTCTTTCCGGCTTAACCTTCTCTTCAAGAATGACTAAACAATCTGGATAGTTACTAGCATAAGGTTTACCTTTAGGATTTTCTTTATCATCATGTTCAGCACCCAAAGGATAATCCTTAAAATTTATCACCCAACGACTCGGTGATTGGTCAGGACGAGAATTCAAATCTTCACCATTTAAATAAGGAAATAGAACATCTTTATTTTTTTTGTCTTTTTCAATTAGTACTTGCGCTTCCTCTGGAGTCAACACAAAACCCATACCAAGCACAATCGAACCTTGAAAAGATTTACCTCGATTAGCTGCTAACTGGTAAAGTTTACCTACTGCTTTACCTGGCGTTTTCAGAAAATTCGTAATTCTTTCAACAGACTTTTCATCTAAAATAAAAGTACCTAACCAATTACCTTGTCGTAACCAAACATAAGCAACTTCTAAACTTGCAATACCTGGCCATTTTCTACTAGGTACTGCACGAGTAATTACACCACCATCAGCAACTAATTGGTCTAATCCTACTTCTCGCGTATCACCTTGTGCTATCGTATTCGTAGCAATTAATCCAAACCCACCATTTACATTTAATAACTGCTTGGCGCGTAAGAAAAAATAAGCACAAAGATCAGCACTACCGCGTTTATCATGAGCAATCCATTGAACTAAAAAATCTCGATAAGCTGTACCCAATGCACCTGTAATTTTTTGTCCACCCATAAACGGCGGATTTCCGACAATCGCATTAAATCCTAACTTTTGATTTTCGTTTGTAGTAAACATTTTACTGCTTTTCTTGCTACCCTTATCATTATTAAGCGATAAATCGCTCACTACAAACACCTCTGGAAATTCTAACTCCCAATGAAACGGACGCAACTTTTCAAAATCAGGTAAAGCCTTACCCATCCCATCAGGAATATCTGCACCATCCCGAAAAGTAGTTAACAAAGTCTTCCTTAAACCTTCCCTTTCCTTCTCCGACCAATCATTAAAATAACTCCCAACCAATAAATCGCAACCTCTGCGTAAATCAAAACTTCTCGCATTCGCTTGCGCTAACAAATACACCTTGCGATTTTGGTCTTCCCTTGTCAACACCGGAAGCGATGCAATCTCTCGCCGTAACTCAATCACCTTATCAACTTCCCGCCGAATCTCCTCAGCAAATAACTCCGGTGTGCCAGTTGTGTCTAAATTCCAATAACGCAACTGTTCCAAACTCACCCCAATCAGCGAATCCCCACACTTCAGGGCATGATCCACAAAGGTAAACGGACGATTCTTTTGCAACGTTATCAACCACAGCGATAACTTTGCCATTTCCACCGCCAAGCGGTTTTTATCCACCCCATACAAACACCTGTCCGCAATTATCCGCCGCGCCACCATCAACCGTTCATCCGCATCCTTGGGAATTACACACTCCTCTGGACGCGACTTAGATAAAGTTCCCTCCGGTGCTGTCACCACCTTCCCCGGATTCGCCTTTTCCGCATTTTCCCACGCTTCCACCAACCGTTCCGCCAAATAGCGACAAGTCTGCACCAAAAACGCCCCCGAACCCATCGCCATATCGCAGATTTTCAACTTTAATAATTCTGCTGCTGACTTGAGTTTCCACTGTTCCTTCGGCTTCCCCTCAGCCACACCCTCATACACCAACGGTTCCAAAGTGTACTGCACAATTTCTTCCGTCAAACTGCGCGGCGTGTAGTGTGTCCCCGTCTCCCGGCGATCGCTTCCCTGCGTCACATACACGCTTCCGGTGGGAATCACCACCGGATAACCTAAAGTATCTAATCTTACTAACCCAGCAAAAGGCAAGACGCGGTTAAATAATTCCCGGTCATTATTACACGCCGTCAACAAACGTTGTTCCTCATACGCCGTCAACTCTTGCTTTAAAGCCTTCTGCAAAGCAGACTGCGATCGCCCCGTTTCCCCTTTCAAAAACCTAACCAATCCCCCATTCCCCATTCCCAATTCCCCATCCCCAATTCCCTCCAACCTCTCCAAAGAAACTTCCGGTTCCTGATACCGCGTTCCTATCAACCCCAAAACAGGCGCAGTTGCCCTTACTGCTGTATGGTCGAGTAAACCTTCATAAACATGACCAATTTGTTCAATATCCAACGCCCGAAAGGATAGCCTACGTGGTTCTACAGTACCAGCCACCTTTACTTGTAATATTTGTAAAGCTTCTAGTAGGTGCAGCACAATCCGGTTATTCACTGGAATCGGGTCAGCAGAAATTTCTTCCCAGCGTGTCCCCGACATTCGACCTTCTAAAAATGGGAACCTGTCAGGGTCAAATAAACTACCACCATAGGCGGGAAGCTGCAAAGTATCATGCTGAACACCGCCATAAACTGCCCGAAATGTCGCCAACAGCCGACACCAAGCATCATAACGCCGTTCTAATACTTCCTCACCTTCTTTATCAGCCCGTTGCTGCAACTGTTCTCGCAGAGTGGAAACAGCATAATACTGGTCGTAAAGGGGATCGCCCAGTAGCAACAAACCCCGTTCTTCCGCCGAAAACAAAAACACCAGCCGCATCATCACCGTCAACGCAGCTTCGTAAAGGTCTGTTTCAGAAATACCTTGAAGGAGAGTGCGGTTTCTATCTTGGTCGATGTGGTCTAACGCCTCTACCAACACCTCCACCGCCTTGCGGACTTGATAGCCAAGTTGGTCGGTAACTTCTTGCTGTTCGGTAACACTTGCTTGCAGCAAAGCCTCCAAGCTTTCCGAGTCATCTACCCCAAAAAAGCGCTGTACACCCAGCAAACTCCGAAATGCCCGCAGTGTGATGTGTTCTTCCAGCCACAGCGCCCCATACCAGGAAATAAAACCAGTCGTTTCCCCGCGTGGGGCGTTTACCAGCAGCCAATGTTCTCCATTCGTCACCAATCCCAACCGCACATTACAAGCGTGCAGCAACTCCATCATCCGCGTCGCTGGACTTGCTTTCCAACGGCGGTCTTTGAGGGGTTTTTCTAAATTCTGCTCAGGCGATACAATTTGCACTAATAAGCGAGGTTTGTTCCCATCCGGTTCAACTACCACCCAGTCGGGACGCAAAGTTTCACCCTGTTCAGCAATTGTGGCAGCCAGCCCCGTGGGGATGCGCTGACCTGTTAATAAAACTTCATCCGGCAATTCTAAAGTCTGCCGCAGCACAAAATCTACCCACGCCCGATGAATTGCTGGTTCAGGTTTTGCCCCTAATTGATTATCTTGCCATTCTTCGTATGCTAATCTTAACAGCTTTAAGTGTTCTGGATCGTGGGCATCTAAGCCATTAGGAAATACTTTGAGGAGTACAGGTAGACTGAGAAAGGGGCCAGAAGCTTCAACTAGCGATAACCATTCGGCGTGGTGACGGGCTGTAGACATGGGAATTGGGAATGGGGAATGGGGGATTGGGGATTGGGGATTGGGGATTGGGAATTGGGTTAAGTTTTGAAAGTTAAAATTTAGCTAATAGAGATTTATTGTTTAGGTAAGAAAATAAAATAATTCAAAAAATTAACACACCAATCATTGAAACTTTCCCATAAGTCATCATCATCTTCTAAATACACAAGAATATAATTTGCTTTTGATATTTTTAATCTTTTTATCATTTCTTCTGGTGTGATAACTTCGTAGTCTTCCATACTAGCGCAACAAAAACAATCTCCCGGTTCAGGGATTTCAAAAGCTTCATTGCTAGCAGGTAAATCCACTCCCGGTTTTTCTACATTTCCTGGATAACCTCTATCTTCCCATTCTTGTGCTGTTGCAATTGATGATGAGAAAGTTACGTATCTGTATTGACAAGCTTCGTAAGCAACAGCCATTAAAGCTAAATCCCGATCTTCTGTTTCAACATAAACAGGAAGATAAGCTAAATTCTCATCTTCATCTGCTTTTAAAAAATCTTCATCGTCTTTATTCGTTTCTAAAAAATCTTCATTTTCAGGACTTACGCAGTTGGTGGAAGAGTTAGCCAAGGATCTGCTAAGTAGGAGCGCACAGCCTGACGAACAATGCTGACTGTAGACTCATACCAACTGATACCAGTATTAAACCAATGCATCTCCAAGCGCAAAAACGCTCGAAGAGCCAAGCCAATGTGATTGCGTTGAGCGCGAGCAGAACGCACTTGAGCTTTTTCAACCCCACAGCACTGCTTTAGACCTCGGTGGTATTCCTCGAGCGACCACTCAAACTCCGACCATTGCTGACGTTGCAGGGGACTCATCGTCAAATCATTGGTTGCCCAGTAGTCAATGTCACCGTCTGGGGCAACAATCTTGAATACTCGGATGAACCCATAACCTTTGAGATGAACCACTGTTCCAGAGTCAGCGATTGCTACCTCACCAATCGGTCGATTTCCTGTTCGGTCGGAATTTACCAACCGATTGCGTTTAAGTCGAGTCAGCCAGATCCAGCCATAGCTGGCAATCAACTTCAAATTGGTTAAGGCACTAAACCAACTATCAAAGGCCACGCACCTGGGGTTGAAGCCTCTCTCCTTTGCCGTTGTAAGCATTGCTCGAAAATGGTCATTTTTGGTCGCCCCGTCCACCACCTTCTCATAAAGTCGATAGTCGCAGGGGATGTGTTTATCCCCATCCGACCACAGTAGGCTTGTGAGATTGATGCCTTGAATGATCCGCTTATGCTTACCTGACCATTGCCGACTGACTAACTCCATCTGCTTGGCATACCACTTGTCGAGCATCGTATCGTCGATGACTAGAATTCCTTGCTCTAAACTGACATAGCTCTTTGCCTCAAGCCAAAGCTCATTCGGGTCTGGGTCAAGTCGATGGAGCAAACGGTTGATGGCATCGTGCGCCGCCCCCGCTCCTGTTGTTGGTTGAACACGTTCTGCTTCGCTACAGCTATATGCTTTTTGCGTCGCAATCAAGAAGTTGATGTATTCAATAGCGGTATATTTCGGTGGATTCATTCCCTCTTTCTACTACATTTGAAGTTCAACTGCGTAACTCCTGATTTTCTTCATCGTCTCCATTTTCATAATCATATTCATATTCGGAGTAAAATTCTTGTCCTGTCTTGTAAGGTACTAAAACAATAAGTCCATTTTTGCTCATGTTTTTATTCTTTTTAAGATTATGTCTTAGGAATTTGAGATGAACTATTAATAAATATTTATCTAGTTAAAAAAATCTCAGGGATATTCAATTAACAATGGCCCTTCAGGAATAAAGCGAGAATTATAACAAGACTTTTTACCTAAACCTTTCAAAAAGCCAATTTTTCTAGGAGAAGTTAATGGTTTCAAATCTTGCACTTCCCAAAAACTAGCCCAAGTCGGCTTATCAGTAGCAGTAGATGGCGGACGAAATTGAGCTTTACCTGGATATCTGCCATTGCGAGAATTGACATGACCAATGTATAAACCATGCCAAGATGCTTCTGAGTCTAAAGGTTGATCTGCATCTGAATGGGAAGCATAAATTAATACTTCCACACTTTTATCTCCCCGCAACTCATCAACTTTACGAAATAGCTCAAAATCCATACTTCCGAAAGCTGTTTTAACCGTTTCATCACTTAATTCATGCTCTAAGTTGGCTATTGTCTCCATCGCTGAAAGCAAGTGCATTTCTGGAACAGGTGCAAGAATTGCAAACGAATGTGTTTTAACCATATTTCCGCAAGTTAACTTTGTAATTATATTTACAGTTATACTCACCGTGCTAGCTTTTGGGGAATTAAGTAAGTAACCGCTAAGGGAAACAGTCGCGGTGTCGGATTTGCAAACCTAGCTTGAATTGCAGCCACTTCGCGCTCAATTTCTGCGGGAATTTGCTCTACTCTCACCTTAAGACTGTTGACATTGCGCTCGAATTGTTCCTTCTCTGCGGTATTAAACAATTCCAACTGCTTAAACTCAGGTTCATCCAGTTCATTGAGAATGCTTTGGCGCAATTCCGTTAAAACTGCTGTAATATCAGCCGCTTCTTTTTGAGCGCGATCGCCTAAGTCTCGTTGTAAACTTTTACTACGGTCTTGAAGCCGTGCCTCCAAAGCTTGCATCAAAGCTGATGCGTGACTATCCCATAACTGGGCTAATTTCTCTGTGAGATTTTCTGGTGCTAATTCTGGTAAAGCCACTGAAACAGCTTCTTGAATTTTCATCACACCCAAACGGCTAAATTTTCCTTCTTTAAGTAACCCACCCGCCATGATTACTTCCTCATGTAACCGTTGTTGGTCGCTTCCTAAAATCACCAATCGACCGTAAGCTATAACCGCAGGTGTATCCAAAACCGAATTAGGAACCAAACGCGCCGTCACCCGATGCAAAGCTTTTCTACCTTCCTTTGACCAAACTTCAGCGCGTAACAACCGCAAGCACATCTGCACTAAACGATGATTCAAGTGGGCTAAGACTACATCATCTCTACCATGCGCCAATTCCGGGTCAAAAACAATCGGACGAATTTCTTTGGTGTGGGGATGGGCTAAACCTTCGCTGCAAACTGCCCAACTGCTTTTTAATGGTGGTAGGTAAAACACCTTCTCAGCAACTCCCTCTACTTTCCCTGCAATCAAAAGTGGTTGTTGGGCTAATTCCAAACCAATTTTGACCACCGCCTCAATATTATCCGGTGTCAATCGCAAATGCTGGCGCGTCTCATTCAGCTGTTCTCGCAGCTTTTCAATTTGCTCCCGCACCTGGCGCTCAAATTTCAACATTCGCCGCACAACTTCAGACTCCCTCTCTGCGACTGAAGTATCCAAAACGCTGCGATACCCCATCATCGCTTCTTCCACCTGCGCCGCAATCACTGGCCCCACCTTACCCAAATCTTCGCGGATGTTGTTGATTTTCAACGCCGCCCGCATGAGAAATTCTAAATCGCCTTCTAACTCACCGGGACGTAGCCCAGTTGTATTATGTTGATAATCTTTGCCAACAAAGTGGTAAATCCTCACTAGGGAGGCTTTTTGCCCATGACGGTCAATTCTACCGTTACGCTGTTCCATCCGGTTCGGGTTCCAGGGAATTTCATAGTGGATAAGGCGCGAACAAAAATTCTGCAAATCCAAACCCTCACTCGCCGCATCCGTCGCCAGCAAAATCCGCACTGGGGATATATCAGGAGATGCTTGAAACGCCGCTTTTACCTGTTCTCGGTCTTCTGACTTCATCCCGCCGTAAAGTGTCATTAGGCGATCGCCTTCTACTAACCCCTCTGTGGCAAATAAGTTATATAACCATTTCTGGGTAGCTCGATACTCTGTAAAAATTATCACCCTTTCATTTGACCATTTACCATCCGGTTTAATGTGAGTATGAATCCAGTTAAGTAGTTCTTTGGCTTTGGCATCAGATACTCTCGATGTCGTCTCTGCCCATTCCCGCATCTGTCGCAGCAAAGCCTGTTCTTTTGTACTCAGTTCTCGAAATAACCTAGTTGTATTAGTAATTGCCTCATCTGTCGATTCTTCATAAACTTCATCATCTGCAAAATCTTCTTCAATTTGTGCCAATTGGCGGCGCAAAATACCTTCTGTCGGTCGAGATAAACTGCTATAAGTGCGGCGACGGGCATTTTTTAGCGATTCTTCATGCTGTGCCAAAGTAGTTGCAAACGCTTGAGGAGACGAAAATAACCGTTTTTTTAACAACTTGAGGACAAATTCAGTCGCATATTTTTCTGTATTATCTGCCACCCCTTTGCAGCGCAATTCAGTATATCTTTTTAGGTTGGTGTGTGCTTGTCGTTCTGCTTCAGGATAGTCTACAGGTATAGCTTCTAACTGGCGCTGTGGAAATAAGTCAGAACCATCCCAACCTTTCATTTCCGATTTGAGACGGCGAACCATGATTACTTGTAACTGCTTGCGATCGGGTGATACCCCCCGTGCAAACCGTTGGCTATCAAGTAATTCCAACAGGGCTGTA
This sequence comes from Nostoc sp., assembly GCF_036916575.1. Lineage (GTDB taxonomy): Bacteria > Cyanobacteriota > Cyanobacteriia > Cyanobacteriales > Nostocaceae > Nostoc. Next base: position 35,007 of record NZ_JBALGC010000087.1, read on the forward strand.
AAACTTTCGGGGTAACCGTTGTGTGGTGTCGCTGTCAAGAATAGTTTGTGTTCAAAATGCGGTACTAAAAGCCGAATAGCAGCAGTCCTCAAAGAATCAACAGCATAGTTTCCACCGCCAGAGGGAGCAACATTGTGTGCTTCATCCACAATCAGCAAATCAAACCGCCGGGGATACATCGGTTCCCCTTCACCTGGTAACATTTCTCGCAGAAGACGAAGAGGGCGATCGCGTTTGAGAAAATCTATTGAAGTAATCAACCTGGGGAAATGCTGCCAAGGGTTGACATGGATTCCCCGCTTCCGTCGTAGTTCCTTCATTAAGGTACTGTCCACGACGCGGAAATCTAAACCAAACTTATCGCGCATTTGGTCTCGCCACTGAATTTGCAGTGAAGATGGACAAACTATCAAGATGCGTCGGCAGCGATGACGGATAATTAATTCTTGGGCAACTAACCCCGCCTCAATGGTTTTACCTAATCCGACATCATCTGCAATCAGCAAATTAACGCGAGGCATTTGAATTGCTCGCACTACTGGATCAAGCTGATAATCTTCAATATCGATGCCACTGCGAAAGGGGGATTGTAAAGTGCGAATATCAGCTGTTGATGCTGCTCCCCAACGCACAGCATTGAGAAATGCATCTAACCTCGCGGGTGCGTCAAAGCCTGTAGGTTTGGGCAACTCCATCTTTTCATAAACTAATGCCCCAGGCTCTAATTCCCAAATTACTTGTAGTTCTTCACCCAAACCATCATCTTCAACAGAGGATAGACTGACCAAATGCTGTGTTTTCTCCACTGCACTCAACATTGGGTTGGTGGGTAAAGTCGTATTACGCACATCCGTGACGACGAATTGCCGGGAGCGAACGTTAACCAGTTGACCTTGTTCTGGGATAGCTCTGACTATAGCCATGATTTGGGGAATGGGGAATTATCAAAAACAGGTTTGTGTTGTTATTATTGTTACTTCTCTTTTCCTATACAGTCAAAATTCTCAGTGATGTGTTCTCAAGATAGTGGTGCAAAGCATCTGTCGTGAGAACACACTCAGTAACTCAAACTGTGAAATGTATGATAAATTCTTTATTTCATTGGAATTTTTGTAGTTTGCGTAGGCGCAGCGCCTACGCAAATGTTTTGCTTGAAAAATCAAGAATCAGGTAGTAAATTCCACCTTTGATTACGGTTATCACTACCAATCTAAGTATTTGAGGATAATTGACAATACACTATACTACATCAGCAATTGGCTGTAACATCTTCAGCAGTAAATTTTGACTGGGTTCTTGCGAACTCAGTATAGGTATAGTATCTAGCAATTATTTATTTCAAAAGTAAATAGCGGTAAATAGCGGCGATCGCGTAACTCAAGTACGGCTTATGGACACCGAAAAACTTAGAAAAATAGTTAGTCAACCACGCGAAACTGCCAAGCTTGATTTCAAAATTGAACTGTACAAAATTTATGAGCCAAAACCGACAGTTCCATCTGAAGTTCAGAAGTGGACTGATGCTAAAGAGCAGCAATGGGGAGAACTAGTTAAAGATGTACTATCATTAACTAACGGAAACGTTGGAACCGCAGGACAATATGGTTATCTGATAATCGGTGCTGATGATAAGTTAAAAGCAGATAACACTCCCAATCTTAAAGATGTTGCGGGTGAAACACCTACTCAAAAGCAGGTATTAGAAAAAGTCAACTCCTATTGTAATCCACCTCTCCCTGACTTGCACTGTGACACAATTGAGTTAGAGGGTAAGCAGCTCTTAGTTATATCAATTCCTCCTAGCCCCTATTTACATAGATTATCCAAACAACTAAAAACTCCAAAAAAAGAATTTTCACCGCATACTGCTTTGATTCGTTTAGGGAATGGAGAGCGAATTTATGAAGCTTCTCGTGAGGAACAAGATGCAATTGAAAAAGAGAAACAAGCCTTCAATCTTACCCAACCAGAAACAAAGCTTGATAAAAACATTCATTCCGGTATTAGTGTGACTGAGTTTGGAGGTTTTGGACGTAATCCAGAACTCGAACAATTGAGGCAATCACTTCAGCAATATCAGAGAAGTATTGACTGTGAGCTAGCTTATTGTTGCCCTTACAGACCAGAGGATTTGGACAGAGGGGCGCTAGAAGCTTTTCGTCAATTTGACACAGATGATGCCATTTCTGAACTAAGTGACGAAGAATTACTGTACAATGCAGGTGCTTTGGATAAAGATGATTCAGGTAGGTACTACTTTACCAAAGTAGGTTATCTTTTTTTTGTGACTAATCCGCAAAGAATCCTTTCTTTCTCATACATTAGACTGCTACGTTTCGCAACCAATTTTGGTGATGAGCGAGGATTACCAACATTTGAGCGTAACTTTACTGGTTCAATTACTAAACAGATTCGAGATATTCGTACCTTTTTTCAAGAGTCTGGTTTTTTCAAAACTTATTCTAGACGTAATCCATCTGGTGGATTTATAGACGAGCCAGAATATCCACAAATTGCGGTTGATGAGGCGATTGTTAATGCTGTTGCCCATCGAGATTATGAAATTACTGTACCAATTGAATGTGAATACTATAAAGATGCGTTTGTTGTTCGTAATGGGGGCAGAATTATTCAGAGAGATGGTGATGTCCCCGAACATTTTTCGCTTGATAATACTGTCTTAGTTTCAACACCACGTAATCCTAAATTAATTGAATGGCTCAAACAAATGAAAGACCAGCGTGGTAAGGCTTTTGTTCGAGCATTAAGTGAAGGGACTAAGCGAATGTACAAGGAGATGGTTCAGTTAGAACTACCAGCTCCAGATTACAGGGTGACTGCTATACAAACTCAAGTGACACTGTTTAGCAGAGCAGTCGAACGAGAGGCCGCTCTCCAGGCAGATGCAGTCGTGAAGGTGACAGAATTTGCCAATTTATTTTTGTTAAACTTTGAGCTTACAGAGCAGAAAAAGTCTAATAACGAATATTTAAGACAGTTGGAACGAAGCATAATGTCCTCATTTAAAGATGCTTTAGTTGGTCATGGATGGTACATAGATAGTTTTAAATTTGGTAGATTAACGATTCATCGCCAAAAATCTCATCTCCCCTTACCTAATGAAGTAAATAAATTTGTAAGATTCTACCCTGCCTATGAATTTCAATTGCGACGCTACTGGGGTAAATATTATTTATGTATTGATTACACGTTACAAGTTAAGAATATCAGTTCAGTTGCAGCTTTATTAAATTTATTAAAACCAAGTGATTTAGTTGATAAGGTTGCGATAGCCCAGTGGAATGGATGGCATATGGGGCGGATTACCTCTGTAGATTCCGAATGGAGCCGCGTGTATCTTTTTGATTTCGATAAAGAAGAGCAAATTGCTAGTACAAAAATTATTCCTAACCTTCCTAGAAACTTAATTCAGCAAATTCTGCGTGTTCGTAAAATTTATTTTGACTTGCCTCAAGCTATTAAGAAATATAGCCTATCACTTGAACCGAATGCTGCACGCATTCGGGCTGAAAAAACTCAAGCTGTAGCTGAAGAACTTCTACAAACTGTCTTTCCACTGTTGGTGGATGGAGTAAAAGTAGGATTTCAAGCAATTCCAACTCCTTTGTCTGATCAGGGTAAATTTGGAACGGGACTTATATTTAGAACATTACCAGAACCTAGTGTGGAGTTTAATCAGGGACGAGCATCTACGGATATTCGTGATGGTATCACCAGATTTGGAGCATTTGACTACTCACCAAAAACTATTGAATTGGTACCTGTTTGCATATCTGATTTGCGTGCAAATATGGTCAGCTTGATTGATCGCTTAAAGATTGGTAAATATAAATATCGCGGTTCTGAGCGTACATTTAGTACTCGTTTTACTTATAACTCAATTATTACTATACCAACAATTGAACTGGCACTTGGTGAGTGTCAGCGATTGCTAAAAGAACATCCAGACTGGGTTGGTAACGAACAGCTTAATCGACTGTTTTTAGTCCATACTCCAGAGGATGGTTACGCATCCGATGATGAAACGTCGCCATATTACCAAATTAAACGGTTTTTACTAGAAAATGGCATTCCTTGCCAAATGGTTGATACACCTACCTTAAAGAATCCAGATTGGAAAGACTTAAACTTAGCCTTAAATATCATAGCTAAATGTGGCGTTACGCCTTGGGTTTTGCCTGATGCCCTTCCCGATGCCGATTTTTTTGTTGGTCTTTCTTATACACAAAGTAAACGGCAAGGATCGCAACGTTTAATGGGTTATGCTAATGTCTTTAATAATTACGGCAGATGGGAATTTTATTCTGGAAATACAGAAACATTTACTTACGATGAACGGACTAAATACTTTGAAACTTTAATTAAGCGCACTTTGGAGCGTCTTAATCTTCAAGAAACTCCGCATATTTATTTTCATTACTCAGCTAAGTTTTCACGAGAAGACCGTAAAGCGATTTTAAAAGCAGCACGTAGCATTCGTCCCAAAGGAACCTATTCGTTTATCTGGATTAATACGCATCACAATGTTCGTCTTTATGACAGCCGTGTAGAAACTGATGGCAGTTTAAGTCGTGGTAGCTATTTAATTACGTCTCCTAATCAAATCTATCTTTCGACAACAGGGTATAACTTGTACCGTAAAGTACTAGGTACACCGCAGGTACTTGAAATTAATGCTTGGATAGAACATCCAGACAAGGCCCCAAATTCACCACCCGATCTGAAAGCACTAGCGGTGCAAATTCTCAGTTTAACTAAACTTAATTTAGCATCAACCGACTCATTATGTGGAGAACCAATCACAATTAAATATGCAGGTAATATTGCTTACTTAACAGATGCTTTTCTCCGCCATAATTCTGTATTTAGACTGCATCAAATCTTAGAAACAACACCCTGGTTTTTGTAAAATAGTGAGCATGGCTAACTCGATCTAACACTTACAAAAGTAAATTTATAACAGCAAGAAACTAACTACTTCCAAAACTACTATTACGGCATCTATTACATCTTAATAACGTTTCACCCTGCCCAGTACAAGCTCCACAGTGAGGGCAAATTATACGAATCCTCCCCGACTCTGGTGTTTCATCAGAACTGCACAATGCCGAAAGTAAGTCACGTCCTAGCAGTTGCTCTCTAGCCATCGCTTTCACAGCATAGGAACCTTTAGTTTCTATTTTAGTTTGTCGCTTTATCTTAATAGGTTCCAGCTTTGCTGTCTTACCACCACAATTCTTACAGGTTCGCCAACTCCATTTGGCTTGACAGTTAGGACAATCGCCCTCATTTTCCTTAAACTGCAAACACACTTCACTCAGGCCATAACTGCACACTGGACAATATGAAGGATGAATGCCATAAACCAAATCGACTCCTAAGGTATGAAAGCGAAATAATCTCTGGAAACGTTCAAGAGTGCTTAAATCAAGTGGACTAGCTGGCATCATACCAACGCTACGAACAAAAGCATTACCATCAAAAGTGGAAACAAAGCGTTTATAATCATCCGGACTCATAAAGTTTTCGCCGATATTCAGCATTTTTTGAATTAAGTCTGGCGTAACATCTTCACTTATTTCTCTATCTCGTGGATCTGTAGGATGTACTAAGACGACAAAAGTCTGCACTTGGTTGTTGCGATTTTGACGTTTGGAAGCATTTCCAATTGAAGAACCTTGGGACAAACCTGCATCATAGAGAGTGTCCAAAGTCTTCTTAATTTCATCTCGATCGCCAAAAAACGCTCGCGCTAATGGAATCAGTACCAGTCTAATGCGGGTTGGATGAGAACATTTATGAGTATTAGTGTTCAGATCCTCCCAGATCAACTCAATATTTATCTTGAAATTACCTGATTCGGGAGGCTGCACAACTGCTGTCCATGCTTCCCACTGGAGTGCTTGTTGAAAATTTAATTCTTCTGGAAAATTCTCTGGCTTCACTTTTGCAGTTTCAAACCCAAGCCAGTGCAAAGCCAAAAGTACGCAGCCATGAATGTAATTAGCGTAATCTGATAACAAATCTCGCTCTTTTTCTATATTCTGTTGATCGGGATTGCTAAAAAATTTGTCCAGCATTTCCCACAACTGGCGCAAACGCCGATAGTCTGCATCCATTTGCAAAATGTTAGTTGGTTTTAAAGGAGATATCACATCTGGTTTGCTAGATAAACTCTTATAAAGTACTGAGTCTAAACAACTACTGGTGTCAGAATATAGGCGGCTAATTTTATCTTTTAGTGCTTGTGCTTGCTCGTATTGCTGCAAATAGTCTTGTACGGCATCTAGATTTTGCCAAAGTGCTTTCAATCGATCTTCTCGGAAGCGATTATATCGGTATTCTGTAAATAAGTTTTCATGTAGCGTTTGTGTTTGGTAGTAGGCGCGGTCTATTTCCCGGAGTCTTTGTTCCATCCACCGCAGCAACCTTCGCACTAGAGTAGCAACCACGCGATTTTCATAGAGGTCAAGAGTTTCTTCTGGCACTTCGCTTCTAATTTGTGCCGGAGTAATGCGCGTTGCAGTGCGAGATTGCCATAATTCCGGTCGAGATGCTAAATGCTCAATTGCATCAGGCGGAATACGTCTTGCTCTGTCTATGGGCATAACTCGACGCTCTACTATTAAAGTGCGTCGGGGTTTGCTACATACTCTCAGTAAAGATGGTAAAACTTCTGCGATCGCCTCATCTAGTTCCAGGGCATTTTTGTTGGTAAGGGAATCACGAATAGTACCAGGAGAGAAAAACGGCAATTTGAGTAATTGCTCTGTTGATATAGTTGCTTCTAGCCCTTTTGCTTGGTCGGCGAAAAGTGCCAAAGCCACTCGCATTGTCTCATCCAATTGTGTTCGCAATGGCACTTCAAATTTATACCGCCCAATACTTCCAGAATCTCTACAGGCGATACGTAACGAACAGCACCCAAAAGTATCAACTGTTATGGGGAAATTACAGCTTGTTTCATTTGTGCGGATGTAAGTATTATCGTTATTATCATTGAGCATAATTTCAGTTTCGCCATCAGCAGGGGTGAAGTTAATCTGAATACGGTAGTCATCTATACTCTCTAAACGACGGCGTTCTCCCGATTGCAATGGTTCTAGGTTGCCTGTCCAACGATTGAGTAAAAAAAGATGTGCCATAATCTACCGTTTAAATTTGTTAATCTCACGTTCCAAAAGTTTTAAGGAAATCGCAGCACTTCCCAATCGCGGGTTATCAGTAAAACTTACCTCAATAATGTCTCGTACTTCCTGTAAACCAGAACGAACATTTGGATCAGTACGGTTTTGTACCTGCCAAAGTAGCTTTCTGGCGATAAAGTGGTCTAAACCTTCCCCAAGTTTTCCACCCGTCGCAGTGTATGTGGGAAGGAAGATAGAAAGTTGGTCTAGCAGGCGTTGTCCGTACCCTACTTGAAAGTACTCGTGCAATGCCGAACTAATGAGTTTAAGACAACCCTCTACAATTTCTCGATCTGTATCTCTAAAATTAGCGATCGCCTTTTGTACAGCTTGGCGAAAATCTGGGATTTTTAGATTTGCTGGTTGTGTGGTATCAAAACTTTCTTGCGGGAAAGGTTCATCTATTTGCAAAACTTGAGCGCGATCATAAACTTTACGGGTAATCTCATATGTAGATTCGTCTGTATTTGCAGTGCCAATAAACCAGACATTATCAGGGATTGGTAGCTGGACTGCACCGTTTTTCAATCTAATCCCTTTGGGAAGTTGACCTCCAGTAGGGTCGTGGTTTAGTAGTTCAATTTCTCTATCCTCTGGGCGACCTTCCATAATTGAAAGTAAATCGGCAAAATAGTATTCTACCCGTGACAGGTTCATTTCATCCAAAACTATGAAATAAGGATGATTACAGTAACGAGTTGTGCCTGCCTCATAGATTGCCCTAGAAAACTGAGACTCATTAAAAACGCGGAAGAAAGAGTTATAAGAACCAAGCAAATCAAGTTTATCTCGCCAGCTAGATTGAACTTCAATTCGGGCAAATTTACCACCAATTGCATAAGCAAAATATTCTGGCAGACTGGTTTTACCCGTACCACTCTGACCTTGAATAATAATTAGTCTGGAAGCTGCCATTGAGGCAATAAAAGCGCGAATCGTATGTTTATCATAATAATGAGCAAAATGTGAGGTTTCAGCTTCTCCCATTTCTAACTCTTGGCGGCTTGGTAAACTACCCATCCAAGCACGACTTATAGTAGCTAATTCATTTAGATTATTAACAGCAACACCATGAGGTCTGTCAGAAATATTTTCATTTTTTCTATCCATAGAAGCAAAATTACTAAACGCTTGTATTTGACTGGTTTGCAATTGACCAAGCATCCGTTTAAGTTCTTCTATTTGTTCACTCAAATACTGATTTAGTAACTTGAGAGTATCTCTCTCTTTGCGAAGTTGTTCTGTCTCCATCCTCTCTGAATGCTGCTGGCGACGGATACGTTCTAAGTCATCAACCCTCGCTTGCAAATCTCGATACTTAGCTTCAAAATCAATTGCTGCTTCGGCACGCCTCCGAAGTTCGGCTAACTCTATTTCTGATGGATATTGCTCAAATATTTTCTCATATTCTCTAAGCTTATTCTCTAGAATATTGTTATCTTCTAAAATTTTCGCTGGCGAACCTGATACAGCTTGAAGCCTATTTTTATTGCTCTCCAATTCTACCCTCAGCCGATTATTTTCATCTTGAATCACTTGAAGTTGCCGTTCAATATCTCCCTTTTCTCTTATCAACTTACTAATTGCCTCTTCTGAACAAGCATTTTCACGTTGAGTTAGTTCTTGTTCCTTATGTTGTAGTTTTTTCTTTTGCAATGCTAACCAATTGTTTTCCTCTTCTAAGTCTTCTTCTCGGCGTTCAATTTGCTTAATTTGTCTTGACAGCTTTTTATCTTCTTCTTCAAGATACCTGTCTTTATCGTCAAGTACCTTACGGAAATTTACTAATTCTTCTTCCTTCGTCTGAATTTCCTTAATTATTTGCTCTCTTGCTCGTTGTCTATGTTCATTGGCTAGAGTTTCTGCCTGTTCAATAATACTATCTGCTTGATTTTGGACATCAAGCTTTAACTTTTGAGCTTCCTTGATAATTTTTTGTGCTTCCGTTTGTGCTGCTTCTATAATTTGTTGCCGTTCTACTATAATTTCCTGTTTCTTTTCTGTTAGCCATTCCTGACGAGCCATAGCTTCTAATTCTTTAAAGCCATTAATAGCTTGCACTTTCTGTTGGGCTAATTCCTGTTCTCTTGTGGCAATCTCAGCTTCTTTTGCTGCGGTTATTTCTTTTTCTTCCTCTAACTTAAATTCCAGTTCATTGATTTTATTTTGGAGTTTATGAATATCCTGGGGCTGTGCATTAACTGTTGACACATTTTGAGGAGTCACTGCAACAGCAGCAATATTTTGAGTATTATTATTTTGAGGAGTATTTGGTTGTTGACGGTTCTGATTTGTATTTGAATTTCTAGTTCTTTTACTCATTTATACCTCCTTTGATAATTTGCTATTTATTAATCGCCATGCTTGAATAACTAACCGGACAATTTGATATGTTTTTGTTACTAAATCCTCAACTAAAATGATTGGTTCGTTGTGGCTGCCACCAGCATGAGCGCCAATTGTGTTGCGGATATGGGCAATTTTTTCTATGTCTGCTAAAAAATCTAAATGTTTTTTAAGTAAATATTCCAAAATAGTGCGATGTAAGCTGTTACGCCGACTTGCTGATAGTAAAAATGTCACGAGATATGGTCGTAAAGAGTCTTTACCACCATCAAGAACATTACGGATTGCTCCTAACTTTATAAATAAAATCCGCTCTGGTATTTCGCTTCCACCGCAGGCAACAACTGTATCTTTTAAACATTGTTGCAATGTATCCCTACTTTTATATGGTTCCCAGATATTTGTAGGAATTGTATCTAGTTGCAGTAAAGTAAACATTAACTGCTCTAAAACCCTTTGCGATCGCGTAATACTTGTGTCTGTCTCATCGAAACCACGTCCTAGAAGGGTACGCGATTGTTCTAAGCGTTCCAATTCTTTCCAAACTTGCTGCCAAACTTTGTCCGGCACAGAGCCGACTTCAAATATTATTTTGTCGTAGGCTTCCCTTGCTAAACCGATCGGCTCAATTTCTCCAGGTTGCTTGCGTTTCCACGCTTCACGGCTCTCGGACTGCAAATGCTCTACAATTTTCTTGCCTTCTTCACACTGGGATGTGGCAAAGTTCAATAGACGTACCCAACGAAAACCATCTGGAAGCCCAAAAGGACAGCGTAGAGAAAATTGACCATCGGATGTTCCCTCAACAATGCAAGAAACTAGCAAATAAAACTGTTGCGGTCGTTTACTTAACAGACGCACACCAAAATTTTCTGTTTGCTCTACCTTTGTGTTATTGCTTTGCGTCAGAGTATCTGCTTTACTGATTTCAGTAAAACCATAGGCATCAGAAACAGCATTATTTGCTTCTGTATTCAAGCCATCAGCCTGAATTCGTTTTAACAGCCGACGCTGAGTTTTGATTGCCGATGTCACATCAGCAGCGTTGGGTGTAGGTAGTGTTTGCCGTATCCACGGAAGTTGAAAAGCTTGGGAGACATCTGAACGACTAGAGTCAGCATAGCGTAAGCTTTTAGTGTAAAACCAACTTAGAAGTTCACCGGCTGTTGCGTCCTGAAAAATCCAGCCATATTCTGTTTTCTCTTCATCCTCTTTTCCATCTTGCTGAAGAATTTTCTCTCCTTTATCAGTCAAGCGAGCTTTTCTGTCAATATAGCCCTGATTTTCTAGCTGTAACATCACATTAAAAAGAGAATCTTTGTGCTGTCCCAACATTTGTGCTTGATCCTGGTGGCGCGTTACCCCAGCATGGGTTAGCCGTAGTGAAGTTAGCTGCAAAAAGTCTAATTTGCGCTCTGTTACTTGTGGGGCAGCGATTCTCCAACCATAAACAGGCCATAATATGTTTTGCTGTTGATCAGTGTGCGCCTGCTGCTGGGCAAACAAAAGAATATTTATAGGTTTTGCATCTGATACTTGATTGCTTGGTAACAGTATCAGTTCGTCAGGTAAAGATTCATCATCATCAAACAGCAATTCATCATCAAAATCAGACATCTGCATAGCCCTGCTCACTTCGACACAAATCAACAAAAGCTTTTAAGCTGTTAGAGTAAGGTGTGCCATCAGGACGCAAAGACGCAACACAAGCAGAGTCTCCTACTCCAATTAGTACGCAACGGGCGCGGCTAAATGCAACACATAGCCGATTTGGAAGTGCTGTGAAACCAAGACGCTTTTCAATAGATACCTCCTGATTGCTGCGAACGGTGGAAAGATAAACTACATCATATTCCCGTCCTTGGAAAGCATCGACCGTTCCCACCCGCACCCGACGCTGTAAATGTTCTGGCAACCCGTGGCGAAGGTCTGCGATCGCGTCTTTGATTGCTTCTTCCTGGGCTGAGTAAAATGCAATCACCCCAACCATTCCCGTTGGTTTACTTGGGTCGAAATTAGGGTATTTTTCCGCTATGGGGGAAAGTACACGACGCAGTTCGCACATAATCCGGTCAACTTCCGCAGCACGCTGCCAGCTACGATTGCCAGCACGAGTTTCACTCCCAATACTTTTAGGCACATCTAACCAAGCAATGGGTTTTAGATTATACTCACCTGTATAATTCGGTCGTGATTCTGGCTTGACAAAACTAGAGTTAAGGGGGCTTTCAGGATAAAAGCGATCGCTGACAAATTGCCCAATCGTCGGATGCATTCGGAACTGATCCGTTAGTTGGGCAGTCCGCTCAATACCATCGATAGCTGTTTGTTTGGGCAGTGATTCCCAAAGTCTTTCAAATAGACTTTTACCATATATATCCTTTAGCTTTTCATCCCCCTCCTTAGCCAAACTCTGCTCAATTTCCCTTTCTAAAACGTGAGGAAGTTGTTTGTGGTCGCCAACGAGGATAACCCGCCGTCCCTTTACCATTGGTATTAATAAATCAAGGGGATTTGCCCTTGCGGCTTCATCGACCACAACTAAGTTAAAAGTCCGGTTAGCCATTCCCAAATATTTTGAGTCTGCTTGTCCGCAACTGGTAGCTTGAATTGGTGAATATTTTCCAATCACTTCTCTGACATGGGCTGGATCTTCTTCTAAATAGCGCACAAATAACTCCAGCGCTTCTTGCTGTCCTTCTACACTTTGGTCGCGGGCCACTTCAACTTCCTCAATCGCAGCTAGCAGGCATTGCTCAATTTCTCGATCAGACACATCTTGTTCGGCGATCGGGGCGGTAAAGGGAATCTCCAGTAGTTGTTGGCGAATACTAATACAAGCATTCTGCAAGGATATCCAGGGTTCCCGATAAGCTGTATTTTCTTCTGTCCAAGCAGCAGTAACTTCCACAGCTTCAATAATATCGGGTGAAAGATTATCAAGATAAGGCTCCAAAAAGCGTCTCAATCTCCGAGCCTGTCGATTGCCATCATCTTTAAAATTTTCTTCTGCTGTACACTGCTGATTTAATCTGCGTTCTAGTTCCTCCCTATCTTCGGCATCTTCAATCACTGGCTTGGGCTGAGTCTGCACTGTTGGAACAGTAGCCGCAAGACGGTCTAATTCGGCTATTCGCTGGACAGATAAAAACTGTTCTGCCGCATTGCGAAAAGCTAAAATAATTTCACGGGTTCCTTCCCTTCCTCCTGCTGAAGTGCGCCAATGGGAGAGGCTACCTTTGAGTTGGTCGATGAGGGTGCGAGTTGCAGAAAGTTCGTTCTTTAAGTGCGATCGCACAACCTTAATAACTTGATCGCCCCACGCCTGAATTACCTCGGCTCCTCGATCTTCACCTTTTTTGCCTCCAAGTCGGTCAACAGGAAGTCCTGAAAGGCTCATGCCTGCGATCGCATTATCCACTGCCTCATGCTGCAAACTCGTGACCAAAACTGTTTCTAACCCATCATTAGTATTACGCCCTTCATTAAGCATGGTCAGTAATGCCTGAATCACCCTTGTCTTCCCTGTTCCTGGCGGCCCCTGAATAACGGCAATATCTGGTGTAGACAGTGCAATGCGTAACGCCTTTTCCTGATCTGGCGTTGGCCCGGTTTCCCCAAACATCTTGCGGGCTGGTTTTGTAATTATCTTTTTTTGGCGAGGAATTGCCCGTTCAAAGGTTTTTCCCTCAAAAATTAAGCCTAAATAAGGCAAGCCAGCGCGTGCAGATTCCAAGGTCTTGAGCGCATGATCACGTTTTTTGAGTTTCGACTCCTCCAAAGCCATAGAAGGAGAAATTATTCCATTACTGGGTGGCTCGTTATCGCTTTCCCAAACAACTGTGAGGCGCTTATTTTTCTGGTCACAATCCACTGCTAATCCTTCTGGTTTACCTCCATCACTTTGCATTATTACTGGCAGTCCATCACCAGAAATATGCTCAACCCAAGGCTTAAGGTTGGCTGATGCTTCTAAGTTAAAAATTAGTAAAGTTTTACTACTGTCATCAGATTTAAGTTTTGGTCTGCCTTGATAGCGTAAAGGTGGCAAAGATCCAAAACGCTCTTCTAAAATTCTTCCTTCTTCTGAGTTGTAATGCTTCCAACTGGCAATCCAACTATTATTTTCTCTAACAGCTTTGTCAAGGGCTGCAATTGCTGCCGAATATATAGTACTAGCGGCTGTTTTGTCGCAGAACTCTAACGATTGGCGCATTAAAAATATAGGGCTGCGATCAAGATTTTGCCCGCGATGTTTAACAATTCGTTTTGCTAGCAGTTGTTGCTTATCATCAGTAAAAGTCAAATCAAGAGCGAGATCAGCCCCAACCACAGTAAATCCCCGTTCCAAATCTGGATCGCTAGCACCGGAATTAACAAACCAATAGCCAAATTTATCAAGCAAAAACTCCCGTTCCAAACAGCGTTTCGCATCTTTAAACGTCTTTACTTTAGACCACTGGCGCATCACAACTGTCTCGATAAATTCGTCAGTCAGCGCCACTTGCAACTGTACGGGAATTTCAGCTTCTGGGAGAGTAAAAGCTTGTCCTTTAATTTCAACTTCCTGGGCTGCTGCTTTCATAATGCAACCAAGTATACTAACCTGCCCTGATTGCAATTCCCACATTAATACCTTGGCATCAGCAGAGTTTGGCTCAACTTCGATTACCAAATCGGAATCATTACTGTTGGGAGCTTCAAAGCCAAGAATACCTTCATCAATTCGTTGTAATTCAACTATTTTATCTTCCCACTCTGACTGTGCCGCACTTCTTTGCAGCAAAAAACGTCCGCTTACCTCTTTGCCAAATTTCAAGTCAAATAATTTCATCCTTGACCTCCCATGTGTGGGTAAGGATTACGCACCTTTGCTCTAATACCAGATGGAAAGAGAATTACCGTTTGATTGGATAGCCACACATAATTACCAGGAGGACAGGTATGTTTGTTTCCGGCAGCATCTTTAGTTTCCCAAGTATTTTGACTCCAATTTTTAATCCCAAAAATTGACTCATTATTACTATTCCGTTTTGCCCCAAATTGTCCGGCATCGCCAGTTGCTTCTGGGTCGCCATTCACCAAGCGGTTAGGAAGTATCCTCTGTTCTTTATCTAAAACTAGCCGATGGGCTTTTTTATTTCTGATCAATTCCTTGCGCTCGTCTCCGTCTAAGTTATCAATAGCTGGATCGACATCAAAGAAACCAAGTTCAATTGGGCGATCGCTTGTTTGTCCGCACCAGTCACAAACGAAGGGAGTACCTCGCATTTCTGGTAAATAGGTAGTAGCACCACATTTGGGGCAAAGTGTGGTTTGATCCGCAGCTTCCAACAAAGCAATTAGCCATTCTTCTGGCGATGGTCGCGCCCAAGGGTCTGCTACACCGTTTTCAAAAGCTCGGCGGCTTAAGTCTCTGAGTTTCCTAGTTAACACGCGACCTAATGGTAAACCTACAGATGAGCGATTTTGTTCGTTGTCTCTGGAGTCTATAAAAGGCAGTTCTCCCCGGTAAGCCATTTCCTCTAATTCCGGCTCACCTTCGAGGACTTCATCTCCAAAAAAGGGATGATTTAGCACTAACAGATGAAAAATTGCCACCGCCAAAGACCAGCGATCGCACATGTGATCAGGAAAACGAGACTCTTTCAAAATTTCTGGGGCAATAAACCCAGGACTGCCCATAACTTCAGCAAACGATGTGCCTGGAACAATCAAGTTGTCCGCATCGATAAGTTTAATAAAAGTTTGCTTGGGGTCTGATGATACTAGGACGTTTTGCCAAGATAAATCCACGTAACAAAGACCATTGAGATGGATTTGCTGTATGGTTCTGGCTAATTGAGCAGCAATCCTTAAGCGACGGCGCAATCCTCCTGTAGCAACGTGCCAATTAGTAGTAAGTATTTTGGGATAAACTAATTCCACCAATGGAATGCTGTCATTAACCCGATCCATCACATAGCCTAAGTAAGGCTCATCTAAAACAGCACGAGGCAACACCAAGGCATCAACCTCTAAATTGCGGCGGATCAAAATACGCAGATGTTTATGAAAATCTGCTGAACTAAAGTCAGGCGGTTTGCGGACTTTTACAAGGATACTTTCATTCTCACTCGTATATATTGCTCCTTGCATTCCTTGATTTAGTTGTGCAACTAATTTATAGCGTCGTCCTTCTGTGTCTCGAACAACTGCACCTGGTTTTGGAAAAGAGAATTTAGGCACTTTGATCCTTTCGGTTTAATCAAACGGCAAATCATCGTCATCATCATTCAACAAATGTAGTGGTGAATTGCTGGTAGAGTTTGGATTTTGAGCTACCGAACGCGCCATAACCGACATACTGACAACCCGGAAAAAGTCCATCAGCTTGCTAACCGCTGTTGCACGCACGACCGGAATTTCTGGATGATTTACGAAACGCTTGAGGACATCAAAGTCACAATCATCACCAATACCCACAGCTAAACGCACTGCACGTTTACCTCTATCGGAATCCAAAAGCTTTTGTAATGGTTCTTTCCAATCATCATTTGGTTGACCATCGCTAACTAACACGAGAGTGGGAAGATAAGAGCGTTCTGGCATTTGTTGCTTATCCTGCAACAGTTGTAAAGCAATATTGAAAGCGGCTCCCATCGCAGTTGTCCCACCAGCAGCCAAAGTAGGTATTTTAACGTTCTCTACAGGGGTTAAGCTGAGAATTTGTTGAGCATTGCTGGCGAATGTAATTATGCCAGTATGGATCTGAGAACGGGTATCATGCACAGTCTGAAACTTTTGGTGCATTTCTACCAGTGCAGCATTCAAGGTAATAATTTTTTCGCCTTCCATACTGGTACTGACATCAGCAAGCACAATTACTGGTAGTGGTCGCCTCGGTGGTAGAAATTGATTAGGGTTGATTTGCATTTTGTGCTGATGGCAATAAGAATCTGTGACACTTTGTTTTAGTATTCCCATGCCTTGTCACAAAATTAATATTATGTTAATTACATATAAAAACTGGTAGAAGGTCTAACTTCACTAATCGTTATCGATAAGAATACCAACGTAACAGCAAAATAACTGCGATCCTTCCTACCCAGACTTTTGTATTCCGAAAAATTCACCTGATCTCAATTGTTTCAATATCACTCAAAGAAGCAACCATAACTCGTTGGGTGAGAAAGTATAAAGATGAAGGAACAAGGGGCTTGCTTGAGGTCAAACAAGCGCCCGGAAACATTCCTCTCATCAGTGGTTCAGACTTAGAAAGTTTGAAAAAGCGGTTGTAGGAATCCTCCGGGTTTCAAAGCTATTGTCAAATTCAACAATGGATTAAGAGCGAATTAGGGCTTTTAGTTGCCTAGAAAACAGTTATTTTATTTTTTTAATTAACTCATTTACTTGGTTGCTTAAAACCGCACTTTCCTGTGTCGTTAATACTTTGTCAAATACTCCAAGCTCTTTGTAAAGTTTCTTTTTTTTCTGCCAATTTTCGTTGTATTGCTCGTTACCTAAAAGCCCAAGGTGTTCCCAATACCAAACATTGCCATTATGTCTTATTGTGAAGTCAGGTTCTTTCCATTGATGTTCATTATAAAAAAGTTTTTCTTCATATTGAAAATTAATATTTGAACGATAAAGAATATTTGCAATTATCACTTCTGATTTTGAACGAACCAAAATACCATTTTCAGTCTGATGTATTTTATTCAGTGAATGTTTACTTACACCTAAATATCTTCCAATCTCTTGGTGCATTGAGATTGAACTGTCAAAATTGTCAAGGAGATAAACGAGATAGTCTAAAAGATTGTGTTTATACTCTCTTTTGCTTGCAGTTTCATTACTAATTGTTTCAAGTTGTTCATCAGTAAGATATTCTTCTGTTGCTTCAATGATTAAGCATTTGTCAAGATTTTTGGCTAATTTTGCTTCATCGTCAACTAATGCTTTATATGTGATGTTGAAAAAATCTCTACAAGTAAGTTTTGAGAAGTCGGGTTTTAACAATACAGGAATAACCATTCCCGTTCTTGAAGAATCAATTATTGACTTCAATATAGAGTTTGAGTTAGTTTTTAAAACCTTTAAACCTGTAAAGCCTTTGCCTTCTATCGTAATTGCACCGCAATTCAAAAAGTAAGATAGAGCCGATTGTAACTCTTCTTCTGCAAAATATTGCAAAGTCTTTTTACCAACTTCATTGTTAGTTGCCTTTTTGAACAATTCTTTTATTTGATCACCTTGATGAAATGATTTGTCAACAAAGTGTGTTTTTTTTACTTGAACGTTTTTGTTAGAATAAAGCATATAAGAAGTAGCACCATTTTGGTCTCTTCCTGAACGCCCAATTTCTTGATAATACTGCTCAATAGATTCGGGTATCATAAAATGAATTACCACTCGAATATTGGGAATGTCAATACCCATTCCAAAGGCATTTGTTGCAAAAACTAAATTGGTTGAACCGTCTCTAAATGCGCTGATAACACTTTGCCGTTCGGAGCCACTCATATCTCCATGAAAAGACAGTGCCTTTAGCCCCTTTTGATTTGCAGCTTCACACAAATCTTCCACACCACCTTTGTGGTATTTACGATATAAATAAACCAATACTTTCTCGTTGGAGTGGTTATCTATTATTTCCCAAAGACGTTCCTTATTTTCTTCTTCGTTTGATAGCTTCTCAACTTTAAAATCAATATCGAATCTTAACAATACATCATCTTTGAGAATGGAATCTTTCTTAATTTTAAAATCAGTAGTAATATCAATAAGCTCTTTTGGATTGATTGTGCCTGTTAAACCTAAAATTGTCGGCCATTGGTCTAAAAAGACTGAATTAAGAAAAGCTGGTATATGCTTGTAAAATGGTCGGAAATCAAATCCCCATTGGCTTATACAATGGACTTCATCAATAACGACTAATTTAATTTGATTTTTCTGCAATAAAATACAGTATTCAAAAAAACCGTCTGTCGCCATTCTTTCTGGACTGGCAAAAATGAAATCAGGATTAGATTCTCCTTTAGCAAATTTTTTTAACTGCTTCATTTGTTCTGAAGCTCCCATACCACTATGAATAGCTAAGACTTCAAAACCTTCTTTTCTGAGTTTTTTTGCCTGTTCGTCAATAAGTGCTATCAATGGTGAAACAACTAAACAAGTTCCTTTTAGTGCTTTTGCAGTAACCCAATAAATGAGGGATTTCCCACCACCTGTTGGCATGACTGCTAATGTTGAACCATTGTCTATAAGATGGTTAATTACTTTCTCTTGAAATGGCTTTAAAAAAAATACACCTGCCAAAGCAGGAAACTCTTTCTCAAAAACTTCTTTTGCTTTATTATTCATAATGATAGCTTTTTGCTTTCTCCTTTAAATCGTCAATTTCAGGTTGATGACTTCTTGCAATAAATGAGAGAAAGCTATCTAGTGGAACAAATCTATATTCAATGGGTAGGCTTACTCCATGCTTTGCATAAAGCTCTTTTAAATGCTTAAAAATTCTTATAGCGTAAAATGAAAACAAGGCATAAGGATAAAAATAATTTTGCTGGGTTGTTCCTTCACTCGCATTTATCATAAGAAACTGAGAGTCTTCTTTACAACCAAACCTTTTCTTACTGCTTAAATAATATAATGCCCAAACAGCTTCTCTGCTTCTATTTGGATACATTTCAGGAAAAAGCTTGTAAATGAAATGACTTTTAATTCCCCCGCCAATTACTCCGTAAGCTGTGTAGGCTTCTCCATCCAACTCATAATATCCCAAATCATAACATGTCTCAATTTCTTCAAATTCATTTTCTTCATACCACTCATTACGCCATTGATTTGCTAATTGAACAAGGTTAGATACTACTTCAAATAATTGTCCTGCTTGCGCGGTGTTGAATGCTGCACGGAACTTATCAAGTTCCTTAGCTTGTTTGTTTTGCAGTGTTTTCCTGATAATAGGAATGTTATTTCTTAAAACTGTATTTTTAAAGGAGTTAACATCTTTTTTATATTCTTTTTCTAGTGATTCTAAGTGAAGGATATCTTGATAATCTAGGCGTTCTTTTTCATAATGCTTGATTGATTCTTTCAAAAGCCTTTCTAGAATTTTTTTTGTGTCTTTTGGCTTGCTTTTTGGTTTGCAGGTAGAACCAAATTTTACAGCGAGCTTTTCAATTTCGCTTTCTTGTATTGAATTTCCGCCTTCTGTATCAATATATTGTTGGAAGTAAGTCGGGATAACTTGTTTCATTTCATCCCATACCTTTTCAATATGGTCTTGCTCATAACAAATTTCTTCAATGTTGTTCGGATAATACATATTCTAGATTTTGCCTTTTAGTTAGCGGGACTTGAACAAAAAAGACCCGTTAGTTGTTTTATGGTTACACGGGTCATTGTCTACACTTGTCTGTAACGTTTGTGTATAATCATTATGTTTATATTTTTCTAGTGGAATCAAAACCCGTATTCTTAGTGTTCCCACAAACTGAGCAAATATAACACCCGCTGCAAACGTTAAGTTGATAAGCAAAAGTATTGGGTTACTTCTTTGAACAAAAAATACTATAATTGCAGGATTTTTTATTTTTTGATTCAGTTCGTAACCACATTATCTGCAATGGTAATGCGGTTAAATTATTTTATTTCAAGGAATATAGCTTTTTCGCAATAATATTATTCCATTAACTGTTCACAATGACAGTTTTACCTTCATTGATTAACTCGATTAAAATAAATATTTTCTTTATTGAAAAATAACAACATTCCATGTGGATTATTTAAAGATACATCTTTATTACTATTGTGATTATGCAACTCATTCCCTTGTAAATCCTGACTTGAATGTGAGTACACATCAGTTCCAACAAGCTGATACCCTTGATTATTTAAATAACCAACTAATTTATCAGGCATGACATGAGACGCGCCGTAACTTGGTAACAAATTATGTTCAATTTTATCCTGATCTAAAATATTTAATTGCACAACACCTGTACGACAAAATATATCAAAATCAATCGGCTCGACTAAGCCACTTGTAGTAATTTCTATTGAATTTAATTCCGTCGCCAGTTGCTCTATACTCGCAAAATTCTGCGACCACGGGTTGCCCATTAAAAATAGCCGTATCGATATTGCCTCTGGCTGCACCTTCACGATATCAAGTAATGTTGTTGTAACCGCATGTGGTTGTAAGTAATCTAATACTCCATGAACCGAAACTAGCCGCAGGCTATTTGGAGCGTAAAGTTTTGTCAGTTCTAGTTCTGCTAGATTGCGATCGCAAAAATAATTTAACTGTATGTCTGGGTATGGGCTGCGTAAAGTTAAAAACTTTTCTGGCGGATTAGTAGCAATGTCGTAACAGTCGATTGTCGGAAGTTGGTAGCGCGTCAAGTCAACTCCCTCAAAACCAAAAAAAACTTCACGTTCGGCAAAACCTGCACCCAAGATAGCTGCACTATCACCATTACCTGAAAGAATCGCTTCCCAAGTCAGGGGATAAACATTGGGGGTAAGTTCTAAAAGCCTAGCTCGACTAATTTCTAAGATATTGCCACTGCCCTTATTTTCTAGGAATCTTACTGCCATAAAACCTCGCTATATTATGAAATAACCTTGGGACGACTGATTAGGGTGATATCTTTACCTTCGCCCAAACGGTACACTTCTGTGCGATCGCCAACATCAATTTCAAAAAACCGATAGCTTGTAGTAAACCGCGCCCACGGTGCCAAAGGATTAATTTTTGGGAGATTGGTTGTTGCTTGGTAAGTAATTTCAAACCCCACTCCCCCATCTTGCTTGAACATCCGCAAAAAACATTCGTAGTCTCTAGCGTGCCAAAAATCAGTCGTTCGACGACGCACCACATCTTGCGAGTCAGAACTCATTGCCCGTGCTGCTGATGCGGACACGATTAATTGCAAATTGTCAGACATTCGCGTTAAGGCAAGTTTCTTGTCTGGGTTTGAGAATATTTCATCAACAATTGGTATAAGCTCAGGGTGCAAACAAGTTTCGGCAATGTAAAACCCTGAATACTTGCTGATATCATTCTCAAATTCCCGATCAACTAGTCTTTCTGAATCACAACTAACCGACTTTCGTAGGCTTGCAAAAATCAAGTCTTCGTATAACTTCTGCTGCGATGCTGGCGTTGCTGCAAGAATTTTGAATGCAGACCCACGCATCCCCTGAATTCCAATCAAAGCACAGGTACAATTGAGGGATGCCGCCCACATTGCTAAAAATTTTCGATAGTTGGTATAAAGCATTAATGCTTCCTGGTAGTCAGGAGCTTTAATTTTGAGTAGATGCTTTACTGGATTGGGTTTAATTTCCCATCCAGGCTTGCATAGTAAAGCCCATAACGCAGAAGAATCTTCAATGGCATCCATGCATTTATGCCCCAAGCTTATTAATGACAATTATTTGTCTGTCCGTTCTTGTCAAACCTCATGCGGGATATCAAAT
>NZ_JBALGC010000088.1:0-7412 GCF_036916575.1 Nostoc sp.
CCCCTCTCCCAAAATTGGGAGAGGGGTTGGGGGTGAGGGTCAAACCTGGAAAGTTCGCCAAATCTAGCTTTCACGTTAAGTTGACACCTATGAGCATTGCTGTCCCCGTAGAGCGTGGTCTATTTACCTGAAAATAGCTGTAATTCGTAGCGAATTAATGATAAAGCAATACCTTACAATGCCAATGCATCGGAATGCATTGTTAATCCGTCGCCTTACAATGCCAATGCATCGAAATGCATTGTTAATCCGTCGCCTTACAATACTAATGCGTCGGGATGCATTGTTAATGTGTCGCCTTACAATGCCAATGCATCGGGATGCATTAAAAATGCTACGCTTTTACGCAAAACTATACTAAGCTTTCTCTGCAACACCAGTTTTTTTAAGTATGTGCGCGTAGGCGCAGCCCGCCGTAGGCATTGCATTTCTCAAATTGAATTCATTCCATCCTTGGCTGAAATTATTCATGAGAAATCTTCTGTTTATCCCTTGGGTTGGTCGTGGTAGTTTGAATCACTGCACTGTCTACCCCGAATTCTTGAGCCGATACTTCTGCGTCGTAGGTAGAACGTGCATCATGTATTTCTGAACGATGTTCCAGCGACCAAAGCACAAGCGCTTGAATGAGCGGAACGAGCGACTCTCCGAGCGGCGTGAGCGAATATTCGACCTTAGGTGGAATGCTGGGGTAGACGGTCCGAAGTAAGATGCCATTCCGCTGAAGACCGCGGAGCGTCTCTGTCAGCATCCGCTGACTAATCCCCGGCAACCTTCGTTTGATCTCGCTAAATCGTAAGCTCCCGCCCACAAGATTCGATAGAATCAGGGACGTCCACTTATCGCCGACGTGGTCGAGAATCTCTCGAACGGGGCAATCTTCGTCATCAAAAAATTTTGGGATTCGGCTCATGGTTACCTTCCTGTGCCTTAGGCAGAAAAAAGTGCCGTCTTCCATCTTGCTCTATTTTAGTACAGAATGAACCAAGTTAAGAAAAGGAACCGTGCTGATTCCTCTTTGGTATGCGGATTGGGCATAGGTTTCACAACCAAACAAGCTAAATAGAGGTGACATATGCAATATCTTGTTATCTTCACGCCCAACAAGAAGTTTGAGACTGATGGCATACCGTCTGACTTCGCAGAGACGGAACTTAAGGAACAGGCGCAAGTGCGAGTCCTTTACGCGGGAGGAGGCGCCCGTCAAGTGTGGGCGCTGGACACTAAAACCCGCGGCGGGGTCATCCTGTTCGAGGCAGAGTCGCCAGAGCATCTTCAGGAGATGATCGACAGCTTCCCACTCATCAAGGCCGACTACGCCGACTACCAGATCCTGCCGCTTGCGCCCCATGCGGCATTCTCGAAGAAGTCCTAATCAAAGCCGCATTTCTACGACCGGAAAACCCCTAAGTGTTGCATAGGAGAGTTAAACATGAAAGTCCTAGTCATCGGAGCCGCCGGCAAAACCGGTAGAGCTGTAGTCGAACAGGCTGTAGCCGCTGGACACCAGGTCACAGCCTTCGTTCACAAAGCTGACGAATACGAAGTCTCGGACGTTCGCGTCATCGAAGGTGATGCCACCAATAGTGTTGAGATGGACGCAGCAGTCCTCGGTCAAGACGCTGTTCTTGACACGATTGGCGGCAAAACGCCTTACAAGGCAACTACCCTCGAATCGAGCGCCGCCAACACAATCATTGCTTCCATGCAGCGAAACGGTGTGCGCCGTCTCGTGGTAACTTCCATGATTGGCGAAGGGGATAGTGAGGCGAATACCACCATTTATGAGCGCTTACTTGTTTCGACCTTTTTGCGCGGTGCGGACAAGGACAAAGCGGCAATGGAATCCGCTGTCGAATCGAGCGGTCTGGACTGGGTAATTCTTCGCCCAGCCCTCCTTACCGACGACCCCGCCAAGGGGAACGTTCGAGTCTTCGATGCCGAAACGGGCGAGAAGGCCCATAAAATTACACGTGCCGACCTGGCTGACTTCATGCTTGTCCAGCTTGACAGTAACGAATACCTCCATCAAGCCGTAACTATCGCAAATAGCTAAGAACTCTTCGGCCATGCTCTCTGGGGTTGGCAGCGTGTTCCTTGAGTATCCAGGACAGTCCTGGACAAACAGATGGAATATTAAAGAGTTGAGGCAACACAACCCTTCGTAATGCCCTTTAACTAGAGCCGATGGCGACGATTTTGGTACAGTTCGCTAGTGTTACAAGGCTATTTCTCCAAGTGGCACTCAAGGTGCTACGCTCCTAAGCGGTAGTTCTTGAATACAAATCATTAGTGAGAACAATCATTATGTCTACAACAGAAACTAGTGCAAAGGATGAAGCGGCAATCACTGCTTTGATTGCAGCGTTTGCCGAGGCGTGGAACGCTAAAGATGCAGAGTCCTTGGCGAAGTTGTTTGTCGAGGATGCCGATTTCGTGGACGTCATAGGTCGTTGGTTTAAAGGGCGAACCGAGATCAAACAAACACACGCACAGGCGTTGGCGTCATTCTTAAGCGATAGCCAGATGACTATTACTGACACTCAAATCAAATTCCTCACCCCGAATGTGGCAGTCCTGCATAGCACTTGGGAAACCACTGGACACAAGAGTCCTGATGGAGTACATCGAATACAAGATACAGGTGTCTTGACAGCCGTAACAACCTGCAAGGAGAACACCTGGCAGATTACCGCTTTTCACAACACAGGGACTGTGCCAATTGCTGACTGAAGCGTAACAAAAAGTTTGCTTTAAGCGGCGTTGATAAATGACGAGATGAATTAGGTAGGAACAGGCACATCCCTAAACTTGAGGCAGATTTATCAAGTGATGACAAAATCAAATAATTGATGCGCCATTTCTAATTTAGAACAAGGTGCAATTTCTACCTGATGTCCTTGACTATCTAAAAATATCGCTTGATTATTATCGCTACCAAAACCACTATCAGGCTGGTCAATGGGATTGGCAACAATAGCATCTAATTTTTTACTCTGTAACTTTTCTAACGCAGGTTTGACAATATCTCCAGTTTGTGCAGCAAAGCCGATTAACAGCTGATGCGGCTGTTTCAATTTTGCTAATTGGGCGATTATATCCGGTACATGTTCCAAAGGTAAAGCTTGGGGGAGCGATCGCTTGGGCAGTTTCTCTGTACTATAATCTCGTGGCTTAACATCTGCCACCGCTGCTGACATGACAATTACATCAGCGTTGGCTAAACATTCCACCATGACGTGCTGCATTTGCTCGGCACTAACGACGGGAATTGATTGTACTCCTAATGGTACATCCCAATTAGCTGGCCCATATACTAAGGTGACATTTGCGCCTCGGTGAAGTGCAGCTTGCGATAGCGCCAATCCCATTTTACCTGTTGAAGGATTACCAATAAACCTTACTGGGTCAATATACTCTCGCGTTCCCCCAGCACTAATTAACACTTGTTTACCTACTAAATCTCGTTTGCCTTGAGTGTGTAACAACGATTGGATGTGAGCCAAAATTTCTGGAGGTTCTGCTAATCTACCAGGACCGATGCGATCGCACGCTAATAAACCCGATGCTGTGCTCATTCCATGATATCGGCTATCTATCAATAACTGTTGCCAATTCCGCTGCACTGATAGCTGTTCCCACATATCCGTATTCATTGCAGGTGCTAACAGCACCGGACAAGTAGAAGCCAGCACAGTATTTGTGAGTAAATTATCAGCCATACCGTAGGCTAACTTTGCCAATGTATTAGCCGTCAAAGGGGCAATTACCATAACATCTGCCCATTCACCCAACTCAATATGCAACGGACGAGAATGAGTTGGTTTCCAGAAATCATCATCTGTGTAGGCGGGATGACGGGATAGGGTTGCTAAAGTCAGAGGCGTGATAAATTCTTGCGCCGAACGGGTGAGGATAACTCGGACTTCCACGCCAGTTTTAAACAGCGTCGAAACCAACTCACAGATTTTGTAGGCGGCGATACCGCCACCTATGCCAATTAGAACCCTGTTCAATTTTGAATTTTGGATTTTGGATTTTGGATTAGGCATGATAAAAAGTTAGGAGTGAGCAGTTACAAAAATTAGTACTAAATAGTTAGAAATCCTAACTCCCAACTCCTAACTCCCAACTCCTAACTCCTAACTCTCAACTACGCTTCATCGTAGGGTTCCAAGTCTAAGAGGTAGATATAGGGTTCAACTAACTCTGGACGCTGAAATGCGATCGCTCGCAATAGATGCCAATCATTTAAACCCTCAAAAGCATTACTATAATTATCTAGTTCCAGACGTGTAGCCAGTTCTTCTACTTCTGCCGCAGTCATGGCAGCAATTTCTTTCTTGGAAATGCTTAGAGTTGTCATAATGCTTGCCCCTCCCTTATGCAGCATTCGCCTTCAGCATGGGTTAAGTTGCGTTCTTTTGCAGCCACCCAATATATATTACTCATTAGAAGTGATTAATTTCGTGAAAATTGTCAGAATTTGTACCAGAATTTATAAAAAATTCGTAATGCTGACTAGCCAATTGTATTCACAACGAAATTCCGTAGCACTTCTAACGTTTGTGAATGTATTTCATGTCCCATATCAAATTCGTGGTATTCTACCGCCACTCCCAGAGACTTTAAAGTTTCTCGTGCCTTCCAGGCGGCTTGTAGTGGAACAACTTCATCATATTTCCCGTGGGTAATTAAAGTTGGCGGAATCCTGCTTTTACCTGCTGTTATTGCGTCAGGATGTAAATACCCACTGATCACAACTAAACCTGCTAAGGGTAATTTTGAGCCGACATCTAAAGTCATTGCTCCTCCTTGAGAAAATCCACTCAAAATGGTGCGTGATAAAGGTACGCCAGTGCTACTTTCTAAAGATTCCAAGAAATCTATTAGTCGTTGCCGACTTTCTGCCAACCCTTGATACATATTCTCCACCCGTAGGTCATACCATGCCCTCCCTACAGGAGAATAAGGATAAGGAAAAGGTGCATCAGGTAATACAAACTGGTAATCAGGTAAGTTGAGCAAGGGTA
Organism: Nostoc sp.; assembly: GCF_036916575.1. GTDB lineage: Bacteria > Cyanobacteriota > Cyanobacteriia > Cyanobacteriales > Nostocaceae > Nostoc. Next base: position 5,034 of record NZ_JBALGC010000088.1, read on the forward strand.
ACAAAGATGCTACATCCTCAGCATTAGCTCCCCAACCATGCAAAGTGACAATTAAGCCTGCGGGGGGTTGAGAACTTGCTGTGCAAACGTTAATAAATTGTAAAGACAGAGGTCTACTCCTAAAATCCTACTCTTCTAGTAGATCCTATCTCTTGAAGTAGACTTAGTATTAGGAAGCGGATGCCACTTCAACAGAGACACCCAACTTATTAGCTAAAGTTTTTACCAAGGTACTGGTTCACCAAGATGAAAAAAGCCACCACTCGGCCCATCGTCAGGAAGCATCGCTAACTCAACGCCCGTTTTCGCCCCTTCTGCGATATCCATCATTGCGCCTTCACCGCCCAATTCAGTTTTCACCCAACCTGGATGAGCGCTATTAATTTTCACAGGAGTATTGCGTAACTCATGGGCTAAATGGATGGTGAATGCGTTGACTGCTGCCTTAGAAGCATTGTAAGCAAATGGTTTAGAGTCATAAATTGGTGAATTGGGAGTAGCATGAAGTGTCAATGAGGCTTCAATACTAGACATATTGACAATTCGACCACTAGGACTGTTTAAAATTAACGGTAGCAGTACTTGAGTCAGTTCTACCAAGCCAAAAAAGTTGGTGTTGAATGTCTGTCGAATAATGTTTATTGAAACAGAAGTGGCATTACTGGTTAACCAGTCGCCATCTAGAAACACACCTGCATTATTAATCAAGATATCCAGTTTACCAAAAGAGTCACTAATCTCTTGAAAAGCAGACTGAATTTGAGTACTGTCAGTTATGTCAAGAGCGATCGCCACAGCCGAGACTCCTTCATTATGCAAGTTAGTGGCTGCCGTTTTTGCTGCTTCTAAATTCCGGGCTGCGATCAGAATCGTCAATCCATGTTGTCCCAGTTGACGACTCATCTCCAGTCCTAGACCCTTATTTGCGCCAGTAATTAAGGCTACTTTATTCTTCAGTTCGCTATTTACCACTGTTAGCCACTCCGATTGAATTGGGGATCTATGATGTATTTAAAAACAGTATGCTTAAGCTTTGTTTAAATACTGGGTCAATCCTCTCACGAAGTCGCAGGCAAGAAAACCTAGAAAAAAGGCTAGGTCTTGTCTGTTAAACAGAGACAAATTTGCGACAACTACCGATGTGGGAAACCGCAATTGTTACTTAAAAAGCCCTCCCTGATTAATTATGGGTGGGCTTTTTGTTTTTTTATTGGCAATAAACCAACTAACTGAGCAATTCAATTGATAGTTGGTTGTGGATAATTGCACCCTATTGAATTTGCTAACGAATTAACCAGGTTTTTTGAAAGATCCAACTCCTTTGAACCCTAACGATTGAAAAATTTCACCCTCAACAGTCACAGATTTACCCTTAAAGTTTTTGCCCTGATAAAATGTCCATTTACCACTTTGAACACTAACATTTGTAGCATTTATGCCAAATGCGCCTAAATCTTTAACATTTCCGCCGTCACTACAGAACACACTTTGATTCTGGCTGTCTTTGAGTTCAATATTTTTTACTACATTTCCGCATCCATTATTAGATTGAGCGGATACAGAGGTAACACTAAGTGTAGCTCCAGCAAGAGAAGTTACTGTTAAAAGTGCTAAAGCAGTCAGTTGTTTGTTAATCATGATAGTTTCAAAGAAAAAGTGTTAGTTGATCTGTTTAGCTTCTAAATTCTAATAAGTGTTGGTATTTTTAACTTATACAGTTAGAAGCCCAAATTATTTTTGCACTCGTTTGTATGCTATACTTGCCTGAAAATACTTAAGGAGAGTATTTAGATTATTTTTTAACTAAATTGTTTCTGCCATCAATTAGACCTTAGTCTAACTTTTTTCATCTACTTCCACCTTGGTATTAAGTCAGGGCATTACACTTGCCGATTAACGTAGTTAATGTGCTGGTAAATTGCTGACGGGGCGACAAGCGACCCAAAACCCTTGTACTAAAACAAGTTGACCGAATTATCGTAAAAAAGATAGGTCATTTATTGTCAACAAGCCATATTTATTGCAAATAAGTCCGACATTTTACCAAAACTACCTAGAAAATCAACTAGTACGCCACGGCGGAAATAGCGCAAAGTCGAGCCAGTCCGTTGGTGGGGTTCCCCCACTTAAAGGAACCGCCGCTCAGACTTTGCAAGACGAGCAACCATTTAAAATCCCTAAAGAGCTTATTGCATAATACTTTTGACTTTTGAATGAGTGACTTCCGCCTTGCGGCACTAGGTCTTGTCTGTTAAACAGAGACAAAAAAAGAGATAGCTTGAAAGGGCTAGGGCGTGTTTTCAAACTATAACCATAATAAAATGGAGGCGATGGCTGCGCCAACGTCTTCGACGAACGTAATCATAGCTGTATAATTTA
>NZ_JBALGC010000089.1:0-4591 GCF_036916575.1 Nostoc sp.
CCAGTGACATGATTTTATTCACTGTGGGAAATCAGAGGTTTTTGGCTTTGCTTTCTGATTCTTAATTGGTACCAGTGACATGATTTTATTCACTGTGGGAAATCAGAGGTTTTTGGCTTTGCTTTCTGATTCTTAATTGGTACCAGTGACATGATTTTATTCACTGGGGCAAACGCACGTAATTTGTGAAACCCTTGCTGCATAAGGATATTGAGCAAAAAATCGCCTCAATGCTCAAACGTTCAAACCCTTGCTATTAAAGGATTTTTATACTTTAGATACGTTTGCCCTGGGGGTCTAGCGAGATACTTGTAGGCTGATCGCCTTTCATCCGAGATGCAATCACGTGTAATTCATCTTTACGACCGACAAACACCCTGGGATCTTCAATTATCCCCGCAGCCACAAAAGGATTAGAAGGCAGCACTCTAGAAGTCATGTCAAGCGTTTATCCTAGTTTCAGCAATTTAAGTGCTATCACTTAAAAGAATAGCACTTAGTGCAAAACACACCCTTGATGCGATCGCCAGTTTCCTTAAACTATAGCGGTTCTCAATTGCCATAGAATACAGACCTAACAAGAACAGCCCCTTCCCTACTAGCGTTGGGGAGTAAGATTCAAAGCCTCTCTCCTTTTAGGAGAGAGGTCAGAGTGTATTGCATCCAAACGAGCGATCGCTATAGATTATCCTGAGAACAACCCCTTTAGAACCTTTGCCAAATACTCATACTGATCAAAAGTATTGTAAATCTGTGCCGAAATTCTTACCAACAGCCGAGGTTTTTCCTGCCACGGTATCATTGGCACTTGAATACCAAACTTATCAAACAACTCATCATGTATAGACATGAAATCGCAGTTTTCCAAAGTCGTAGGTAATGGCACAACCGCCATTGAACCAATCATCTCTTTTGGACAAGGCGGCTGCACTTCTAGCGCTTGACAAAGTAGCTGTCTTCCTTGTATCACTAGTTGATGATTTTGCTGCATCAATTCTGTCCACCCACCAGGTAGCAAGGAACCCATAAAAGCGATCGCTTCTGGCACACACATATATGCTGTAGGATCGTCTGTACCTGTCCAGTCAAATTCCAACTGAAAGCGAGTTTTATCAGTGCGTGGCGAATTTGTGCCGTGGCTAATTGTCAAAGGACGAATTTCTGACTGTTTATCTCGTCGCACATACAAAAATGCTGCCCCTTTTGGCGCACACAGCCATTTATGACAATTTCCGGTGTAATAAGTTGCACCAATTTCTTGCAAATTGAGTGATATCATTCCAGGCGCATGGGCACCATCTACCAATGTATCTACACCCCGTTGTTGTAACTCCTTCACCAACTTTTGAATCGGGAAAATTAGCCCTGTCTGGCTGGTAACATGATCCAAAAGTGCTAATCGTGTTTTTGGTGAAACTTGCTCAATTACTGCTGCCACTACTTGCCGTGGCGAGTCAATGGGAAAAGGAATTTTTGCCACCACCACCTCCGCACCAGTGCGACTGGTAACAAAATCAAGTGCATTGCGGCAAGCATTATATTCGTGGTTGGTTGTGAGTATTTCGTCTTCTGGTGAAAACGTCAGCGACCTTAACACCGAATTAACGCCAGTCGTTGCATTGGGGATAAATACCAAATCCTGGACATCAGCACCCATAAACGCTGCTAGCTTACTTCTAGCATCGTCTAGTAATGGTTCCCACTCTCTACCAAAAAAGCGTAGGGGTTCTTGTTCTAGTTGCAACCTCAGACGTTGTTGAAACTCCAGTACTTGTTTAGGACAAGCACCAAAAGACCCATGATTTAGAAACGTCACAGCCTGATCAAGCGACCATAGATTACTAAGGGATAATCTAGAACCCAAAATTTAAAATCCAGAATTACTAAACTCCCCAGGCTGGATTCGAACCAGCGACCAATCGATTAACAGTCGATCGCTCTACCACTGAGCTACTGAGGATCACTCACGATTTATAATAATAAGGCTAAAAATAAGATTTGGCAAGTACTTTCGCCAATATTTTTTCTTAGATGCTTAATTATAAAATTTTTGCAGCCAAAATTTATTCAGGAACTTAAGCAGAGACTTTTAAATACTAAATATCTTTTTAAATACTAAATATTTACTGTAATCCCATTCGTAATTCAGCCAGACGCTGCCGCGCCTTAGCATCAATAGCATTAGCTAAAAACCTACTCTTAGATTGTTTGCGCGGATGATACTTCTGTCGCATCCGACAGACAGTAGCTTCCACTTCCCCACAGAGTTGTTGTGCTGACAACCATTCAGCCCCATACCCCTGTATCATCAACTGCTGTGCCCGATCTGATGTAGCAACAATCACACGAGAAATTAAACATTGGGCTATTTGCTGGCGAAAAGACGCACAAGATTTTTCTATATAGGTATCTGCTGTCTGCCCAAAATCAGTGTAATAAACTGATAAAAGTTCAGTAATTATTTCTTTATTACTAGAGGAATTCTGATATTGAGCATCAAAAACTATTTGAGTTGCATAACCTTGAAACGCACTATAACCAGTCATCGCTTCCACAAGTTCGCCCCGTGCTGCCTCTAATCCAACACTATCACGCGTTTTTTTCAGGCAAGGCCAAGCGCCAATTATATTGTAGCCGTCCACTAACAAAACGGCTTGGAGTAAGGAACGGGGCATGGTTTTGAATCACAATTTTCTAGAGTTTACAAAATTCATTCATAAGTTTTATAATAATTGATCGATTGTGTGTAACACTATGTTACACAAGATAAAAAATACGATAGATTTATAAAACTTACCTTAGGATAGAGGCACTAACTTAAAACGCGCCTTTGTTGAAAAGGCGCGTGGCAGTACTTTATTATTTAATAGTGCTGGGTAATCAAGAATGGTGAATTAATAGTTACCTAACTTCTGTTCGGCATCAGCCGCCGCTCAAATCTTCTCCCTACAGCCCTTCTCAAGACAGGAGACGCTGTTCGCATTCAAGCATCCTACGGCAGGCGCTAGCCTCTCACGAATGAAACAAGGAGAGACGCCAAGAGCGAACGGTGATTCAGCACTCAATTAAGAGGCTTCGCTGTGTACCTCCATCAAACGTTGTTTAAGGCGCTGGGCTTCACCCTCATCAACAAGAGAACCTTTTTCTAGTAAGAAAGCGCCGTCACAGTAATTTAACTCGTCTAATCGATGCGTTACCCACAGGGCCGTAAGACCTCGACTTTTGACGAGGCGGCGGACACCAGCAACTAAATCTAGTTGGCTATCTGGATCTAGTAAGGCAGTGGGTTCATCTAATAATAAAACTTCACAGCGACGGGCGATCGCACCGGCGATCGCGACTCGCTGTTTCTGTCCACCAGAAAGTGCATAGATAGGGCGTCGTTGGAGGGTAAGCAAATTCACCGCTCCTAGCGCCTCCTCAACCCTTGCTCTGGTAGCAGCAGGTGGCAACTTTTCTTCCACCAATCCAAAAGCCACATCAGTACCAACTGTTGGCATCACCAGTTGATGATCCGGATTTTGGAAGACAAAGCCAACGGGGTGCAAAACTCGAATTTCCCCAGACTCAGGAGCTAATAGCCCCGCCAGCAGTCTAAGTAACGTTGATTTCCCACTGCCATTTGTACCCAAAAGCATCCAAAACTCACCCTTGGGTACTTCTAAAGAGCAAGATTTAATAACTTTCTCTCCATTAGGCCAACTGAAATTTAAATCCTTGACTTCAATGCCCACTTGAGCCATTTGTCAACCTTGGTTATTCAGCAGCTACAGCGAAAAAGCCAGGTGGTCTGCCACCACCAGGGGTTGTACCATCTTTTTGAACAATCTGCACCCCAGCAATTTCACTAGCGCGAACAGCAATTTTTTTCTCTGTCTTGCCCTCGCACTTCAGTTCCACAACGTCAGGGTTACCAGAGCGTATTGCTGCCAAAATGAGTTGATAGACAGCCTCAGCATCCTCTGCTGACTTACGTTGTACCGAGATAGGAAAAGCAGTGTTTCTGATGCTTAAGTCGATGGTAAACATTTAGCAATAATCTTTCTTTAACTGTAGGACTCATTTTAGCGTCAGCTGAGTGATTCTAGGGAAGTAGGGGTTGAGGGGGATTAGGGGATGAGGCAGACCAGGTAAAATTTTCTCTTTGATCTCCTTATCTAACTTCCTCTAGATCGAAAATTAATTTTTATGACAAATCCCCTAGAAAAATTAGCGATTTGCACCTAAAATGATTAAAGGTTCGTAAAAAATTGTAAACTTGGTTAACAACCTGGTTAACTTTCTGCTTATGGAAGGCTTTTATATAGCCATCTATAATAGAGATACAACCTGTACTTATAAACATTTGGAGATTTGCTCTAATGACCATCGCAGTTGGACGCGCCCCTAGTAGAGGGTGGTTTGACGTTCTAGACGACTGGCTCAAGCGCGATCGCTTTGTATTCGTAGGTTGGTCAGGGATACTACTGTTCCCCTGCGCCTTCCTAGCACTAGGCGGTTGGCTGACCGGCACCACCTTCGTCACCTCTTGGTACACCCACGGGTTAGCCTCCTCCTATCTAGAAGGTGCTAACTTCCTAACAGTGGCAGT
>NZ_JBALGC010000090.1:0-107010 GCF_036916575.1 Nostoc sp.
TAAATTATACAGCTATGATTACGTTCGTCGAAGACGTTGGCGCAGCCATCGCCTCCATTTTATTATGGTTATAGTTTGAAAACACGCCCTAGCCCCTACACCACTACCTTTTCTAAACTCAACTTAGAACGCTTCACTTGCTCAGGAATCGCTACAGGATAATCTCCGGTGAAGCAGGCAGAGCAAAAATTATTAGTGTCTTCTCGTGTCGCTTCTAACATTCCCTCCCAACTGAGATAGGCGAGGCTGTCTACTTCCAGTTGCTTGGCAATTTCCGCTACTGACTTGGTAGCAGCAATCAGCTGATCCTGAGAATCGGTATCGATGCCATAGAAGCAGGGATGAGTTACTGGTGGGGAAGAAATTCGCATATGTACCTCTACTGCACCAGCATCACGCAAGGTTTTGACCAATTTACGGCTGGTAGTACCCCGCACAATCGAGTCGTCTACAATGATCACTCGTTTACCAGCCAGCACATCTTTGAGGGGGTTGAGTTTCATCCGGATACCCAACTCGCGCATGGTTTGAGTTGGCTGAATGAAAGTTCGCCCAACATAGCGATTTTTAATCAGACCTTCGGCGTAGGATACACCAGACGCTTGGGAAAATCCAATAGCAGCAGGTATACCAGAATCAGGAACACCAAAAACAATATCGGCATCTACAAAAGACTCTGCTGCTAGTTGCCGCCCTAACCGCATTCGGTAGCTGTACAAACTCTCGTTGTGCATGACACTATCAGGGCGGGCAAAGTAAATCATCTCAAAGATACACAATTTCCGCTGAGGCTGTTGACTCCAATGATAGGAAGCCAAACCTTCTTCAGTAATCCAAACTAATTCACCTGGTTCTACATCTCGCAGGTATTCGGCTCCAATGATATCTAAACCACAAGTCTCGGAAGCCAAAACGTAACGAACTGGATTACCAGCTAAAGTCCCAATTACTAGGGGGCGAATGCCATTGGGGTCACGAACACCCATAACGCCGTTAGGAGTGCCAATAACTAAACTAAAGGCTCCTTGGCAACGATGAACTGCCTGAATTGCACCTTCTAGCCAATCTGCACCAGCATTAATGGCTTCTGCGATCGCAAAAGCGATCATTTCTGAGTCTGTTGTTGTGACTAAGTTACATTTATTCTCAAGCAACTCTTGACGCAGTTGCACTGTATTGACTAAATTGCCATTATGTGCTAATGCTAATGAACCTAAACGGGTTTCCAGCACTGCGGGTTGGGCATTAACTTTGCGGCTAGAACCTGTGGTGGAATAACGAGTGTGACCAACAGCAAGGCTACCAGGCAATTGATCCAAAATGGATTCATTGAAAACTTGAGACACCAAGCCCATGTCTTTGTAAAGATGTACTTGTGTACCCTCAAAGGTGGCAATACCGGCTGATTCTTGACCCCGATGCTGGAGGGCATACAATCCAAAGTAGGTCAGTTTAGCAACGTCTTCTGCTGGTGCGTAGATACCAAAAACACCACAAGCTTCTTCTGGCTTGTCAGGCTGATTATCATGACTATTGATTGGGTTGTTGGTCTGCTCGGGGTATTCATCCGAAGTGACAGAATGAATAGAAATCATGCTAGCTTTGCTCCTGGTGGGGGGGTCAAGTCACTGGGATTGTGTCGATAGATGGTGGCAGAGTTCTTAACAAATCTTTAACCATCCATTAAAACAGTACCGTAATTATGCTCAGGGAAGTTAATAAAAGAGTGAGGAGTGAGGAGTTATGCTTTTTATTCCTAATTGCTCACTTTCAACTCCTAACTTCTTTAACTGTGGGTAGTGGTGTGGATGGCGAGACGTCTGGCGATCGCATGGGAATAGCGATCATTCATATCTTCGATCCTAACTTTGATTAAGGCTTGGTTATCAGTAGTGAAAACCCCCAAACCCGTCTCGAAATTACTAACTATACCCAGTTTTTGCCATTCTTGACCCAGATGTTCCTCTAAGTATGATTCCCAAATTTCTTGTTGTTCTGATGCTACAGAAACTAAAATCCTGGCACCGCCTTCGGCAAACAGCACCTCATCAAGGCGAGGCAGTGCCTGAGTTGATGCTATTTCTAAATTGATTTGGGCACCAAGGTTGCCAGCAATACAACATTCGGCTAGAGCGATCGCCACTCCCCCCTCAGCACAATCATGGGCTGAACGTACCCAACCATTACGAATTCCTTCACGACAAACTTTCTGGACGCGGCGTTCCAAGTCAAAATCTACCCGTGGCGGTTTTCCGGCAACAGTACCGTGAATAGTGGCTAAATACTCGGATGCTCCCAAACTGATTTTGGATGCCAGAGGCAATCCGAGAAGATAAATCACATCGCCAATGGCTTGCCAACCTTGACCACAAATTTTGGTGATATCGGGAATCAAGCCTACCATACCCACAACAGGAGTAGGATAAATGGGTTGTGGAATGCCTTGAGCATCAAGAGTTTCATTGTACAAAGAGACATTTCCGCCTGTGACGGGTGTCGCCAATTCTCGACAACCTTCTGCCAAACCGCGACAAGCTTCTGCCAATTGCCAGTAACCAATCGGTTTTTCTGGAGAGCCAAAATTCAGGTTATCCGTCACCGCCAGAGGTTCTGCACCCACACAGGTAAGATTGCGTGCAGCTTCTGCCACCACAGCCTTAGCTCCCTCATAAGGGTGAAGATAAACATAACGAGGGTTGCAATCTACCGTCGTCGCCACCCCTAATTTTAGATTTTGGATTGGGGATTTTTGATTAGGGATTTTTTCTAGGGGGCGCAAACGGATAACAGCGGCATCTGCACCACCTGGCAGTATTACTGTATTATTCTGCACTTGATGGTCATACTGACGATATACCCAGCTTTTAGAAGCGATCGTGGGTGTATCGAGCAAAGTTAAGAGAATATCATTCCAACTTTGCAGACGTCCTTGGAGTTCTATTCCAGCAGTTGTGCAATCAGGTAAGGAATCAGCAGTCCATTCCCAAGCTTGACGGGCATATTCTGGGGCTTCTGCCAACAACTCCCGGTGATATAGTGGGGTATTCTCTGCCAAAGCCTCAGCCGGAATTTCTGCTGCTACTTCACCCTGAAAGAGAATCCGCACGATCGGTTCAGCTATGACTGTACCGGCGACAACTGCTTGAAGTCCCCAACGGTGAAAAATGTCGATTAATTCCTGCTCACGCCCCTTGTGGGCAACGAACAGCATCCGTTCTTGAGATTCTGAAAGCAGATATTCATAGGGAACCATCCCCGTTTCTCTTACAGGAATCTTATCTAAATCTAGTTCAATTCCCACACCGCCTTTTGCCGCCATCTCTGAGGTAGAACAGGTGATCCCTGCTGCTCCCATATCCTGGGCAGCGACAACTGCACCTGTCTTAAACGCCTCCAGACAAGCTTCAATTAACGACTTTTCCAAAAATGGATCGCCCACTTGCACAGCAGGGCGATCGTCTATTGACTGATCACTCAATTCTGCGCTAGCAAAACTCGCGCCCCCCATACCATCGCGCCCAGTAGTGGAACCAACATAAAGCACGGGGTTGCCTAAGCCAGATGCTCCAGATTTAACGATTTCTGGTGTTTCCATTAACCCTAGTGCCATAACGTTCACCAGAGGATTACCAGAGTAAGCACAGTCAAAGTAAACTTCGCCACCAACGGTGGGCACTCCCACACAATTACCATAATGGGCAATTCCTGCCACTACACCGCTAAACAGCCGTTGGGTTTTGGCATCTTCTAAAGAACCAAAGCGCAGTGAGTTTAATATGGCAATGGGACGCGCACCCATTGTAAAGATATCTCTGAGAATGCCTCCTACTCCCGTTGCGGCTCCCTGAAAGGGTTCGACTGCTGAGGGGTGGTTGTGGGATTCAATCTTAAAGGCTAGTTGGAGTCCATCACCCAAGTCTACAACACCAGCATTTTCACCGGGGCCCACGAGGATGCGGGGCCCCTCAGTGGGAAATTGTTTGAGTAGAGGTCGAGAATTTTTGTAACAGCAATGCTCTGACCACATCACCCCAAACATTCCCAGTTCAGCTTTGTTGGGATGACGACCTAACCGACGGACAATTTCTGCGTATTCTTCTGGTTTAAGACCTTCCGCGGCGATTTGTTGGGGGGAAAAGAAAGCAGGAGATGTGGCGGTCATGGAAATAATGCACCAATTGTACAGAGCATTATTCTATCGATTTACTTGCCCTGTAGGTGCAGTTCTAGGATGGTTCATGGCTAAATGCTAAAAAGAAACTAAATAAATTTACTTAATAAATATTTGTAATACGTCTAAAAGGAAATTATATTAAATCCTGAAATAGTAGTAATTATATTGAGAAAATTAAAGTATAAAATTTTACTTTATTGTAATGTGCATAGATGATTTCCAGGTTATGGAAATGGCTATCAGCCTGTCAAAGGAGCCATTTATCTAAAGGCAGAAAAAATTCATAAAAAGCGATCGCAAGTTTTAATACTCTGAAATCTGATATATTTCATTGGTATTTCATTTGTCTGAAGTGACTTCTACAACAGCGGACTCAATTACTGAATGGCTTTTGAATAAAGGGTTTTGGGAATTTTGTTGAGAGACTACTCATCTCAATGAGCAAACTGACCTTACTAATCTAATAAAGAGGATTTTGAGCATGGCTAAACTTACCGTTCCACCGAATTTCATCGCTACCCCTGGTTCTGACACTTTAGTTGGGAAAGAGTTAAATGGATCACCGACAATTGGTATTGATATTTTAACTGCAGGTTTTATTTATACGCTTTCAGGAAATGACACCATTAAGGGCACGGCTGCTGCCAGCATCGGCGTTGATCAGGGCAAAGATGGGACAGGCATCGCTAACAGTGGCAGTCTGAATACAGGCGACGGAGCAATAGTTCTGACAAGCTTACCGGACAGACATCTTCAACAATTGCTGGTATTGCCTATGGCATTTATGGACAAGGAATCATCAAGACTGGCGATGGCAATGACTCTCTTATCGCCACCAGTATCTTAGATGGAGTTCAGCAGAAAGTCTCTATCGGTGGCGGCATCAAGATTGCTCTAGGCACTGGGAATGACTACTTCAAAGGATTCGGGGAAGCAACTGTTGATGGTGGGGACGGTTTTGACACCCTCGATCTGAGAGCTTTTAATCGCTCTGAACTCTTCGTATCTGGTGTGATTTCTGGCAATACCCTTAAAAGTGCCAATATCAGTTTCAACAATAATGGAAGCTCCATTAGCTTGTCTACGACTGGCTTTGAGAAATTCATCTTTGCAGATAGCTCTTTTGACTACAGCACTTTGGCAAACGGGGCATGAGTTTGTTAATTCCTCTATTTCGTGTTTCAACCCCTGAGTGTCTAATTGGTGTTATTTGCTCTTAAGCTGAAAAAGTATCTAGCAGCGTATATACTCTTAGCTCCAAACTTGCATAGATTTACTGGAACTCAGAGATTATTCGAGTATATGCAGTTTAGCTGTAACAATCAAGTGACGAGAATCACACGTATTTATGATTAGGATCGTCTCCCTGCGATGGCTAACTAGGCATAATTAATGACAACTGAACTCTAGCCGAGTCATTAATAGGGAACACACTTAATTGCCGACAGCCTTAATCAAGGACTGTCGGTTTTTTATGTCCATATATCCTTCATTCTTTCAGAAATGCCCCATGCCCCGTAACTATACCCAATAAAATTTCCCCACAACTGGTTGATAACTTGACAAAGATTTTGCCACAGCCACTACCAAATGTGGGGAGGGTATGATCAAATTGAGGATCTTATGCCTATCGAGCGCTAATATCTTGCACTCACTCTAGTAGACCGGAAGTATACTCCTAGAATTAGCACACACTTTGTATTAAGACATCGCTTGAATGATGTAATCAAAGTAAGGTGCTGCTTCGGCAGCGTCTTCCGCACTCAGTAAGCTAAGGGAGGCTGTTTTGAGGGAATTGATCGCTTCTACCATTCCAGGCACGGGAACGCCCAATGAATTGTACATTTCCCGCACGCCAATTAAACCAATCTTTTCAATTGGCTCTTTGTCGCCGGCAAGTACACCATAGGTAATTAGGCGTAAGTACCAGCCAAAATCACGGATGCATAAAGAACGCTGGCGTTCTCCATAAGCATTACCCCCGGGGGAGATAAAGTCAGGACGCTTCTGCCAAAGTTGTTTGGTTGCTTCCTGAACTATCTTTTTTTCGTTTTCAGCTAAAGAAGCTGCAATCCGCGTCCGTTGTACGCCGGTTTGCAAAAAGTCTTTGATATTTTTAAGTTCGCCACTGCTGGGATAACGCAGTTCATCATCGGCTTTGAGAATAACTTGGCTAATTACAGTCATGATTATTGAAATCACCTGAAATATTATCTGTTAGTTTAGCGAGTCTGAGGTACACAAGTGAAGGGATAGGAGCGACTTATGTATTGAATTTATCTGTTTGGGGAGATGAGGGGGATGAAGGGGCAGGGGTGCAGGGGAAGCAGGGGAGGACAACTAAACCAATGACTAATGACCAACGACTAATGACTAATGACTAAAATAGTTTGGCAACAGGGTGAATTAATTGAAGTGATGATCGCTAACCTGAGTGATACAGGTGATGGTGTGGGACGTGCTGATGAACGTGTGGTGTTTGTCCCAGATACTGTCCCAGGCGATCGCGCGATTGTGCGCTTGGTACATGTTAAACCCAAATACGCCCACGGGAAGCTCCAGCAGCTATTGTCACCATCCCCCCACCGGATACGACCTAGTTGTATTGTGGCGGATAAGTGCGGTGGTTGCCAGTGGCAACATATTAATTATGATTACCAGCTAGTAGCCAAGCAAAATAAAGTTATCCAAGCTTTGGAACGCATTGGCGGTTTTGTCCAACCACCGATAGATCCGGTACTTGCCGCCCCTTCTGCTTTAAACTACCGGAATAAATCTACATATCCTCTGGGCACATCGGCAACAGGACAGATACAAGCTGGTTACTACCAAAAAGGTAGTCACCAATTAATTAATTTAAATCAATGTCCAGTCCAAGACGCGCGATTAAATCCCTTACTTGCCGAAGTTAAGCAGGATATCCAACAACGGGGTTGGGAAATTTATGACGAACAGCGCCACCTTGGACAAATTCGCCATCTCGGTTTACGCATTGGCCGACATACTGGAGAAATGTTGCTGACTTTGGTGGTGAATAACTGGAATTTATCAGGAATTGAAACCCAAGCCCAGGAATGGTTAAAGCGCTATCCTCAGTTAGTCGGAGTATCGCTCAATCGCAACTCTGATCGCACAAATGTTATCTTTGGATCAGAAACCCGTTGCATCGCTGGAGTCCCACACCTGCGTGAAAATTTTGCTGGATTGGAATTTCAAGTGCGCCCAGATACATTTTTCCAAGTTTATACAGAAACAGCAGAGGCACTATTGCAGGTAATTCAATCAGAACTCAATCTTCAAGGGCATGAGTTGCTAGTTGATGCCTACTGTGGTATTGGGACTTTAACTTTACCCCTCGCCAAAAAAGTACGTATTGCTACAGGATTAGAAGTGCAACCAGCAGCAGTAGAACAAGCTATTTTGAATGCCCAGCGTAACGGAATTGATAATGTGACATTCCAAGTTGGGGCAGTAGAGAAATTGCTGACAAAAATGGGCATAATACCAGAAGTAGTAATACTTGATCCGCCACGTAAGGGGTGCGATCGCACTGTCATCGACACTTTACGCCAATTGAAACCATATAGGATCGTTTACGTTAGCTGTAAAGTAGCTACCCTGGCCCGCGACCTGAAATTGCTTTGTGAAGATGGGCAATATACTATCACACGGGTACAACCTGCCGATTTTTTTCCTCAAACTGCTCATGTTGAAGCTGCCGCCTTTCTTGTGCTATCACATTTGGACAAGGATACTAAATCCTTTAAAAAAAACTGAAATTTTAAATTTGTAGTTTACTGCATACCAAAGATGCTAAAATTGAATTAAGCTAAAAATAGAAATTCATTTTGTTTAAATAAATTCAAGCTGCATAGGCTCTTAAAAATATGAATTGGATTGTGTAAATGAAAAATCGGCAATTAACTAGAGTATGCCGATACTCTATTAAATTATTAGCATCTTTTTAAGTTGCTAACTTGATTATCTAATTTATTCCAGCCGCTATATATCTAAACAATCCCAACTCATACATACAGCCAATGCTCCCTAGCATTTTCAAAATTTAGTTTTAAAGACGCAAGTTTGAAGGCAGCATGACCACCTCAAGTTTTATCAGGGTGCCTGTAATAGCAAACTGATGTCTAGCTAACTGAAAGCTATGGGGTTTCTCTTGTGATTACTATTTCACTCCGTCCAGTTGGACGTTATTGGGGCACTATTAGTTTTGCCTCAACCCTCTATCTTTGTCCAATATTAGATTTACTGTTGGCAGAAATTCCAACGAAGTTACAAGCAGAATTGCGGCTAGGACTTCAAGAAGCCCTAGTAAACGCAGCTAAACATGGCAATAATCTTGATCCAAGTAAGACAGTTGTAGTCCGTTTTTCCTTAATAGATAATCAATATTGGTGGATAATATCAGACCAGGGTAGTGGCTTTACTCCTTCATCGAGTAGTGATGAGGAGCCAACAGACTATTTACCACCAGATGAATCAGAAAGTGGTCGTGGTTTATGTCTTCTCTATCAAATTTTTGATCAGGTAGAGTGGAACCGCAAAGGCACAGAATTGAGGCTTTGTAAACAAATGGAAAATCGCCGAGGACTATCTCTGCGACGGTAGGGTAGTTAGGAGTTAGGAGTTAAAAGTTAAGAGTTAAGAGTTTAAAACTTTTAACTCATCACTCTTAACTCCTAACTTTTTTCGTGAGTTGGGCAGGGAGGGGCAGAAATGGAGCGATCTAACCAACCAATTGCCTGTTCTAATCTAGCTTGAGCTTCTTGTGGCTGATTTTTTAAAAGATACACAATAGCTGCTGCCACTTGTTCATTAGCGCGGGAATTGCGGTTAGACTTGAGGCGATGCCAATCGTTAGGGGAGATACTCAGCCTTTCCATGAGGGCTTGAGCTAGTTCCAAAGTACTAAGTTCATTCAGTTGAGTGGTTTTAGGCAGCTGGGTAGATTGAGACATAATTATTGGCACATTTGCATTTACTTCTACTGTACTACTTGTAAATGAAGCCGTCTAAACAATCACAGTCGTCAGCAGAAAATCCCGAACCAGATTTTGAACAAGAACTAGAGGAAGTAGAGCGATCGCTCTTGTCCTTAAGAGAACGTTACGATCAAGTGCAGCGCGATCGCCAACAACAGGCACAATGGCAACAGCACCGAGATAAACTCAAGCACAATAAATCTCAGACACCAGAAATCAAAGCAGAGTTACGGCAAATTCAACAGCAGTTGGAAATGCTAGAACTAAACTTAGAAAGCCAGTTATTTTCTTGGCGTAGCCTCAAAAAACCTTTCTGGCAAGTCGTCCGCTTTGGTGGAATGGGCGTTATCATAGGCTGGATATTAAAGTCTTATGCTGGATAAATATGGTAAATCGACGAATTGCAGAAATATTGCGAAGTGGTCAACCTGATGAGTCTCTCCAAGTTCAAGGCTGGGTGCGGACGAAACGCGAGTCCAAAGGGTTTGCTTTTATTGAAGTCAATGACGGCTCATCACTAGCTAATTTGCAAGTCGTGATTAATCAAGATTTGCCAGACTATGAAGCTATATTGAAAAAACTAAATACAGGTGCTGCTGTTGAGGTGACAGGAGTATTAGTGGCTTCTCTGGGTAAAGGACAGCGGATTGAGTTGAAAGCCGAGTCTGTGAAAGTTTATGGAGAAGCTGATCCCGATACATATCCCCTGCAAAAGAAACGCCATTCCTTTGAGTTTCTGCGAACCATTGGACATTTGCGATCGCGTACCAATTCTTTTGGTGCAGTTTTCCGCGTCAGAAATGCTTGTTCGACAGCAATTCACCAATTTTTCTACGAAAGAGGCTTTTTGTGGGTACACACACCGATCATCACTGCTAGCGACTGCGAAGGCGCGGGTGAACTGTTTAGCGTTACCAGTTTAGATTTAAAGAATATTCCCCGCACACAAAACCAAGCAGTAGATTACAGCCAAGACTTTTTTGCTAAACCCACATATTTAACAGTTAGCGGCCAGTTGGAAGCGGAAGTGATGGCGATGGCGTTTAGTAACGTCTACACCTTTGGTCCTACGTTCCGTGCAGAAAATTCCAACACGTCCCGCCACTTAGCAGAATTTTGGATGGTTGAGCCAGAAATGGCTTTTTGTGACTTAGAAGGCGATATGGATTTAGCTGAGGCGTTTCTCAAACACATTTTTAAGTATGTGTTGGAAACTTGCCCAGAAGATATGGAATTTTTCAATGAACGCATTGATAAATCTGTATTGGCAACAGCCGAAAATATTATTAATAATCAGTTTGAACGCTTAACTTATACAGAAGCCATTAAACTTTTAGAAAAAGCCGATGTTAAATTTGAATATCCTGTGAGTTGGGGTTTAGATTTACAATCAGAACACGAACGTTACCTAGCTGAACAATTATTTAAAAAGCCTGCGATCGTTACAGATTATCCAGCGCAAATCAAAGCTTTTTATATGCGCTTAAACGACGATGAAAAAACCGTCCGCGCAATGGATATTCTTGCACCTAAAATTGGCGAAATTGTCGGCGGTTCGCAGCGCGAAGAACGTTTAGATATTTTAGAACGCCGTGTGTTAGCACAAGGATTAAAAACAGAAGACTTGTGGTGGTATCTTGATTTGCGTCGTTATGGTACTGTCCCCCACGCTGGTTTTGGGTTAGGTTTTGAACGACTCGTACAATTTATGACTGGTATGGGAAATATTCGTGATGTGATTCCGTTTCCGCGTACACCACAAAGTGCTGAGTTTTAGTTTGAGAATTTGAAAACCAGGCGATTATAAATTGCATCTACACAAACCAAGTCCGTTGGCGCGGACTAATAAAAACTTTGAAACCCGCATTCGCGGGTTTTGCTTGTATAATCGCATATATTCTAAAGCTATTAGTTAAAATTAGGATTTTTGAATCTCCTCTTGTAAAACTTGAATTTGCTCAATAGGTAATTCAGTAACTTGAGCAATTTGTTCTAAACTCATTCCAATTCGTAGCAAATTTAAAGCCAACTTTCTTGTTGTTTCTGCTTTACCTTCTGCTTTACCTTTGGCTTCACCTTCTTCTAGGATTTGTTGATAAATGACTGATTCGCGCATAATCTCACTCCTTAAAATCTTGCTAATTACATTTTTATTTAACACCAGACCTGCTAAAATGCCACTGGCAGCAGCTATATTTCTTTGTAGCTGGCGATCGCTAATTGCTTCAACTGCTTTAGCTACTTGGGTTAATACCATTGTAGGATCGTTTGTCTGACTTAGCACGGCAAAGGGTAATAGACCTAGAATGCTCATAAACCTATCTGTAGGTTGTTCCCACAGCCGTATTACCTCAAACTGATGGTAAGTGTTGTTTAATCTAAAAGTGTTTTCACTGACTAATTGTGAACTTGTCTTTCTCAAATAGATTACTATTTGACGCATTTCTTTGTTAGGAAAGCGGCGATAAACCCTAACCCGATAATCTAACATCCGAAAGGGGATATCTTCATCAGCATCAGTTTGAAATTCAGTATGTAGAACTAAATCATCAGATTGCAATAAGATTAGTGAATCGGCGCGAATTGGTTCGTTTGATAATTCAGTAGGGCTAAGTTCTGTTAATTTAATCGGTGAACCTAGTAACCAAGTTGCCAAGTCATCTTTGAAGTTTTCGGCAATGAATTTACAAATATTGTCATACATAGCAGCCTTAAAGAAAGGATATCAGGTATTGTTGATAAAATAGCTGATTGCTTGCTCTTTGTTATAATTATAGGAATTTCTCAGATATTGATTAATACTATTTGTATCAAATCCCATTCGCTTGTAATAGTTAGAAGAAAATATATCTTCTTGGCAGCTTTTCGCCACCTGAGCTAGTCTAGTCATATTTACCTGTGCATCACTTTTCATTGGTGTTAACAACAAAGCCGAGCTAGTTACCACCAAAGTAATTAAGCTTTTCACTGCGAATTTCATCATTGATTTCCCTCTCTTATTACTTGTTCTAATTCATTGGAAGTTTTAGGTATGGGATATGTAGATTCCCAAGGATTAGGGATATTATCCCTATCATCATTTGTATTTACTGCATTGCTTGGTTGTTTTGTTGGAACTTCTTGTTTAGATGGTAATTGCCGTTTATTTGAGGTTGCTACAGTTGTTTTTGCTCGCTCCTTAGTTTGCAAATAAGCTTGTTTAGCTTTTTCAAGGTTAATTTTTGTCTGTTGCTGTTTATCGGCTTGTTGCCTTTTTTGTGTTATTAAAGCCCTTGCCCTTATATCAGCATTTAACTGCTCTCTTCCTTTCCTCATCTCTCTTCTTTCCCTTACCACAGCTTCTAACTGCTCTCTTGCTGTTCTAACAGCAGCTTCTTTTCTAATAGCCGCTTGTCTCTCTTCCTCCGCTTTGAAAGCAGCCTGAAGTTTTTGTTTTTCTATCTCCTCTGTTTGAGCTTGTTCGGCTTCAACTTTGTCAGATGTAGGCAAAGTTAAAGGACTTATTGTAGGTTGAGAGTTAGTAGTTAATGGGATTTCAGGAATTTGGGTAACTGGACTAGGAATAGCTAGCGGAACATTTTCTAGAGGAGAAACAGAAACCGGATTTTTGGTGTTTGGTTGATTAATAGCCGCAATAACAACAGCAAAACATCCCAGTCCTAAACCGATGAGAAGTTGCCAAAGTTTTTGGCTTTTCTGAGTCTGGCTAGAAGAGGCATTGACTGATTTAGCTCCACTGACTGATACAGTAGCAACAGAACTAGATGACGCAGCAGACTTAGACCCATTGATTGATTGAATTGCCGTTTGTTGCCATAGTATTCTAGGCGTTTGTAACTTTTTTTCTATTCCGTCCAATTTCTGCAAAATCACTTGCGTATTTTGAGGACGATGATTTGCAGTAGGAGCCATTAAATGGTCGATTAAATTTGCCAATAGTGGAGAAATATTGAGTGTAGATTTTCGCCAGTGCAATTCGTTTGTCAGAGGGTCATAAATTTCTTTATCCTGGGGTTCCTTACCTGTGAGCAGAAAAATAAAAGTCCGTCCCAATGCAAAAAAGTCTGACTGCTGTACTGAATAACCGTTTTGTTGCTCTGGTGGTGAATAGCCTTGTGAAATAATTCTGGTATGGGAATTTCCCGCCACAATGGTTGTCGTGACTTGTCGAACTGCACCAAAATCAATTAAGACAAGCTGCCCACTTGGTCGCAGCATGATATTCTGAGGCTTAATATCACGGTGAAAATATTGATGAGCGTGTACTAAAGCGAGAATTTCTA
The DNA here is from genome assembly GCF_036916575.1 of Nostoc sp. Lineage (GTDB taxonomy): Bacteria > Cyanobacteriota > Cyanobacteriia > Cyanobacteriales > Nostocaceae > Nostoc. Next base: position 13,455 of record NZ_JBALGC010000090.1, read on the forward strand.
CAAGTTGTTTGAGCCAATTGAGAGCTTGAGTTTCAGAAATAGGTTGATAATTACGAAATTCCATCCACTGCTCTAAATTTACGCCTTCAATTTTCTCCATTGCTAAACAGTGCAATGGTACAGAGCTATTTTTAGGTAAAACAGTAAAATAACCATCTGGTTCTACCTTGGGAATACCCACACTGTTTAGCTGACTTAAAACCTTTGCTTCCTGCTGAAACAGTTCAATGGCTTTGGGGTTCTTCTCAGTCAGCACTTTTAAAACTTTAGTTTTCCCACACTCGTCAACTTCAAAAGTGTTACCAAAGCCACCTTGTCCTAGTTGTTTGATTACCCGATAGCGACCTTGCAACAGTATTTCTGACCCACAGTTACGGCAAATAAGGTTGTTTGCATTCACTGGGTCAACAGGTTTTGGACAATGGGGATTTATACAATAGGTCATTACACAGAAGTAAATATCCTAAAGAATCGATTTTTATTGATATCTAAACAGAGGGCTAAACCTATTAAGGTTCTATTAGTAGAGTTCCCTAAAATTTTGACAAAGTAACATATATAGCACTTATCACTTCAGTATTAAATCTCATATACAATAAATTAGGGTTACAACAATTGTTGTAACCCTACAGATTGGCTATATTAAATCTGCTCGAAAAGCACTATAGAATAACAATTAACCTCATAACTACCGAATTAGGAGCAATTTTTCACATTTACCAAATCTAGATTAATGGTTTGCAAAAGCAAATACTTTCTTGCTTGCCTGCGTGGGATAAGTGACGCTAATGTTAAAAGAATTGTGCAAAGTAAAACCCTCATCCCAGAAGTCGAGTAGGAAGCTAGAATGGCAATTCCAAATAAACAAGTAAAATCTAATACAGATATTTTAGATAATAGACGCACCCAAACTCGCATCTAGGTTCGCATTCCTAAAGACTTGCATGAGGAACCAGTCATTTCATGACTGGTTTCTCACTATGGGGTCACAATCATTATTGCTGATGCTCAGATAAGCACTAACGTGCCAGAATATAGCTGTTTGGATCTGAAACTACGAGGAACGACTTCCCAGATTGAAAGCGCCTTAACTTACCTGGATGAACTGGATTTAGAAGTTTTGCACCAATCTAGCCCCGAAGAAGATGGGTGATAAATCTTAGTTAGGAGTTAGGAGTTAAAAAATTCATAATTCATAACTCCTAACTTTTAACTCTTAACTTTGTTTAAGCCATTTGATTTTCAATCGCCCACCGCGCTAGTTCAGTGCGGTTGTGGAGATTGGTTTTGCCCAACATATTGGACACATGGCTTTCAACCGTGCGCTGACTAACATTTAGTTCTTCAGCAATTTCCCGGTTAGCTAAACCCCTAGCGACAAACTGGACTACTTTCAGTTCGGTTGGGGTTAATTGCACATCGAAGGGAACCTGGATACGGGAACCGTTTTCGCCTCCTTTAGCTTGGTGTTCTTTCCAACGGATAGTTTGTTTCAGCGAGGATTCAACTTGCGCTACGAGTTCTTCTGGTTCAAAGGGCTTGACCATATAAACATCAGCACCTTTATTCAGACCCTTAACTCGGTCTGCACTTTGTCCCTTAGCTGAAAGGAAAAGAACTGGAATCCAGCTGGTGCGTTCGTTTTGCCGGACTTGTTCCACAAAAGTATATCCGTCCATTTCCGGCATCATCACATCGCAAATGATCATGTCTGGAACATCTTGCTCTAAAATTTCCAGAGCTTCACGTCCATTTTCAGCCGTGATGACTTCATATCCCCGGAATTCTAAGTAATCCTTCACCAGCAAGATGAGGTTAGGGTCATCATCAATCAATAGAAGTCGTTTGTGATCTTTCATGCTGGGCTCTTTCATAGCAGTGGCACTTGTCGCGCTTCGGTCCATCAAAGTCTTGAATATTTATCCTCTATGGTGGGTTAATTCGAGATGTTGTCCTTTTTCCTACTTAACTTGCCTTTACTGTCTCGAAGTCTCAAAAATGCCGAGCACTTTCAAGAGACTAGTAGCTCGATAGCAAAAGTCCAGCAAGGATACGTATAGCAGTAGTATCTATAATGCGCTATTATATATCGCATTGAAAGTGACGGGCGAAAAAACACTGATTAAATAATAATCCTTCTGACTCACAAGTAAGTATTGGCTTAAAGATGACCCTACCTCAAAACCAACCCGCACTTTCTTAAAGCTTACTGTTATACCATATCCTTGGGTTGTTAAGCCTCTATAAGGTGTTCACAAGAAACTAGGGAAGTTTCTGGCAAAGGATAGGTTAAAAATGCATATTCTTCAACCGCCATTATGCCTATTAAGTGTTCTTGGATGATCCGCTCAATAACTTTTGGGTTTGCTTGGCGATACCAGACCCCATCAGGGTAAACCACCATTATGGTTCTAGAACAACAAACGTGCAAGCAGTTGGCTTTAGTTCTAAAGACGCAAATGGGATGACTCTGTTGCGGCTCATCAAGTTTTAACTCTTTAAGTCGCTTTTTTAAATATTCCCAGGATTCCAGACTAGCTGGTTTTGAGCAGCAGTTAGCAATTGTCTGGTCAGCGCAAATAAGAATGTGTCGCTGAATTTTTGCAATTCCTAAAGTTTCTACACAATTACTCAGGGCTTTATGTTCTGGAGACTTAGTGGTTTTGGGGATTTGATGGCTGAACTGGATCACTGTATTGTTACTTATCGAGTGGCTCCCTGATTACAGTTCTATAACAATTTCCAAGCTTTGCAAATAAAGTTGATTGAAAAAGTGAATGGGGAATGGGGACTGGGTAATGGGAAATGGGGAAGAATTCTTATAACTCCGAACTCCCTTTGACCAGATAAAAATATTCGTAACTTACAGAACGGAACTCTTTAAGTATAAATATTTAAGCATTTATACTTGAGCACACTTAAGTACACTGATGATCTTCTAGTTCGGGAACCCGTACTCAAGGAATTCTTGCCATTGGACGCCACTTTTCGATAGATTAGCACTCAGGAGTTGAGAGTGCTAAACTCTGGAGAAAATAATATGGCAGCTTTATCTTTAAGCGTTTCTACAGTTAAACCTTTGAGCGATCGCGTTTTCGTAAAAGTGAGCGCCTCTGAGGAAAAGACCGCAGGTGGTCTGTATTTGCCCGACACCGCCAAGGAAAAGCCCCAGGTAGGGGAAGTAGTCGCCCTTGGCCCTGGCAAGCGTAATGATGACGGTAGCCGTCAGGAATTGGAAATTAAAGTCGGCGATAAGGTGCTGTACTCTAAGTACGCTGGCACTGACATCAAACTCGGCACCGAAGAATATGTACTGCTTTCTGAAAAAGATATTTTAGCAGTCGTTATCTAGTGGGGTATAGGGAATGGGGCATAGAAATCATTAGCAATGCCCGATGACGCCAGTTGTTTCAAGTCGGCAAAGCCGACGCCACTTGCTTTAAGCCGGGAAACCCGTCCAACGCAGTGGCTCCCCAACGCACTTACTCCCCAATGCCCAATTCAAGAAAAAATTGACTTACTCCCGGAATTTAGACACCTATGGCAAAGCGCATTATCTACAACGAAAACGCCCGTCGCGCCCTAGAGCGAGGCATTGACATCCTGGCTGAGTCTGTAGCTGTTACCCTTGGCCCTAAAGGTCGTAACGTAGTTCTAGAAAAGAAATTTGGCGCACCGCAAATCGTCAATGACGGTGTAACCATTGCTAAAGAAATCGAATTAGAAGACCACATTGAAAACACTGGCGTAGCTTTGATTCGTCAAGCTGCTTCAAAAACCAACGATGCTGCGGGCGATGGCACCACCACTGCCACCGTTTTAGCCCATGCGATCGTCAAAGAAGGCTTGCGGAACGTTGCAGCTGGTGCTAATGCGATTTCCCTCAAGCGTGGTATAGACAAAGCTACCAGCTTCCTCGTAGAAAAAATTGCTGAACATGCTCGTCCAGTGGAAGATTCCAAAGCCATTGCCCAAGTTGGTGCAATCTCGGCTGGTAATGACGAAGAAGTTGGTCAGATGATTGCCCAAGCAATGGACAAAGTGGGTAAGGAAGGCGTAATTTCCCTAGAAGAAGGGAAATCGATGTTCACCGAGTTAGAAATTACTGAAGGGATGCGCTTTGATAAAGGCTACATCTCTCCCTATTTCGCCACCGACGCTGAACGGATGGAAGCGGTTTTTGATGAGCCTTTCCTACTGCTGACCGATAAGAAAATCGCCCTAGTACAAGACCTTGTACCAGTCTTAGAGCAAGTAGCTCGTGCTGGTCGTCCTTTGGTGATTATTGCCGAAGATATTGAAAAAGAAGCTTTGGCAACTTTAGTAGTAAACCGTTTACGCGGTGTCCTCAACGTGGCTGCTGTTAAGGCTCCTGGCTTTGGCGATCGCCGCAAAGCTATGCTAGAAGACATCGCTGTTTTAACTGGTGGTCAACTAGTTACCGAAGATGCTGGTCTGAAGCTAGATAACACCAAGCTGGATAGCCTGGGTAAAGCTCGCCGGATCACCATCACTAAGGACAGCACTACAATTGTTGCCGAAGGTAACGAAGTTGGTGTTAAGGCTCGTGTCGAACAGATTCGTCGTCAAATCGATGAAACCGAATCTTCTTACGACAAAGAGAAACTGCAAGAGCGTCTTGCTAAACTCTCTGGTGGTGTTGCGGTCGTGAAAGTGGGTGCAGCGACCGAAACCGAAATGAAAGACAAGAAGTTACGTCTAGAAGACGCTATCAACGCTACTAAAGCTGCTGTAGAAGAAGGTATCGTTCCTGGCGGTGGTACAAGTCTGGCTCACCTAGCTCCCGACTTGGAAACTTGGGCAAAGAGCAACCTTAAAGATGAAGAGTTGATTGGTGCTTTGATTGTCGTTCGCGCCTTACCTGCACCTCTGAAGCGGATTGCTGAAAACGCCGGTCAGAATGGTGCTGTGATCGCTGAACGCGTGAAAGAGAAAGAATTCAACGTTGGCTACAACGCTGCGACAAACGAATTTGTCGATTTGTTAGCTGCTGGTATTGTTGACCCTGCTAAGGTGACTCGTTCTGCTCTGCAAAACGCTGCTTCTATCGCTGGTATGGTGTTGACAACCGAATGTATCATAGTTGACAAGCCTGAGCCTAAGGATGGCGCTCCTGCTGGCGCTGGCGCTGGCGGTGGAGACTTCGATTACTAATACTTTGTAGTCAGATAATTTGTGAAAACAGCTGCTTCCGTAAAGAAAGCGGCTGTTTTTTTGTGTCAGGAGAAGAGGAAGAGGGTGAGTTACGACAACGCTTGTAAATATTTAGCTGAACAGTACCCAGCCGAGTTTGTGCGTTGGTTGCTTGGGGTAGAGGTGCAACAAATTGAAGTCTTAAAAACGGAACTCACGCTTGAACCAATTCGTGCAGATTCTGTGACATTTTTGCAAGCGGCTAACCAAATTTTGCACATTGAATTTCAAACTTTGGCGAAATCTAATCCGGCGCTTAATTTCCGAATGCTCGATTATTCAGTGAGGTTGAAGCGCCAATACCGTTGTCCTGTAGTGCAAGTGCTAATCTTTTTGCAGGAAACTACTAACGAAATCGCTTTTACTGAAGAATATCGAGACAATACGACGATTCACCAATATCAGGTTGTTCGTCTTTGGGAGCAAGATTCAACACTATTTTTAGTTAATCCGGCGCTGTTACCTTTAGCAAGTTTGACACGAACTGATTCGCCGCAAAGTTTACTGGCACAAGTGGCTGAACAAGTCGCTACAATTCCAGATAGGGAGGAGCGACAAAATATCGCGGGTTGTGTAGAAATTCTGGCAGGTTTGCGGTTTGACAAGGATTTGGTTAGTCAATTTTTACAGGAGGATATTATGAAAGAGTCTGTAATTTATCAAGATATCGTTCAAAAGGAAGCGTTTAAATTGATTAGTCGTATGCTTAGACGGCGTTTTGGTGATATCGATGCATCATTATTTGAGCAGGTTCGGAGTTTATCTGCTGAACAGTTAGAAAATTTGGCAGAGGAACTGCTTGATTTTCCCGAAATTGCTGATTTTGTAGCTTGGTTAGAACAGCAAAAGAGGAACTAAAATTTTTGCAGAAGGATATGTGAAAGAGTCTGTAATTTATCAAGATGTCGTTCAAAAAGAAACGTTTAAATTGATTAGTCGTCAGATGAAACGGCGCTTTGGTGATATTGATGCATCATTAGTTGAGCAGGTTCGTAATTTATCTGCTGAACAGTTAGAGGAGTTGGGAGAAGATTTGCTTGATTTTTCTGAAGTTGCTGATTTGGTAGCTTGGTTAGAACAGCAGGAACAAGCTTAATCAAAATGAATAACAACCTTCTTTATTACTAAGAGCGGTTAAGAAAATCTTCAGGTTCAATACCAGCTTGCTTTAAAATTGCACGTAATGTTCCTTCTGGCATATCACCAGAATGATTGGGAACAGTAGTGTAACGGTTATTTTCAGGATTAAACCAGATTTCATGACTCCCTGCGGCTTGACGATGAAAAACAAAGCCAAAGGTTTTTAAGATTTTGATAATCTGTCTGTAGCTAAACCCAGCTAGCCGTCCCATGAATTGACTACTGACCCACAACTAAAGGATAGTTAAATTGTTCAGCTATTGGTTGCAAATAATCTAGTTCTTGATCCTGAGATTGTGCTTCTAATAACTTACGCGCTACATCACGGGCAATTTCTAAAGTTTCAGCAACAGTTCGTCCTTGAGCTACTAAACCTTGAAGTTGATCAGATGTTGCTAAATAAACGCCTTCAGGTAATTTCTCAATGTGGATGTTTAGCAATCTTTCCATTTTTGTAGGCAGTTATTACGTTTTGACCACTTTCGTTTCTATCGTATCGCTTTTCGGAACTACAGCGATCGCACGAACTTCTACCTTTACATAAAAACCCATGAGCCAAATTAATCCTGAAATAACTCCCTTACATACCTTAAACCCACTCAACCGATTTTCTGACAGAGCATTTAAAAATAAAAATGGGAATCATAAGAAGTAGGGTGCGTTAATTCACTCTCAATAAATATCAGGATTCACATGGCACAACCAAAATATGAAGGTTATTGCGAATGCACTCCTACCAAATTAGTCCGAGAAAAGTTTGGAGATGTCAATGTTTTTGCACAAAGTGCTAAATCACTCTTAACAAAAGCTACTGGTTTTATTAGTAATTATGATTTTACTCTAAATCCTTACAGAGGATGTCAATACGGTTGTAGTTATTGCTATGCTGCTGCATTTACCCCTAATGCTCAAATGCGCCAAGACTGGGGTAAATGGGTAATTTTTAAAGAAAATGCTGCTGATATTTTAGCGAAGGAATTAAAAAAATGGTATGAAAAAAATCCCCAGATTCCTCCTAGTATATACATGAGTAGTGTTACTGATCCTTATCAACCACTTGAATCTAAACATCAACTGACTCGTCGGTTATTGGATGTAATGCTTGATGTGAGTATTGACGGTTATCCAACTCCAACTTTGGTGATTCAAACTCGTAGCCCAATTATTACTAGAGATATTGATTATTTACAACGATTTAAGCGATTGCGAATAAATATGAGCATTCCTACTGGTAGCGAATTAGTGAGAAAAGATTTTGAACCGCGATCGCCCAGTATTAAAGCCAGATTAAATTCTATCACTAAAATTAAACAAAGTATTGATTATTTCAAAGGTTTTCTTCCCAAAATTTCTATCACTATTACCCCTCTACTTCCTACTTTACCAACTGATGAAGCTGCTTTTATTGACAAATTAGCCATCGCCGATAGAGTTGTAATTCAAGCTTTTCATCCTAGCCAGAGTCGTTCTCTTATGGCATCAACTCGCCAAGAAGCTGAAGAAATTAAGCAAAAATACGCTTGGTGGTATGAAGATGAGAAATTAAGCTATATGAAATTTAAGGAAAAATTAGTTTCTCGGCTTCCAGGTGTAGAAATTATGGAGGGGAAAGAGGGATTTGGTTATGAATAACTCTATCGTAAATTGGTGGCGAAGTCAGCAGTTCAAATTATCTTTAAAACGCGGGGATATCCGACGTGCAGTCCAACTATTGCAAGAGATTCAAAAATCAGGTGCAACATTCTCATGGTTAGAAAAACTATTTAGGGATAAACTTCAACTTGAACGTTATTCCCAAGAATACAAACGACAAACAGAAACTTTAAGTAAACAACTAACAGAAGCATCTCAACAAAAAGCTAATCTCATATTAATGCCAGATGAAAAATTTGTTAAATATATCTATAATATTTTTAATTTCATACAACATGATGAATATAAACTGCAATCTACTGGTATTGATGAACGGATATTTGATGATTTTGAATCAACACTAGTTGAATATCTCAAAGAAGAATTCAGTAAAATTCCTGACAAACAGTTATTTATTAAGTTAGAAGACGCTCTTGAGGATATTAATAACTTAAAAATTGGACAAGACCCAGACTACCGTTTTAGTCTAACTCCTCATGTCTACTTTATGAAGTATTTTTTAGAAAATGTATATTGCATATATTTAGCTTGGTTTCTCATTTACCAAGATGCTTTACTACCAAGTAAGGTTAATATCCTTGATATTGCAGCAGGCCCAGGAACAGTTGCTTATGGTTTAGCTTTATTTCTCCAAAGTAGTAGCGGTTTTTTTCATATCCCGCAAATGCACATATCTTACTACTCTTTAGAAAAACAAGATGCTTTCCAGTTTCGTGGACTTCAATTTTGGCGACGATATATAGAGTCGCGTCTAACCACAGTGAATGCTTATTTCCGCTTTGTTACTACTGATATTTTTACTTGGGAAACTCAATCGAATAATTTACCCAAAGACTTTTTCGACTTTATCGTAATTTCCCACTGCTTCTTTGCAGATCCAGCTAAGAGAGCTGAAGCTAATAATACTTACAAGCAAATATTTGTCAGTAGCTTAAAAAAGTCAGGTTATATTCTGTTAATTGTGCAAGATAAAAAGTTATTCAAAATTTACGATGTTCACCAAATTGAAAATCAAGTGCAGGAAAAAAATGTAGTAGATAAATTTATGGCAGAATTGGGATTAGAATTAATTTGGTATAAATATCTCACTTCAACAGGTTCAAGAAAACCTTCTTCTGCTGCTGATTTTGCTAAGATTGCTAAAGAAAAATTACCAAAGCAACTGTATATGAATCCAATACTCCAACAGTATTTGGGTCAAAAGTATCAGTCCTGCTATGCATTAGATGATTATGTAATATTGGCGAAAAAATCATAATAAATTGCAAGAGAAGCCGCAAAAAATACATTAAATAAATCTAAGCTGTCTGAATTTTAATATTAAATTTATAAATGACTTGCAACTCAGAAATAGCAGAAGGTTGGCATGGCAAACTTAATTTAATCTATGCCGATCGCCAGGGTAAAACCCAATTAATTTACAATCACCAACAAGCGCCCCTGAAGGTGCAACGTCCATTTTACCCAGAAGGGGAAAAAGTTTGCCATAGCGTCATTTTACACACAGCTGGGGGAGTGGTGGGAGGCGATCGCCTATCCTCTAACATCCACCTCCAACCCCAAGCCCAAACCTTAATCACCACAGCTGCTGCAAGCAAGTTATATCGCAGCAATGGCTTACAAGCTAGACAATTAATCCAGATGCAAGTTGATGCAGGTGCTTGTTTAGAATGGTTGCCGCAAGAGACAATTTTATTTAACGGTGCGATTTATCGGCAAGATTTACGGGTAGAATTAGCAACCGGGGCCAGTTGGTTAGGGTGGGAAATTACCCGATTTGGTCGCAGTGCTAGAAAAGAGAAATTCTTGCAAGGAGAATGGCGATCGCACACCGAAATTTGGCAACAAGATGTTCCCTTGTGGATTGATCGGCAATGGTTATGGGGTAGCGAAGACATTTTTCACAGTCCCCACGGCTTGGCTGGAAAACCAGTAGTAGGTAGTCTAGTTTGGGTTGGTGGTGCAGTTTCAGCAGAAATCGTCGAAAAAACGCGAAATTTATGGTATGGGAAAGGTGAAGCGGGAGTTAGCCGATTACAACATGGATTATTGTGTCGATATCGCGGTTCTTCTACATCTGAGGTGAGAAACTGGTTTATTGATGTTTGGCAGATGCTGCGAGTTTCTTTTTTGAATCGTGGTAATTGTATACCAAGAGTATGGCAGGTTTGAACGAACTACAGAGGAGGAAGTACGAATGCAACTTACGCCGCAGGAAAAAGATAAGCTATTAATTTTTACAGCTGCTTTATTAGCAGAAAGACGTAAAGGAAGGGGTTTAAAACTGAATTATCCTGAAGCGATCGCTTATATTTCTGCTGCCATTTTAGAAGGTGCAAGAGATGGGCAAAATGTAGCAGAATTGATGAGTTATGGTACAACTTTGTTAACGCGGGATGATGTTATGGAAGGGATATCAGAAATGGTGCATGAAGTGCAAGTTGAAGCTACTTTTCCTGATGGTACAAAGTTGGTGACAGTACATAATCCAATCCGTTAATTTTTGAATTTATTATGATTCCTGGAGAAATTATCACACCAGCAGGTGAAATTGAACTAAATGTTGGTCGTCCAACTGTAAAATTGCAAGTGTCAAATACAGGTGATCGCCCCATACAAGTCGGTTCCCATTATCACTTTTATGAAGTTAACACCGCCTTAAACTTTGATAGAGAACAAGCGCGAGGAATGCGCCTCGATATCCCCGCAGGAACTGCAGTCCGCTTTGAACCAGGGGATGAAAAACAAATCACTCTAATCCCCCTTGTTGGTACTCGCCAAGTCTACGGCTTCAACAGCAAAATTAACGGAAACCTCTAAAAACCCTCCGCAAACTTCTGCACTTCCCTTAGCGTTCCTTCGCGTTTAAAAAAGCTTATTGAATAGGTTTAATTTCAAACTCCAATTTGGAACGGTAAAAACAAACATCGAATTCTAAGAAAAAATTGGTTTGTCCAAGAATTAAAAGAGCGTTAAGACTTCTTACCCATGCAAATACTAACTGCACAGGTGGAAAATTGCTAATTTCAGCCCTTGCGAAAAATGGTATAGCAGGTTGATTGCTGAGATTTCCTGCCAATTGAATAATAGCTTTACGTTCATCCCAAATGCCACCCAGTTGAAGCCCTATTTGATAAGGCATAACATTGACAGTAGCACCGCTATCAACTAAACCATTTGCTTCTATGCTGTAATTTTATCGACTTAAAAGTAGGGGAATTCTGGGTAAGCTATCAAATTCGTTTTGAGTGGAACTTGTAGTGGAATAATTGAACCGCATACAGCTTAATGACTGGAATCCTGTAAGTTGAGTGCTTCCATCATGACTGCACCAGCCCCAAAGTTATTATAAGGAGTAGGTAAATCGTAAGTTTTGAAGGGTTCCAATGGAGAAATATCCTCGACTGTATCTAAATCTTCGGCAAGGATGCGAATTAGCTTAAGCTTTTCTGATGGAGAAAGCTTTCGAGCTATGGAAATTACATCTGCTAAAGTCATTCTGTTTACGCCTCCAAGAACGCTCACTTATAACATAAACCCAAATTCTCGAAAGCGCCTTTGTCTTTGCCGTATTGTAGAAAATTGCATAACATAATTTCTTAAACACAATATTTAGCTTAATGGATTAATTATTTGAATTACATTCTAGAGAATTCCACGCCCCTCTCTCCGTTTCAAGTAGGCAGCCAATTGAACAGGTGATTTTAACATCTGCTTTCTTAGTTTACCTATGTAAACATTGCAGTATAATCTGTATTTATACGTAAAATTTTTAGTAAATGTGCCAAATATTTTTCATTCCTGTTAACTTCAGTTTTATTTCATTAATATTTATTTCCCTAAATTTACTGCCATCCTAAAACTATCAAGTTATACAAAAATTATCACCTTATCTCCATAAGGTTGCTGAAAAATATTAAAATCAACACCATTACCAGGGGTAGCATTATGCCTTACAGAATGGATCGCCGCGCCTACGCTGAAACCTACGGCCCAACAGTAGGCGATCGCATCCGACTTGCAGATACAGAATTATTTATTGAAGTTGAACAAGATTTCACTACCTACGGCGATGAAGTAAAATTCGGCGGTGGTAAAGTTATCAGAGATGGAATGGGACAATCCCCCATTTCTAACGCCGATGGTGCAGTTGATTTAGTAATTACCAATGCCTTAATTCTCGATTGGTGGGGTATTGTCAAAGCGGATATTGGCATTAAAGATGGCAAAATTTTCAAAATTGGTAAAGCCGGAAATCCTTATATTCAAAACAATGTAGATATTATTATTGGCCCCGGAACTGAAGCCTTAGCTGGTGAAGGAATGATTCTCACTGCTGGCGGTATCGATGCCCATATTCATTTTATTTGTCCCCAACAGATTGAAGTTGCGATCGCTTCTGGTATTACCACCATGATTGGCGGCGGTACTGGCCCAGCTACGGGTACAAATGCCACTACCTGCACCCCCGGCCCTTGGAACATTTACCGGATGCTGCAAGCTGCTGATGCTTTTCCTGTCAACTTAGGATTTTTGGGTAAAGGTAACGCCAGTCAACCCCAAGGACTTGTAGAACAAGTAGCCGCCGGTGCAATCGGGTTAAAACTACATGAAGACTGGGGAACCACACCCGCAGCAATTGATACTTGCCTCAGCGTTGCCGATGAATATGATGTACAAGTGGCGATTCATACTGATACCCTGAACGAAGCCGGATTTGTTGAAGATACGATCACCGCTTTCAAGAATCGTGTCATCCACACATATCACACCGAAGGCGCAGGCGGAGGACACGCACCAGATATTATCAAAGTTTGCAGCCAAGCCAATGTTCTCCCATCTTCCACCAACCCTACACGTCCTTACACTCTCAACACCTTAGATGAACACCTGGATATGTTGATGGTATGTCATCATCTTGACCCTGCGATCGCCGAAGATGTAGCTTTTGCCGAGTCCCGCATCCGCCGAGAAACCATTGCTGCCGAAGACATTTTGCACGACTTAGGCGCATTTAGCATGATTTCTTCCGATTCCCAGGCAATGGGACGAGTAGGCGAAGTGATAATTCGCACCTGGCAGACATCTCACAAAATGAAGGTGCAACGAGGAAGTCTTAACGCACAGGGAACAGAGCAAAAAGCAGACAACTTTAGGGCAAAAAGATATGTTGCTAAGTATACAATTAACCCAGCGATCACTCACGGAATTGCTCAATATGTGGGTTCAGTGGAAGAGGGAAAATTAGCAGATTTATGTTTATGGCGATCGGCGTTTTTTGGGGTGAAACCAGAGATAGTTATTAAAGGCGGAATGATTGCATGGTCGCAAATGGGCGATGCTAACGCCAGTATTCCCACACCGCAACCAGTGCATATGCGACCGATGTTTGGTAGTTTTGCAGGTGCTAAGAATGCCACATCATTAACTTTTGTTTCGCAAGCAGCTTTAGAGAAAGAAATTCCCAGCCAGTTAGGTTTACAAAAGACAGCGGTTGCAGTTTCTGGAACACGCCAATTGAGTAAGCAGGATATGAGGCTGAATGATGCACTACCCCACATTGAAGTTGATCCAGAAACCTATGAAGTAAGGGCTGATGGTGAGTTGCTAATTTGTGAACCTGCGACAGTTTTGCCAATGGCACAGAGGTACTTTTTGTTCTAATTCATGACCAAGCAACTTATCGCTTTTAAGGACGAGAGTAATATTGCCCTGATAAATTTTTTGTTTTGGAGTTACGATCAAATAGTTAAATGTTGTATCTGATGTAGAAAATTATGCTACCTTTTAAGAAAAAAATTGTGACTGATGAAGCGATGTGTCCGGTAGCAGTGTTGATTGATTATCAAGACTGGCAGCAAATCGAGAAGATATTAGAAGTTCATCAATCACAACAAAAACAAGAGTTTAATTTAAACCAATATGCGGGTATAATTCAACTAACTCAAGACCCTTTGGAATATCAGCAGCAAATTAGGGATGAGTAGTGTTGATACAACCTTTGATTTTTTTAGATACAAATGTAGTCTTGTATTTTTTGGGTGGTCGCTTGGTAAATCCACTACCATTAGGACAATATTTTATTTCACTGATTACTGAGATTGAATTGCTCTCTTATCCAAGTCTCAGTTTAGAAGAAGAAACACAAATTATTGATTTTTTAAATAAAATTACAATCATTGGTATTGATAGTAATATTAAAAATTTAACAATTGCATTTCGCAAACAATACAAACTCAGGCTTCCTGACGCAATAATTGCAGCAACTGCAAAATCTCTAAATGCAACATTGTTTACAAATGATGTAAGATTGGTTAATTTAACAGAAATTAATACTCAGTCAGTACAAATTGTGTAATGGGTGTGATCGCAATTCCTTCCACAGCAGAATTCCAGCAAGTTTTAGATAGAATCGCCTTTGATAAATGAGCAAATACTTGTTTTTTAGTAGAAGTTAAGTATTTATTCCTCATCAAATAGTCACCAAGATTGACAATATAAACATCTCTATTATCAGTTAAATTTCTAATTTTTATTTTTTAACTCACTCATCGGCAATAGCAAAGTATTTTCAATTTCCTGTCTAACTTCGCGGCTAACATAACAATCACTATTAAGACAATTTATTAGTAGTAAATTGGCAGTGTAATACTGCTGTAACAGTTGCTCTTGTGTATCGCTAAACCGCCATTTATGACCGATGTTACGATACTCAATCATCAATAATCTCAGTTGCTCAGTCCAATGTTCACCATCTGCTAACCACCAATCTGGAAAGCGTTCTTTAAAGCTTTTTATATTAATTAGCTTGTCTCTGGTATTTGTATTTTTATTAGGAACTTGATCTTTACTAGGAAGTTCATCTTTGAGCTTTTGTATAGATTGCTTCAGTTTATATTCAGAGACATAGGCATATACGTGTTTAAGTATATCAATTACCTGTATAGTCATTAGATAGATATTATTTTTTGTTTCGTAAATAAAAAATTGCTTTTTTACCATACTATATGAAGCAATAAGGTGAAAATCCAGACTCAAGTTATTTGCAATTGATAAATGTTCGTCATCTGCTTTCAGGCTGCTAAGAATGTCATTAATATCAGTATCAAGAGAGATAGCAAGTGTAATATCAACATGATGATAATCATTTTTGCTAAAAATCTTAAATAAACTAAAATAAAATGCACGTATAGCAACTGGTTTATAGGAAATATCTATTGTACATGATTTTTCTTGTACCCACCTCAAAAACTTCTGCAAATTATCATCTAAAGCAACTATTAAATCAATTTTATGCTTCATCAACTGTACTAAATCATCAGCCTTCCGCATCATGCCTGCTGTGAGTAAAAATACTTCTTGCCAGCGTTTATCAGTGGCATTTTCCATTAAATTATTCCAGGCAGAATTAGCAACTATTTCCCTAGCAGCGAAATATTCTTGAAACGTCAAATGGGAGAAAGAATAGATTCCCTTTGCTCTTTCTACCAATAATCCATGTTGTGCTTCAATTGACCTCAAAACTGCTTCGCTATCTAGTTCTAATTCCTTTGGCTCAGTACTAGCATCACGTAAATTGCGAATGAAATCAGCAATGTATGCTTCAACTGTTTTTTGCTTAAAGAAATAATCTTTCTGCTCAAAGGTAGTAAGGGCAATTTGACTCAGCAAATCTTCTTTACGGTGCAGCGACAGATTTTTATAAACTTGATCACGCTCAATGTTGCGTTTAGCATCCCATTTTTTGAGCAATACATCCAACCCTTCTTTATAGAGTTCGGAACGATTTGCTGGAAAATCTGCGCTTTCCCCAAATACCAAACACAGCAGTGTTAACAATAGTGGATTGGTTGCCAGTTCTTGGATCGGTCTGTTGTCTTTCAGTTTTTGGATGAAATGCTCACCTTTTACCGGGTCACTTAACCGAAACCAGTTTTCAGCAAAAATGGCGATTTGCTTTTGGTCAAAATCTGCCATTTCCACCTCAGTGAAGCGTTCAAAGGTATATTCTTTGGCAGCAATTCGACAGGTAATCAGGAACTGATTGGTATGAAATTGCTCAGAAAAATCCAGAATTTGCCGTAAGACACGCTTCGTATCCTCTTCACGAACTTCATCCAACCCATCTAGTAACACTAATGTCTTACCTTCTTTCAATAGTTGATCTGCTTTAATGCTGGCATTATTCACTCCACAACTTGATAATTGTTGAGCAATATATTTCAATACATTTGGCTGTTTGGGCGCTTCTGCCAAGTCCTTGAGGGTGATGAATAAGGGAACTCGGTTTGTCAAATACTGTCCCTCAATGCACTGCATCGCCAAATACTTCAAAAATGTGGTCTTACCTGCTCCGGGTTTTCCTAAAACCATTAGCTTACTGTAGCGTTGCACCACTTCTAGTCCCAATACTCGCTTCTCTGTTACTCGGCTGAGTCCAAAGCGATCAAAGTGTTCTGGATTACAGTTATGCAACAGTTCAGGGATATCTAGTCGCCTGCGTCCTGTAATTTTCTCTAAAATGTTGACGTTAGTATAAATACCTCGCTCTCCAGTTAACTCAATCGGCTGAGGCATATCCAGCACGCGCATGGTTCCACATTTTTCTTTAATGCTGGGTTTAACCTTTTCGCGGATTTCTTGAACTAGAAAATCAATATCATCCTCTACAATATCAGCAGTTAAGCTATCAGCAGGTTTCTGCTGTGAATATCGCTTTTGGAGATATTCCCGAAAGCGGGTTTCTTTCACAGGCCCACTGCCATTGATATGGAATTTTTTGTAAATCCCCGTTAGACAACTGCTGAGATTGCTGTCAGAAATGTTTAGCACTTGTGTAACTTGAACTCGACTCTTGCCATTACCAAAGATTTCCAAAAAGACTGCCTTTTCTCGGTTTGACAATTCGCTGTATTGCTCTAGTTGTGTCAGGAAGTCTCTTGGTAACGACATATACCTAATGTGAAATCGCTTTAAAGTTCAGTCTAGCTTGTGTTTACAGAGATTGGCGGCTAGTAAAGATATGTCAAGACAAGTCAATCTAAGTCACTAGAAGTCAAATAAATAACTACAAAACAAAATTGCGACATTGAACTCAATCAAGTAACTGAGGCGATCGCAACGCAATGCTAGAAACACTAATCCCCCTAATTATCAACAAGTCTATTGAAGTCATCCTAAAGCTACTACTGGAAAAAATCTGGGCATGGTTATTGACGGATAAAAGCTTCCAACGCCTTAACCATTTTCTGAAAATGCAGATTTTTGTACTCTATCTAGATTGGATTTTGCTCAAAACATCTCTAAAATCTCTGCCGGAGCTAGCAAAAGAGAGCAATTCAGACACAAGTGGCTAGTTGTGAAAAAGGCAACGGTTTCCTCTATGTTCTAATTTTGAAAACATATTGTGCAGAATGCTGAACAGGGCCTATCCTAAATACGGGAAAGTTCGCTCTACCATAAGAAGTATATTGTCCTAAGTAACTCAGAAGGCACTCTTAACTCTTGGGCGATCGCCTACGCAATTATATCTCCAGTTACCTACGAAAACCGATACATCAAAGACTATATAAGTCATTCCACCATTTGCTGTATCCAAAGCTAAAATTTTACCAGCCATAATTTAATAGTAAAAAATACTTCTTAGGTAGGGAGGCTTACTAAAAAACTTGGCAGACAAATTGTTACAAATACAGCTAGTCTTACAAAAATTTACTTTTACCCCGTACCTTGCATCTATATGACTTCACAATCTTCTCGCTCTGACAAAATTCTAGTTGTCGATGACTCTCCTGATAACGTGTTTTTGATCAAAACTATTTTGGAGGAAGAAGGTTACACGATTAGCACCGCAGAAAATGGGATTTCGGCCTTGGCAGAATTGAAAGCTTCTCCTTGTGACTTGGTTCTGCTGGATCTGATGATGCCAGGTATGGACGGCTACGAAGTCACTAAGCACATTCGCGGAGAAATGAAATTACCGCAATACATCCCCATATTGCTGATCACTGCCCATGATGCGCCCAACGTCGCCCACGGTTTAGACTTGGGTGCTGATGATTTTATCCGCAAACCTGTAACAGTAGATGAATTGCTGGCACGAGTGCGATCGCTCCTGCGCTTGAAGCATAGTATGGATGAACGTGATGAAATTGCCCGCCAGCGAGAAGATTTTGTCTCCCGCCTCACCCACGACTTACGCACTCCCTTGGTGGCGGCTGATCGCATGTTGATGCTATTTCAGCAAGGAGCGTTGGGAGCATTATCATCGCAAATGCAGGAAGTAATCGCTATCATGTCCCGTAGCAATATCAACCTCCTTTCTATGGTCAATACCTTATTGGAAGTCTATCGCTTTGAAGCAGGTCGCAAAACTTTGGCATTTCAACCAGTTAATTTGAGTCGATTGCTAGAGGAGGTGAATGGAGAATTAGCACCCCTAGCTCAAGATAAAACACTGTCCCTAAATTTGGACTTTACTGAGGAGTCAACTACAAACACAGTCATGGGCGATCGCTTAGAATTGCATCGTCTATTCACTAATCTTATCGGGAATGCGATCAAATTTACCGAGTCTGGGTCTGTTACTATTCGTTTTACTTCTCAACCCCAGTTTGATAAAAGTAGTCAATCTCAGTTATCTGGAAAATCCAATTCCGTTGACTACATTAGAATTGAAATAGCGGATACAGGCCCAGGTATTCCCCCTGAAGAACAAGCCACCATATTTGAACGATTTCGCCAAGGCAGCCACAAAACTTCTGGTAGTGGCTTAGGACTGTATCTTGCTCGCCGAATTGTCGAGGCACATCAAGGCATTATTCTGCTTAATTCTGAGTTGGGCAAAGGCAGTATATTTATTGTCCTTCTACCCACAAAAACATGAGAAAATTAGCAATTATAAATTATAAATTATCGAATTCTTACCATAATAATTGCTAATTTATAACTTTACTACTATCTTTCAATAATTTAAAGTAAATATTCCCATTGTGAATTCAAACCCTAAAAATTGACTAATTAAATATGCTTATTTAGCAGCGCTAACATCAAAAAAATAGTTTTTTAAGGGACAAAACAATGATTACGACTGAATTATCTAACGTTGGTCATATTATCCAGAATCAACGAGAGTTTTTTCAAACTGGCAAAACTAAAGATGTCAATTTTCGCATTGAACAACTAAAAAATCTCAAGCAAGCAATTATTGAGCATGAACGGTCAATAGTCGAAGCATTACAAGCAGATTTACATAAACCAGAATTGGAGAGTTACCTTACAGAAATCGGCGTAATTAAGGAAATTGATTATGCTATAAAACATCTGAAAAACTGGACTAAGCCCAAAAAAGCAGCCGTTTCCTTTGATTTTTTTTCTTACTCAGCCCAAATTTATCCAGAACCGCTAGGGGTTGTCTTAATTATTGGGCCTTGGAACTATCCGTTTAACTTAATTATCTCACCTTTAATAGGTGCGATCGCAGCCGGGAATTGTGCAATTATCAAACCTTCAGAAATTGCTTCTCATACCTCTAGTATCATTGCTAAGATTATTGCTAAACATTTTGACCCAGCTTATATTGCAGTGGTAGAAGGAGGCGTAGAAGCAAGTCAAAAACTACTTGCAGAAAAGTTTGACCATATCTTTTTTACTGGTGGCACAGCCGTCGGCAAAATCATCATGGCAGCAGCGGCCAAATATCTCACACCAGTTACTTTAGAATTAGGCGGTAAAAGTCCTTGTATCGTAGATACTGACATTAATCTTGAACACACTGTCAGACGAATCACTTGGGGCAAATTTATTAATGCTGGACAAACTTGTATCGCCCCTGACTATCTTTTAGTTGATAAAAAAATCAAAAAAGATTTAATAGATGGGCTGGAAAAATGCTTGAAAGAATTTTATGGCGATAATCCAGCAAACAGTCCTGATTATGCCAGGATTATCAGTCAAAAACACTTTGAGAGATTGGTTAACTTTCTCAAAGATGGTGAAGTTATCATCGGTGGAGAAAATCAACCTTCAGAGCGTTATATTGCCCCTACAGTGATTGATACTGTCTCCTTAGAAGATTCTGTAATGCAGGAAGAAATTTTTGGCCCCATTATACCCATTATTGAATATACTGACATTGCAGAAGCGATCGCCTTGATTAACTCTAGACCTAAACCCTTGGCGTTATACTTATTTTCTCAAAACAAAAATCTACAAAAGCGAGTTTTGCAGGAAACTTCCTCTGGTGGAGTCTGTATCAACGATACAGTGATGCAGGTTGGTGTCTCATCTTTACCATTTGGTGGGGTGGGAGATAGCGGTATTGGCAACTATCACGGCAAAGCTAGTTTTGACACTTTTTCCCATGATAAAAGTGTATTGCAAAACTCTTTCTGGCTGGATTTAAAATGGCGATACGCTCCTTATAAGGGCAAATTACCGCTAATCAAAAAACTTCTGGGTTAATAGTCATGAGTTATGAGTTATGAGTTATGAAATTTTAACTCCTAACTTCTAACTTCTGACTCCTAACTATTAAAACCCAAAAGCGTTGCTGTAACGCTCCTCAGCCCAAGGTTCACCACGGCGATGGTAACCATTCCGCTCCCAAAAACCAAGTTCTTCACTAGCTAAAAATTCTAAACTATTAATCCACTTAGCACTTTTCCAAGCGTAAAGGTGGGGCACAACTAGCCGCATCGGGCCACCGTGTTCAACTGGAAGGTCTTCACCAAATACTTTAAAGGCAAAGAAATTTTCTTCCCGTATAAAATCTTCTATAGAAATATTGGTAGTGTAGCCGCCGTAGCAGTGTTCCATAATGTGGGCTACTTTCGGGTCTAGCTCAATCAGACCCATGAAATCTATGACTTTAATGCCAGTCCATTTGACATCCAGTTTAGACCAGCGGGTTACACAGTGGAAGTCGGCTGTGAATTCGTGTTGAGGCAGCGCCATAAAGTCTGACCAACTAAAGGTAGTAGGTTTTGCTAAACCCCAAACTCGAAACTCCCATTCTTCAGTGCTAACTTGGGGAGTTGCACCGTAAGTTAATACGGGGAAACCTTTAGCTAAGTGTTGACCTGGAGGGACACGTTCCCCCTCTTCCTTCCCTGGTTTATGAAAAAATTTTCCTAGCATAGTTGGAGAAAAATAAGTTTTCTTAAGATATTTACAAGCTTTTTTGCTGAGTTGCCAACAGCAGCAGATATTTTACTTTTATATAGTTACTTGATCATTACTCATGAATGATAGGTAATGGGTAATGGATGTTCCCAATTACTCACTACCAATTTTTCTTGATCTAATCAGCTTGTGTAGAGTATCTATGATTCTTGACACTCTCCTGCCTGAAGTACGAAAAGCGCAATTGCGTTGCTCTTGATCAGGGGATTTCAGCATTTTTCTGATAATGCAATCAGGAAAGCTAAGAAAAAGCGTTTATCCACTAGTAATAAGTTTGATTGGTGACTTTGGCAATCAAATCTATCGGTGCTGTTCATGCTTTTCCTGACTGGGAAATTATGATTCTTCTTCCTCTTCTTCAGCAGTTGGATAAACAAATGTAGAACGTCCAGTCAAAATCGACTTACCCAGAGATAGAGCTTTCTGAGCTTCGACGACGGCTTTATGCCTCCAGGTAGCTCGACGTTTATCTCGTTTTGATTTGGAAGTTTTCTTCTTAGGAACAGCCATGTCAGCAGATATCGCGATTCTTGACAACCTTCTTATTCTAGGCCATCCACTGACGCCAAGGACAACAGTTGAGTCAGGAATAAATAAGTTGAATTGATCGGTTGAGACTGAAGTGGGGATATAGAGACGAGCTAGTGCGTTGGGAAGCCAGCAGGAATAAAGGCTTTTCCTTATCTAGTGATTGCCGTCCGGTGCCGACTTGTACCGCTAAAGCGGAACCCGCTCTTTAGCAACTGGCGTGCAAAGACGCGGGGAATTTCAATGGTGACCAACGAGGACATGGAGAAGAAAAATATTTATTGTTTGAATCAAGAGACTTTAGACATGGGATTTAGGAGCGTCTTTGTATCCCATTGTCCCCGCCGCTATTTTTGGGTTGGCAGACTGCTAGCTGCTGGAACTGTATTAGAGGTTGTCGGCTCTTTTTCAAAGAAAAGTAGTGATCGCGCAGTTTTGAAGTAAGTTGCCCAATTTTGAGCATCGGGGCGCGATCGCCATTGTGGACGACTAACTTCTAATGTCAGAACTGGTGCGATCAATCCATAATTTTGTACGGACACAATGATTGAAACATCTGTCACCAAGATATCTTGGTCGAAACTCCGTTGAGCAGCTGCCCTAGCGGCTGCTTCCGCTCTTGTGAGAACGGTTTCGTAGTTTTCATCTGGCAGGCGGTCAATCGCCAGGTCAACTCTAGCGGTGTAAGCTCGCACAACCTTATGTGCGATCGCTTCCGTTACAAACCACGCAGGAACGGTAGATAACAGCAAAACTACTAAAGGAACTATCCGGATTCTTCTGGCAATTTGGCTAATAACTGAAAAGGGAGTGATCGATGATGGTAGGTGAGCAGAAATCTTGCTCATGACCTTTTATCTCCTTAATGATGATCTGTTATTAAAATTAGGTGAAAGGTATTTTCCAGTAAAATAACGTAATAAAAATTACATTTTAACTGAAGATTCGCTCAGAATCACCTAGACTATAAAACATAGGTTAGCTTTGTTTTTTTGGCAAAGCCGACCGCAATTTTAAGACCAGCAAACAATAACTGACAAAGAGCGGGATGGCAAATTACTGGGC
Source organism: Nostoc sp. (assembly GCF_036916575.1). Lineage (GTDB taxonomy): Bacteria > Cyanobacteriota > Cyanobacteriia > Cyanobacteriales > Nostocaceae > Nostoc. Next base: position 36,237 of record NZ_JBALGC010000090.1, read on the forward strand.
GATCGCGATTGGCATCAATCAATATCAGTTATTTCAACCTTTAAGTTGTGCTCAAGCAGATGCTGAGGCACTAGAGGATTTTTTGGTGACAGATGCAGGTTTTTTCCCTAAACACTGCCTGTTAATGACAGATACTTCGCCGCCGATTGGGGATAGATCCACCTATCCGACTAAAGAGAATATTTTGCTGCTGCTTGAAGATTTGGCAGCGACAAGTTGGCAACCGCAAGACTATCTGTGGTTATTCTTTAGCGGTTATGGTGTCAATTACAAAGGCAAAGATTACTTAATGCCAGCAGAGGGCAACCCCGAACTTGTACAAGAGACTGGCATAGAATTGCGATCGCTAACACAAAGTCTGCAACTTGCTGACCTGAATGTATTGCTAATACTCGATATCAACCGCGCTTTTGGCACCCAAGCGGATGCTCCCGTTGGTGAAGAAACAATAGAACTAGCTCAAGAACTACAAATCGCTACAATTCTTTCTTGTCAACCAGAGCAGTTCTCTCACGAAAGTAGCGAATTAGGTCACGGATTCTTTACAGCAGCTTTGTTAGAAGCTTTGCGTTCTGGTAATGGCAGCAACTTAGCAGATTTAGAAAGCTACCTGAGTCTGCTCATGCCAAAATTATGTCAACACCACTGGCGTCCTGTTCAAAACCCTGCCACTATCATCCCATCAAGGCAGCAAGTAATCTTGCCAAAATTGGCAATAGAAAGCGACTTTCAAGCAAATCCGGTGATTTACCCTGAAGAATCCTTTGCTGTTGCCCTTGCGGCTCCCCCCCTCGACGATTCCCCTAGAACTTCAGCAGCTCAAGGCAGATGGAAAGAAGCTACTGTGAACTCCTCCCAACAGGTGGCTCACAAAGTTGAGAAGTCCAAGGGTCAACAAGTCCAAAAGTCGGCTGCTGATTTAGTTTCCCAGCCAATGCCGGAAACTTCTTTAAGAGTAAACACCAAAGGAAGATTTATCCCTAATTCCTCCCAAGGCTACGTCTCTCGATTGCCATCGAATCAGCCAAGTATCCCTTTTTGGAAACAATTTATCTTGTGGGGCGGAGGCAGTTTGCTGGTAGCAGGTTTAATCGCCGTAGTTTTTCTTCGTAATCAAGAAACTTTTAGAATTAAGCAAATATCAAGGACATCACCCAATGTTACTGCTAGCAACCCCAAGGTTGTCCAGAATTTACCAAACGATGTCTACGACGGGCTACGCCTACGCACTCTACCAGTTAGACGCAACAACCAATCTAGCGCTCAAATAGCCTCTAGTTCCGAGTCGAAAAACCGGAATCAAGCAGTATTAGACTTGGCAAAAATGTCGCTCAGACAAACTCAGGCTAGCGATTTGAGCTTGGCGATCGCTACAGCCGAGAAAATTAAACCCGGTGAACCACTGTATGAACAAGCTCAGGAGAATATTAAGATTTGGAGCCGGATGATTTTAGATTTAGCAGAAGGTCGTGCTAAACAAAGACAGTATGCTAGCGCCATTGCTGCCGCACAATTAATCACCAAAGATGAAGCCCCCTATGCCAAAGCACAAGCAGCAATGAACCTATGGCGGCTAGAAGGGAAGCAGTATGTGAGTAACATAACTCTTTTAGATGCAGCTAATGCCTTAATTAAGTCCGGACAGGCATCTACCTACAATCGTGCGATCGAAGTTGCCAAGAAAGTACCAGCAGGTCAACCAGGCTTTGATACTGCCCAAAAATCAATCAATAAATGGAGTGAGAAAATTTTAGATTTGGCCAAGCATCGCGCCGCCGAAGGAGAACGTAATGCGGCAATTGCGACCGCTGCTTTAGTGCCAGAGGAGACAGGCGCTTACGAAGATGCTCAGGATGCTATCCAAAAATGGCAAAAAAAATAGTTATGAGTTAGAAGTTAGGAGTTAAGAGTTAGGAGTTTTATTTTTAATTCCTCACTCCTTACTCGTAACTTTTCCTTCAGCACGGGCTAAATGCCCCGCTACCGCTAACAGCACTCTGTATTAGCAGTACTGTGACACATCTTCGCCACAATCGTCGGCTAGATAGCACAGTGCTCGGAAACGTAAACCAACCACTTCGTCATATAAGGGGTTGAGCTTGCACATGGGCGGAATGTGAAACAGGGTTTTCCCGAATAATTTGACATCTCGCTCAAAGGGACACTGAGATGGAATCAGTTTGCACAAGCGGTGAGCTAGTTGGCGATCGCGGACTTGAATGCTATCTACACGCTGCCGTAGGGGTTGGAGAATATTCCAGTAAGATTTGGAAACAGAAGGGTTCAGCTGGGTTACTTTATGGTCACTAGTCTCTGCTTGATTGATTGATACCCAGCTTGCCAGAAAAATCTTTTTTGTGGTATTGTCGAATACCTTCATGGTTAATCCCCTGTGTTATTGAGGCTATTCATCTTTTTGATGAATATATACAATGTGGAAACGAAGTTTCCCGGAAGAATCTCGTCCTGACTGCGATATAATGTAATATCTGATTAGCCACTTAAGTCAGAACTTAATTTATTACTACGTCAAGTTAATCGCAATTTTCTAGGGATCGGTAGTGTAATATTACGATCTTGTTCATAACTTGACATACTTAAGATTTTAGTAAAGACATCTGTCATTGGATAGGTTTTAGTGTAACATTTACAAACCTTAATACAAGGTTTTCTTGGAAGTATTTTTGCTAAGTATAAATATCAGTTATACCCTAGTAGGGGTTTTTCCTCTCCGTATTCCCGCTTCCCCACTTCAGAGCGTCCTGTTAATTGCTGGCTGGATGCCGTAGAAGTAGAGAGAAGTCTGTAGACGCGGCTGCGGCTTAAAGCCAGGTGGGTTGGTTTTCTCAGTAAATATAGAGCAGCTAGTCATGAAACATCGCTCGTCGCAAAGTCTCGGTAAAAAAAGTGATTCTTCTGCAATTTGCAACCTATAGCGTCTTAGGGCTAACTTATCTGGGGTTAGCATTGGGCTACATTCCTGGTTTACGCATGAACCGCGCCACCATTGCTTTAGTCGGTTCTGCCTTTTTAATTGCTTTAGGTATTCTGAATTTACAGGAGGCATGGCAGGCCATTGATGCCAATACCATTGTATTTCTCTTGAGCATGATGGTAGTTAATGCCAACCTATCCTTTGCAGGGTTTTTTAGACGATCAATCTCAGTGATATTGAGTATCACTCGCAGTCCTCTAGGTTTGTTAATTGCCTTAACTTTTGGTAGTGGTATTCTCTCCGCCTTTTTTCTCAATGACACTATAGCGTTGATTTTCACACCCTTAACTTTGAGCCTGACTCAAGCTTTGGGCTTAAATCCAATTCCTTATTTACTAGCGATCGCAGGTGCAACTAATATAGGCTCGGTAGCTACCTTGAGCGGTAATCCTCAAAATATCCTGATTGGCTCCTTTTCAGGTATTTCCTATCTAGATTTTCTGCGTGTATTGGCTCCAGTTGCCCTTGTCGGCTTGGTAATTCAAGTAATATTACTGTGGCTATTTTACCCAGATGTGCGTTCAGTCAAACCTTGCCAACAGGTAACAGTTGGCAATCAACGTATTTTTAAACCTTTATTTAAAAAAACATTAGTCATCACAATTGGGCTGCTGATTGCATTTACTGTCGGTTTACCTTTAGCGGAGTCTGCTTTAGTTGCTGCTAGCTTATTGCTAATCACTCGCCGGATTAAACCGCAACGCATTTTGCAAAAGGTCGATTGGAACCTGCTGGTAATGTTTTCTGGATTGTTTATCCTGACGCGAGTCACGCAAAAGTTGAATTTGCTCCAGCCATTTACCCATGCAATCAATTCTGCTGCAAGTTTTTTGGGTGTAACTGTTATTTTATCTAACTTAATTTCTAATGTGCCTGCTGTACTTCTGCTGCATCCCCTGGTTCCTTCAGGTGACAGTAAGTATTGGCTATTGTTAGCAGCCGGATCAACTTTGGCTGGTAATTTGACTTTGTTTGGTTCAGTCGCCAACTTGATAGTTGTAGAAGCTGCTACTGATTTAGGCTACAAGCTAACTTTTTGGGAACACCTGCGTTTTGGAGCGCCACTAACGTTATGTACTTTAGTTCTACTATACCTCTGGGTTCATTGAGGATATGTAACAACAACCCTAAGCTGAAAACACCTGCTGGGCTGTCAGGGTTAGTTCTACGAATGTTTGAGAAATAATCTGCTGGTTTCCAGTAAACACAGTTTGCTTGTAACTACCATTGTCTAGCAAACACACTGTCATCTTATTTTTTAAGGGGTCAACAATCCAATACTCGACCACACCAATAGCTGCATACTCAGAGGTTTTTTGGTTATAGTCTCGGTCAACAGATTCAGGACTTACCACCTCAACTAATAGGGGTGGAGCAGTTTTGAGGATAGCCGAAGTACTCTCAATACTTTGTGCCTGTTGATTGGTAATCACACAAATATCAGGTCGCCTGGGTTGTTTATTAGTCAACACCTCTGTACCATTAGGACGCGGTTGTAAAGGCAGTCCCATTCTTTGAATTTCTAAAAAGAAGCGAACTAACAGTGAAGTGATAATCGCCTCATGCTTACCAGTACCAGGAGGCATTTCTAGCAGCACCCCATCCTCAAGTTCATAGCGCTTGTCTGTGCCATCATCAAAATTGATGTATTCCTCAAGAGTACTAATTTTTGTTGGTGTTTTAGTCATAGCGATCGCCTCCGAGGAATCCTCCTGGATAGATGCATTATGCCACAATTAAAAATAATTATTCGTTGTAATCTACATTAGAGATATAGAGCTAGATGATCTTTGGGAGCGCGAAGCGAAAACAAAGAGACATTTTCTTAAAGTTGTGTCTCCCCTTCAGATTGAAGAAGCCTTAGCAAAAGCTTTGAGTGAGTTAATAAACTACCCCTATGAAGTCGAAATTAACGATATACATTTAGAGGAACCATACGGCAGAGCAGAATTTAAGGTCAGCGCCAAGCAAAAAACTTTATACAAGGATGAGGACAAAAAACCCTAAATCCACCTTGTTGTTATTGTTCTCCAGACATTTCACGCCAAAACGCAAAGACGTTAGAAAAACTTTACGTCTGTGCGCTTTGCAGTGAGATTTTTATCTTAAATTCTCTACGATGCTACCTGAGCAGCAGTCCGAGTGCGGCGTCTTCTCCCGTCAGCAACTTTCACAGGCGGCTCATCAGGAATTTGCATCAACAAAGTCACAGATGGCTGACATTGTAATTCCCGACGGATGGAACGTTGCAATTCTCGTTCTAAAGTACCTTGCAATCCACCCCAGTCTATATCTGCTGCTTCACCTTCCCCAGCAGCAAATTCTGACCAGCGCACAGTCAGGATTTCTTCAATCCGTTGTTTTACCCAGGTTTGTAACAGCGATCGCTCTACACTTGTGACTACACCCCGGAGGTGAATTTCTGGTTTTGCCAACAGTTTACCATTCCAATCAATGGCAGCTGCGATCGTGATAATGCCTTCTGAAGCCATGCGTTGCCGTTCTTGTAAAACTTTGGCACTTACCATACCCGAACTAGTAGTATCCACCAGTTCTATACCAGATGGCACTTTCCCAGCGACGCGAATGGCATCTTCAGTTAGTTCGACAATATCACCATTCTGAATAATAATCATGTTTTCGGCGGGAATGCCCATACTCTGAGCCGTTTCTGCATGTTTCACCAGCATTCGATGTTCGCCGTGAAATGGCACAAAGAACTTGGGTCTAGTTAAGGCAATCATCAGCTTTTGTTCTTCCTGACAGCCGTGACCGGAGACGTGAATCCCTTTATCTCGACCATAGACCACTTTCGCCCCTTGAATCATCAATTTATCAATGGTGTTGACTACAGCGATCGTATTTCCGGGAATTGGGTTAGCAGAGAATACTACCGTATCTCCTTGGCGGATTTTGATGTGAGGATGTTCTTTGTTGGCAATGCGAGTCATTGCTGCCATCAGTTCACCCTGAGAACCTGTAGTTAAAACTAAAACTTTTTCGTCAGGTAGATTACGGACTGCGTGCAATGGTTGCAGCAGATTATCTTCACACTTGATGTAACCTAAATTGCGGGCATGAGCAATCAAGTTCAGCATGGAACGCCCCACAACCGTCACTACACGGTTTTGCTTCTTCGCGATATCCAAAATCATGTTGATCCGATGCACGCTGGAAGCAAAGGTAGTAACGAACAATCGCCCGGTAGCTTGACTAAATACTCTCTCCAGATTGGGATAAACTGAACGTTCCGAAGGTGTAAATCCTGGGACTTCGGAGTTAGTTGAATCACTCAGCAGGCAAAGGACGCCTTTTTCGCCATGTTCTGCTAGGCGTTGCAAGTCAAACTTTTCACCATCTACTGGGGTGTGATCAATTTTGAAATCCCCTGTGTGAATTACTACACCAAGAGGAGTATGAATGGCAACAGTGAAACTATCAGCGATGGAGTGGGTGTTACGGATATATTCCACTAAAAAGTTTTTGCCAATCCGCACGACATCACGGGGTAGAACAGTTCTGATTTCTGTGCGATCGCGGACTCCCGCTTCTTCCAATTTACCTTCTAGCATTGCCATTGCTAGTCTAGGGCCATAAATCACCGGGATATCAAATTGCTTGAGATGAAAAGCAATCCCGCCAATATGATCTTCATGACCATGAGTAACGATCATCCCTTTAATTTTGTGGCGATTTTCCCGCAGATAGGTTGTATCTGGCAAAACAATATTTACTCCATGCATCGCCTCTGTGGGAAAAGCTAATCCTGCATCTAACAGGATAATTTCATCGTCATACTCGAAAAGACAGGTATTTTTGCCAATTTCATGCAAACCGCCTAAAGGAATAATTTTCAAGGCGGAATTATTAGCTTCGTTTTTAGCCATTTTCTCCTTAGATTGTTACTTGTGGTTAATTAAGTTGATAGTTAACTTTCCTTGTATTTTAGACAACATCATTTGTCTGTTAAGTCAGTTCCAAAGCAATCAAGTTTTAATTGATATCTTCAATTGTTTATTCAATAAAATGGATACTACACTGAAGGATTCATAGTATATCTATCAGTCCTAACACAGGTTTTTAAATTGCAACTTATGAACAATTATGGTCATTGTTTATATGTATCTTTGGTAAGGAGCAGATTACCAGCGCTTAACCAGGTGGTGGCTAGATTAAACTAAGTTCTTTCAGAACCGCTTCTAACTTTTGACTGACTTCTAAATCAGCTTCACATAGCGGCGGACGAGTTGAACCAACCTCCCAACCTTGAAGTTTCAGTGCTTTTTTTACTGGAATGGGATTTGAAGTTAGAAATAGAGCTTTAAACAACGGGAAGAGTTGGAGATGAATCTCGCTGGCTACCTCAATTTTCCCTGCACTAAAAGCTTGGATCATCTGCTGTAGTTGATTTCCTACCAGATGAGAAGCCACACTTACCACACCCTTTGCCCCGATCGCTAACAAGGGCAAAGTCATGTAATCATCACCAGAGTAGATGTAAAATTCTTTTGGTGTCAAGCGACGAATTTCGCTTGCCTGATCTATACTACCAGTGGATTCTTTAATCCCGACAATATTGCTAACCTCAGCTAACCGGGCAACTGTTTCTGGCTGAAGGTTTTGTCCCGTACGACCAGGGACATTGTATAACAACAACGGTAGGTCGGGACAGGCTTGTGCTATCGCCTGAAAGTGCGCTTCCAATCCCGCTTGTGGCGGTTTGTTGTAATAAGGAACAACTTGTAAGGAACCATGTACTCCTATTTTAGACGCTTTTTGGGTGGCAGCGATCGCTTCTTTGGTGGAATTTGATCCACAACCTGCGATCACCTTGGCTTTTCCTGCCACGGACTGCAACACCTCGACAAATAATTGGTATTCCTCATCCCAACTTAGCGTAGGGGATTCTCCTGTTGTGCCGCACATCACCAATGTATCTGTACCGTTGTTAGCTAGATGTGCTGCCAGTTCTGCCGCTACATCATAGTTCACACTACCGTCTGCTTTAAACGGCGTAATCATAGCGGTTAAAACATTGCCAAAATCTCCCACCCTTTTTTCACTCCTGATTACCCATGTTTTTGTATCTTGGTGGTTTTTTATTGTAATAACCTATTTGCAAATTGCTTTCAAGTGTCATTAGTCATTTGTCACTTAACCAATGACCAATGACTAATGACTAATGACTAATAGCTAATGGTTTGAGTAGATTTTTTTCTACCAACAACTCGGCGATTTGTACTGCATTCAATGCTGCCCCTTTGCGGATTTGGTCACCACACAACCATAATTCCAAACCACAAGGATGAGAAATATCCTGACGAATTCTTCCCACTAAAACTTCATCTCGACCTGTTGCTTCAATTGGCATCGGAAAATGATTAGTTCCCCAATCTTCTACCAATTTTACTCCGGGGGAGGAATTTAAAATTTCTCTGGCTTCCTTTGCACTAAAGGGAGTTTCAAATTCTAAATTAATGGCTTCTGAGTGGGCACGGAGTACGGGAACCCGTATACAGGTTGCAGTGATTTTAATTTGTTGCGTGCCAAATATTTTTCGGGTTTCGTTGACCATTTTCATTTCTTCCTCACAATAACCCAAATCGTTTAATGGTGAATTATGCGGGAATAAATTAAATGCCAATGGGTAAGGCAATATTTCGGCAACTGCTGGCTGTCCTTGTAGTATAGCGCTTGTTTGGGTTTTGACTTCTGCCATTGCTCTAGCACCAGCACCACTAGCAGATTGGTAGGTTGAGGCGACGATGCGTTGCACTGGTTTAATTTTATGCAATGGCCATACTACCAAAGTCATTAAAATTGTTGTGCAGTTAGGATTGGCAATAATGCCTTGGTGATTAGCTGCGGCTAATGGATTTACCTCTGGTACGACTAAGGGAACTTCCGGGTTCATCCGAAAAGCACTGGAGTTATCAATTACCACTGCGCCCTTTTCGACGGCAATTGCTGCCCAACTTTTGGATGTGGAACCACCTGCACTAGCCAGTACTATATCCACATTTTCAAAGGCGCGATCACGAACCTGCTCTACTAATATATTTTCATCTTTAAATGGCAGCGATCGCCCGACACTCCGTTCTGATGCCAATAACCTCAAGTCAGCAACAGGAAAATTACGACTTTCTAATAATTCCAGCAACTCTGTACCCACTGCACCAGTCGCTCCCAAAATAGCTACACGATAGGATTTCGACAAACTTGATTCCTCCTTTAAGAGATTTATGTGCAATTTCTTGGAACAATTGACAATTTACTTCTATTTAAATAGTGATCGCAATTTTGAAAGACATTTTGAATAGGTTTTGATTTTTCTCTAATTTAGTCTATCTCTATATATCTAATACATTTGTTTTATAAGTTAAGTAATGTTGCATTCTACAACAATGGCTATCCAATTTTTCTATCGATTTAAACTATATATTATTATACAACAAACCGCCATTTAGCAGAAGAATGGAGATATCTGCACTTAGACGTTTAACAGGCATCCCACCTGTAAGGCAACAAACGTCTTGGCTGCAAGTTACTTACCAAGATGATCAATATACTAGGATCGAAATGCATAAAACCAGTACAGGATAAAACTGAGCTATGCGGTTAGGTATAGATCCACTCTCCTATCACAACTTAATAATAGCTAGACTCAATACTATAACTTTAACTTGGGAGTACTAACCACTCGCTGAAAACCAGGATATCACGGTGTTAACCCGCTGAATAATTAATTCCTAAGTTCAGAGTGACTGGAGAGTGGAGAGTGGGGCAGCAGTTCTTGAGCAGGGGAAGCAGGGGGAGAATAACTCTTGACTAATGACTAATGCCCTATTAACTATTTGTTATGAAGGTAAAATGTCAAGTCCTTGGTCATTGGCAGTAAACTGGATCTTTGTCCCAGGACAAATATCCATCCTTGGATGTCATAAGACCTTTTGGCAAACTCCCATTCCCTTAAGAGACATCAAGCCATAAACGCGAACAATTATTGCGTCTTGTGTGTACTCGGAGTATAAAATACCAGAAAACTAGAGACGAAGCATGAAAGTTACCCAGGAAAAACTTCCCGCCAGCCAAATTGGCCTGGAAATAGAGATTACGCCGGAAATTACTAAGCAAACTTACGAACAGGTCATTAAAAACTTAGCGAGTACTGCCAATATTCCTGGGTTTCGTAAAGGCAAGGTGCCTCGGCCGATATTGCTACAACGGCTGGGTACCACTCGAATCAAGGCAGCAGCGCTGGAAGAACTAATTCAAGATGGCATTGAGCAAGCAGTCAAACAAGAAGCTATCCCGGCAATAGGCCAGCCGCAATTGCGCTCCTCCTTTGAGGATTTGATTAAGAATTATGAACCTGGAAAACCCCTGACGATTTCGGCTGCTGTCGATGTAGAACCAGAAGTGAATCTAGTGCAGTACACTGATTTGCAAGCCAAGGCTGAAGAAGTCAAGTACGATTTAGAACGAGTGGAGAACACGCTGGATAAGGAACGTCAAGAATTGGCGACATTGATTCCTGTGGAAGGACGTGCAGCCCAAATCGGTGATATCGCCGTAGTCGATTTTAAAGGTGTATTCTCTAAAGTCGAGGGCGAAGACGAAACAGCCGAACCAGAACCTATTCCCGGAGCCGAAGCAACTGATTTTCAAGTTGAGTTGCAGGAAGATAAGTTTATTCCAGGCTTTATTTCGGGAATAGTAGGGATGAATCCGGAAGAAACTAGAGAAATTGCAGCGCAGTTCCCAGATCCATATGCTAATGAAGATTTAGCTGGAAAAGCAGCAACTTTCACCGTGACGCTCAAAGAACTCAAGGAAAAGGAGCTACCAGAAGTAAATGACGATTTCGCCCAAGAAATCAGCGATTTTGAAACCTTAGAGGAGTTACGCGCTTCTTTGGTAGAGCAATATCAAAAAGAGGCGGACGACAAAACAAAAACAAATAAGCAGGAAGCCTTGTTAACAGAACTGCTCAAGCACGTAGAAGTTGACTTACCAGCAACATTGATTGAGCAAGAAGTGGATGCAATGCTAACGCAAACAGCAATCCGACTGTCTCAGCAGGGATTGGATGTGAGAAAGTTGTTTACTCAAGATATTATTCCTCAGTTGCGGGAGCGATCGCGCACTGAGGCCATTGAACGCATCAAACGCTCCTTATCCTTACGGGAAGTCGGTAAACGCGAATCTATCGAGGTAACACCAGAAGAAATCGCAGCCAGAGTCACAGAACTTTTACAGCAGTACTCGGAGGAACAAGACGTTGATGAAGATAAACTGCGTTCAATGGTGGAAAACGAACTATTAACCGAAAGAATCATCGATTGGCTTTTAGAACACTCCTCAGTTGAACTTGTACCCGAAGGTTCCTTGAGTGCCACAGAGGAAACGGAACTGGCACAATCAGATGTTAATGCTGATGCACCTCAGACCGAGCTAGAAAGCGGCGAAGCTTCCACAGAAGTCACAGAAGGACAATAAAAAATTCCACAGCCATGAGTTCACCAGTTCTGAGTTAAAGTACTGGTGAAATGGGTAAGGTAAAGGAGATGAGGGAGCAGGAGGAAATAAAAGACCATTGCCTCTTGACTCCTCAAAACTCAAAGATGAAGGCAGAAGAATTAAAGAATTAATGAATTTTCAGCAAATAGTGACACCTGTTATCGCCTGAGCTTGATACTGTGTTACACGAGAGGAAATTATATGAGGCATAATGGTTAACACGTAGCTTATAAAAATCCCATTCCTTGAAAAGGCAGCACATGCTGTTGAAACATTTGTCCTCAATTATCGTCAAATTTGATTGTATGCTTGGATCGCAATCGGGAAATTACCCCATCAGCAACTTAAGTCGAATAAAGATTAACTCCCAGTTGAACAGCCCTAGCAACATCGTGCCGATGGTGGTAGAACAATCTGGCATGGGAGAAAGGGCTTTCGACATCTACTCCCGCCTACTGCGAGAGCGGATTATCTTTTTGGGAACGCCAATAGACGATGCTGTAGCCAACTCAATTGTGGCTCAGTTGTTATTCCTAGACGCCGAAGACTCAGAAAAGGACATCCAACTGTATGTTAATTCTCCTGGTGGTTCGGTCTACGCAGGGATGGCAATTTATGATACAATACAGCAAATTCGCCCTGATGTTGTTACCATCTGTTTTGGATTAGCCGCGAGCATGGGGGCATTTTTGTTGACAGCAGGGGCTGCCGGGAAGCGAATGTCTCTGCCCGACTCCCGGATTATGATTCACCAACCGCTTGGTGGCGCTCAAGGTCAAGCCATTGACATTGAAATTCAAGCCAGAGAAATTCTTTACATTAAGGCTAAGTTGAATCAGTTAATGGCTCATCATACTGGTCAACCTTTAGAAAGAATTGAAGCAGATACTGAGCGCGACTTTTTTATGTCGGCAGAAGAGGCGAAGAACTACGGTTTGATTGATCAGGTCATTTCCAGGCAAAATCTTCCCATAGCAGGGGAAAACGTCACCATTCTGAAATAAGAGGCTGGTATGTCTAAGTACGACTCCCATTTAAAATGTTCATTTTGTGGCAAGTCTCAAGAGCAGGTGCGTAAATTAATCGCGGGGCCGGGAGTCTACATCTGCGATGAATGCGTTGACTTGTGTAATGAAATACTAGACGAGGAGTTACTCGATACCAATGGTGCGGCAGCACAACCAGCACCAAGAGCAGAACCACCTCAAAAACGGCGTACCCACTCTTCTAGTATTTCTTTTAATCAAATACCCAAGCCAAGAGAGATTAAAAAGTATCTAGACGAACACGTCATTGGTCAAGACGAAGCGAAGAAAGTGCTGTCAGTAGCTGTTTACAATCACTACAAGCGGCTGGCGGTCGTTCAGTCTAAAGCCAGTGGCAAAGCTGGGGCGGATGATGCAATAGAACTGCAAAAGTCCAACATTTTGTTAATTGGCCCGACTGGTTGCGGTAAAACTCTGTTAGCGCAAACCCTAGCGAAAATCCTGGATGTACCCTTTGCCGTGGCTGATGCTACGACGCTGACGGAAGCAGGATATGTGGGAGAAGATGTAGAAAATATCTTGCTGCGACTTTTGCAGGTAGCAGATTTAGATATAGAGGAGGCGCAGCGGGGAATTATTTACATTGACGAAATTGATAAAATTGCTCGTAAAAGTGAGAATCCGTCAATTACCCGCGATGTTTCTGGCGAAGGTGTGCAGCAAGCTTTGCTGAAAATGTTAGAAGGAACGATCGCCAATGTACCACCCCAAGGAGGGCGCAAGCATCCCTATCAAGATTGCATCCAGATTGATACAAGTAATATTTTGTTCGTCTGTGGTGGCGCTTTCGTGGGCTTAGAAAAAGTGGTGGATCAAAGAGTTGGCAAAAAAGCGATAGGCTTTGTGCAACCGGGAGAAGGCCAATCGAAGGAGAAACGAGCAGCAGACACTCTCCGCCATCTAGAACCGGATGATTTAGTAAAATTTGGCATGATTCCAGAATTTATTGGGCGCGTGCCAATGGTAGCAGTAGTAGATCCGCTAGATGAAGAAGCGCTGATGGCGATTCTTACCCAACCACGCAGCGCCTTGGTGAAGCAGTACCAAAAGCTGCTGAAGATGGATAATGTCCAGTTAGATTTTAAACCAGATGCTTTACGAGCGATCGCTCAAGAAGCTTACCGCCGTAAAACTGGTGCTAGAGCATTACGTGGTATTGTCGAAGAATTAATGCTAGATGTAATGTATGAGTTACCATCCCGTAAGGATGTGACACGCTGTACAGTAACACGGGAGATGGTCGAGAAGCGATCAACTGCTGAATTGATAATACATCCGTCTTCACTACCGAAGCCAGAATCAGCTTAATAGTCATTAGTTATTAGTCATTAGTCATTAGTAAAAAATGGCTAATGACAAAGGACGAAGGACAAGGGATAAATGACAAATGCCTTATATTAATGTTCGTGGAGTTGAGCATTACTACGAATGGGTGAAAAAACCATCTGGTTCTTCGGTAAAACCAGTGATGGTTTTCATTCACGGTTGGGCTGGTTCAGCTAGATATTGGCAAAATACTGCTGATGCTTTATCAGAGCAATTTGATTGTTTACTCTACGATTTGCGGGGATTTGGCCGTTCTCGTGGTAAACTAACCATAGCCCAAGCAAGTGAAGCTGTTGCCGAGTCCGAGTCCCCTCAGGAAGAATCAGAGGCAGTTAGAGAATTAACCTATGAATTAGAGGAATACGCTGATGATTTGGCAGCTTTGTTAGATGGGTTGCATATTCAGCGTGTCTATATCCATGCTCACTCGATGGGCGCTTCTGTTGCGACTTTATTTTTTAACCGCTACCCTCAACGAGTAGAACGAGGAATTTTAACCTGTAGCGGCGTTTTTGAGTACGACGAAAAATCTTTTAGTGCTTTTCATAAATTTGGTGGCTATGTAGTAAAATTCCGTCCCAAGTGGTTAAGCAAAATCCCATTTGTTGACCGAATGTTTATGGCCAGATTTTTGCATAGTTCCATACCACATTCTGAGCGTCAAGCTTTTTTGCAAGATTTTCTCGAAGCAGATTATGACGCGGCTTTAGGGACAATTTTTACTTCAGTCAGTAAGGCTCAAGCTGAATTGATGCCGCAAGAATTTGCCAAGCTGACAGTGCCAACTCTACTGGTGGCGGGGGAGTATGACAAAATTATTCCAGCCGAGATGGGGCGTCAAGCAGCGGCACTGAGTGACAAAGTGGAATTTGCGATGATTCCCAATACAGCGCATTTCCCAATGTTGGAAGATGTACCAACTTATCTGCAACGTGTACAAGAGTTTTTGCAAATTAACACGCCAAAACCACAAGTCAGATAACTAATAGCGGTTTTTTAAACAGTTAAGTGTACCTGTGTAATACCTTGACGCATTTTATCTTGTCGCTTTAACCAAGACTTTTTAATTGTTTTACGGAGCAAGGGAGCAAGTTGAATCAACAGCGAACGCAGCAGTGCATTTTTTCGCAGTAGTTCACCTTGTTTAGCTTCCTCCAACTGGAGTTGCTGGGCGTGGATAATTTCTGGCTGACGTTCTGCTTGGATGTGCGATAGTGCCATGTCAATATCCTGGTGTTCGGTTTCTCTGTGCAACAGCGGCACAAGATGATTAGCAGCGACAATCACATCACGCAATGCGAGATTAATTCCTTGAGCACGGATAGGAGACATTGGGTGTGCAGCGTCACCCAGAAGCAATACCCCTGGTGCTTGCCATTGTGGACAATAACCGACCACAACAGAGAGCCGAATAGGAGATTCGATGGTGTCTGCATGATTACGGAAATGCTCTGCTAGCCATGAGGGCGATAGTGAGGCAAAAATCTCTGCCCAGTTAGCTTGTTTCCAATCAGTGTTTTCGGTTGCGGATATTATCCAAGCCAGATGCAGTTTTCCTGACTCTGCTCCGTGAAAGATGGTAAATACGCGATCGCCATTTAAAATTGTACGAAACACATTGTTCTCTGCAAACTCAGGGCTGGCGGCAAGTTTAAACCAAAGAATATCAATATTTTTAGGCTGGCGTATTAATTCCAATCCTACACGTTGTCGCACTAGGGAATTTCGACCATCTGCCCCAATCACTAAGTCAGCAGTAAGTTCTCTTCCATTGCTCAATACTACACCTGCGACACGTTGATTACTCCATAGCAAATCCTTGACAGGAAAACCCTGGATAAATTCAAACCCATCATTGGTTTGAGCTGACCAAATCAGTGCTTTGAGCAGTGGTGGTTGTGAAACCAGTGTACAGGGTCGGGTTGTCCCCATTGGTTCATCAACTCGAAACAACTGCTTGTCCCCGATAATGAATTCCCACGCGTCAAGTTGTCGATGGGGAATATCCTCCAACAACGCCGATAAACCCATTTCCTCTAAAGCTTCTAAGCCACTGGGCATTAATCCTTCACCGCGAAATACACGATGAAAGTCTTTTGCTGCTTCAATTAACGTTACAGTAATACCACGTTTTACAAGAAGCAGGGCAAGTGTTGCACCTGTTGGGCCTGCGCCTACAATCACAATCTGCACTATCCTATCCCTCCTGTATCAGTTGCTCTCAAAGATGTTGGTAGAATTATCTTGAGATTAACTTAAACCCAGTTCTCGTTTTAGCAAGTTAATCGAGTTAGCGCCGATATAATTTTCAACCTTAATCAGCTTCGGTGGACGAATAATATCTTCATCAGATGCTTGCACGGCTGCTTGCACTGCCGCAAAACTGGCTTGGTCACTTATAATTACCTCAGCCCGTTTAACCATAGCTTTAAGTTTATAAGCATCTTTTGGTTGCGAAGTCATCACTAGTAATTCATCTCCCCGCAGACCGTGGAGGATAACTTCTGCTGCTCGTGCAATCCCGGAACTAAGGCTAACTATGCCTACGCAGTTTTCTTTTGGTAGGGTTTTCAATAGGTTGAGTTCTTTGGTGTAGTCGTAGATATCCAGAGGAATTACCCGTGCAGCTTTAGGAGCGGCGATCGCTTCCACATTACTGATAAAATACCGACTTGTGACTACTGTCGCAGAGGTAGTTTTATCTAGCACAGCTGTTAATTCTTCCATTGCTACCAACTGTACTGGGATTTTTAGCGATCGTTCTAATTCATAGACCATCAACTCACCAGCACCCATGTCATAAGATGGAACTGCAACTAGTACCCGCGCACTACAACGCAAGCGCCAGTCAATTTCCGCTAAAAATAGCTCTCTAGCTTGATTGAGTGAACATCCTTGGGAGAGCAGATCATCAAGTGCTTGCTGAACAACTTGATATGCATCAGGATTTTGTTTGAGAATTGGTGATTGCAACCTACTACCGCCCTCATGACCTTGGGCACGCACATAAATTCCCGAACCAGCCAGACTTTCAACAAATCCGTCTTCTTCTAGTTGACGATAAACTTTGCTAATGGTATTTCTATGTAACCCAGTTTGCATTGCCAGCGCTCGTGTACTCGGCAATTTGTAAGCAGGGGGATATTGCCGGGAAGCGATCGCAAACCGGATTTGATTAAACAGCTGGGTTGATGCGGGAATTTCGCTGTCTGGCTGAATACGGAATTGAATCATCAGCAAACCTCCTGAATAGTAAGTGCTGTTAGCGATAGCGGGGCGTTTAGCCCGTGCTGAGTTTTGAGTATTAAGTGTTGCTTTCCTACTCGGCACTCGGCACTTTTAACTCAGCACTACTTTAGTGACCAGCTGCATTTGCTACATGTCAAATATTTTATTTACACATGAAGTTTTTCTGGTAGAAATTTCTAATGCGCTCATTATTGGTAATTGATAATTTAATTGCAAATAAGCTGGACATACTGGCATAGTTATATCAAATAAACACAGGGCTAATCACATAGCACTAGTAAAAATTATTATGACAGAGCAAGCAATAATTACCACAACGGTTAATCTTTTGCAAGATAATATTCAAGTGTCTGCTTATCTGGCAGAGCCAAAAGAATCTGGATCTTACCCAGGAGTCGTAGTATTGCAGGAGATTTTTGGTGTCAACATTCACATTCGGGAAGTTACAGAACGGATTGCGAAACTTGGGTATGTAGCGATTGCACCTGCACTTTTTCAACGTACTGCTCCTGGTTTTGAAACCGGATACACACCCGAAGATATTGAAACGGGCAGAGGCTACGCTATGCAAACTCAAGCATCAGAGTTATTGAGCGATATTCAACTAGCAATTGACTACCTGAAAAATCTGCCTCAAGTGAAAAAAGATGGTTTTGGCTGTATTGGCTTCTGCTTTGGGGGTCATGTTGCATATCTTGCAGCCACCTTACCAGATATTAAAGCTACGGCTTCTTTCTACGGTGCTGGAATTACCACCCGCACACCAGGAGGTGGCGCTCCCACTGTCACCCGCACCAAAGAGATTCCAGGCACTCTCTATGCCTTCTTTGGCAAAGAAGATACTAGCATCCCACCTGAACAAGTAGATGAAATTGCAGCAGAGTTAGAAAAATATAAAATTCCTCATCGTGTGTTTCGCTACGATGGAGCTAACCACGGATTTTTCTGTGACCATCGTGCCAGTTATAATCCTAAAGCTGCTGCTGATGCTTGGGAGCAAGTAAAACAACTCTTTGGTCAACTGAACTGAAGTATACGCAGCCAAGTTCGTTTTTGTCATTTGTCATTATTAATAACCACAACGTTGTGTGCAACTTTTACTCAAACCTAACCCCCCAACCCCCTTGCCTCATAAGGAACGGGGAAAATTCAAAGCCTCTCTCCTTTTAGGATAAAGGAATGGAATTGAGGTCAGAATATTAAGTTGCACATCGCGTAACTTACAGACAAGGGACAAATGACAAATAACAATCTAAACTTCAGTTGCACCATATCAAATAACAATTAATCTTCAAAAGTCATGAACTCCGAATCGAAACTTTCTCAAACAGCCAATTCGTCATTTACAATGGACGATTTTGCTAAGGCACTAGAAAAACACGACTATCAGTTTCAAAAAGGACAGGTTGTACATGGCAAAGTGTTCCAACTTGACCATGATGGAGCTTATGTCGATATTGGTGGCAAGTCGTCAGCTTTTCTGCCACGCGATGAGGCTTCTTTGAGAGCAGTTACTGATTTATCGGAGGTGCTGCCATTACAAGAGGAACTGGAGTTTTTGATTATCCGAGATCAGGATGCAGAAGGTCAAGTCACCCTTTCGCGAAAGCAGTTAGAAATTCAGCAGATTTGGGAACGACTGACCGAAATGCAGGAAAATGCTCAGACTGTGCAAGTACGGGTTATGGGTGTGAATAAAGGTGGTGTCACTGTCGATATTCTCTCTTTGCGGGGATTTATTCCGCGATCGCACCTGGCAGAGCGTGATAATTTAGAAGCACTCAAAGGTCAAAATTTGACTGTGGGCTTTTTGGAAATTAATAAAAACACCAACAAACTTATTCTTTCCCAGCGTTTAGCAACTCGTTCTAGCAACTTCAGCTTATTAGAACTAGGTCAATTGGTGGAAGGTAAAGTTACTGGCATCAAACCTTTTGGTGTGTTTGTCGATTTAAATGGTATGGGGGCTTTGCTTCATATCAAGCAGGTAAGCCAAAAATTCATTGATTCTTTAGAGAAAGTATTTCAAGTTGGTCAGCCAATTAAAGCTGTAATTATTGACTTGGATGAGGGTAAAGGGCGGGTTGCGCTTTCTACCAGAGTTTTGGAAAACTTCCCTGGCGAAGTGCTAGAGAATTTTGATGAGGTGATGGCTTCGGCTGAGGCGCGTGCTAATAGGGCTAATAACAAAGCTGCTGAATAGTTTTGAAGTGGGCTGTTTGCACAAAGCGTTTAAATCCCCGTCTGAAACAATTTTTAATTGTTAATACTCTCCCTGCATCTACAAAGATGTGGGGAGATTTTAAATTGGGAAAACAAGAATTTCAGTCACCTTGAAGGTGTCAGAAAGTACTGAAGTGCAGGAGGTAGCAGAAAAGTTTATTCAAGCTAATTGTTATCAACCTACAGTGCCAGGTATCGAATCTCTGAAATGTTGATTAACTAGTTGAAAACAACCTTACTACAAATATTTATAAAAGTCTGAAGTGCTTATATATTAAACTTCATAAGTCTAAATGCGAGAAAAGATTCTCCCCACAAAGCATTAGATTCAGTTGTCAAAATCCACCAACCTTCACACCCGAAGGGTAAGTGTCCTTTAGGCGCTAAAGTGTTAAAAACTACATCTTTCTCAACAAATATCCACTCACCTTTCACTCTCCATCCTACGCGATCGCCAAATTTTTCCCAGGCTTCTTCATAATATTCACCGTCAGCCTTTCCACCAGATTCGAGATAAATTTTCTTCTGAACGCTAAAGCCAAAGCGCCCCTTGCTATATTTTACCCAAAGTTGGTCAATGGTGCGTAAGTCAGTACAGGGAAAATTATTGATAGATTCGGTATCAAACCAGCCTTCCTCTTCCCTGGTAGATGCCTTGAGCATGACAGCTAAAGTTTCCTCATCCGCTTCTTTCCACTTGCCTGCTGCTAGCAAATCTCGCAATTGCGTGTAGGTTACTCCCTTCTCAGAACTGAGGTCATCGGCTTGAATTACTGGCTGTAGCTTTGGTTTTCGCTCTGGCGGCTTTCCAGTAATGCCCCAAATTAATTGCTCCATAGCCTCATCAGTATCTGTCCGAAAGTCAACCCACGTATGACCCCTAAGAAAAATTGGGAGTTTAGGCTGCTGTGGTGTATTCTCAAGCAAAACGGGAATCACAGGACAGTTTCTCTCTACAAATTCGTACTCAAAAGCTATGTTTGCTTTCTCATTTCAGTGTATTCTGCAAGCAAAATCAGCTTTTACTTACTCAAACCCCAGTTTACTTTCTTTTTTTGATGTATTCCGCAAGTAATCAAGCATATTGAGAAGGCAATATGCTTGATTGCTGACTCATTCCAGTAATTCACACACTCGAGCACTAATTTGGATAACTTTAGAGGGTAAGAAAATAAGCTATCCTGACCGCTACGACCAGGAGAACCTGCTGAACTTGCACAAGGCTAAGATGTCGCTTGAACAAGCTATTGACTTGTTGAGCCAGTAAAACTAATCCAATTACCTTATCCCTTGCATCTACAAGGATGTGGGGGATCATTTTTAGAGTATTAAGATGGATAAAGTGTGACCTATTGGCTTAGTTGGCGTGAGGATATCTTGATCATAGTAACAAAGTATAAAGATATGCTCAGGTTGTTTAAGTATTGCTCAACGGATTTTGAGCATATATCGAGTATTTCAAGAACTATAAACGCTGAAAGTATTCAATTTAGGTATTTATATGTTTCTGGTAACTGGAGCAACGGGAGGAATTGGTCGCAGAGTTGTGCGACTCCTACGGCAACGAGAACAGTCTGTGCGGGCATTTGTCCGCCTTACCTCGCGCTACAGCGAGTTAGAACACCGGGGTGCAGAAATCTTCATCGGTGACTTGCTAGAGGAAAGGGATATCCAGAAAGCTAGTCGGGGTGTCCAGTATATTATCAGCGCTCACGGTTCTGATAGCGATGCCCTATCTTTAGATTACCGCGCCAATATTGAACTAATAGACCAAGCGAAAGCCAATGGCGTAGAGCATTTTGTCTTCATTTCCGTATTGGGAGCCGATCGCGGTTATGAAAATGCTCCTGTGTTCAAAGCCAAACGAGCAGTAGAGCGATATTTGGCAGCTAGTGGCTTGAATTACACTATTTTACGCCCAGCTGGATTAGCATCTAACTTGCTGCCACTAGTAGAACGATTTCGGGAAACGGGATTGTATTTGCTGATTGGCGATCGCAAAAATCGTACTTCAATTGTCAGTACTGATGATTTGGCAAGGATAGTGGTGGATTCTGTGACAGTTGAAGGCGCTCACAATCAGATTTTATCAGTGGGAGGGCCGGAGATTTTATTACGAGAAGATATTCCCCGGATTTTTGGTCGGATCTTCACCAAAGAACCAGTAATAATTAACTCACCACTATTTGTCATTGATGGGTTACAGAATGCATTGGGTTTATTTAATCCACAAACCCAAAAAGCTTTGGGAACTTTTCGCACATTGCTAGCAAATGAATTTTTTTGTACAAAAGATGAAATTGCCAATTTAGAGGCGATTTTTTACTTCAAATTGGAAACATTAGAAAATTTTTTGCGGCGCTATCTAGCAGTTTAAATTAAATACAAGTCATTAGTCATTAGTCATTAGTCATTAGTGAATAACAAAGGACAAATGACTAATGATAAAGCGCAAAGTCTGAGCGGAGGTTTCCTCCGTTGGCGTAGCCTGCCGTAGGCATCAGAACTTTGTAACAGAGGACAAAGAAGAAAGGACAAAGGACAAAAATGAAATCTTCCCTAGCTACAAATGCTGCTCAAGCACGTCAGACAAAAGAGCGATTCGCCCAACCAGAGGAACAACTCACCTATGAATTGGGGAAGGCGGTACAGGAATTGCCACCCCTGTATACTAGATTATTAGCGGGAACGATGAGCGTCATCGTATTTGGGGCGATCGCTTGGGCGTATTTCTCGCAAATAGATGAAGTAGCAACAGCACCAGGGGAATTAATTGCTTCTACACAGGTAAGACCGGTGACATCTTTGGGTGGGGGGTCAATTGTCGCTGTCAAAGTGCAAGAAGGCGATCATGTTACTAAAGGTGAAGTTCTGATTCAAAAAGATCCAGACTTGCAAATAACCGATGTTTCCCGCTTAGCCAAATCTAGTAGATTGATTCAAGACGATTTGCAACGTTTGGATGCAGAACGCACCGGAGGCAAAACTGCTGGGACAAAACTGCAAGACGAACTTTTAAGCTCTCGCCTGCAAGACTACCAAGCCCGTCAAGCAGCGGCGGAAGCAGAAGCAAATCGCCAAATAGCACTCATCGATCAAGCCAAAGTCCGCTTGACTCGGTTGCAAGACAACTTAGTTAATGCCAAAAGCAGCGTTGCGAATGCCAAAACCAACCTTGTCAACGCAGATAGCATCCGAGTTAAAATTGAAAGTAATTTGGCGCTTGCTCAAGAAAGGGAAAAAAGCCTACGCACCCTGATTACTCCTGGCGCTGTACCTCGTGTCGATTACTTGGATGCCCAAGAAAGATTAACTCGTGCAAAGACAGAAATCACTAGATCGCAAGATGAAGTGACTAACGCCCAGAATAAAATCACAGAGGCTCAAGATAAAGTCACATCATTAGAAAAAGATATTGCTGCCCAAGTCCAAGAAATTCGCCAAGCAGAACAAGCTTACAACGCTGCACGCAGCCAGGCCCAGCGTGTAGCATCAGAACGCCAAAGTGAAATTTTGACCCAGTTTAACAAGCGTAAAGAAGAACTGACAACTGTTCAAGGTCAATTAGAGCAGGCGAGGAAGCAGCAAGCTTTAGAAACGATTGAGGCTCCCGTTGCGGGTACGATTTACAGAGTTAAAGCCACCAAGGGCCCAGTGCAATCAGGTGAAGAATTGCTGTCAATTTTGCCGGAAGGGGAAGAAATGCTCCTAGAGGTAAAAGTTCTCAACCGCGATATTGGGTTTATTCGTCAAGGAATGAAGGCAAAAGTGAAAATGGCGACTTTCCCCTTCCAGGAATTTGGCACTGTGGAGGGCGAAGTCATGCAAGTCAGTCCAAATGCAATTATTGATAAAGAATTAGGCTTAGTTTTTCCTACAAGAATTAAGCTAAATAAACACTCAGTTAACGTCCGCGGTCAAGAAGTAGAATTTACACCAGGTATGGCTGCTACAGGTGAAATTGTCACTCGTAAAAAGTCTATTTTGACATTCATTACGGAGCCTGTGACACGGCGATTTAGCGAGGCATTTTCGGTTAGATAAATTTGTACCTTCCTCTATTTTCATAACCGTTTCAAAGGCGATGCCTACGGTTTTTTATAGCCTACGCTTTCTACAATCCACACCTAAAACGTAAGGGTTTAGCATTGCTAAACCTCTATATTCATTGACGACAGATGAGCGGGTTGGTTGATTTTCTTAACCGATCTATATTACACTCAACTGTAAATTGCTATAATTTTCAAAGCATACCCAAGAATTTTCTATACTGTTCTATTTGTTTTTGCATTCCCTCTAGTAATTTACCAAAATCAGGATTATTATCATCATTACTATCCACATTGATGCTGCCCAAAATATTCTCATTATTTTGGAATTGTGACCATAATTCGGGATTGGCTAATCCGTTATTATCTTCAGTTGGTGTCAAATATTTTGGCGTTTCTGTAATCGTCTGACCGATTAGAGAACCGACATCTGAATTCTTAAAAGTAGTCATAGTCTCTGGTGTCAAATATTTTGACATTTCTGTAATCGTCTGACCAATTAGAGAACCAAAAGTGAAACTATTAAAACTAGAAATTGTCTGTGATCTGAGATAATTTGCTGTTTGCGCGTCGATGTGTAGCAGGTTGTCATCAGACATCGCCTGTTTTGCCAGAGAACTGACATTGGAAATATTAAAACTAGAGATTGTAGTTTGTGTATTATTTGCTGCTGTGTTTGCAATCACCTGATTCGCCAGAGAAGTGACATTAGAAAGATTAAAACTAGAGCTTGTAGTTTGTGTACTATTTCCTGCGGTTTCTGTGACAATCTGACGTACTTGGGCATCAGTAAGGTTGGGGTTAGCACTAAGCATCAAAGCAACTACACCAGCAACGTGGGGAGTAGCCATAGACGTGCCGCTATAAGTGGCATACTGATTATTCGGAACTGAAGAGTAAACTTTGACTCCTGGGGCTGTGACGTAAGCAATTTCATTCGTTCCAGAGCGGTTAGAGAAGTCAGGCATATTATTATTCTTATCCACTGCCCCAACGGCAATTCCCGACTTATATGCATAGCGGGCGGGATACTCTGGTGATGAGTCACCATCATTACCTGCTGCCATAACGACAATTACTCCTTTGCTGCTGGCATAGTCAATGGCTGACTCTAGAGTCCGATTGGAAGATGTACCTCCTAAACTGAGGTTAATCACATTAGCTCCATTATCCACAGCGTAGCGAATACCTTTAGATATGGAATTAAAGGAACCGGAGCCAGATTCATCCAAAACTTTGACGGGCATAATCTTGGCATCATAGGCAATACCAGTGACACCGTAGTTATTATTTTCTCCTGCGATCGTGCCGGAAACATGAGTGCCATGACCGTTGTCATCTAGGACATTATTAGTATTGTCAACAAAGTTCCAGCCGTGGATATCATCAGCATAGCCATTGCCATCATCATCTTTACCATTGCCAGCAATTTCCTTGGGATTCGTCCAGATATTATCCTTTAAATCTTCGTGGTTGTAGTCAACTCCAGTATCTACAACAGCGACAACAATACCTTTACCTGTGTATCCATGTGCCCAGACTTCCGGTGCTTTAACAAGGTCTGCTCCCCAATTATTGCCACCAAGATCAGGAACATCGGCAAAGGGATTTTGACCAATAGCTCTAGCCACTGCTGCTGCTCCATTAATCAAGCCATAGCCATTGGTGGAGTTATAATTCCCAGTGCTAAAAGCATTAGCAGTAGCGTTACTGCTATTTTCAAAGTCACCGTTATTTAGCAACTGCATATCAGCATCGGCTAAGTTGTAGCTACTACGTCTGTTGAGGTTGAGGCTATAGTCATCCTTTGTATTAAAGGTATTTGATGAGGGGATTGAAGATGCATTTAGCTGTTTATTTAACAGCATATTGTTATTAACATCATTACGGAGCATAAGTATTTTTCTCTCAAAGATATCAATCATTTTTTGACAGTTTGAAACGTTAAAATCTTTAAAAGAAAAAGATTTTAAGGTGTAAATAATCCCCCTTGTCAATAATTACTATGAAATTTCATAAGAAAATGCTAATTTTACTACTAAAAAATCTTTTGAGTAGTGTGATTTTTATTAAAAGTAAATTCATCAAGTAAATCTTAAATCTTTGGCATGTATTAATGAAGACTAAAGCAAAAATTAGAATAGTACGTTATTTGAATAAAAATTCAGAAGTTAGAATTCAGGAGCGGAGCAAGGAAAGCTCCGCCTAGGGTCATAATTAAAAGCATGGCGGATGAATAAACGCCGTTTATTCATCCGCCACTCGGATTCATTTCATGTTGAATTATGTTTTGATAAATTTGTAATAACAAATTATTCGGTGATATTTGCGATCGCAATATTTATCATCCTGTTGGATGACAAGTTTGCAACCAAATAAAATGGCGAATAGAGTTATACTCCATTCGCTAAAGACTATCCTTAAGCCAATTTCTAGATGTTTATCTTTTATATACCCACAAGCTTTGAGCTAGTACCGCAAGGCGGAAGTCACTCATTCAAAAGAATTGTATTCCGGGCTTTTGCGCCATTTGAAATGGTTGCTCGTCTTGCAAAG
The DNA here is from genome assembly GCF_036916575.1 of Nostoc sp. Lineage (GTDB taxonomy): Bacteria > Cyanobacteriota > Cyanobacteriia > Cyanobacteriales > Nostocaceae > Nostoc. Next base: position 62,201 of record NZ_JBALGC010000090.1, read on the forward strand.
TGACGCTCCTGCGTCTCGAAGAAAAGCTATGCCGTAGGCTTTACGCTACGGTAACTGATGCCGAACGCGAGTGCGTCTCGTAGAGAAGGCGGGCTACACCAACGGCGAGAACCGCTGCTCAACGCCAGTTCCTTTAAGTGGGGGAACCCCACCAACGGACTGGCTCGACTTTGCGCTATTTACGCCGCGTTGTACTAGTTAAATGTATTAAATGTTTGCTTGCTGCCGTTGATATAGTGACCAATACAAACCCTTTTGTTGCAACAACTGTGAGTGAGTACCACGTTCGGCAATCACACCTTGCTCTAATACCAAAATCAAATCAGCACGTTTGAGCGGAGCAAAGCGGTGAGCAATCAGGAACACGGTACGGTTAGCGGAAATTTTTTGCAGGTTTTGCAATACCTGCTGTTCAGTTTCACTATCTAAAGCGCTGGTAGCTTCATCCAAAACTAAAATCGGCGCTTGGGAAAGAAATAACCTTGCTAAGGCAATACGTTGTCTCTGTCCGCCAGATAAAGCAGTACCGCGTTCACCAACATTGGTTTCGTAACCGTAGGGTAATTGACTGATGAAGTCGTGGGCTACGGCTAGTCTTGCCGCCTCTACTACTTGCTCTGCGGTAATATCAGGAGTACCGAGAGTGATATTTTCTAAAATGGAACCGTTAAATAAAAAGTCTTCTTGAAGAACTACACTGACTTGTTGCCGCAGTGAGGCTAAATCGGCACTTTTAATATCGAAACCATCAATAAGGATGCGTCCTGATTCAATTTGATAAAGGCGTTGCAATATCTTAGACAAGGTACTTTTACCAGAACCGCTGCGTCCGACAATGCCAACAAATTGCCCTGGTTCGGCATTGAAAGATATTCCCCGCAGAACTGCTTCAAAGTTCGGCCGGTAGCGGAAAAAGACTTGCTCGAAGGTGACTTGTCCTTTCAGGGATGGTAAAACTAGGCCAGTTCCTAGTTCAGCTTCTGGGGAGACGTTAAGAATATCACCAATCCGATCTACAGAAAGTAGCACTTGTTGGAGGTTTTGCCACAACTGTACTAAGCGCAAAAGCGGGCCCGTGACTCTACCAGACAGCATTTGAAATGCAACTAGCTGTCCAATTGTGAGCTTTTGTTCGATGACTAACTTCGCTCCAAACCAGAGAATCAGCATGGTGGAAAAATTGGTGAGAAAGTCACCAATGTTGCTGCTGATATTGGAGGTGGTAGAAGCTTTAAAACCTGTGCGAATGAAGCGAGCAAACAAGCCTTCCCAGCGATCGCGTGCTACTGGTTCTGCTGCATGGGCTTTAACGGAGTGAATTCCTGTGATTGTCTCTACTAAAAACGATTGACTATCGGCACTGCGGTTAAAAGTTTCGTTGAGCCAGTTACGCAGAATTGGTGTTGCAACTATCGTCAAAGTTGCAAATAGTGGTAGTACTCCTAAGGCGACAAAAGTAAGTGGGATATTATAGTAAAACATCAATGCCAGGTACACCACAGCAAAGATGCTATCTAGAATCACAGTTAATGCTGTACCTGTGAGAAACTGACGAATTTGTTCGAGTTCCTGGACTCGTGCTACTGTGTCTCCGACGCGCCTTGACTCAAAATAAGCTAATGGCAGACGCATCAGATGGCGAAATAGCTGTGCTGATAAACTCAAATCCAGACGACGAGCTGTATGGGTAAAGATGAATAGGCGCAGGATGCCAAGTATTGATTCAAATATGGCTACGAATAAAAGTGCGATCGCCATCACATCGAGAGTCGGCAAACTCCCCTGCACCATCACTTTATCAATGACGACTTGGGTAATTAGCGGTGTTGTTAACCCCAAAAGCTGCAAGGTAAAAGATGCTAACAATACTTCTGTTAGCAATCCCTTATACTTCCAAACTGCTGGGGTGAACCAACTGAGGTTAAATTTTTCTTGCTGAGATATGAGTTCTACTTGCCACAATTGTCCATCCCAGGACGCCTCAACTATCGACTGCGGCAAGCTTTCACAAATGCGATCGGGATTTAGAGGGTTAGCGATAATTAGGCGATCGCCCTTAACTCCATAGGCTACCACCCAGGATGGACTCTGGGGTGAGTCAGAATTCCACAGTAGTAAAGCTGGAAATGACAGCTGTCGCAACTCAGCCCAATTCACTTGTAACCGCCGCAACACTAACCCTAACTTTTCTCCTGCTTCCACAACCTGTTTTGGGCGTTGTCCTCTGAGTTGGCGCTGCACCCATTCTAGTTGCACAGAATTTTCTAACTGTTGCGCCACCATTGTTAAACAGGCAGCAGCAGTGTTCCAGCTGGCAACAAACGGATAATTTGAAATGATTAGATTGGCGGCTGGCAGTCCTCTTTGAGGTTGGAGGCTGTGGGGGCTGGAAGTCCCCTCTGAGGCTGGCGCTAGTGAACGAGTGGAAGAGAAGGAAAATGTCTCCTTCTCTCTCTTCATGTCCACTGGTAACACTTGCCAAAACTCTTGAATTTGTGGGTTAGAAAATTCTACCCACAGCGCTGTATCCCAACACACTACTACTACTTCTTTACTAGCAGCTACAGCTTTAAAATCCGCAGATAGCTTTTGTAAGTCACCAAACCAATCCCCCACATCTAGGGCTGCTAAAGGTTTGCCAACACCTTCTTGAGACAGCGCGTTGGGGAGCCACTGCGTTGCCGGGGTTTCCCCGGTTGTCCCTTGCGCGTCTTTGACAGGAGAAGCAAGTGGCGTCGGCTTTGCCGACTTGTCGCGACTGTCTTCTCGCAAACGGACTTTTCCAGCTACAATCAAGAATTGGTAACCGCCGACATCGTTTGACCAGATTTTTTCTCCAAGACGATACTGACGAGTTTGGGACTCATTTTCCAATCGGGATTGTTGTTCGGGAGTCAGCCAGCATAGTGGTGGTTGATTCCAAGGTAAAGAAGCTAGCACTTTTAACCGTAAAGATTCATTATCCAGATTTTTTAACTCACTTGTAATTTGACTGTCAGTTTTTGAATTTTCTCTGCTAGCCATTTCTCAAACAACTCATTTTGTAGTGCTTGCTTTAGTTGAGTATCTTCTAAAGACGCTGGCATAAATTGTTCTACTCGAAACAAACCATAAGGTCCTTCTCCTTGGGGAGAGTCTTTGCCAACGATTTCTATTGGTCCTAGCAATTGTCCAGGACTCGCCACATCAATAGCTGCCCGTAATATATCCGGCATACTTCCCCGGCTGATGATTCCCATCATGCCGTTCATAATTCGATCATCTGCAAGTGAATACTCTTTAGCTAGTTGCTCAAAACTACCTCCTTCTTCAATTTGGGTTTGTAATTCCTCTGCCAATTCTCGGTTATCAACAACAATCCGGGAAAGTACTAACCGATCCAAAAAAATTTTGCGTTCAATAAAATATTCTTGGAGTTTTGGTTGGGTGACTACAGCTTTCAGCTTTTCTAACTTGTAACCAAAACTAACCGATGTGTGAAAAGTAGTGTAATCTGTGTTGTTGGTCTTTAACCATTCTTGAAAACTTTGGGGGTCAGTCAGTTGATTTTTCAGCCTAAAGTCAATAATTGCCTGTTCAGTTATTGCTGTACCAATCTCAATATCGTTTCGTGTTCGGATTTCTGACTCAATTACATACTGGCGGAGAATATCTCCAATGAACTGTCCTAATTTTCCAGAGGCTTGCAGGTACTTTACTGCTTCCTCAATAGAAATTATTTGGTCATTGATTGTCAAAAATGATAAAGATTCCATGAACTAATTATCTGAAAATGGTTAAGCACTTATAGAACTTTTTAATTAAATCATATAGAAATAATCTGGTTATTGATGGATAAATATAATAAAGATTCCATGAACTAATTACATCTAAATGGTCAAAAAATTATATAGCTAATAAATAAAATAATTTACCCTAATCACTTTTACGGTCTAGCGGGGACAGAACAGGATTGAAAATCTCAGTTGTAAGGCAAAGCAAGTTGTGTAACCAAATCTTTATAGATTCAGATAAATAATCAGGTGGGTAGATAGACGAAAATAAAGCAAAACATATTAAGAATTGTTTCTTAGCAGTTTTCTATGCCAGTTGCTAAAAGTCAAGCAGCTGCGTTGCTTTTGTTACCATAGTTATAGCAACTGAGGTGGGAAAATCGTCCCATGCGCGACCTGAACGAGTAATTGTTTATTCTCATTGGTCTACTTAATGATACTTGTCCATGTCCAGGCAAGTAGCACAGCCGCCATCGCCCCGATTAAAGTATTAAAAATATTTACTACTTCATTAGTCAGCCAGGTATACTTAGATTGCAGTGTTGCCCCAATCACACTTTCTACGTTGGTGGCAATAAATGCTGCCAACACACACCAAGCTACTCCCAATAGATTAATTAAACCAACTCCCCAACCAACAAATGCGATCGCCACAGAAGCCACGATACCAGCTAAAGTTCCCTCCAAGCTTACCGCTCCTTCTGTGCCCCGAGGCACTGGTTGGAGTGTGGTAATCAAAAAGGTGCTTTTACCATATGCTTTACCGACTTCACTAGCAGTAGTGTCAGCCAGCTTGGTACTGAAACTCGCTATATAGCCTAACAATAATAGGGACTGGGGACTTGTACTGAGCGCAGCCGAAGTATTGGGGACTAGGAATTGGGGACTAGGTACAATAAATCCCGAATTGATCATCCCTACTCCCAAGGCACACAGCGCCCCAGTCAAAGCCGAACCCCAAACATTTTCTGGGCCTCTTGCCCCAGAACGCTTTTCGGCAATTCCTTCTGCCTCCTTCTGCGCCATACCGATGCGGGTAACGCCAGAACCAACCAGAAAATAGAACATTACTACTGCATATCCTTGCCAGCCTAGAGTTACCCAAATTAAGATTGCTAGGAACCAGGCGTGGAATAATCCAGCAGGGGTAAGTAGCTTTTTCGGAGCAATCCAAGCTAAACCCAATAAAATTGTGTTTAATCCTACCGCTACCAACCAGGGATTTACAGAATCAATTAAGGATGACATCAGCAATTAATCATGAGTAATTTTGTCTGAATATCAACAGAATAACGGATTTCTCACCCTTAGTGTTTAATTTATGACACCTCCCCAGTTAAAATAATATGTTTGTATTATTAACTCAATTGCGTAGGCGTAGCACTGAAAGCTGAGTGTAAAACTACAAACATTGTCTTAGATATACACTGCAACATTGACTAAAGAACGTTGATTCCACAAAATGCAAAACTTCTGTTTAATTGGGTGGACTCTTCAAGTGCCTAACACAACCAACACACCCTAATAAAGTTGTAAGTTATTAAATCTACATTCTTAAGCGTGTGCCCATACAAACCTAAATTAGTATAGCCGGATGTGCGACGGTTGAAGTGGTACTCAGTCCCAATTTTAGTCATCAGCATAAAGGATATAAGTTAATATCAATTAAAACTGTGTTCAAGTTGACCACAATCAAGACTTAACAGCAGAAATTGTAGATAGCATCAACTATTAGTCTTTTCCACACAAGCTATGAGCCAAACTTTATTCCATCTAGCTTTCCCTGTGACTAACATTTCCCAAACAAAAGCATATTACGTGGATGGCTTGGGCTGCATTCCTGGTCGTGAAAACCGCCATGCCCTGATTCTCAATCTCTACGGTCATCAACTAGTAGCTCACTTCACCAAAGAACCGTTGACACCGCAACACACTATCTATCCCAGACACTTTGGGCTAATTTTTACCCAAGAACGTGACTGGCAAGACTTACTAGAAAGGGCACAACAACAACAGTTACTTTTTCGCGAATCAACCAAAAACCGCTTTGTTGGTTCTCCTCTTGAGCATCGCACTTTCTTTTTAGAAGATCCCTTTTATAACCTAATGGAGTTCAAGTATTATCGTCACCCAGAGGCGATTTTTGGGAGTTACGAACATACACAAATTGGGGATAGGACTTAAGAAATTCGTAATTTATAACTAAAGATGAATAAATTCAGCGTGGTAAGCATTCTAGCTACTGACTGGATTTTTTCTTCAGCAAGGGCAGCTTAATACGCTTTGCTAAAGCTGCTTTCACTACTCCTAAACTCCTGGGGTCTGTCAGCATCCAAGGGTGTAGAGCAACTGGTACTATGACTTCGCTTCCTACGGACATTTGTGAACTATTCGCTGGGACAATCATCAAATCATAAGGTGTCCAGATAGATGTCAAATCTAGCTGCCCCAATATTAGAGCATCAGAATTTAAATCCTTGAGAAAAATGCTGTTGGGGCGCATTTGTACGCAACCAGGACGCCAGGAACCATAAGCAACCACGGTTCCATGATGGGGTGAAGAGATCGTAATAAACCGTTGAACGCGGTTAATTCCTCCCAGTCGCTGGACATAGTAACGGCTGACAATTCCTCCCATGCTGAAGCCTACTAAATCTAGGCGCTGTTCTGACGCAAAGGTAACCGTAATATAATCAGCTACTTGCTTTGCCAACTGGTCAAGACCCACATCACCATTATTGGGAACCAGATCCAGGCTATATACAGACCAACCTCGTTGTATTAGGTATGCCCTCATTTTATGGAAAACTGCCTCTGTGTCGTCAATCCCGTGTACTAATAACACGGGATTGCGCTGCTGATTTTCAGTGTTCATCTCTAAAATCCGGTTGAATTAAGTCTGTAGAAAATGTAACTGAGTACTGTTGGTATCTGCCAACAGGCTATGACACTCCTCACACTGGTTGAGAGTAAACCGTTTGCTTTTCTTTGATCGGTAATTTTCAAACAAAGAAATGTTAATTTTTGTGAAGCCTGCTTTCAGAATCTTGCTCTTAGTTACAGTAAAATTTAATAATTAGTTCTCGATGTATACAGGTCGCAAGTGCTTGCAAGAAAACATTTGCCCTCAAGTTTTACTACAATGTTGATTAAGCACAAACCTATAAGGGATGTCACCAGAATGGGGTGGCGCAAAGCAGAAAATGTAAGATTTTGTCGTAATTTTTAACGATTACGGTCGAGTTTCAAATATAAAAGGTAAAAGCAGGAGTAATTGTAATGGGTTTTATCAAAAAGTTAACTTCGGGCATTCAGGGTTTTCTTAGCAGTATTCTGGGTTTCATTACCGGACTGTTACCAGGGAAGAAGAAAAGCAATGGCTACTTCTTAGAATTGGACGAAGCCAAAGATGCTGCTAAAGATGCTGCTAAAGAGGTAGCATCGAATGTGAAGAAAGTAGCAGAGACAGTTGCATCGAATGCTAAGAAAGCAACAGCAACAATTGCATCAGAAGCACCAGCTCTATCCAAGCCAGATTCATTGAACGGAACAAAAACCGCCGCAGATGAGGCTAAGGCAAAATCAGCTAAAAATCCCAAAGCAGCCGATGTTCAGCTAGTCCAGACTGCTGAGGGTCTTAAAGTTCAACCAGGCAAAAATGAAAAAGCCGCAGCAGCCAAAGTACTTAAAGAGCAGCCAACTGAAACCACATTTGCGCCAAAATATCTTGCTCCTTCGGCTACTAGCTCTAATGGTCGTCGTCGTCCAGGAGCGAATATGAGTGCTTATTTAGACATGGCACGTCAGGTAAAAACCCGTGGTTAAGTCACAAACATGCGAAATTTCGCGTCTGTTTGGTGTGTCTATAGTAGTCATGAGTTAAGTGTGAATACGCAAGATTAAGACAAGTTTAGCAGTTGTAGATGGGGGAACTCTCCAAACTAGGAGTGATCGCTTAATTGTCTCCACTACAACTGCATCTTTTAGGATCGAAGTTTTATCATCCAAAACTACCCGTCCTACCCGACCTTTCTTGAGGGTGAACTCAAAAACGATTTCACCACTGAAGCCGGAAGGAAAGTTTAGTTGTTGAAGGTGTTGGGTTAGGTCAGTAATTCCTGTTTCATCCAAGCCTGTGACGCTGATTACTTCTAACTGATGGTTAATGGCTGCGTGAAGGGATTTTCAAAGCTTTTAATCACCTTAATTCGTGATAAGTTACCTGCAATTTTTGCTAGAACCTCCGTATGCTTGAGCGGAAAAACTAGTTGCTCTCCTTGAGGTGATTGAACGTACAAACCCCCTAACTGTTGATTTTGGTTGGCTACTGGATTGATAGGTTAGATAGTTTCTTTGTATAACTAATTGGCATCTTTAACAAACATCAGTCCACTATATAAATGAAAAGCTGGGTCCCAATTAGTCTGTTCCCTACGCAACAAATGAATGTGAGACTTGATATGACCCAGCATTTCTGTTTGATCTAATGTTGTATCTGCAAAGAGCGTGAAATCTGACCAAATTTTGACTTGAGGTAGTTGCTGGTCAATCCAACTCGATAAACTATTCCAATTAATTCTGATTGTATTTTGGCTAGCTTGAGGAATGATTTCTAAACCTTGCTGAAATTCATAGCCGTTGTCATCAAATCGGAGAATGCAACGTCTACCAGGTAGGTGTAAATCACAAAACTGGGCATAGTCTTGTGTTTGAGTTTTCCGTTCCAGTTTACCGCGCACGTCGCGATCTACGACTTCCTCAAAAATCGGCAACAGTCCCACTACTCTTGCTGTAACTTCTGACCAGTCAAAGGTGAGAGAACCGAGTTGATTTCCCTCGTTGCGGCAAACAACAGTTGCTTGTGGAGTAGATTCTTGGAAATATTTGACTTGATAAACTTGAATTTGCTGAATTTGAGCTATTGTTGCCCAAAAACAAGGAATACCAGCCTGCTGTAACTGTTTCCCGTAAAATTTTAGTTCTCCCACTTGGCCAGTGCGGTACAACCTCCAGCCACGACTTGGCAGTAAGAGCCGTGCAGTATAGGGGTCTAGCTGCATGATCTGGGCAAATTTTCGAGATGCTTCTGTTTTCATCTCGTTACTAAGTGGCTCTAAGACTAGTACGCCGAGTTCGGTGTTATTAGGTTGGGCTGTTGCTTGGGAAATGGCTCTTTGTCTTTCTTCTAGCTTTATTTCTTGTAGTCTTTGCAAACCTTGACGTGCGAGTGTCACTATTTTGGTATTCCTTATATCTCGCAGTAGTTGCCGATAAATTTTTTCTGCATCTTGTCGCTTTTGAGATACTTCATATAGCCGACCGAGATAATATTGTACCCAAGGATTTTCGGGTGATTCTTTTTGCAGCTGTTTAAGTAATTTAGCAGCTGTTTGATAGTCTTTATGCTCAAAGGCGATCGCAACTTGCTCAATCATCACTTACTTTAAATACACGGTGGAGTGATGTCTCGCGCAAAAGTAGATTTGCGTGAGCTATAAATCATTTATACTTCACAAGCTCCGGTAATCAAGGATAATGCTACTACTGGGGCTGTTACTGCTCTCAGAATGCGGCGACCAAGGGAAACAGGTTGGAATCCAGCTGACTTCGCATTCTCAATTTCTTGTGTTGTCCATCCTCCCTCTGGGCCAGTAGCAATAACAATCTCGCCAGAGATGCTACTCAGCACTTTGTTTAAATGGGGATACTTACCACGAGCCTCACAAATGTAACGGTGACTTGTCTGATTAGCGGTGACAGCAGTGTTAAAAGCAACAGGTTCTAAAATTGTCGGTACAAAAGAGCGCTCTGATTGCTCGGCGGCTTCCACAGCGATGCGCCGCCAGCGTTCGAGCTTTTGAGGACTCGGATGAAGTAAAGTGCGATCGCTCAATACTGGTGCAATACAAGTTACTCCCAACTCAGTACAACACCGCACTACTTCATCAAATCCATTGCCTTTAGGCAGCGCCACCATGAGTGTAATTGATATAGGTAATTCAGTTTCTACTGAAAGTGCTTCTAAAACCTGTGCTTGTTCCCCTGCTAGCTGCGCTAACCACCATTTTCCTCTACCATCCATTGCAATAAAGCGATCGCCTTCATGCAAGCGCAACACACGCCCTAAGTAATGTTGCTGTTCTTTGGTGAGCAAAATTTGCCCTTGTTGGAATTGAGAGAGTGCGATCGCAATTCTTTGCAGTTGAGACATTTTTCTTAATAAATTACTGCCCTGCGGTAGACATCTACTGTCTAACTCAGGTGCGGAAAGCACGGGTTGCTGCTATTTGTCCAACTTTCTTGCTTTCTTGAATAAATCGGGGAATCTCCGTCACAAGCACAGGCGCAAAAGTTGGACTACTATCACTGTGCGAGTATTGCCCACCATTGAGGGTGTAAACGCGCAAACCAAATAGACACAGATGGATTTATCTGTGTCTATCTGTAGTTTTATTATCTTCAAATTTTCGGTTTACGAAAGATTCTGAAAGTAAGCCTCTAGGGCTTCAGTAACTAACTGAGTCATCGGCTTACCTTGACTTTGAGCTACTTCCTTCAACTTGCTATAAATCTCTTCTTTCAAATTGACCCGATGGCGCGATTTATTTGCACCATTGGCTGTTTGGGATTCGTATGTGGCAGCAAATTCGCGGATGGTATCAAGACCAACGCGATCGCAAAAATCACCAAATCTTTCCTTAGATTTTCGAGATTTCTTAAAGTAGACAAAAATCGGTTCTAGGAAGCTTTCCAAGTCATTATGGTGCAGCTTTTCTGTGTAAGGTTGCGCTAGTCGAGTCTGATTTGGCGAACCTCCTAACCATAATTGGTAAGATTCTGGAGCGCTACCGACAAAGCCCAATTCTGCTAAGTAGGGACGAGCGCAGCCGTTGGGACATCCTGTCATTCTTACCACAAAATGCTCATTTTGTAAACCTATTTTATCTAACAGGGCGCGAACCCGCTCCAAAATCCCCGGTATTGCCCGTTCGGATTCCGTGATTGCCAAGCCGCAAGTGGGTAAAGCAGGACAAGCCATTGCATACCGCACTAAAGGTTCGATTTGACTAGGGTCGTCTCCGACACCGTGACGGCTGAGAATGTCTTGAATAGCTTGCTTGCTATCTGGTTCGATATCGTAAAAAATCAGGTTATGGTTGGGTGTCAAGCGGATAGACAAGTTGAACTGTTCGACAATTTCCCGCAAAGCGGTTTTCAGTTGAAACGAACCTTCATCCTTGATTCGACCATTGTCAATGGAGATTCCTAAGAATAGCTTGCCATCACCTTGTTCATTCCAGCCAAGGAAGTCGTAATATTTAAACTCTGGCAGTGGTTTGAAGGCTTCAACTGATTTACCAAAATATTCTTCAACTTGGGCACGGAATTTATCTACGCCCCAATCATTGATTAGATATTTTAATCTGGCATGACGACGATCAGTGCGATCGCCATAATCTCTCTGGGTAGCAACAATCGCTTTCACTACATCGTAAACATCATCCTTCGCGACATAACCGATGGGGTCTGCTAACCTAGCAAAAGTTTCTTCTTTACCGTGTGTTCTACCTAAACCACCACCAGCAAAAATATTAAATCCTTCTAGCTGTTTCTTTTTATTAGTAATTACTACCAATGTCAGGTCTTGGGAATACAAATCAACCGAATTATCCCCTGGCACTGTAACGCAAATTTTAAACTTGCGGGGCATATAGTACGTGCCATAAATCGGTTCTTCGTTGTTATGGATAATTGTGCCATTCCCATTGCGCTGTCGCGCTGCCTTCACCTCTGGGTTTTCTTCACCGCTAATTGCTTTTTCCCCATCTAGCCAAATTTCGTAATAAGCGCCTGTTTGTGCTGACAGCAAGTCAGCAATATTCTGGGCATACTCCCAAGCATATTGATACTCTGGACGATTCTTAAAGGGGGCTGGTGGTGCCATCACGTTGCGGTTGATGTCGCCGCAAGCTCCCAAAGTCGAACCCAGGTTCTTGACAATCGTGGCAATTGATGTCTTAAGATTCTTCTTTAAAATACCGTGTAGTTGGAAACCTTGACGGGTAGTTGCTCGTAATGTGTGGTTGCCATACTCATCAGCTAGTTTATCTAAAGCCAGATACAGCTGTGGCGGTACCAAACCACCCGGATTTTTTGTCCGCAGCATAAACTGGTAATCTTTCTCCTGTCCCTTGAGGCGGTTGTCGCGGTTATCCTGCTGGTAAGAACCGTGGTACTTCAAAAGCTGCACCGCATTTTCGGTAAAATGGGTAGTGTCTTCAAGGATCTCAGTTGCTACAGGTTCACGCAAAAAATTACTATTTTCCTTGATTCCTTCTAGTTTGGAAGGCTTACGGCTAGCGATGGGAGAAGGAGCAGATTTAACCATTAGACTTGTATAGTATTCTCAATAAAGCATTTAGTAGACGCCGAATCAGCACCCTTCGGCTATTTTATCCCCGGTAATCCGGCCGGAATAATGAGGAATATTTTAATTTTACCACGGCAAAAGCAGGCTTTGTCAGTGATGTAATACTTAACAAAACCAGCTTTTTGGAGTAGTTAGTTTTTAGTGCTGAGTTCCAGAGTACTAAGTAAAGTATAGAGCGACTGAGGACTCAATAATTTTTTATTTGAAGCGATAGCCAATACCACCATTGATACTAACAGCAGAAGCATCACTATTTTGGTAGGCACCAAGTCCGACTTTGGCATTAGTATAGACAAGGAAATTGTTAGCAACTTCCGATTCAACACCAGCACCTACCACTACCGAATCTCTGTTACCTATAGGAGTTAGTGAGCCATCTTTCTCTACAAAAGAATAACCACCAGTTAAATAGGCGTTAGTTCTATTAGCGATGGGCACATCCACAGAAAGTTCTGGGATGATGGCACTTATTTTATCGCTCCAGAGGACATTACCGTGTGCAGAAAATGGCGTATTTTCTAATTTCGCGCGACCTGTGACATTACCGCCAAAGGTAGCATCATCATTGATACCTTGTCCGCCGCTGGTAACGCCAGCTGCAATACCAGCACCAACATAACTAGCATCAGTACCTTTTTTGGTTTCAGCAGAAGCTTGACAGTTGATAGAACAAGAGGAGCAACTATTAAGGAAGATAATGCAGAAATTGTCATGAAATACTTGAGTAAGCCTTTCATAATTTTGACCATGTTTTGTATTTTTTACTTGTATATTTCAGGTCGAAAATCGTGTGATAATGTTCAAAATGATTCCCATATTTTATGAAATAACTGTTGTTATTGATGCATACTGCTTACAGGCAAACTATTCCTTAAATTTATAAATAAGCTGTTATAATTACATTTTAATGTCTTTTCATCCGGATTCTTTATTTCCAAAATAGACGCTTTTAAAACTGGCACAATATTTGGAACTAAAACTGAGTCTGGCTCTGGTAAATAAAATATCCAATTAGCAATTTTTGGCCGAGCTTTTCACATAGGATGAAAAAATAGGCTGTAGCATCTGTTGCAACAAGCTATAGAGGGAATCTATAAAGTTAATTTTTAGCAATTCTTGTGGAGATTAAATAATGCTAACCGCTGCAAAAACGTTGTCTGGTTTGATGGGTTTATGTGTCGGTGATGCATTGGGTGTGCCAGTGGAGTTTACTAGCCGTGCTGAACGAGTGAAATCTCCAGTGACAACGATGTTGGGTTATGGCACATGGAATCAACCACCAGGAACTTGGTCAGATGACAGTTCGCTGACCTTTTGCTTGGCAGAATGTCTTTGTAGAGGGTATTCGTTAGATGCCATAGCCAATTCCTTCTGGCGCTGGTACAAGGAGGCTTACTGGACTCCCCGTGGCGATGTTTTTGATATTGGTCAAACTACCCATACAGCAATTATGCGCCTCAAACAGGGAGTTGTTCCCCATCAGGCGGGCGGCAAGGTTGAAAATAGTAATGGCAATGGTTCTTTAATGAGAATCTTGCCGATGGCTTATTGTCACAGAAACTTAACTTTGGGTGAATTGCTGGCGCGGGTGCATGATGTTTCAGCGATTACTCATGCTCATGCGCGATCGCAAATGGCCTGCGGCATTTATATTAGTATTGCAGTGGCGCTTTTAGAAGGGGCTGACCTTAAGACAGCTTATCTACAAGGATTACAAGATATCCAAACAATTTATTCTGTACGGGAATTTCTGTTAGAGAAGCCGCATTTTGGCAGAGTTTTGAGTGGTGAGATTGCCAAGATACCAGTAGAAGAGATTAATTCTGGTGGCTATGTGATTGATACCTTGGAGTCATCTCTATGGTGTTTATTAAATAGCTCGTCTTATTCCGAAGCAGTACTGAAAGCTGTCAACTTAGGCGGAGATGCCGATACTACCGCCGCCGTCACTGGTGGATTAGCGGGAATTTACTACGGAGCGGAAAATATTCCTCAAAAATGGATGAACCAAATTGCTCGTAAACAAGACATTATTAACTTGGCAACTCGTTTTGAAGCAGCTGTTTACGCTTAGAGCTAGTAGTTGAGAGTGAGGAGTGAGGAGTTAAGATTTTCATAACTCCTCACTCCTCACTCTTTACTTTTAACTTGCTGAGAAATCCACTGCAAGTAGGCTTGAGAACTGGCAACAATTGGTAAGGCAATAATTTCTGACACTTCATAGGAATGCAGTTCCTTAATTTTGGCCTCCATTGCAGGAAATTGCGCCAAATCAGTTTTAATCAGTAATTGCCATTCTTGCTCTTTATGCAGTTCCCCTTGCCAGGTGTAAATTGAGTGGATTGGTAACAGACTCACACATGCAGCGAGTTTAGCTTCTACAAGGGCATTTGCAATTGCTTCTGCCTCCTGCATGTTGCCAGCTGTCACCAATACCACACCATAGCCAGCAGGTGTCTCCATAACCTCTAAACCGTCGTAGATAAGGAATAGACCTGACCATCAATCAATAGTCGCGTGATGCCCTTGGCTTGCAGATGAGTACGAGCCTTATGGAGCATTTTACTATCGGGAACTTTAATCACACGATCGCGCTTCGTAGAAAAGCGCTTTGCCACGCGATGATTATCAAACACCGGCAGAGTTCTTTGCTGGGTTTCCAGGCTAGGAATTTGCCCCAAATCACCAAAGTCCTTCAGAGGTCGCGTAATTAATTCCGAGGAACGGTCAATTACCAAATAGCAAGTTTTGGGCAAATTGGCTATAGACAGCGGTAAAACTTGAACTGATGCTTCACCTGGTCTTCTTCTTGTGACTAAAGGTCTTTGCTCATCCAGGTCATCATCATCAAAGTCTTCTTCCTCAAAGTCGTCATCTTCTAAATCATCATCTTCTAAATCGTCCAAATCCTCCGATTCGTCTAGTAAATCTTCGCCCAGCATCTGCGCGATGACGGCCGCTCCTGGATGTTCATTCTTTAGCGGTGGGATGGGGATGCTGACAATTTCCGGCGGCTTTTGCTCTGGAGTTTCTAATTTCTCTGTGACTCGGAGCTTCGGTTTTTCCGTCGCCGAGGGACGACGCCGCACCCGTCTACTAGCAGCCAGTGACTCCGCCGTTTCCTCTGAGTAAAGTTCTTGCTCTACATGAATTACCCGACGTGGCTGTGGCTCAACCTTTGGTACTTCCAAGGGTTGGCTCTCGATGGGTGGAATTTCTATTTCAGGCTCTGGTTGAATCAGCAGCGGTACCTGCTCGTAGCTTACCTGTGCCCTTCCTTCAGGAGTTCTTGCAGCCCGCTTTAAGGAGACTAAGTATTCATACTCATCTTCTGGCAAAGTGCTTTTGAGCAGGCGACTAATTGTCGAATTACTCACACCATAGCGGTCTGCCAAAGTTGAGGTTGTTTCAGCAGTCTCTCGATATAACTTAAGAATTTCTTGCTTGTCAGAGTCTGTTAATTTTCTCACGGTAGATACCAAAAATCTTTACTAAGCTCGTTTTCGTCCGCTGGTACGCCGCGTTCGTCTTAGTGATGCGTCATATTCTAAGACAGCGCCCATGCCAAATAACACTCCACTAAACACCCAAAACACTTCTAATATCTCCCCACTTTGATAATTAGGGCCTTGGGCGTATTTAAACCACATATCTGCAATGTAAAGCGAAAAGGCCGCCGCTGCAATCATTCGCCAAGACTGGGAAACTCTTCCTCCCCAAAAGGCTAACAGCAGAATGGTAGCAATAATTAACAAAACCACATCGCTAACTACGTAAAACCAGTTCAAGATAGCAACTAGCAGTTCTGAGGGTTTTTCCTGTTGCATAGAAATCCACCATGCCAACAAACTACCGAACACTGCGATTGCTAACACAATTAGCCACTGCCATTTTTCCAGATTGATTCGTCTGGAAGCCACAGCTAAAATCATGCCTGCGCCAAGTAATAGATAAGTGAGTACAAAAAATATATCGCCTGAAGACACATCTGGTTCATCTTTTAAAACTATTTCGGTATAGCCAAAAATTATCCCCCCAACTAAATAGGAAAGCATACCTAAGGCAATTAAGAGCCAAACATTCCGGCCACTGACGATTTGCGGACTCAGCCAGTTCCTCAAGCATAAGATACCGGCACTCAAATAAGCTAAACCTTCAAAAATATTTGTGCCAATCACATACCACTCGGCCCGGCTTTCTATGCCATCTGCTCCGGGAACTTTGGCACTAAACAACAAATAGTATAACAGTGCCAGTACCGCCCAGCCAATATTAGCTAAGACAATGTTCTGAGTGGTAAAAATGGATTTAGAAAGGAACGAATTGTCGTAAGAGTTATTCATAGGACTTGACTATGTAGATGCACTCTGGCAGTATTTTGAGTTAAATGACTGTGTGCCTAGCAGTTTGTCTGTTACGTAATACACAATCGGACACCAAAAGCAAGTGCCACGGCAGGAACTTTTATTAAAAATTTCCATGCTACTGCCATAGTTTACTCAGTGACGATTGATTTAGCCAACTGATAAACACCGAACGCTCGGCTTCTGGCATATCTTCTAGCTTATAAATTACTTGTTTGGTAAAATTGGCGTTGCCAAAATACGCCTTTCCTAATCGATGCAGTTCTTGCAAGAGGGTAACTACATGGTTTTCTTGCCAATCAGGCATTTTGGCTGTCGGCAAAGGATTAGTAGATACCAAATATTTAACTGCTTCTAGGGAAGATGCTTGGGGAAATTGTTTCTGTTGTAATACTTCCGCAATATCTTTTTCAAATAATGCAGCTTGCCGAGCACCTAAAAACTCTTCAATATCGATATAAACACCTTGTAACAGCAAAATACTGGCTTGGATGAAAATCCCTGTTTTGCCATGACCACCTGTGTCATTATCTAGCTGCTCTAAACGAATTTTACCCCAGACGCTAAAGCGTTCCGGTTCCTCCAGTAAAACACAGGCTTTACCCCGGTTATCCGTTAATTCTCTCCATAAGGCTCTAGCTTCTTCCTCTTGACTAGCTTTGAAGACACTAATCAAGCGAAAAGTCTGTCCTTGATAACTGAGGATCGGCACCTGCTGATCCCGTTTTGGGTGCTGAATGCTTGATATTTCAACATCCTGCCGTTTGAGAATAAACATGGCACTAGCAAATAACTCCTCACAGGGGCACTCTTAATATGGAATATATAATGGCATTTGGCAGCATCGCCAAGGCTTAAATTACCTAGCATACTGTGAGAATGAGCCTAGCGATCGCGAGATTCTTCCCGAAAGTAGCCGCCCAGAGGGCGGTGGCGTTAACAGGCAAATAACCCCTTGACAACACAATATATCTAAACCAATACCCCATCTGTTTCGTTTTTAGTGTAGATTGACTACACTAGCGACTAGCATCTTAGCCTTGCTAGTGGTAAATCTGCAATTTTCGATTGCTTCTTGGTAGCTGAAGACGATATAATAGTGTAGGTGACTCCTTGAGGAGCCATTAATTTATGTTGGGCGCGTAGCTCAGTGGATAGAGCAATTGCCTTCTAAGCAATCGGCCGCAGGTTCGAACCCTGCCGCGCTCGTTTTAACTAAATATGAACCCTCAAGCAGCGTGAAATGATATGATGATTTCCACATTTGAGGGTTCGTCATTGCTGCATCATACCAAGAACAAAGGCGATATTGCTGCAACGAAAGCGATCGCGGATCTAACGCTTAAAGGGTATTTAGTCCTCACACCATTTGTTTGTGAGCATTTACCTTTTGATTTTGTTGTCTACAAAGACGATAAATTTTACAAAATACAAGCTAAATATGCGGGAGATAATAGAGTAGTCAATAAAACTATTTGGGTAGATAAAAATGGTACTCATCAGAAGAAGTATAAAGTAAATGACTTTGACTTTTATGCTGTTTATCTACCTGACATAGATAAAGTTGTTTATCCGTCAATTAACTTTAATGGTTGCTACATTACTACTCAGATACCTAATTCAGCTACACCGTTTTATTGGTGGGAAGATTTTACAGACTTAACTGAAGCAGCGTCTAAGCGAACCTACAAAGAGTTTGGCGTTGACTTAACAACCAGAAAAGTTAACCCCGACTCTAAAATTCATACGAGAAAAATTGAAAGACCATCAAAAGAAGAACTAGAAAAACTAGTTTGGGAAAAGCCAACTGCACAAATTGGGAGAAATTTTGGCGTGTCTGATAAGGCTGTAGAAAAGTGGTGTAAGACTTATGGGATAGAAAAGCCACCTAGAGGGTATTGGGTGAAGAAAGCTTATGGAAAAGTATAAGGATAGTTAAAATCTGGTGAGGAGGAAATTTAGGGGCTAGCCATTATTAGGTTAATAAGTATGGGGTTTTTTAACAGTACCTAAATAAACCCCATTTGACTGAATTGTAACAGAGGCTATTCTATATACTTATTAACTTTGCTCCAATCAAAAATTACCTTTTGAATCCTTCAAAATAATTCTATCCACTAAACATATCTCCGCTATATGTTCCTTGATTTGGTTAGCGGATTTTTGAATTGAGTCTTTAAATACAGTAGTGTCTTCAGATAGTTTGTCTTTATCTCCACTAATATAAACATCATGTAATAACTCATACGCATCACATAGATTTTTAACAGCTTCCTTTCTCTTTTGCAGCATATTGCACCTATATATTTAATTTCTTCAAACGACCCAATGTTTTTAAATAATATCTATTATACTAGCTATCTCAATTAGTTCAGTTCTTAATTCTTGAGCTTCCTGTTCAGTAGTTATAGGTTCCTCATTTATCTGTTCTACTTCTAAGATCCCTTTCCTGGTTTTGATTCTTAACTTTAGATCGTGAAAGGTAGTATCATTATCTTGTCTTTTTTCCCAGACAATGAAAAAGTTTGGTTTGCCTGGAACTGTGTCTTGTACATTAGCATACAAGTAATTAGTCTTTGATTTATAAACTTTTATACCAATGTATCCTCTACCCCCGCCAAGTGCTCTAGGATTCTTAGCTACACATTGGAATAATTGATAAGTGCCATTATCTATAAATTCTATAGAACCGTCTGTTCTAGCTAATGCTCTATAGTTAGCTGGAATTTCCATTTTTATCCCCATACTAGTTAGAGCTACTACTCTTTTTATTTTAGAAGGGTCTTCTATATCAAAATTACAGCTAACTGGCTTACTTGTTTGAGCTACTGCTGGGTATACTAATGTGCTAGCCAGTATCATAAGTAAAATAATTTTAGTTAGTCTCATTTTTATCAGCAATGGGATGTCTATACTTAAATTACCCAGATACTATGCTGGTATATCAGTTGACTGAAAATATGGGGTTTTATCGCATTTAATTTTAGCTAATAAGATGGCTGTAACCTATATTAGATAAGAGTTTCAGTTTATTGATAGAGAATTGAGAGTAGTAGCTTTTGAAAGGATTAGTAAGACCCCACTGTTTGACCAGGATGGGGTTATAGAAAGGGTTAGAAGAAGACTTAATTAGTTTCCAGCAGACTTGTACTATGATGCTACCGCACTAGCTATATTTACTTAACGATTTATATAACTTAATAAAATCTCTTTTCAGAAGATGGCATAAAATGGCATACTCTCCTGGAGGAGATTTTAGTTAATTGGCTGAAAACCTTGCTAAATAAAAAGCCCGTGACGAGGATTGAACTCGTGACCTCACCCTTACCAAGGGTGTGCTCTACCACTGAGCCACACGGGCGAAATGCAATCTTGCTTTTTGAGTTGTAAGTTACAATGCTGGGAGCTTTGCTCTTTACCCAGTCATTATAACCTATAACTTCGTAAGTGGTGGGCCGGGCTGGATTTGAACCAGCGTAGGCGCTAGCCAACGGATTTACAGTCCGTCTCCATTAACCACTCGGACACCGACCCAATTTGTCTCACGATTTAAAATCGTAGCACCATCTCTTAATAAATTGCAAGTGATTAGAAAAAATAACTTGTGGGTAGAGACGCGGTTTTGTTGCGTCTCTACATATATAAAAAATACTAGTTACACACTCATCTCCAGCATTCGTTGCATTGGTCGCAGTGCAGCAAGCCGAATATCCTCTGACATGGTAATTTCGGGAGTGCGATTTTTCATTGCCCAGTAGAGTTTTTCTAAGGTGTTTAACCGCATAAAAGGACATTCGTTACAAGCGCAGTTATTCATCGGCGGGGCAGGAATAAAACGCTTGTCAGGAGCTAGTTTTTGCATTTGGTGAATGATTCCAGGCTCCGTAGCAACGATAAATTCTCTAGCAGGGCTGTTTTGACAATATTTGAGTAAGGCGGCTGTAGAGCCAATAAAGCTGGCATGGCGCAATACACTACTTTCACATTCTGGGTGGGCGATCGCCTCTGCTTGTGGGTGGGCAATTTTTAACTGGACAATTTTCTTTTCCGAAAAGGTTTCATGGACAACACAGCTACCTTGCCATAGCACTAAATCTCGTCTGGTCTGTTCCATGACATACCGCCCCAAATTCCGATCTGGAGCAAAAATAATCGGCTGTTCCTTTGGTATCTGCTGGACAATTTTCACAGCGTTGGAACTAGTACAAATAATATCGCTCATCGCCTTGATATCAGCAGAGCAGTTGATGTAAGATACCACTAGATGATCTGGATGCGCTGCTTTAAAAGCTGCAAACTCCTCTGGTGGACAACTGTCTGCTAAAGAACAACCAGCATTCAAATCTGGTAAAAGTACTAATTTATCGGGATTAAGTATCTTTGCTGTTTCTGCCATGAAGTGAACACCAGCAAAGACGATCACATCCGCATTGGTTTTTTCTGCTGCTTTCGCCAGTTGTAATGAATCCCCAATAAAGTCTGCAATATCCTGAATATCTGGCTCTTGATAATAATGTGCCAGAATAACTGCGTTGAGTTCTTTTTTGAGACTCTCAATGGCAGCAAACAAATCTAGTGGTAGTTCACCCGGTTGGGTTTTTTCTCGTTGAGCTAGTGCAGTGGTAAACACAGTTAAGGGTGCTCTAAGTTGCAAATTTATGTCCTGTGGAATCAATTATAGTAGTTTTTACCAAAAATAGTGGGCGGTTGATATTTTCGGGTTGTGTCCAAATCGGGCTGAGTTTCCTATCCTGGAGATAGACGGCAAGGAAAGTGGCATGACCAGTCAGAAAACTCAATTGATAACCCTGAAAATTGCTGTAGTTGGAGATGTTCACGACCAATGGGAAGTGGAAGATGGTATTGCACTCAAGCATCTAAATGTTGACTTAGTGCTGTTTGTGGGGGATTTTGGCAATGAATCGGTGGAAGTGGTTAGAGCGATCGCCTCCCTCGATATTCCCAAAGCAGCCGTGATGGGCAACCACGATGCCTGGTACACCGCTACCGAGTGGGGACGTAAAAAGGCTCCTTATGACCGCTCTAAGGAAGACTGGGTACAGGAACAACTCGATTTATTAGGCGCGTCCCATGTCAGTTACGGTAAGCTGGATTTTCCCGCTTGGAATTTAACTGTAGTGGGGGGTCGTCCCTTTACCTGGGGTGGGCCAGAGTGGAAATTCGCGGAAATCTGTAAAGAACGTTACGGTGTGAGGAGTTTGGAAGAATCCGCCGATCGCATCTTCAAAGCAGTCAAAAGCGCCGCTTACGAAACGATTATATTTTTGGGTCACAACGGCCCTAGTGGATTAGGCGATCGCCCCGAAGACCCCTGCGGCAAAGACTGGCATCCAATTGGAGGCGATTTTGGTGATCCAGATTTTGGCGAGGCGATTTCTCAAGCCTTGACTGCTGGTAAAACCATTCCTCTGGTGACATTTGGTCATATGCACCATACTCTAAGACATACTAAGGTGCTGCGGAAATCTATCTTTAAAAGTCCAGAGGGAATAATTTACTTGAATGCGGCAAGTGTGCCACGGATTGTAGAAAATGACAGCGAGAAATTGCGTAATTTTTCCATTGTCACCCTAGAGGCAGGTGTGGTTTCGCAAGTTTCCCTAGTTTGGGTAGGCAATGACTTCCAGGTGGCTAAGAAGGAAATTTTGTACGAGCGATCGCATAGTGTGTCGTAGACATTCGCATCTACTAGTGCAATCTGCGTAGATGATACGATATAGTATTATCTGTCAGCTTTAGTGCTAACCAACAAAAGCGTCTAAATAGCGTCTGAAAGTAGGGTAGGTAAGAGTTTGACAGATTTTATTGGAGAGGTGGCAGAGTGGTCGATTGCGTCCGACTTGAAATCGGATGAGGCTAAAACCTCCGGGAGTTCGAATCTCCCCCTCTCCGTTGAAAGATTTTTGCATGATACGTTACAGATAAACTCTCTGACTAACAGATTCAAGTTTATGAGAGTGAATCAAAGTTATATTGCATATAACAGTAAGGCTAAAGATAGCCCTGTTATCATTCAAGGTATTAGGATTGCTATATGCTATTCAGCAACAAATTATGATTTGCTGACTTTACAAAGCGTGGTAGGGTTAGTTGAAATTATATAGAATTTATCTTGAGTAAATAAAATCAAATTATGCCATGAAAGTAGAAATTCATAACTTAGGTGTTATAGAAGAACTTGAAATTGACTTAAAACCCCTTACTGTTTTTATTGGAAGAAATGGCACTGGAAAAACTTGGACAGCTTATACTTTAGCATCTATATTTGGTAAACATGGATTTTATAGGTATTTCAAAAGTTACATTGATGGCAAAACTCAGCAGAAATATCCGATTATAGATAATGCTATTGAGCAATTTATCCAAGAAGGAAATGTTAGTCTTGACTTAATTAATTTTGCTGATGAGTATGCAGAAGCATATATTAATGATGTTGCTCAGTCATCTCCCAGTTTGATGAAAACATTTATGAGTAGTGAACGTAGTGATTTTCAATCAAGGAAGATAAGCTTGAATTTAGCTACGGTAAAACAAGAAATACTTGAGAATGTAAAAAAATATAGCTTAGAAAAAGAAATTTATTTTGGCTCACAAGATAAGGAGTATTTAAATATCTTAAAAAATAATGGTGAAAATAATATTTGCTTTAATATAATTTCCAAAAATAGCTGGTTAAAAAAAATCCCTATAAAGCTATTTAAAAAAGTTTTGCTTCAAGAAATTTTCCAGATAATTCATAGTTCTTTTTATTCAGATGTTTATATATTTCCTATACAGAGAATTACTTTTACAACCTTTACTTTTTCTCTTAAAAAAGAAAGTTTGGAATTTGAAAATGTCAATTTTAATAATTTTGATGAAACCTCTGATATTGATTTAGATGTTAAAATAATATCTGAGCGCTCGGATAAACCAAAAACTAAAAATACAAGTGAGCCAATACAAAGTTTAATAGAAATATTAGCTAATGCATATATAAAGACAACAGAGGAAAGAGAAGAAGAAATTAAAAAAAGACCAGAAGTTGCCATTTATGCTGAATTAGCAGAATTATTAGAAAAGCAAATTTTGCAAGGTAGAATAGATTTTAATGAACCTGGATTAGAAAATAAAATATTTTTTCAGCCATCAGAAAAAATAAAATTGGAAATAACAACTGCTTCATCTCTGGTTCAAGGACTAACACCTTTAGTTCTTTGCTTACGCTATCTGGCTGAACCGGGTGAGTTGCTAATTATTGATGAACCAGAAATACATTTACACCCATCTGTACAAGTAGCAATTACTGAATTTTTAGCAATGTTAGTCCAAGCTGGTCTAAAAGTATTAATTACAACTCATAGTCCTTATATTTTGGATCATCTATCGAATTTGATGAAAGCTGCTAAATATAAAGATAAAGAAAGTATAAAAGAGAAATTTTATTTAGAGCGAACAGAAGCTTTTATCCCTCAAGAAAAAGTTTCTGTATATCTGTTTGAGGATGGTATGGCTAAGAATATCTTAAATCAAGAAGGCCGTATAGATTGGGGTACGTTTGGTGATGTATCTGATGATATTTCCCATATATTCCCATAATCACTCTTAAGCTAAGGAGTGATTTAAAAATGCTTTTTAATAATTTATTGTTTTCAAGTTGTTTGCTACCAGGGAAAACAAGTTATACAGAAAATGGAGTAGAGATAAATATAAAACCATCTAGCGGTGAAACAATTCTCTTTTTTCTTATAGACAATCAGTCAAATCCTACTTGTAAATTGCGTCAAATATTAGGATTAGAACAAGAAGGTATGAAAATCTGTGATCTAATTATCTTCTATGCAAAAGAGAGTAAAAGAATAATCTGCTTTGTAGAATTGAAAGGTGGTGATGTAAAAACAGCTACAGAGCAAGTCATAACTACATATACATATTTTAAAAAATCTTTGAAACAGTCTGAACCATCACTAAATTTTATTGCAAAAGCATATATTAAATCTAACAGTTCTGTACCGCAAGAAATTGATAAATATAAACAGGAATTAAAGCAGACATTTGGCAAAGGTAACTACGATATTAGCAAGAATTCAAGTTTAGGTGACTTTCTGCGAGGCGTTGACTATCAACCCAAAGGAAAACGAAAAAAGTAGATAATTTACAGCAAGTGATCGCTCCCTTCTACCCTTTGCTTGCATAGTGCTATCATTTTGATAAATTCTACTTTGAGGTAAAACGATGGCTACCCTTTATGTAAGAAATTTACCCGATGATTTGTATGCAAAGCTGCAGAGTTAGCGGCATTTGAACACCGTTCCATTAATGCCCAAGTTATAACTTTGTTAGAACAAGCTTTAAAAACTGAAGCACAACAAATAGAAGACCAGAAACGACAAAATGTACTTAAAGTCCTAGAAGAAAGCCGTCAGCGTCGCCGTGTGAATCCAGCAGACTTCGGATTACCTGATAGTACTGAACTGATTCGAGAAGACCGCCACAGATGACCACCCTTCTAAGATGCGTGTTGGATACCAGTGTGTGCATCAAGTATTTCATTGCTGACCCACTAACTAACTGCCAAAGTTAATCAACTCTTCGGTCATCTCGCCAATCCACAGACAGAAATTTTTGTTCCAGACCTTTTTTACATTGAGTGTGCTAACACGTTCTGGAAGTATGTCCGTGCAAGGATGTACACTACTGCTGAGGTTCAGACAGATTTAGCTACTCTGAAAGCTTTTCCGTTGCGTGTTGTTTCAACAGCTGATTTGATGGCGGATGCAGTTACTATAAGCTTGAGTTATGGAACTTCTGCCTACGATAGCTTTTATGTCGCGCTTTCCCAGCAGATTAATGCTACTTTGCTGACTCTTGACGGTAAGCTGGTGAGGGCAATAGCCGCTTCGTCTTCCAATATTTGCTCGTTTAATGACTTCGAGGTTCCGTCGTTAGAGTCAACATAATTCGTAATTCAATTGTCAAAAATGCCTTTTACTTATAACCGCACGGTTCGCTTTCAAGATACTGATGCTGCTGGGGTAGTTTATTTTGCTAACGCTTTGGGTCTTTGCCATGAAGCTTATGAAGAATCTTTAGAAGCGTCAAGTATTAATCTCAAAGATTTTTTTATTAATCCATCTGTGGCTTTTCCCATTGTTCATACTAGTGTGGATTTTTTGCGCCCTATGTTTGTAGGGGATAAGTTGCTGATTAGTTTAATTCCGCAAAAAACAGGTGTTGATAAGTTTGAAATTACTTACGAAATTACAGTGGCTGAGGTGGTAGTTGCGAAGGCTATTACTAGGCATGTTTGTATTGATGCAGGTAGTAGAAGTAAGCAAGAATTACCTGAAAAGATTATCCAGTGGTTGGATACGAACCGTAGAGACGCAGAGGGCGCAGAGAGAAGAAAGTCTAGAGAGATTATGTAATGGGATTTTGGAGGAATTCTGTGGCTATTTGTTGTAACTTGTGGCGGTTAATCTTACCTTGGGAGTTACGGGGTAAGTTTTGCTGGGGAATCCAATATTTAGGGATTTTAAATTTGCTGAGTTTGTCTTTGAGTAGGGTTTGGATTTTTAAGGCACAGGTATCTGATTGTTTGGGAATGTAAATCGCTGTTAATGCTTGTCCCCACTGTTTATCTGGGATGCCGATGACACAAATATCAGCAACCATTTGAGTTGCTTGTATAGCTGATTCAATCTCTGCTGGGTAAATGTTTTCTCCACCTGTAATAATTTTGTCGCTGTTACGTCCGACTATATTTAAATGGCCTTGTTCGTCTAAAAAGCCTAAATCATCTACTTGGAAATCAGCTTTATTTTCTCGGATTATCGGATAGTAACCACGGGCTAGAGATTGAGCATAAATGATGATATTTCCGATTTGATTGGAATTTAAAATCTCGTCTTGCTGATTGCGAATAGTTATTTTTGCATGGGGAAGAATTTGACCACTGCTAATTTTACCGCTAAGAAAATCATCCGGTTTGAGGGTAGCAATTTGAGAGGCGGTTTCTGTCATACCATAGGTAGGTGCTAACCGGATGCGATGAAATCTGGCTTTTTCTAGTAGTTCGTTCCATGTTGGCGCACCTCCCAAAAGTACAGTATTAAATTGGGATAGCCATTTAGTTAATTGTGGATTTTCTAGGAGACGTTGTAACTGTGTTGGTACTAAAGATATGAAAAATTCTGATTGTTTAATATTTAAAATTTGACCTGCTTCTACTGCTTTGAATGGTAGGATAGCCAGTTTACCTCCAGTGGTAAAAGAGCGCATAAATTGCATTAAACCGCTAACGTGATATAGCGGTAATACACAAAAAGAATTAACTTGCTTTAATTGAAAATATTCTGTAAATCCTTGTACAGATGCAATGAGAGTTTCCCAAGTATGGATAGCAAATTTAATCTGCCCCGATGAACCACCGGTGGGAATCATAATCATTGAGCATGGGGTATGAGGCATTGGGCATTGGTATTTATTCACATTCCCTATTCCCCATTCCCTATTCCCCATTCCCCAAATAATGTCTGGCTGTACTAAATCAAAGACTTGTTGCCATTCTTGTGTTCCCCAGTCTGGGTTACAAAGAAAAACTGGACAATTAGCTGCACAAGCGGCAATAAAACTTGCTAAAAATCGTAATGGTTCGCGTTCGGCTAAGATAATTTTTGGTGGTGTTCCACACGCTGATAGTTGTGTTAGTTCTAAATATAATTCTTGAGCTATTTGATTAAATTGACGGCTGTTATAACCGATGAGCCAATCATCCTGATCCAGGTTATTAAGACAGTCTAAAGGTCGTTCCATAAACTTTGAAACCACGTTTCTTCTTGTTCAAAAAAATGGTCGATACCAAAACCAATTGCTCTATTGTTTCGGGATAATTCGGCTGCTAGTTGGAGTGCTGCTTGTCTTGCGATCGCAGTTTCAAATACTGATGAAAATACAGCATCAATTTTATGCTGTTGGCAAAACTGCCTGAGACGAGATGGTGATCCGACTATCCCAGGCTTTATGACAAAAATTCCTCGCCAACCTTGTTGATGACAAGCAGCAAGTTGTCCAAGTGTGGCGACAGATTCATCTAAAGCGATCGCAGTTTCATAACTCGTACTCAATTCCAACATCTGCTGAAATTGCTCAATAGGTAGCGGTTGTTCGAGAAATTCAATTTCTAGGGGTATTTCTGCATTTGCTTTGAGATTGTCGCAAGTCCACAACCATAAGTTAGCTTCTTCATAACTGAGTCCACCGTTGGCATCTAATCGCAGTTTTGTAGAGGCTGGTAAGGTGTGGATCAGTGACTCAAAAATTTCTAGTTCATCAGCGATCGCATCCACACCAATTTTCCATTTAAACGTGCGATATCCCTGCTGCCACAGCGTTTCCCATTGATTTAAAGCCGCTTCCCCGGCTGGTAATAAGCCACTGTAGAGGAGGAGTGAGGAGTTAGAAGTTATAAAATTATTTTCTTGATCTCCCTCATCTTTCTCATCTTCCCCGCTCCCCCACTCTTGCGCTGACTCAAAACCAAATTGACAAGCAGGTAACTCATCTGGGATGGAGAAAATTATCTCGTCTGTGATTTCTTCTGGGAGTTGGCGACAAAAATCTAAGGCTTGTTCTAGGGTTTCGGAACCAAACCAACTGATGGGGGCGATTTCTCCCCAGCCAACTCTACCTGATTTGTTGGTAATACGGAGAATAATGCCATCCCGAATCTGCCATTTACCATGATTAGTAGTAAGCGATCGCACAAATCTTCGCCGATAGGGACGAAATTTAAATTGATAACGCATCAATTAGTAATTGTTAAAGCAGAAATCCCAGTCCCAACAGCAAGCAACTCCAGAAATGCACGGCTACGGCGATGAATTTACAGTTACTAACTTTGTCGGGCTGGTTGTGATTTTCTTGGACGTGGCGACATAATTTGAAGGCAAAGGGTAAACTTAGCCAACTCAGTAACGTCCAAGCTGGAGAAATTCCCCACAGCACAAACAGCAAGATGAGGGGATAAATGCTACCAGTGAACCAAGCTAGGAGTTGGGCACCTTTTGCAGTTCCCAGACGTACAATAGGCGATCGCTTACCTGCGGCGATGTCATCCTTAACTTGGTGAAAGTGTGAGCAAAACAAAATTAAGGTTGTGGCAATCCCGACAATCACTGAGGCTGCTAAACTTGTGATTGACCAAGTTTGGGTCTGGCTGTAGTAGGCTGCCTCCACTGCTAAGGGGCCGAAAGCAAAAAAGCAAAGAATCTCGCCTAAACCTTGATATCCTAAGCGAAAGGGAGGCCCTTGGTACATATAGCCTAAACCGCAGCACAGCAAAATTATACCGATAACAGTTAGGTCTTGTTGCCAAAAGGCGATCGCTAGTATGCCCAGCAACCCTAAACCTAAACATAAATTTCCTAACCAAAATATTAATAGCTTATTGCCTGTTAAGTTCACCAGAGAATGGTGCTTATTTTGATCAATTCCTGTTTCGGAATCAAAGACATCATTACTGATATTTTCCCAGGCAAGAATTAAGATTGCCGCAGCTACAAAAGTAGAAAATACTGCACCATTGAAAATTTGAGTTTCGGCAAATGCTACTGCTGTTCCTACCCAAATGGGCATAATGGCAACGCTGTACATTGGCGGTTTAATCGCTGCCATCCATAACTTAGTGTTGGGATATAAAATCTGCTTGGTAGTCATCAGTGGTGATTAATTAAATTGCCGGAATATTACTCACACTTGAGATTTTATGATTTAAAGAGACGCTAGATATTCATCATGGAAAAACAACTCCTACTTTTACTCTGGCTCATTAACCTTGTGTTGTTAACACTCCACTCTCACGGTTGCAGCCCAAGGCTGGAACTGGCTTGTCAGGGTCTAGGAACACCACGAACAAGGCAAATCCTACGCTGGTGAAATGACAACTTAATATGTTACCTGTAAAAATACGACCACGATTAATTACACTTTAGGAAGTTAACTTAAAAAAAATTTACTTTAGATCCATGACAGTTTCACCATGTCGTAGCAACTTGTTTGTACACAAAGATTTATATCAATTTCTGGTAGCAGTGCAAGAAAAGTGCCTCAAAAATAATTGCAGGCAAATTGTTAGTATCTCCCAAGAGATCGATTTAGTTGACCCTTTACTTGTATTGGATAAACTTACACAAGCAAATGAAATAAATTTTTACTTTGAGGACAGAGGTAAAGGAGAAGCGATCGCGGCAATTGATGCTGTAGCAAAATTAGAGATTGATGGCGCTGACCGTTTTAGTCAAGCAGAATATTTTATCAAATCTTGTCTAAAAAATATAATTAATTTTGGTAACGCTAATCAACCTTTTTCTGGGCCTCACTTTTTTTGTTATTTCAGTTTTTTTGATAAAAATACTCAAGTAGATTATCCATTTCCATCTGCTACCATCTTTCTTCCACGTTGGCAAGTAGCTGTAAAAAATCAGCGCTGTATATTAGTAACAAATATAATTATCAATGCAAATGTAAATATTCAAACATTGTTGGAGAATGTGCAAAATAAAATTGAATTTATCCAATCTTTAGAATATTACTCTGCTAATATTGATTATTTTTCAGTAAATTTCTACAAAAAATCCGTTAGAAATGCTGCTCAATTTCAACGTTCAGTAGTATCTGCTTTAGAAAAAATTCGGTCTAGTTATTTAAGTAAAATTGTGTTAGCAGATATATTAGATGTCAAGTCAAGTAATCAATTTAACTTAGTTAAATCCTTAAATAATCTTAGGCAAATACATTCTAATTGTTATATATTTTCTACCAGTAATGGCAAAGGACAAAATTTTATTGGTGCAAGTCCAGAAAGATTAATTAGTATTAATAATCAACAGTTAATTACTGATGCTTTGGCTGGTTCTGCACCACGAGGTAAAACCCCGGCTGAAGATGCAGCTAATGCTAATCGCTTACTCAATAGTGAAAAAGAAAAGCACGAACATTTGCTGGTACTTGATTTCATTACACAACGCCTATGCCAGCTAGGTTTATTACCCCAAATATTAGCACCCCGCCTGCGACAATTATCGAATATCCAGCATTTATGGACACCAATAAGTGCTATGGTTCCTGCTAATATCCATCCATTAAAGATTGTCGCCCAATTGCATCCTACACCAGCGGTTGCCGGTGCAGCACGAGATGTAGCTTGTGCCGAAATTCGTCGTTATGAAAGCTTTGAAAGGGGTTTATACGCTGCGCCTCTGGGTTGGATAGATTCTGAGGGGAACTGCGAGTTTATTGTGGGAATTCGTTCAGCATTAATCAATGGCGATCGCGCGAGATTGTATGCTGGTGCTGGTATCGTGGCTGGATCTGATCCTGATAGAGAGTTTGCAGAGGTGCAGCTTAAACTTCAGGCTTTACTTAAAGCATTAGTTTAATGGCTAATTTTTCAGATACTGATGATTTTGCAACACTCAATCACTAAAATTTGCTTGAGTCGGGTGCAGCTATTTGTTATACTGCTGACTTGGTTTTTTGAGGCGCTTAAGTAATATTTGAAATCCAGGCGATTGACGACAAATAACATGTTTACTTTTTTTACTTACCGCGTTGCATATCTCGTGGAGAACGACAAGAAATGTCGTGTTCATTGATAACTATCAACAAGGATAAAGGGCGATGAGGCTTATTTAATCCCAAATCATGCTGTATTTAAAATAACAGCGTTAAGGATGACGATATGAAGTCTATTTTTTGAAATCACCAATTTAGGGTCAAAGTTGGGTAAAATTCATGGATTCTTGTTGGGGATCAGTCGAGGAATTAATCAAATTAAATCGTAACAAGCTGGAGTATTATTTACGAGGTATTCGGGCTATGAAACTTATTTTAGCTAATTTTTAGCTTTCATGTCGCCTCCTCAACACTAGTAGATATCCACATTCTAGGGTTAATTTTATCCATGTGACAGTTGAGAGTGCAGAATATAGGTTCTAAGAAATGACTCTGACGGCAACACGCTGTTTGAGTGGAACATTTTGAGAAAACAAAAGTTCACCCATTGATCCGTGTTGGGCATATTCAAGTAGTTCTTGAGTTTCTTTAGTTCCATTGATTCCAATCCATTGAAATTTTTTCTCTGAAGCCAGAGCAAATTCGTAAAACGCCTTTAACTCATGTTCCTCAAATCCCGGATATCCGATCAGCTCGTCGAAAACGATTATTGAACCTTCTGTGAGTTTTTCTCCTAAATACTTGAAGATAGTTTTAGTTGATGAATAAAGATCGCAATCAATATGCAACAAAGATATATACTCCTGGGTGTGAGCAGCAATAAACTGAGGAATAGTATCTTCAAAAAGACCTATTATGAGAGTCGCATTGCTTTTTACCTGGGGTAATTCTGGTTGCTTAAAAGCTCCTTTAGGTAATCCACGCCAATCAGATGGTAATCCCTCAAAACTGTCAAACCCATAAACAGTTCCTTGTAACCGATACTCACAGATCAGATTGAGAGTGCGTCCGCTAGCAACACCAAACTCTAACCAAAGACTATCTTGATTAACAAGCTTCTCCCGCAAGACATATTGAAGAGGTGAGATTGGCAACTGCATTTCTGGAAGAATACAATAGCTATCTTCCACGAATCTGTTAAAATCCTGATGAAAATTAATAATGTTCTGCATGTTTTCTTATTTTTTAGTAATTTATGTCAAAAAGTAATAACAAGTATGTTTTTAAAAAATCTGGGATGCTCTCTATTTAATCTGCATACTAGTACAGCGCGGCGGAAATAAACAACCTATTCCAAATCAACGAAACGCTTATCCTGTATTCATTTTGACTTTTGAATGAGTGACTTTTGACTTCCGCCTTGCGGTACTAGCCCTTATACATATTCAAAAAAGGGCATTTTTAAACAGCTATATGAGTTGATTTTAATTATCCAAAGAATTGTAGGCTTCATTCAGTTTGGTGGCTGACTCTTCTAATAAGCGTTGTTCATGAGCATTTCTTGGTAACACCAGTTGGCGCTCAATACCTATTGAGCTAATGATACATGGAAGTCCAAGAACAACTTCACTGCCAACTCCATAGTTAGAATCTGCTCTCACCGATACTGGAAATATCTGCTTTTCATCTCGCAGGATGGTATCAACTAACTGAGAAACTACTATTGATATGCCATAGCTAGTATTTCCTTTACGTTCAGAAATGTTATAGCCTCGCTTACGAGTTAACTCTGCGTACTCTTCCTGAATTTGTTCCAGCGTTGCTCCTTGTGGTATGGGAAATTTAATTAACGGAATTCCCCCAATAAATGCATTAGACCAAACGACAAATTCACTGTCTCCATGCTCTCCAATCACATAAACATGAACGTCTAGTTTACTAACGTTCAGTCGCTTACCAAGTTGATATCTCAGTCTAGCAGTATCAAGAACGGTTCCCGAACCGAAAATTAGGTTTTCTGCTCTAGTGGAACTAGCAATTGCAATCCGCGTTAGTACATCCACTGGATTGCTAACGATAATTACGATTGAATTCGGTGCAACTCGATCCAATTCTTTCATCGTCGAACGCATGATCTGTGCATTGTCGCTCAACATATCTAATCGGGTCTGTCCTTGTTTTTTCTGCACCCCAACAGTCACGATAATAATATCAGAATCCGTTAAATCTTCATACTGATTTGATGGTATAATCTCCATATCTCGAAGTAGGGGAATGGTGTCTTCAATATCCCATGCTTGCCCCTCAGCTTTTGATAAGGTTCGATCAAAAAGGACGACTGTTACACATTTACCGAGTAGCACTAGAGCATTTGCTACGTCTGAACCCACATTACCCGCACCAATAATACCGATCTTGGATATTTTGCTACTCATGCGAAATCTACTTTTTTGTAACTGGCCCTACTATAGGACTCTGATTTG
Source organism: Nostoc sp. (assembly GCF_036916575.1). Lineage (GTDB taxonomy): Bacteria > Cyanobacteriota > Cyanobacteriia > Cyanobacteriales > Nostocaceae > Nostoc. Next base: position 95,706 of record NZ_JBALGC010000090.1, read on the forward strand.
ATTTTTGAAAACATCCTGAGACTGAAAAGCCGATTTTATCGGGGTTTCATTTGAAATCTTGTTCATAAATCAGACATGAGTCCTATATGTGAGAAGACTTTACACTAAATCCTGATGAGTAAAAGCTTTAGCATTCGCTCCGGTGTAAGTCGCTACAATATGACCATCGCCAGTCATTTGATATTTGTATGTCACCAATCCTTCTAAACCAACGGGGCCGCGGGGAGGCATTTGTTGTGTACTAATTCCTACTTCTGCACCGAAACCATAGCGGAAACCATCAGCAAAGCGGGTGGAACAATTGTGGAATATATTGGCTGAATTGACCAGTCCAAAGAAAGTTTCCACAGATGCTGAATCTTCAGTAATAATCGCGTCAGTATGACGAGAACCATATTCATTAATATGGGCGATCGCATCTTCTATAGAGTCTACAATTTTAATAGACAAAATAAAATCGCTGTATTCTGTTTCCCAGTCTATTTGTGTTGCCGTAGTGATGTTAGGTAAAATTTCCAATGTGCGTTTATCGCCTCTTAATTCCACATGGCGTTCTTCCAAAGCCTCGGCAACTTTTGGTAAAAATTCTCTAGCAATAGAGGAGTGAACTAGCAAAGTTTCAATTGCATTACACACAGCAGGATATTGCGCTTTGGCATCGACGGTAATTGGAACTGCTTTAGAAATATCAGCGGCTTTATCTATATAAAGATGACAAATACCGTCGGCGTGACCTAGTACCGGAATACGTGTATTTTCCTGTACAAATCTCACAAAGGAATTAGAACCTCTAGGAATAATTAAATCTACATATTTATCTAATTTCAAAAGTTCTAGAGTTTCTTCTCTAGTTGTCAGCAACTGTACCGCATCAGGGTTAACAGCAGTTTGAGATAATCCTTGTTTAATTGCCTTGACTATCGCTTCGCAAGAACGCACAGCTTCCTTTCCACATTTGAGGATTACACCATTTCCCGATTTAATCGCTAAGGAAACAATTTGAATCGCCGCCTCTGGACGGGCTTCAAAAATAATCCCCAAAACACCTAAAGGACAAGTGATTCGCTTGAGAATTAAACCAGTGTCAAGTTCGCGGTGAATCTGTACTTTACTAATTGGATCAGCTAGCTTACCAACATCTCGAACCCCAGCGATCGCATCTCTTAATTTATGTTCATCCAACTGCAAGCGTTTATAAAGTGGTTTGGGAATTCCTTCGGCAGTAGCAGCTTCACAATCAGCAATATTTGCTTGTAAAATTTCATCTCTAGCTGATTCTAAAGCTTGAGCGATCGCTTCAATCGCTTGATTTTTTGCCTCAGTGGAGAGAATCGCTAGCTTACTTGCAGCTTGGCGGGTTTGCCCTGCGATCGTAATTAGGGAAGAAGCAATATCAAGAATAGTCATAGCACAAATCTTTACCTTTTCCTCATCTTATCAATCTCAGTCCACTATTGCTTATCGTCTTCCCCCAATTGGGTGAACCATCTGGGTAATCAATAATTACTCTGATCGGGTGAAGCAAGACTTGGTTCAAAACACTTATTCTGTAATTATCGAACACAGATAAATTAGAGATAGGAAATTTACAGCAACAAGAATATTGTAAGTATTATTGCAGAGCTGATTTGAAAATCTTAAAAATGATTTATGCGTACCGAAGACTAGAGAGACATCGTAATATATGTTTCTCTAGCTTTTTTTTAAGTAAATAATTTATACTGCCGATATTTTAATTTTTACGAAATTGTGATGACGAACGCTGGATCTATTGAGTATTGATCGATCAAATACCACTCCTTTGCTAGGGAGATCCTATGTCATTGCAATCTGGATTAGATGCCTTAAAACAAAAACGTTATCAAGAAGCGGTTGAATTACTAGAACAATTCTGCCGCAATAGTGTTAAGCACGATTCCTCAGATTATCTTTCAGCACAGATGTGGCTGATGAAAGCTTATCAAGCCACAGGCGAAATCGAAAAAGCCAAGACCCTGTGTCAAAAGTTAATGATCAGTGAAAACCCACAGGCTCGTAGTTGGGCTGAACAAGCTAGTCAATCCTTCCGCCAAACGCCAGTAACTCAGTCTAACGCCAGCCAAAAAGCTGGTCGCGCCGTTGCTACTGGAATGAAATTAGCGATGGGGGGTGTGGGTGGTAGTTTAGCGTTAGCTTCTGGTGTCACCATGACCTTGCTGTTTGGTATGGTCTTGGCTTTAGGTTTGAGCTTAGTATTTATTTTGGGTAGCAACAATCCACTCCAAGGGCTAGCGATCGCTATTGGTATTACCCTAGTTTTTAATATCGCGGCCTTTTTCCTGTCTCCATTTCTTATGGACTTAACCCAAAGGTGGCTTTACCAAACTCGCTGGGTAGAGTTAGCAGAAGTTGAAACTCTCAGTCCAGAGACAGCTAAAGTTATTCGCCAAGTCTGTCAGCAGAAAAAGCTGAAAGCGCCCCGTTTAGGAATTATTAACGACCAAAACCCCACGGCTTTTACTTATGGCTCATTGCCGAATAGTGCCCGTTTAATTGTCAGTCAGGGACTTTTCACATACTTGGATGACGATGAAATTGCTACCGTTTACGCTCACGAATTGGGGCACATCGTCCACTGGGACTTTGCAGTGATGACAGTAGCTTCTACCTTAGTGCAAATTTGTTACTTGATTTACAGCACAGCTAGAAGATTTGGGCGCGGCGGTGGTGATAGCAAAATCAAAAATGCGATGCAAACTGCTGCCTTAGCTGCCTACGTATTTTATCTGATTGGTACTTATCTACTGCTGTACCTCTCCCGCACACGGGAATACTTTGCTGACCACTTTGCAGCCGAAAGTACAGGTAATCCCAATGGATTATCCCGCGCTTTAGTGAAGATTGCTTATGGAATATTAGAAGAAGGTTCGCGCACACAAGAACCCAGCCGTTTAATTGAAGGAACTCGCGCCTTGGGTATCTATGACCATAAAGCCGCCGCTTCCACAGGAACCGCCTACCGCATTACATCCGATACTCAAAAAGTTGGTCGCGTCTTTTTGTGGGATATGTTTAACCCTTGGGGTTGGTGGATGGAGTTAAATTCCACTCACCCATTGACAGGGAAACGAGTTCGTGCGTTAAGCACATACGCCGAACAGTTGGGTTTACCGACTGAGTTCGATATGGGGCGAGTTATTGGAGAAGGCAAAACTCTGAGTAAGAGTAAGCTTTACGGTAACTTCTTTTTAGATGTTATGCTGTACGGCGCTGAAACAATTGGTTTCTTAGTTGGCTTGATAATAAGTGTAATTCTGTGGTCAAGTTCCCCAAACACAGGTTTAACATTTGGTGCGCCACTTATTGGCTTAGGGATAGGAATTGTGGTCAAAGCCTTAGTGATGTTCCCCGACTACAAACAAGCAGCAGAAACCGACATTCTCACCCTGATGTCAGATCCCTACGCTAGTCCGTTACGTGGACAACCTGCAAAACTTAAAGGTCAATTAATTGGTCGTGGCGACGCTGGTTATAAATTTGGTTCCGATTTAAAAATTCAGGATCGTAGCGGAATGCTTTATCTGCATTACGCCTCACGCTTTGGCCCCATCGGCAATTTCCTGTTTGGAATGAAGCGAGTCCAAAGCTTGATTGGTGAACAAGTTGGGGCTGTGGGTTGGTTCCGTCGGGGTGTTGCACCTTGGATGGATCTGATTCAACTCCAAAGTGAAAATGGCACTATTGTCAACAGTTACCATCGTTTTTGGTCATTCATCCTTGGCAGTGGATCGATTATCCTGGGAGTGGTCTTGATTATGTTCTTGAGCAGCTAGCTGAGTTTCTAGCCTGCTGTAAAAGCATTTCTCAGTCCATCCAAGCTTTAATTTTTCAGGAGGTAGTTAGTAACTGCCTCCGTTTTTTTAATGCATTTGCGGGCGATGCCTACGATGGTCACTGAGCGGCTGGTGAGCGCACTTGTACTGAGCGCAGCCGAAGTAGTCGAACCATGTCCATTGGTGTCAACTTAACGTGAAAGCCAGTTTATAACCAGCTTTTAGAGATTGCCTCGTTCCCAGTCTCTGACTGGGAATGCCTAATGAGAGGCTCCGCCTCTTACTTGCGGCAGAGCCGCAATGACGAGCATTTCTAGCCAGATGCTAGAAACGAGGTTTTAAAGGGGTTTTTGGTTTAAGTTGACACCTATGAACCATGTCGTACCCCTACGGGGAAGCAAGCTACGCGCAGCGTCTCGTAGAGAAGTGCTGGCTACGCCTACGCATTTATTATTTCGGTGATGCCTGCGGTGGGCTACGCCAACGCATTTGTTATTTTGGCGCTCGCATTTGCCATTTCGGCGCTCGCATTTGTTATTTTGGCGCTCGCATTTGTTATTTCAGTGCTCGCATTTGTTATTTCGGCGCTCGCATTTGTTATTTCGGCGCTCGCTTTTGTTATTTCGGCGCTCGCATTTGTTATTTTGGCGCTCGCTTTTGTTATTTCGGCGCTCGCATTTGCTATTTCGGCGCTCGCATTTGCTATTTCATTGATGCCGAAGGCTGGCTACGCCTACGCATTTGCCTCAACAACGATCATTTTCTCTTCGTCACCGGAGCGATCGATGATCGCCAGTTATATTAACATCAGTTTGAGTTGGTAGTCCTGAAGCGGATGACCCCCTTCAATCACCAAATCGTTCCCTTTTCCTGAACGATCATAAATCATTGCCATTAACAGCGCGTTCTGAATGCAGGGTTAGCATCCAAACACCATCGAACAACAAATTGATCCCAATCAAAGTTCCAAGCAGCCATACGGCGCTAGCCGGAACGTTAGACCAAATCAAAATACCTAGAATAATGCCCCCAATGCCACTCACGAGCATCCATCCCCAGTTCGGTGAAACTCGGCGCAGTTGGAACGCCATCGACACTTGAATGATGCCCTGCACGAAAATGGTGATTCCCAATACCAATGTAAAGGCAAGGACACCTTCAAGCGGATTTGCCAGCACAAAAATTCCCGACAGAAGATACAAAAGACCAAGAATCAGCTTCCAGGCGATTTGACCTGCCCCTTTGGATTGAAAAGCATAAACAATTTGAGCGATTCCAGCAACGATGAACACCCAGCCAAAGGCTAAGGTTGAAGCAACAGTAGCAAAGAAAGGAAACGCAATTGTAATAATGCCCAACAGAATCATGAGAACCGCGATCGCGGTTAGCCATCCAGAGTTAATGGTTTGTTCGCTTGTTTCTGGATCAGTCATTCTCATGTTGATTCTCCTGATTGAATTAATGTTTGAAACCTATTTCTATGATTTCACTAGCCATCTTACTAAGTAGTCAAGTTGGCAAAATTATAGAGCAAGTTAAGCACTGGGAAAACATTCTTGTTGAATATGTGAATTTATGTCAGCCGTGCGCGACGGTGTGCAAACAATGCTGTCGGTTTTGCTTGTGTTTGGTAACGACTTTCTTTGCGATCGCCTGGAATATCATTGAGCAAGTCAAAATCCTCACGCGGCCTGGACTTGCCGAATCCCGTGGTTTAGTCTGGTCATTGCACCAAAAGCTTAAATCAAGAGATTAATTTTGGTTGCTCTAGCAAGTTGAAGTCGAATATGGTTCAATACGCTTGGGTTAAGAATTTCTTCCTTCTCTTTGCGTCCTTGGCGTCCTTGGCGGTAGCCTGTCTTGAAAAGTTCAGATCGGCGGGAACCGCCGCTCTGACTTTTCGCTGCGGCAAGCCGCTCCGCGTCTACGTTAAAAAAATTGACTTGAAGAAAGAGTTTTAGCCTTAACCCAAGCGTATTGGAATATGGTTCGCGAGAAATAATCGCGAACCACCTATTTTGACTAGCAAATGCCGTCAGTGCTACAGATGGAATCTTCTTTGCTTGCTCTGCTTCCTGCGCCCGCACTTTGCGAATCAGCGAATAACCATTTTCATCTTCCACTGTCCCTTTGCCCCTCTGCTTTTGTGCCCCACTCCCCACTCCCTTCTTGAGCAAGTTGGGCTTTTGCCTGTTGCCACAAGTTTTCTAACTCATCCAAACTGTAATCAGAAAGGGGACGGTCAACAACTGCCTCCATTTTTTCTAATCGCTCGACAAATCGCTGATTTGTGCCTTGCAAAGCAACGCTAGGGTCAAGATTATGCCAACGAGCTAGCTGAATAACTGCAAATAGTAAATCGCCTAATTCTGCTTGTTGTCGTTCTGGTGTTTCCTCAGCTAAAGCCTGCTGGAACTCTCCCAACTCCTCATGAAACTTATCCCAGACGCCCTGAATATTTTCCCATTCAAACCCGATCGCCGCAGCCTTTTGAGAAATCTTCATCGCCGCCGTCAGTGGGGGAAGGGTGCGCCGATAACGACCGAGTTTAACACTAAGTTTTTGGGCGTCTGGAGAGGGTTGGCCTTTTTCCGCAGCTTTGATTTGTTCCCAGTTTTGCCGCACCTCATCCACACTTGTTACCGACACATCACCAAACACATGGGGATGACGGCGAATCAACTTTTGGGAAATCCCCTGAGTTATTTCTTTGAGGGAAAATTGTCCAGATTCGCTAGCGATTTGGGCTTGCAGTACCACTTGTAATAATAAATCGCCTAACTCTTCTGCGATCGCACCCTTATCCCCACTCTTAATTGCATCCACCACCTCATAAGCTTCCTCAATCACATAGGTTGTCAGCGTTTCAGGAGTTTGAGCCAAATCCCAAGGACAACCACCATCAGGCGATCGCAATTTCGCCACCACCTCAATTAATTCCTGCAACGCCGCCAAAGTCCCATTTTGATTCACTTCCATACCTCTGCGTACCTTTGCGTACCTTTGCGTTTAAAAAATTATTTCTTTGTCTTCGACCGACGACTACCACTCCTGGTGACTTTCCGCTTTTTGATTTTGCCACTAGGAAGCAACCCCCGAACGCCCTGTTTTTGAAAGCGCTTGTATGCCGAACCGCCCCAATCGCTGAGAGAATGACTCATCGCACCGAGTTCCAACCCCAAAAAGAGGGCGATATATTCAGTATCGTATTGTACGAGTGATCGCCCCACAGTTTGTCCTAAATCCTGCCAAGTAAAACTCAGATTCCATAACTTTTGGGCGATCGTCAAAACGAAAATTGCCAAGATAGCTAGCAAGCAGCCAAGATAAAGTATCCGCAATATCGTGCCAATAATCGGCCCGTGGGATAAAAAAGAACGATGACGGAGACTTTTTTGATAAGGTAGCCAAATCCAGCGCAAGAAACCCCAGCGTTGAAATTGCACAGAGTAAATATCCAAATCGGGGCCAAACATCAGCCCTCCAAAGAGAAACCCGCCTGCAACTAACAAAGTCGCATTGCTACTGTGAGTCTGCCAGAAAGTAACACCCGCCACCAACGGCAGAGCATACATAGTAATGCGATCGTGCGTCCGACCAGAGGGCATCCTAAATCCTGAGTGCTAAGTAACTGAATCACCGAACTTCTGATGCCTGCGGCGGGCTGCGCCCTAAGCGTAGCTATGCCGCAGGCTTTACGGCGGTAGCCGCCGCTCAGAGTTCTCACTGAGTCAGTATAAGAGAAAAAAAGATTTTCTTATAATTACTAGCGCGACGCGAAATATTTTGCTATATTAGTTAAGGATTAGTCAAAAGGGCGGTTAGCTCAGTTGGTAGAGCGCCTGCCTTACAAGCAGGATGTCATCAGTTCGAGTCTGGTACTGCCCATAGTTGAGCCAGTGTGGTCTTCTCCCAAAGGGAGAGGCTAGCACCTGCCGTAGGATGCCCGTAGGGCTGTAGGGAGTTTACCCCATGAACAACTGCCGTAAAAAGCCGCCAAATGGCGGTTTTTTGATTGGAACCATAACTTTGTTGCAACGGCAAGATGATGTTTCTAAGTCATTATGACAAACTAATGCTTCCAATCTTTCTGTATGTTGTATCTTACACGTTATTACATCGGGAAGAGAGATTCGACCAGAAGTTTCTTTGCCAGTACAATCAGGTAGGTAATGCTGTACCACCTATTCTTGCTAAAGCGATCGCACTTCATCTCCAAAATAAATTAGAGCTATGCCCAAAAGCGATAGGAATCCTTTGGTTCACGGCTCTAATCTTGAATAAAAGGAGAATCACCGCACAAAATACAGAGATGTTGAGAGTAAAAAATATCTCAGTGAGATTAGAACTGAGTACAGCAAAGTCTTAAGTAACCTCTGTTGAGAAAATAAAAACCTCTGCTGCTTGAGTCGGCCAAACAAATAGGTTTTGCTTTGCAATATCCAGATCAATAGCAACGGCTTCTATTTTATTTATAGAGTTATCTTGACTTCTGTATTTGAGCAACGTAGTAGATTCGCCAATTTCTAAACTTGGTTCGCTGATGCGTATTTGCACTGGCGGGTTAATTTGAATTGGTTCCCAGATTCCAGTTGCTTGCTCAATTTCTATTCCACTAATATGATGCTTGGTAACAAATTTATTATCTAACTGATTCCACCATTCAGAAATTATCTGAACTTCTTTAGTATATTTTGGTGTATTATTACAGTACCAACGAATAGCATTTGAGCTATATTTAATTGCTTCTTTAACTTTATCTTCCCAATTCTGATCATTCAAGTCTATAGTGATCATTCGTCCTTCAGATTTTGAACGATCAATATACATATGAAAAGCTGCAACATCTTCCCGGTGAGTGAGAACATAGCGACGTAGTTCATTGAGATTCATCGCTTCATACTTAGCTACTGTCATGGTTCATACCCTCCGGTTGGTTTAATCTCAAAGTCTAGATTTTCGCCAGCAAGTACATATAAGTTACCAGTACGTTCATCTACCCTAACAAGTTCGATGTTTGTATATGGCCATCCAGGGTAAATGACATTAGTAAGTCGATAACAAAGCCTGTAGAGTCCCTGAGTTTGTTCATTTGTGGGCTTCATATCCACTTTACTTGATTTGCCTACTGATTATATCGGTAAATGATACCTGAAATCATCTGCGAAAGGCGATCGCTTAAAATCCCAGCGTCAATCATGCGGTGATATTCGTCAATCGTTCACTTAGCAACTATCCCACTCATGACGATTGATTCCTCCCAATAATTCTTGATATTTTTCCATTTTAAAGGCAATTCAGGTCTGATTCAGAAGAGGTCGATTGAATAAAACTGATATAAATATTGTGGCATTAGGCTGACGCGACAGTTGAATAACTACAAAAGAGTCGAGTATCTAATTATTTTAAGACTCTAGTAATCACACTTAAAATCACTAAAACTTCTTTATTAACACAAAAATATGTATTTATACATAGACTACTTATTTTTATGTATATTAAATTAGATAAACATTTAGAACGAAAGTTTATCAGAATATGAATAGAGAAGTTGGAAAAGTTAAATGGTATGGCGGGTTTAACTCAAAAACAGGTCGCCCTAATGATTACGGCTTTATTTCTCATATGACAAATTCTGAGGATTTATACTTTAATAAACGTGATATGAAATGTAGCGAAAATTCTCTTAAACAAGATGCTATTGTCTCTTTTTACCTTAAAACAGTTAACAATAAAAATTGCAATATAAATTACCAATCTTTTGATATAAATTTAATCCAGAATGAAGAAGATTTGGATGTTATAAAAACCTGTGCTTTAAGCAATCAAGTCATATTTTGGCAGCCAATTTTTAACAAATATTTGCAAACTTGTATGAGTAATAAAAACCAATCTGTAGATGAATTGATTGCTCTTTGTATAAAAAAGTTTAATTTGTTAAGCACTTATCAAAAAGATTCTTTTCTACAATCTTTACCACAAGAGTTATATCTTATTTCTAAAGATATTCGTAAGTTATTACAACCCCAGCAAGCTATTAAAATCTTTCTTTAGTCAAATTCTGGAGACAACTGAAAGTAAAGACATCGTTGATGAAATACTCGAATATATTCATAATCATGATAATCTTGTAACTGAATTACCTCAACAACTTCTCAAAATTACTAAAATCTATGACATAGCCCCTAAAAAGCTTCAAGCAAAATATATTATTGGCACATCTAATAATAATTTAAGTAAGTCACAATTGAACAAGCTAGTTGATATATTAAAAACTGCCAATACAGCAGAACTTGAGTATATTGTATCTATACTTCCTTCTGAGTTACAAGCACAACCAATAATTTTTGATTTTTTGTTCCCAACAGTTCAGGTAGATATTATATGGAATAAATTTAAGTCTGACACAGTTAGTATATGGGAAAAACTTTCACAAGAGGCAAAGGTATTTAGTTTATATAGAGCAGTTGAAGAAAACTTGGATTTAAATATTTTAACAAAAAAAGCTGATAATAACGATATTAGTCTTGTCTCCTTTTGTCTAAAACTTTTTGCATATCCTAAAATTTCATTTCTAAAATTACATGAATCATTGCTGAAACTGATAGTTAGTGTTAATGGCGATACATCTCAATTATTTCCTTTATTTAGAAATGAAGATTCAATGTTATTTGATAACATTTCATTGGATGATATAACCATGTTACTTGCTGATATCTCCTTTGACAATGGTGATTTAACAAGCTGCTTAGAAAAAGAAAGTAGTACTAATAAATGTTACAAGTGGAACCTTAGACATTTTTTAGTTGCTAAAAGTATTCAAATTCAATTTCTACGAGTTACTTTAGATGTAGATAAATATATACGAAAAATTAAAGCTTGGGCTAATTTTGTACAAAACAATTCTCAGAGATTAAAATGTAAATTTTGTGGAGAGCTAATGGCATTCAATCCTGAATACAGTAAGTATTCAACTACACAGGAGATAACAGTTTTTTGGTGTCCAAATGCTGATCCAATAGAATGTTCAGGTATTTCTGGATTAAACGGTAGAAATCATAATTACAATGTTTACATAAATCATTGTTGGAACTGCTCTACAACTGTTGATAGTAAGAATAGTTTACAACATTATGGAATTAATTATAAAAGTGACGGTTGGGTTAAATGTACTAATTGTGGTGCAGGAAAAAAGCCAGGATATTAGAAATACAATATTACTATGGTATTTTTTGGTTTTTCCTAAAACATACACGAATCTACTACTAATTACTCCCTTAATTTTTTCATGTTGCCACTTCTGCATTAATTGTAATTTCAATTGATTCACTATTTCTTTATTTGTAAATCCAAGATGTAATCTATTCATCGGGAGCATCTCACTTTTGCAAAAATATTAGGTAGTAAGTTGACCATTGAGATAAGCAGAGCGAAGTTGTAGCATCCGAGGTACGTTTTCTAATTTCCACTGTGCGCCGGAAATTTTTAAACGC